>DXZS01000020.1 GCA_019419505.1 Collinsella sp. | reverse complement strand
GGTCACCAAGCACAACCTCAACTACCGTCGCTACTATCACCAGTTCGACTACTAATAGTTGACCACTCATTTAAGAAGCACCCTGCCCGGGCGCATGCGTCCGGGCATTTTTATGCCGAAATTCGCTAGGAAGGGGATCGAATGAGGCAGTTTATCGTGGCGTCCCATGCTCATTTCGCGTCTGGAATCGTCGAGAGCATCGGCCTGCTTTCCGGTGAGCGCGAAAACGTCCATGCGCTCTCTATGTATGTCGACGGAAACGAGGACCTGTCCAAGGAGGCTGCAGCGATTCTGGACGGCTTTGCCGCGGACGACGAAGTTGTCGTGTGCACTGACCTCTTTGGCGGCAGCGTCAACAACGAGTTCACCAAGATCGTCCAGACGCGTCCCAACACGCACCTCGTGACCAATATGAACTTGCCACTCCTTATTCAGCTGCTGTTCGTACCCGATTCCACTCCGATCGACGAGGCCATTCGCCAGATCGTCGAGGCGGACGACACTAAGGTCAAGTACGTCAACGACCTGCTGGGGCAGGCCGAACTCGATGAGTTTTAATCGTTAGGAGCACATCATGATTCAGATGATTCGTGTAGATTATCGACTGCTTCACGGCCAGGTTGCCGTTAGCTGGACCTCGGCTCTGGGTGCCGACTGCATCCTGTTAGTGAGCGACACGGTCCTCAATGACAAGCTTCGTCTGCAGGCCCTGTCCCTTGCAAAGCCCGAAGGATGCAAGGTCGTCGTCAAAAACACCGAGGATGCTGTCAAGGCGCTCCAGAGCGGTGTAACCGATAAGTACAAACTCTTCGTGGTTTGCGAGACGATTCAGCAGGCCGGTGCCGTCGCCAAGGCGATGGGAGTCAAGAAGATCAACCTCGGCAACGTTGCCTTTAGCGAGAATGCCCGTCAGGTCTCGACGAGCGTGTTCCTCACGCCCGAGAACGAGGCCTACGTGAAGGAGCTGCTCGGCGAGGGCTATGAACTGTTCATTCAGATGATTCCGGCAGATGCGAAGACTGACGCCGCGAAGGTCATCGGTTAGGGGCCGTCATGGTTATCAAGACAATCCTGATTTTCCTTATTGCCCTTTTGGGTTATTCCGAGTGGCTGACGGGCACGAGCTACCTCCAGCGCCCGATCGTGCTCGGACCTCTGGTTGGCCTTGTCATGGGCGACATGGTGACCGGCACGATCATGGGCGCCACGATGGAGCTTGCCATGGTCGGCGCCATCTCGGTCGGCGCCTATAACCCGCCCGATACGATTTCCGGCACTATCCTGGGCGTATCTCTTGCCATGCAGGCCGGCGCGGACGCTTCGGCGGCCCTGACCCTGGGTATTCCTATCGCCACGATCGTCCTGGCGCTCGACACGGCCCTGGGCCAACCGGTCATGCTGCTGCTGGTGCACCGTATCGACAAAAACGTCGAGGACGGAGACACCAAGGCCATCACGCGCAACATGCTCATCGCCGGTTACGCGCAGAGCTGGTGCGGCCTGCTGATTATTCCCCTGGCATTCTTCTTTGGTGCCGATGCTGTTGCCAGCCTGCTCAACATCATCCCCGATTTCGTTCAGACCGGCATGGATGTCGCCGCCGCCTTCTTGCCCGCACTCGGCTTTGCGATGCTGGCGCAGATGATTATGAACAAAACAGTGGCTCCGTTCTTCTTCGCTGGCTTCTTCCTCGTCGCCTACTTTGGCATTAGCACGACGGGCGTGGCGATCTTTGCCGCGATCATCGTCGTCGCGATGACGGTTTTGGGTGATAAGAAAAAAGCGGAGCAGCCCGCAGCGGCAACCGAGGATCCTGCGATTGGGAGTGGGTTCGATGAGTTTTAAGTTTGAGTCTTCTTACGACGGGCTGATTTCCCGCGCAGACCTTAAGAAGCTGTTCTGGCGCTCGATTCCCTATGAGCATTCCTGGAACTACGAGCGTATGGGCCATATCGGCTTTATGTGGGCCCTTATGCCGATCCTTCGCAAGCTGTATCCGCAGGATGCGGACTTTAAGGCCGCCCTTAAGCGCCATATGGAGCTCTATAACGTCACGCCGTACATCTCGACGCTTCCCATGTCCATCGCCGCTGCAATGGAGGAGGTCAACGCTACTGACGATAGCTTTGACACGAGCGCGATCTCTAATGTCAAGCTTGCTTTGATGGGGCCGCTGTCCGGCGTGGGCGATGCTTTCTACTGGGGCACGCTGCGAATTTTGGCAACGGGTGTCGGCACGTCGCTGGCGCTGCAGGGCTCTATTCTTGGCCCGATTTTGTTCCTGCTCGTGTTCAACGTTCCTCACTACATCATCCGTTACCTGCTGACGTTTGTGGGATATCGCTTTGGCTCGGACATGATCAGCAAGGTCCAGGAATCGGGCATTATGGACACGATCGTCAAGATGGCCTCTATCATGGGCGCCATGGTGATCGGTGCTATGACCATGGAGATGGTCACCGTGGACATTCCGCTCATGGTCGGTGCGGGCGATGGTGCTCAGACGCTCGCCGAGCTGCTCAACGGAATCTTCCCGGGCTTTGTCACGATGGGGCTGTTTGGAATTGTCTATCTCATGCTCAAGAAGAAGATGAATCCGCTGCTCATCATGCTTGTGATCCTGCTCGTGAGTATCGCTGGCGCGTTCTTTGGAGTGCTTGGTGTCCAGTAGGGTATCCGTCATAATGAAAACAATGTAAGAGGGGGCGTCGCGCACACTGTGCTGCGGCGCCCTTTTGCCGAAAGGTGGACAAGATGGAGTATCCGCAGCTTGCCGTCATGAATATCAGCCATCGTTATTTTGACCTTGAGGAATTCTTTTCTTCGGCAGCGGCCTCGGGCTATACGTGTTGCGAGCTTTGGACCGGGGCGATGCATCTGTATGTCGATTGCCATGGATACGATTCGCTCGAGCGGGTACGGGAGCTGTCGCAGCGGTATGGGGTTCGGATTGTGGGGCTTTGTCCCGAACAGAACAACCCCAAGCCGTGGAATATCGCGGCGCGCGGGAATGAGGCGCGTGCCCGCACGCTCGCGTACTTTAAGAACGTTGTAGATATCGCGGCGGAACTTGGAGCCGAGCAGGTCATGGTCTCGAGCGGCTGGGCATTTTTGAACGAGCCGATCGAGGACGCGTGGGGTCGCAGCGCCTCGATGCTGCGTGCGATTGCCGAGCATGCGGGAGAGCGCGGCGTGCGACTGGTGCTCGAGGCCCTACAGCCGGTTGAGTCGACGATCGTGAACTCGGCGGCCGATACGAAGCGCATGATCGAGGCAGTTGATCATCCGGCACTTAAGGCGTGTCTGGATTTGGGCGCTATGGCGGTGGCGGGGGATACCATCGACGATTATTTTGATCTGCTTGGCGATGATGTCGCCCACGTGCATTTTGTCGATGTTGCGGCAGATGGCACGACGCATCTTGCTTGGGGTGACGGCGACCGCGATATGCGCGCCGACCTGGATAGGCTGGTGGCGCGCGGCTATCGCGGAGTTGTTTCGGCCGAGACCTATGATTGGCGCTATTTCGCCAATCCCGCGGCAGCCGACGCTCAGGTTATGGCGGAGTACCGACGCGCGATTGGCGCCTAAGTGGGACAGGGCGCCGAGTTGGCGTTTGACGCTTTTTGAGAAACGGGACGTGCTTTCCGCTTGAGGCTTCTGGCGGAAAGCACGTCCCAGAACAGGCGCTCAGAATGGGACACACTTTCCGCTGAGGACCTCAACCGGAAACCGCATCCCAGTTTTTGGCTGGCGGGCGGGACGCGCTTTCCCCTATGTTTCCAAATGAATACGCTATGAGCCGAGGAGGACGATTCTCCCCGCAAGCACTCTAGTATGCTAAAGTACCCAGAAGACCGGCGGAGCTATGCCGGTCTTCTGCTCTATATGAAACACAGCATGAGGAGGCTCACCAGATGACGGCCACACCGTGGGGATTCCGGGACATATTGCCCGAGGAGGCTCAGGCGCGCGAGGAGATTGCGCTGACGGTGAAGGGCTGCTTCAGGGAACATCATTACCTTCCGGTCGAGACGCCGCTGCTCGAGGACAAGGGTTCGCTCGAGGAAGGCGGCCGCATTGCGGACACGCCGTTTAAGCTCTTTGATGACGACGGTCGCCTGCTGGTGGTCCGTCCCGACAACACATTGCCGATCGTGCGTCTGGTTTCGACCCGCATGCGCGCGGCCGACTTGCCGCTGCGCCTGCGCTATGAGGCGCCGGTGGTTCGCGAATGCCAGCGCAATGCCGGCGGCTCGCGTCAGTTTACGCAGCTGGGTTTTGAGCTCATCGGCGCGGGCGATACCGCGGGCGATGTCGAGATCGTCTCGCTGGTGGCCGAGGCCGTTCGCAAGTTGGCGCTGCCCGATGCGCGCATTATCGCAGGTAGCGTGCGCCCGTTTAAGGAGCTGCTCGCGGCGTGCGAGGATCGCGAGCTGGCTGCCGAGGCTCTGCGCTGCGTGCACGCCAACGACTTTGTGGGCCTCGATGCCCGCGTGGCGGCAAGCGCCGAGACCGATGCCGTTAAGGCCGCCGTCAGCGAACTGCCGCGCCTGCATGGTGGGGCCGAAGTGCTCGATCGCGTGGATGCGCTGCTGGCGGCTGCCGGTATTGTCGCGCCGCTGACGCGCGAACTCCGTGCCCTGGTTGATGGTCTGGCTCCCGAGGACGCCCAGGTGCTGTCGTTCGACTTCTCCATCATGAACTCTTTCGATTACTACACGGGCCTGGTCTTTAAGGCCTATGCCGGTGGCCTGCCCGATCCGGTGGGCTCGGGCGGTCGCTACGACTCTATCTTTACCGGCGCGTTCGGCGACGGCATCGAGGTGCCGGCGGCGGGCTTCGCCTTTTCGCTCGAGCGTCTGGAGGCCGCGTGCACCTCTGCCGAGGACGCCGCCTCCGATGGTGACCACGCCGTGGGCCGCGGCGCCGAAGGCCCGCTACGCATCGCCGTGCCCAAGGGCTCGCTTAAGGCCGACACGCTCGACGTGCTCGAGGCCGCGGGCCTGGACGTCTCTGAGCTGCGCGACCCCGGCCGTCACCTGATTGTGCGCGGTCGCGACACGCGTGCCGGCGAGGGCACGGTCGGCGATATCGAGTTTGTCATCGTGCGTCCCAGCGACGCGCCCGCTTTTGTGGGCTGTGGTGGTGCCGATTGCGGCATCTGTGGCTGGGACTCGCTCATCGAGGCAGACCTCAACTTGCTGCAGCTGGTCGATCTGGGCTACGGCCTGTGCACGTTTATCGAGGCAGAGCCCGCGTGGCGCGCCGGCCAGGCCGAGCGCAACTATGCCCGCCGCGGGTCGCTTCGCGTGGCCACCAAGTATCCGCGCATCGCGAGTGCCTGGTATGCCGAGCGCGGCGTGAACGCCGATATCGTCTCACTGCACGGCAACATCGAGCTGGGCCCCATCGTCGGCATGACCGATCGCATCGTGGATATTGCCGCCACGGGCGCCACGCTGCGCGATAACGACCTGGTCATCACCGGCCGCATCATGGACTGCACGGCCCGCTTCTTTGTCAATCCGGGCGCCGCACGTCTGGATCCGCGCGTACGCAATCTGGCAGATCGCTTGGCGGCTGCCGTGAAGGACAAGCATTTTGAGCCCGTCGCGGGCTCGGCACAATAGCGCGAGCGCGCACGGGCGCCCCAACGTACGGGCTGCGGGCCGACTGGTGCCGCTGCCCAGTCGCTCGTTTTTCGAACACAACCTCGACCGATAGGGGATACCGATATGAAGACCATCAAGCTTGCTCCCGGTGAGCGCCTCGTTACCAACCAGCTCAACCGCAAGGGCGTGCTGCCGCAAAACATCGTCGACGCCGCCCGCGATATCGTGGCCAACGTGCGTGCCAACGGCGATGCCGCGGTGCGCGACTACTGTCGGCGTTTTGACGGCGTTGAGCTGCAGGGCTTCCGTCTGCCGCAAGAGCAGATCGATGCCGCGCTCGAAGGCCTCGACCCGGCCTTTGTCGCCGCGCTCGAGAAGGCCGCGCGCCAGATTCGCGAGTTCCACCAGCGCGAGGTCGAGCAGAGCTGGTTTACCACGCGCCCGGACGGCACGATGCTCGGCGTTAAGGTGACCCCGCTCGCGGCGGCTGGCATCTATGTGCCGGGCGGTCGCGCGCAGTATCCCTCCACGGTGCTCATGAACGCCATTCCCGCCAAGGTTGCCGGCGTCAAGCGCGTGGTTATGGTGACCCCGCCGCAAAAAGACGGCCTGATCAGCCCCTACACGCTCGCCGCGGCAAAGCTCGGCGGCGTGGACGAAATCTATATGGTGGGCGGCGCTCAGGCCGTGGCCGCGCTGGCGTACGGTACCGAGACCATTCCGCGCGTCGATAAAATCACCGGTCCGGGCAACGCCTTTGTCGCCGCGGCCAAGCAGATCGTCTCCGGCGACGTGGGAATCGATATGGTCGCTGGCCCCTCCGAGGTCTGTGTGCTGGCCGATGCCACGGCCAAGCCCATGGTGGTCGCGGCCGACCTGATGGCCCAGGCCGAGCACGATCCGCTGGCAGCCTGCTATCTGGTGACCTGCGACGAGCAGTTTGCACGCGAGGTCGAGGCGGGCATCGATATTCTGGTGGCGCAGTCCCCGCGTGCCGAGATTACGCGTGCCTCGCTCGATAACGAGGGCACCATCGTGGTGGCCGCCGACATGGCTGCCGCCGTCGAGGCAGTGAACACCGTGGCGCCCGAGCACCTGGAGCTGCACTGCAAGGATGCGATGGGCCTGCTTGGCGGCATTCGCAACGCCGGCGCCATCTTTGTGGGCGCGTGGAGCTCCGAGCCGCTCGGCGATTACGTTGCCGGTCCCAACCACACGCTGCCGACCGGCGGTACGGCCATGTTCTCCAACCCGCTTTCGGTCGAAGAGTTCGTTAAGCGCTCGAGCGTCATTTGCTATACACCCGGGGGCCTGCTTTCGGACGCTCCCGCTACGCAGCGCCTGGCCGAGGCCGAGGGCCTGTGGGCGCACGCGCTATCCGCCGCGCTGCGTCGCCGTGTGCTGGAGCAGGGCGAGGATGCCGTGAGCGCCGAGTCGCTGGCCGCGGCCGATCTGACCAAGGTCGCCTGGCCGGGCGACGCCGTGGCGACGGTCGCCGAGGGTGTTGACCTGGCGGCGGCTGCGGGCGGTGCCGCTGGCGCGGTCGTCGAGGAGGCCTAATATGGCCGAGCTGACACCCCGCATGAAGGAGCTCGTCCAGCCTTACTTGGCCGGCATTGAGCCCTATGATCCCAACTTTACGCCCACGCGCATTAACCTTTCGGCCAACGAGAACACCTATCCCGTGCCGGCTGGCGTGCGCGAGGCAATCGATGCAGCCCTGGCTGCCACGCCGCTCAACCGCTATCCCGATCCCATGTCCAACGACCTGCGCGACGAGCTGGCCGCCTGGCATGGCGTGACGCGCGAGAACGTCTGCGTGGGCAACGGCGGCGACGAGCTGCTCTATAACTATCTGCTGGCGTTTGGCGGCGCAGGACGGACCCTGCTCAACTGCCCGCCGTGCTTTAGCGAGTACGCGTTCTTTGCGTCGCTCTGCCAGACCGAGGTGCGCGACGTGTGGCGCGACCCGGCGACCTTTAGGCTCGACCAAGCGGCTGTGCTCGCAGCGGCGCCCGAGTGCAGCCTGGCGATCGTGACCTCGCCCAACAATCCCACGGGTGACGTGGCACCGCTCGACTTTGTCGCGGCCCTGTGCGATGCCTGCCCCGGCATGGTGATGGTCGACGAGGCCTACGTGGAGTTTGCCGACGATTCGTTTGGCGCGGCCACCACGGCGCAGGGGCTTATCGCCGAGCATCCCAACCTGGTGATTTTGCATACGCTGTCCAAGGCGTTTGGCGCCGCCGGCATGCGTCTGGGCTACGTGATCGCGGCACCCGAGGTCATCGACGCGTTTGCGGCGATTCGCCAGATCTACTCGGTCAATGTGCTGAGCCAGGCGGCGGCGCTTGCCTGCGTGCGTGCGCGCGATGCGTATGCGCCCGTGGTGGCGCAAGTTACATCCGAACGCGAGCGCGAGCTGTGCGCCCTGCGCGCGATGGCTGCCGAGGGCATGCCCGTGGAGGCATGGCCGAGCGCGGCGAACTTTGTGCTCGTGCGCACGCCGCATGCCACGCGCGTGCGCGAGCGCCTGCGCGACGAGTATTCGATTTTGGTGCGCGACTTTAGCTACTCGCCGGGGCTTGCGGACTGTCTGCGCATTACCGTGGGTACCCCGCAGGAAAATGATGAGGTGCTGGCCGCGTTTGCCGCGCTGGTGAAGGAGGAAATGTAGATGGGCCGTTATGCCGAGGTGACCCGCAAGACGGGTGAGACCGACATTGTCGTCAAGCTCGACCTGGATGGAACCGGTACGTGCGATATCTCGACCGGCGTGCCGTTTTTCGACCACATGCTCAACGCCTTTGGCCGCCATGGTTTGTTTGATTTGACGGTACACGCGGTAGGCGACGTTGAGGTCGACGCGCACCACACCGTTGAGGATACGGGCATCGTGCTGGGCGAGGCGTTTTGCCAAGCGCTGGGCGACAAGGCGGGCATTACGCGTTTTGCCGACGCGGCGATTGCCATGGACGAGACGCTTGTGATGGCCGCCGTGGATATCTCGGGCCGCGGGCAGGCCTATTGCGAGCTGCCCGTGCCGACCGAGCGCGTGGGCAGCTTTGATACCGAGCTGGCCGTCGAGTTCTTCTATGCCTTTGCGCGCGATGCCAAGCTCACGCTGCACGTTCGTGAGCTGGCGGGCGGTAACTCGCATCACATCATCGAGGCCGCCTTTAAGGCCGTGGGCCGCACGATGCGCCACGCCTGCGAGCTCGATCCCCGCGTGCAAGGCATCCCCAGCACCAAGGGCTCGCTGTAACCTGCCAAAAAGGCAAAAACCACCACAAAGGGGACAGGCACCTTTGTGGTGGTTTGGCGAGCGGTACGTTCAAAAGAACTAAAACCACCACGAAGGTGCCTGTCCCCTTTGTGGTGGTTTTGGATGATGGGAAAAGGAGGGTAGCGTGGGCGAACCGAAGATCGTAGTGGTCGATTACCACAAGGGCAACTTGTCGAGCGTTGCGCGCGGGCTTGCGCGCGCCGGTGCCGCCGCCTGCACGTCGGACGATCCGGAGCAGATCCGCCGCGCCGACGGCCTGGTCATCCCGGGCGTGGGCGCGTTCTATGACGCGATCGCCTTTATGCGCCAGAGCGGCGAGGCGGACGCGGTGCTCGACACTGTCGCCGCTGGAACTCCGCTGCTCGGCATCTGCCTGGGCCTTCAGTTATTTTTTGAGCGCGGCAACGAGGGCGTGCCGGCGGACGAGGGCGCGGTCGCGGACGGAAACGCTCCCGAGCAGGCTGGCGGTCCCTGGGTCGATGGCCTGGGTATCATGCGCGGCTCGTGCGCGCGCCTGGAGTCGAGCCGCCTGAAGGTGCCGCACGTGGGCTGGGACCAGGTGCACATGACGCCCGCCGGTGCGGTCGATCCGCTGCTTACTGGTTTTGCCGAGGGTGCCAACATGTACTTTACCCACAGCTACGCGGTGGCCGACGATGCCGATGCCGCCGATGTGCTGGCGCGCACGCACTATACGCGGAGCTTCCCGTGCATCGTGCGCCATGGCAACGTGTGGGGCTGCCAGTTCCATCCCGAGAAATCCTCCGCGCTGGGTCAGCGCATCCTTAAGAACTTCGTCAACATCGTCGAGGAGGCCGGCCGATGATCCTGTTTCCCGCAATCGATCTGATTGGCGGCAAGGTCGTGCGCCTGGAGCGCGGCGACCGCAGCCGCTGCAAGGTATATTCCGACGACCCCGTGGCCGTTGCCCGCTCGTTTGCCGAGCAGGGCGCGAACTGGGTGCACGTCGTCGACCTGTCCGCTGCCTTTGGCGAGGACGAGGACACATGCGTTGCCAACTCGGCGGCGATCAAGGCTATCTGCGGCGTCGACGGTCTGTCTGTGGACGTGGGCGGCGGCGTCCGCTCGCTCGCGCGCATCGACGAGTTGGCAGGCTACGGCGCACGCCGCATCGCACTGGGCACCGTGCTGGTGACCGAGCCGGGTTTTGCCGAGGTGGCGGCCGAAGGCTTTGGCGAGCTGTTGGTGGCTGACATTGCCGCCCGCGACGGCCAGGTCAAGGTGAACGGCTGGCGTGACGGCGCGGGCGTGGCGCTCGACGACGCCGTGGCGCAGCTTTCCGAGATGGGTTTTAAGCACATGGTGTATACCGACATCGCGCGTGATGGCATGCAGACGGGCATCGACGTGGCAGCATATCACCATGTGGCCGAGGTCGCGGGCTTTCCCGTCGTGGCGTCGGGTGGCATCTCGACGCTCGACGACATCCGCGCGCTTGCCGCCGTGGGTGAGGGCGCGATCGAAGGCGCCATTACCGGTCGCGCGCTCTATGAAGGCAACTTTACGCTGGCACAGGCGCTGTCCGCCGCCCGAGGGGAGGAGTAGCCCATGCTTACCAAACGCGTGATTCCCTGCTTGGACGTCAAGGACGGCCGCGTGGTCAAGGGCGTCAACTTTGTGAGCCTGCGCGATGCGGGCGACCCGGTGGAGCTGGCCCGCGCCTACGACCGCGAGGGTGCGGACGAGGTCGTATTTTTGGACATTACAGCGACGAGCGACAACCGCGCGACGACCATCGAGATGGCGGCGCACGCGGCCGAGGAGCTCGCCATTCCCTATACCGTGGGCGGCGGTTTCCGCGACTTGGCGAGCATGCGAACCATGGTTGCCGCCGGTGCCGACAAGGTGTCGCTTAACTCTGCCGCCGTGCGTGATCCGTCGTTGATCAGCCAGGCCGCCGCGGCGTTTGGCAGCCAGGCCGTGGTCGTGGCGATCGATGCTAAGCGCGTCGGTTTGCCCGGCGCATCCGGTGCCGACAAGTGGGAGGTTTTTACCGCGGGAGGCCGCAACGCCACGGGCATCGACGCGGTGGCGTGGGCCGAGGAGGCGGCTCGCCGCGGCGCCGGCGAGATCCTGCTGACCAGCATGGACCGCGACGGCACCAAGGCTGGCTTTGACCTGGCGCTCACCCGCGCCGTGGCGCGCGCGGTGCCGATTCCGGTGATTGCGAGCGGCGGCGTGGGCACGCTCGAACATTTTGCCGAGGGCGTGATCGAGGGCGAGGCCGATGCCGTGCTGGCGGCCAGCGTCTTTCACTTTGGGACGTTCAGCATTCGCGAAGTCAAAGAGTATATGGCCTCTCAAGGTATTCCTGTGAGGCTGGACTTCTAATGCTGCGGCTTGCCCAGGCACCGCATCTTGCCGCTCAAACCGTCGCTCGCGTACAAAGTACGCGTCGCTCCTCTTTCGCGGCAACCTGCGGCACCTGGACAACCCTCGCCGACCTGCGAGGTTTTAATTGGGGAGAAAAATGGAAGAGATAACCGATCCTTCAAAGCTTACATACGACGCCAAGGGGCTGATTCCTTGTGTGGTTCAGCAGTATGACACCGGCGAGGTGCTTATGGTTGCCTGGATGAACGAGGAGTCGGTGGGGCTGACGCTCAAGACCGGCACCACGTGGTTTTGGAGCCGCAGCCGCCAGGAGCTCTGGAACAAGGGCGCGACGAGCGGCAACATGCAGGCGGTCAAGGAGCTTTGGGCCGACTGCGATAGCGATACGCTGTTGGTCAAGGTCGACTCGCCGGGTCCGGCCTGCCATACCGGCAACCGTACCTGCTTCTTTAAGAAACTCGTGTAGGGCGGGCGCGCGACCAGGCGCTTGGCCAACCAGAAAGGAATGAACCATGGGTGTGCGCACCGCAAACGTTCAGGATGGAAATATCGGTGAGACGCTGACAGGTCTGGCCGAGGTGATTCACGGTCGTCGCGATGCGTCGCCACAGGAGAGCTACACCGCTCGTCTGTTGACCGACGTCGAGGACGAGCTGCTCAAGAAGCTTGCCGAGGAGGCGAGTGAGGTAATCATGGCCTGCAAGGACAACGACCACGACCACATTCGCTACGAAGCCGGCGACCTGGTCTACCATCTGCTCGTGACGCTCGAGCGCTACGGCATCACCCTCGACGAGCTGGCCGGCGAACTCAACGCCCGCCGCCACTAGTCGTTTGGGACAGTCTTTGTTGGTGTAACGGGGTCATGGAAGTTGCGGTGAAATAGGGACTGTTTAAGCGCTTCATCAGGCAAAACAATCCCTATTCCACCGCAACTTATGAAGGGATGGCTAGTCGAGGGGTGTGGATTCCCATTCTCCGGTGAGGTGGGGGATGTCGAAGGTTCGATAACCGCAGTCGTAGGCGTGGGCCTGGGCCTCGCGGATGCTCCAGCAGATATCGCAGGCGCGGTGCGCGTCCGAGCCAAAGGTGATCGGCACTTCGGCATGGGCAAAGCAGCGCAAAAGACCGGTTGCGGGGTAGTAGTCGTCCAAGCCCTTACGCGGTGCGGCCGTCGAGACCTCAACGCGGCGGCCCGTATCGTGCGCGCACTCGGCCATCTGCTGCCAAAACGGTGCGGGGTCAAAGTCGGGCGCAAAGCCTTCCTTCGAAAAGCGCATGACCAGGTCGGGGTGAGCCATCACATCAAAGCTGAGCGGGCTCTCGCAGGCGCGGCACCAGTCATCGACATAGCGTTTCCATACACCGCGCACGCCCAAGTTTTCCCAAACATGCAGGTTAGTGTCGTCATCGATCCAGCCGCAGCGTGAATCGGGCGTATCGGGGCGTGCGACACCCTCTGTCCCTGCCGTGCCCGCAGCGCCGGCCATGATATCGCCCGGATCGCCAATCCAGTGCACGCTGCCCAGGCGTACGACGGCGCCCTGGGACCAGCGCTCGACCAAAGGCTCGCAGCCCTCGTACCAATCGCATTCAAAACCGTAGATAAAGGTGAGCTCCGGCGCGATCTGCGCGGCAAGCTTGCGAGCGTCCTCAAAGGCCAGACGATGTGCCGGCAGGTCGCCCTCGACAACCTGCACTTCGCAGTTGGCGTCCATGCTGGCGGGCAGGGTAAGGTGATCGGTCGAGACCATGACGCGGCAGCCGGCGGCGGCAGCGGCGCGGACGTTGTCCTCAAACGTGGCATGGCCGTCCGAAAACGAAGTATGGGTGTGGCAATCGACCAGCGGGCAGGCAGACATGGCGACTCCTTTGTGTCAAGCGAATCCGCTCCATTGTAACGGCGCGGCCCCCGATGCGACGAGCGCACCGGGGGCCGAAATCGACTGGAAAGGGTGCGCGGTGCGGCTCTACTCCAATACATGTACATCAGCCTCCAAAAGCTGCAAAAAATGACATGTTTGGAGGCTGATGTACATGTTTGGATAGGGGCGAGGGCGGCGACGGACGAAAGTCATGCCTGTGCCACGTCCGATGTGCTAGCGTTTGGGTGAATAAAACGAGCCCGTGCGGAAAGGATCCGGACCGTATGCAACGTGGAAGTACATCTCCGCTGTCCCGCGAGATCGATGCGCCCGAAACCATCGTCAAGCTGGAGTGCGACATCGACGACGCGTCGCCCGAGGTACTCGCTTATGCCGCGGACCGCCTGCGCGAGGCAGGTGCGCGCGAGGTACACTGGCTGCCCCTTTACTGCAAGAAGGGCCGCCCCGGCTGGCAGCTGCAGGTAATCTGCTCGCACGAGGATATCGAGCGCCTACAGACGATTATCTTTTTGGAGACCACGACCAACGGCATTCGTCGCCAGGTGATGGAACGCGTCTGCCTGCCGCGTCGTTTTGAGCAGGTAGCGACGCCTTGGGGCGAGGTGGCCGTCAAGGTAGCCACCCTGCCCGACGGCAGTGAGCGTGCGGCGCCCGAGTACGAGGACTGCGCCCGTCTCGCCCGCGTGCACAGCGTGCCGCTCCAGCGCGTGATGCAGGCGGCACAAGCCTCGGCACTGCGATTTGAATAGCGCGGCCGGCGACATCTCGCGCCCGGCCACATCAGCCCCACTCCGAAAGGACTCCCCATGAAATACCTCATCGCCTCCGACATCCACGGCTCGGCATACTGGACCGAGCGCCTGGTCGCCGCCATCGAATCCGAGCAGCCCGACCGCATCGTGCTGCTGGGCGACCTGCTCTACCACGGTCCGCGCAACGACCTGCCGCGCGACTACGCCCCCAAGCGCGTGATTCCGCTGCTCAACGCCCTGGCCGACCGCATCATCGCGGTGCGCGGCAACTGCGACGCCGAAGTCGACCAGATGGTGCTCGACTTTCCCGTCATGGCCAACTACGCCACGCTGTTCGACGAGACCGGCCGCGAGCTGTTCCTGACGCACGGCCACGTCTTTGGCGCCGGCATGCACAACAGCGTCGACCACGCGCCCGCGCTGCCCGAGGGCTCCGCGCTCGTCTACGGCCACACGCATATCAAGGTTAACGAGGCAAGCGAGGCGCACCCGGGCCTGTGGCTCTTCAACCCCGGCAGCGTGAGCATCCCCAAGGACGGCACACACAGCTACGGCATCTACGAGGGTGGCGCGTTCCGCCACGTGATCCTGGAGGAGGAGTAACCATGGCACAGCATATGGCTCAGCAAAATGCCGAGGGTTCGCGCGATCTGTCCACGCTGGTCGACGCGTCGGCCGAGCTGCAGCATCTGGTGCAGACCATCTGGCGCCTGCGTCAGCCCGACGGCTGTCCGTGGGACCGCGAGCAGACGCACCGCAGCATTGGCAAGAACATGATCGAGGAGGCCTATGAGGCGCTCGACTGCATCGAGGCCGACGATGCCATGCATCTGCGCGAGGAGCTGGGCGACGTACTCATGCAGGTAGTGCTGCATGCGCAGATTGCGACGGACGCCGGCGAGTTTACGCTGGCCGACGTGGCGCGCGATATCGACGCCAAGCTCATTCGCCGCCACCCGCACGTGTTTGGCGATGCGGATGCCGACAACCCCGACGAGGTGCTCAAGATTTGGGATGAGGTCAAGCTTGCCGAGAAGGCTGCCAAGGACAAGGCTGTGGCGGCGGGCGAGGTTGCGCCCGAAGGTTTGCTCGACGGCGTGCCCACGCATCTGCCGGCGCTGATGCAAGCTCAGAAGGTGTCGCGCAAGGCGGCGGCCGTGGGCTTTGAGTGGGAGACGGTCCAGGATGTGTGGGACGAGGTCGCTGAGGAGCGTGCCGAGTTTGAGGCCGAGGCGCCCGGCTCGCCCGAGCGCGAGATGGAATTTGGCGACCTGCTCTTTGCCCTAGTCAACGTTGCGCGCAAAGAGGGGATTGACGCCGAGAGCGCCCTGCGCGCAAGCACGGCCAAGTTCCGCCGTCGCTGGGCTGCGATGGAGCAGATGGCGGCCAACGCCCATGTGGATCTGGCTGAGCTTTCGACCCACGGCCTCAACGACCTGTGGGATGCCGCAAAGGCGGAGGAGTAAGACTGCGGGAACGACGGGCTGACACGCCTCATCGTTCCCGCTAAATTTTTCGAAAATCAAGTGTATCCCTCGGCTAACTTAGGGCATAATGCAAAAAGTGCGACATGGCTAACTTACGGAGACGCACCGACGGTGCACGGTCGGCCGGTCGCTTGCATCCACTACGTTTCCAAGTGAGAGGGAGACAACATGAGCGATATTTTGGACGTCTACGGTCGCGAGGTGCTCGACAGCCGCGGCAATCCTACCGTCGAGGTCGAGGTCGTGCTCGAGGACGGCAGCTTTGGCCGCGCGATGGTGCCTTCGGGCGCTTCGACCGGCGCCTTTGAGGCCTGCGAGCTGCGCGATGGCGACAAGGGCCGCTATCTGGGCAAGGGCGTCTCTCAGGCCGTCGAGCACGTCAATAACGAGTGCGCTAACGCCGTCGTGGGCCTCGACGCCTTCGACCAGCGCGCCGTCGATGCCGCGCTGATTGCCGCGGACGGTACCCCCAACAAGACCAAGCTCGGTGCCAACGCCATCCTGGGCGTGTCGCTGGCCGTCGCCCGCGCCGCTGCCGAGTCGGCGGGTCTTTCGCTGTACCAGTACCTGGGCGGCGTCAACGCCCACCTGCTGCCCACGCCTATGATGAACATCCTCAACGGCGGCGTGCATGCCGACAACAACGTTGACTTCCAGGAGTTCATGATCATGCCGGTGGGCGCCCCGAGCTTTGCCGAGGGCCTGCGTTGGTGCGCCGAGGTCTACCACACCCTCAAGGGCGTGCTGCACGAGGCAGGCCTGGGCGGCGGCGTGGGCGACGAGGGCGGCTTTGCGCCCAACCTCAAGACCAACGCCGAGCCGTTCGAGTACATTACCAAGGCCGTGGAGAAGGCCGGCTTTAAGCCCGGCGTCGACTTCATGTACGCCATGGATCCGGCCTCGACCGAGTTCTACAACGCCGAGACCGGCATGTACGAGCTCAAGGGCGAGGGCGTTGAGTACACGAGTGCCCAGATGGTTGATTACTGGGAGAAGCTCGTCGACACCTATCCCATCATCTCCATCGAGGACGGCATGGCCGAGGAGGACTGGGACGGCTGGGTCGAGCTGACCCGTCGCATTGGCAACAAGGTGCAGCTGGTGGGCGACGACCTGTTCGTCACCAACACCGAGCGCCTTAAGAAGGGCATTGAGCTGGGCGCCGCCAACGCGATCCTGGTCAAGGTCAATCAGATCGGCACGCTCACCGAGTCGCTCGAGGCCATCGAGACTGCCAAGGAGGCCGGCTACGCTTGCATCGTGAGCCACCGCTCCGGCGAGACCGAGGACTCCACGATCGCCGACCTCGTTGTGGGCGTCAACGCCGGCCAGATCAAGTCGGGTGCCCCGTGCCGCAGCGACCGTATTGCCAAGTACAACCAGCTCATCCGCATCGAGGACGAGCTCGAGGGCAGCGCGCGCTACGCCGGCAAGGCCGCGTTCTACAACATTCGCTAAACAAGTGATGCTCGCGGGGGCGGGGCTGACTCGGCTCCGCTCCACTTCTGATGGCTGCCAGTGGGCGCTGGGCCTGTGGCTCAGCGCCTTTTTTATGTCGAGCAAAGGCTGCCGAAGGTGGTGCGCGCGCTCGTGATATAACTAGATTACTTAGCGCAAACAAACCTCAACCGCACAAGGCGCACATGGATCAGATTTACGACAACAGGTACTATTCCGCCGGTTCGCGTGAGCCGTCACCTCGCCGTGCGCATTCGGTGCAGCTTGGCGGGTCCGACTATGCCGGCGTCGATCACCGCACGCAGCGTCCGACAAGTGCCTCACGCCCCCGTGCTCAAATGAATACGTCGACGGAACGCCCGCCACGTTCGGCGCGCCCGACGCATGCTTCGCGTACGCAGCGCCCGTCTGCTCAAGCGCACGACAAGTCGACCAGGCCCTCGAGCCGTCTTTCGGGCTCGGACTTCATGCATTACGCCAACGACAATGCGGTGGTCAAGGCGATCTACGACTTTACCCATGGGCCCCAGCGTGGGCTGTTTATCGGCATTGTTGTCGTCCTGGTGCTTGTGAGCTTGTATTTTCCCGTTCGCGATCTGTATGTGGCCAAGCGCTCGAGCGACATTTTGGCCAAGCAGGTCGAGATTCGCCAGCAGTACAACGACGAGCTGCAGAAAAGCGTCGACAAACTGCTCTCGGAGGAGGGCATTAAGGACGCGGCGACCGAGGACCTGGGCCTGGTGATGCCCGGCGAGACCAAGATTGACGTGCTGGGCCTGGACGACGATTCGGATTCGTCTTCGAGCAAGAAGTCGTCGAACGCCAAAAAGGCCAGCGAAGTGGCCAAGGAGATTGAGGAAGTCGGCAAGGACGCACCGTGGTACATCCAGACGCTCGACCTGCTGTTTGGTTTTAACGGCGTCGAGGGTCAGACGGTCGCGTCCAGCGGCGAATTGCGCCCGGAGGGGAGCCTGCAATGACGCATTGCGACAAACGATATAAGGTGGCGGCGATCGACCTGGGAACGGTGTCGTCGCGACTGGTGCTGGCACAGGTCGAGGCCGGGGCGATCGTGGAATCGTCCAAGCATACCGAGATTACCGATCTGGGCGAGGGCGTCGACGCGACGGGCCGCTTTTGCGAGGCGGCCGTTGAGCGTGTGCTTGCCGCATGCCGCATGTTTGTGGACGAGGCACGTGCCTTTGGGGCCGCGTGTATTTGCACCACGTGTACGAGCGCCGCGCGCGATGCGTCCAATGCCGCCCTGCTGTTGGACGGCCTGCGCGATCTGGGGCTTGAGCCACAGGTGATTCCGGGTGAGGTCGAGGCGCGCCTGACGTTTTTCGGCGTGGCGCACGACTTTGCCGGCGAGCGCATCATTGTTGCCGATTCGGGCGGCGGATCCACGGAGCTCGCGACGGGCGTCTATGCGCCGAAGCGCGGCGTCTTTGCGCTGGAGGGAACGCGCTCGCTGGACATCGGTTGTCGCCGCGTGACGGAGCGCTTTTTCTCCGCGTTGCCGCCCGCGGATGGCGAGCTTGCTGCCGCTGCCGCGTGGGCAGGCGAGCAGTTTGCCGCCTATTTTGAAGGCCTGCCCAGCGACTTTGAGCGCGCCGAACGCCTCGTTGCGGTGGGCGGCACCGTCACCACGCTCGTGGCACTCGTTCACGAGCTGGAGCCGTATGATTCGAGCTTTGTGCACCTGCGCGAGCTTTCGATGGAGCAGGTTTCGGCTGCCATCGAGCGTATGTCCGCGCTGGATGTTGCGGGCATTGCCGCGTTGCCGGGCGTGCAGCCCAAGCGCGCGGGCGTGATTCTGGCCGGCGCCGTGGTGATCCGCGAGCTCATGCGTGCCGGCGGCTACAAGACGCTCACCGTAAGCGAGAACAGCTTACTCGCTGGCATGGCCGCCACCATCAACGAGGTTCTCGACGGCGCGACTCCCACCATCGCCTGGACCCCGAGCCTGAGCGCCCTTTAACCATCCCCTCATAAGTTGCGGTGAAATGCGGACTAAAATCGCCCTTTCGGGCCCCAACCAGTCCCTATTCCACCGCAACTCAACAGCCGGCACCTAGGGACGTTTCTTTTCTGCCGGCACCTGGGGACAGTCCTTGCTGAGCGCCTCCGCAGCCTTTATGCCAGTTTGTCGATTTGCCCAATTTCCCAAAGCGGAATATTGACGAGCGTGTCCTCGTCTCTATATGCCGCCAGAGAGCTCCTCGCGCAACGCTCGAGTTTGAATTTTTCGCAGGCTATTTTCAGACTCTTCGCTTTAAGGTTCTCTGCCGCCTTGACCTCAAGCGGAAGCACGGTTCCCGCATGGTCGATGGCAAAGTCGGTTTCGGCATTGCCAGAGGTAGAGGACCAATACACGGGAGTTTTGTCCTGGAGCAAAAGCTCCTGCGCGACGTATTGTTCGGTCAGCGAACCTTTGAACTCGGTAAAAACAGCGGATCCGTTAAGAACGATGGCCGGAGAGAGACCGGAGAGCGCTCCGAGGATGCCGGTGTCGATGCAGAACAGTTTGAAGCCCGAGAGGTCTTCGTAGCTCGAGAGCGGTGCCTTTAGAGCGGAAACACGTGGCACCTTATGAACGATTCCGTAGTCCGTGAGCCACTGGAGGCTTTCCTCAAAATCGCGTGCGCGCGCTCCAGGGCGAAGGGCGCCATAGACAAACTTCTTGTTCTCCTTGGCAAGCTGGCCGGGAAGGGATTTCCAAACCAACCTCATGCGCTCGACGATGCGGGCGGGTGCATGTTTGCCAAAATCGGATTCGTAAGCCTCGATGATTTGCTGCTGAAGCCTTCGGGCTTCAATGAAGTCGCGTGTCTCGGCGAAAGCGGAGACAACTTCGGGCATACCACCGACAACAAGGTATTCCTTGAGCAAGTGCACGAGCTTTTCGGTGACGTTTGCTAGAAGGTTCATGTCTGCGGCAAGGATGGCGTCGGCGAGCGGGTTGCCGTCGACGGCGCGAACGAACTCGGCAAACCCCATGGGACGCATGGTGAGCTGGTCGATTTTGCCGACGGGAAATGACTCGTTTTCGCGTCGGAGCGCGAGGCCCATATAGGAACCGGCTGCTACGATGTGGTATTCGGGTGCAAGCTCGTTGAAGTACTTGAGCGAGGTGATCCCGCGTGGCGCCTCTTGGATCTCGTCGAAGATGATGAGCGTGTCTGTCGGCGTTACGGTTTGGCCACGTAGGAGCTCTATCTGGGAGATGATGCGCTTGGGGTCGAGGTCCCCATCGAACAGCGAGCGTGTGCTCGGCTCGAGCATAAAGTCAAAACGAATGACGTTTCGATACTGCTGGCTTGCGAATTCGTTAAGAAGCCAAGTCTTTCCTGTCTGGCGGGCTCCCTTAAGCAAGAGAGGTTTGCGATTCGCCCTTGATTTCCAAGCGATAAGTTCACTCATAAGCTGTCGTTGCATATTGCCTCCCAACCCTCTCGGCTAGTATAAGACCATTTGGGCGTTTCCATCGGAAAATGTGCGAGACAACCACGTTTTTCCATCGGAAAATGTGCGAGACAACCACGTTTTTCCATCGAAAAATGTGGGAGTGCCAATCTAAGTTGCGGTGAAAAAGTTCTTAAATGAGCTGGTAACCAGTCAAAACAGGAACTATTCCACCGCAACTTATCATCCGTGTCGGCATCCACAAGAAACGAGCCCGCGTCTCCGGGGGACACGGGCTCGTAAACAATGCGTGGTAGGGGCGGTGGGACGTCTGCGAATTTGCGCAGCAAATACGCACCGGCCTCGGTCGCCTGCCGGCGCCCTCGCCGGCTCGCTACAAACGCTCCGCGTTTGCTTAACGCTCGCCCCCTCGCGGGTTCGAGTCCCGCCGGCATCTTAAAGAAACGAGCCCGCATCCCCGGGGGACACGAGCTCGTAAAAGCCAAATGGTAGGGGCGGTGGGACTCGAACCCACAATCCTTGCGGCGAGAGATTTTAAGTCTCCTGCGTATGCCAATTCCGCCACGCCCCCGTGAGACTAGAAGTCTAGCACAAGCCGTCCGTTACGCGTTGACGGCCATCGAGTGTTGGCCCGACTTCTCCAGGAACTCCTGGAACTTGGCTTCGTCGCCCTTGTTCTGGTATTGCAGGGCCAGCAGGTACTCCAGGCGGCAGCGCTTGACCGGGTCGTCGCCGGCCTCCTCGAGCATGCGCTCCAGCTCGGGAATGTCGTTGTGGCGCTTGAGGATCATCGTGTCGTACATCAGCTGACACTCGTGTGCAACCGCCTCGGCTTGACCGCCCTCAAAACCCTTGATCTCGTGCAACAGTTCCTTGGACTTTTTGCGGTCCTCCTGGCCAACGTAGTAGTTAAAGGCCTTAATCACCAAGTCGACGCGCTGCATCTTGGGGAGGTTGAGACCCAGCAGCAGGTCGAACATCTCGCTGGCGCGCTCGTGGTCCTCGCGCAGCAGATAGGAGTTCAGACGCAGGTAGTCGCGGTTGTAGCGCGGGTACAGCATGCTGGTGAGTTTGGCGTCGAGCAAACGATCGAACTCGTCCCACTGCTTGGCAGCCATAAGTTGCTGCAAGCGCTTGAACGTGGTGCGTTTTTTGACGCTAAAGAACACCGACACGGCGATGCAGATGATAACGACGGCGGTCCAGAGTGTGCGGGAATCGGGCATATTGGGGTCCTTAGTCGCTCATAAAGCGAGCGGTATGACAACACGTACTAGATGTATTATACGCAGCGTGCAAGCAAACTGGCATAAAAGCTCATCGAGGCTGAGTGCCATCGCTCGCTGCGGTACACTTACCTAAAGTAAACCATGAAGGGAGACATTACCTATGAAGAAGATCGTTTTGGCTTGCGGTGCCGGCGCTGCTACTTCCACGCTCGTTGCCCAGAAGGTCGCTACCCTGCTCGACGCCAACGGTTATGCCGGCAAGTATGAGATCGTGCAGTGTGCCATCTCCGAGGCCAAGGACTACTGCGACGAGGGCGCTGACCTGCTGATCGCCACCACCGTTGCCCCCGAGGGCCTCACCTGCCCGTACGTGAGTGGCGTGCCCTTCATGACCGGCATGAACCGCGTTGCCGCCGAGAAGGCCGTTCTCGACGTCATGGCTCAGTAGGCGCTGCCTGTATGAGTGAGCAGAACGCCAACCCGGTAGAGCTCTTTGGTATGCGCGTTGCCCATGTGGGCATTAACGCCACCGACCCGGCAGACGCCCTGGAGATCGCGGAGCTGTTCTCGACGATGATGGGCCTGCCCGTCATCGAGACCCCGGTTTCGTACTTCAACGATTCGCTGGTCGAGATCATGAAGCAGAACGGTGGTGGCACCAAGGGCCACATCGGCTTTGCCGTTAACGACATCGATGCAGCTGAGAAGTGGTTTGCCGAGCGCGGGCTCGAGGTCAACGAAGAGTCGCGCGCGCTGCTGCCCGACGGTGGTACCAAGCTCGTGTACTTTAAGCGCGAGTTCGCCGGTTTCGCCGTGCACCTGTGCCGCGAATAGCGCACAAGCTGCCACAGCTAGCAAAAAGGGATAGGGCCGCGTGGCCCTATCCCTTTATTTATGCCGAGGGGCTTCCTACCGCGGCAGGCGAATCGTAAAGCGGCTGCCGACGCCCTCGACTGAGGTCACGCCAATGACACCGCCATGGCTATCGACGATCCACTTGGCAATGGCAAGCCCCAGGCCCGAGCCCTGCGCGCCGGCATTGCGTGCGTTGTCGGCGCGGTAGAACCGTTCAAATGCGTGAGCTGCGGATTCCTGGTTCATGCCGATGCCCTCGTCCTCAACGCTTATGTCGATTGTGCCCGCGCCCGCATCCGGCGTTATGCCAAATGTGACGGTCGTTCCCGCGTCCGAATACTTGGCGGCGTTTTGCACGATCACGCGTAGCGCCTGCTTCACGAGTGCCACGTCGACGGGCGCGTCGCAGCGCGAATCGCTGACAAGCGCGGTGTCGTACGCCAGCCGATACGTGTGCGCGGTATCGATCATCTGCGATTCCTCGCATACCTCGCCGACCAGTGCGGCCAGGTTGGTATCCGCACGCCGCAGGACCGTGCGCCCGGCATCGCCGCGTGCCAAAAACAGCAGCTGCTCCACGAGCTCTTGCATGTGCTCGCTTTCGGCCTTGAGGGACGCGATGGATTCTGCCAGCACGTCCGGGTCGTCTTTGCCCCAGCGATCGAGCATGTTTACGTAACCCTGAATCACCGCGATGGGCGTGCGCAGCTCGTGGCTTGCATCGTTGACAAAGCGCATCTGCTGCAACTTGGCCTCTTGCATCTGGCGCAGCAGGCGGTTGAGCGCGACCTCGATGCTCGCCAGGTCGGCGTCGCCGGTGGTGACGCTCGGCGAGTCGACGCTTGCGCGCTCGATGGCCTGCTCCAGTGTTTCCATCTTGCCGCCGGCGAGTTGCATGCGGCCGAGCTCATCCACGCGCAGTGCCAAGTCGTTGAGCGGTGCCATGGTACGGCGCACGCGGCGGGCGCCACCGAGCATGTTGAGCACGCTGATGACCTGCCAACCCACAACGACAAGGTAGAGAGGCCATAGCGTGATGAGGTCCTGTGCGAGGGAGAAAGTCTTGGTGGTACGCGCAAGCTCGACGGTATAGGTGAGCGTTGCCAGGTCCCAGCCGCGCGCGGGCGTCAGCGACATGCCGTGAACGGTGGCGCCGGGAATCCAGCCTGCGGTAAACGCGCCATCGGGCAGCGTCTGGTTGTATCCATAGACGAGAATCGCCGCCGCAATCACCATCAGCAGTAGGTCGAGCCAGACGTAGCTTATCAGGCGGCGCCACATATAGCCCCAGTTGATGGCACGGGCGATGGAGGTGACGCGCTTGGCCTCGGCGTTACGCACGGCAGACATAGCCCACCCCGCGCACGGTCTGGATGATGCGGGCACCGCCGGCGTCCTCGATTTTGGCACGCAGGTGCGCGATGTGTACGTCGACGTTGTTGGTGTCGCCCACGTATTCGTAGCCCAGCGCTTCGTGCGCGATGCGCTCGCGCGTGAGCACAGTCTCGGCATGCGCCATAAGCAGGGCGAGAACGTCGAACTCGCGGGCCGTGAGCGCGATGGGCGAGCCGCCAACCGTGACTTCGCGGCGATTGGGGTCGAGCGCAACCGAGCCCACGGTGAGTGTGGCGGGGGAGGGAGAGGCGGAAGCCTGAGTCGAGTCGCTGGCCGGGGGCATCGCAGTGGAGCCGACACTCGCGCTACCTGCCGCGCCCGCCCCAGTCCCGGCGCCGCCAACGCCCGAAGCCGCCCGCACGGCCTCCGAGCGCTTCAGCGCCACGCGGATCCGTGCGAACAGCTCCTCGATCGCAAATGGCTTGGTCAGGTAATCGTCGGCGCCGGCATCGAGCCCGGCAACCTTGTCCATCACGGCATCGCGCGCGGTGACCATAATCACTGGCACATCCTTGTGCTTGCGGATACGCCGCAAGACCTCCATGCCGTTGAGCTGCGGCAGCAGCACATCGAGCAGAATCAGATCGTAGTCGCGCTCCAGTGCCAGGTCCACGGCGGTGCGGCCGTCGGCGGCGTGCTCCACCTGGTAGCCCTCGTGCTCCAGCTCGAGCGTCACAAAGCGGGCGATTTTCTCCTCGTCCTCTACGATCAGGATCCGTGCCATGCGTGCCCCCGTCTGCGATTACTTGTCGTCGTTCAGATTTTGCTTGATGTCGTCCGCGGCGTCGGCGGCGTGATTCATAAGGTTGTTGATACTGCCGGGCACATCGCCGTCGCTGTCGATGCGGTAGCGCATGCCAAAGAACAGACCAATCAGCATCAGCCATATCGTGGCACCCCAGGCAAACAGCGCGACGATGGGGATCAGGATGGGGATGTTGAGGATGATCGCGTCGCGGCGCGTGGCGATAAACTTGGTGTCCAGGCTCAGGCGGAAGAGCTTTTTGAGGTACTCCCACACGCTGTCCATCTTCTTGGAGAAGTCGGTCTTTTCGCTCGACTTCTCGTAGGCGGCCTGCGCGGCGACCATCTCGGCTGAGGGCTCATCGACTGGCGCGGACTCGGTGGCGGCGTGCGCCGACGTAGTCTGGGTCTTGCCCTGCGACTCGAGCCAAATGATGGCATCCAAGACGTTGCCGTCGGCGGCGTCGAGCGCGGCTTTGGCATCGGTGTAGCTCACGTTGCACCTGGTGCGGATGGTTTCAACTTTTTCGAGGTCGTCCATGACCTGTCCTTTCGTTCGATGGGCGCGACGCCGGGCGATCTACCCGGGTGCGAGCGTTGCGTTCGGCGGCCTGCGTGACGCCGCCCCGCCCTTGGTCGAACTCTATAGTGCAGGTTATAGATTAAGCGATTCTTGAGCCAAGATTAATGTTGGATGAGTTTTTGCGCGGCGGTGGGGAAGGGGGAGGTGTCTTTCTGGATAGCTAGCAGCGAGGTCTAATACTTTTCCCGAGAAGTGAACGAGCTAAAACGGACCCCCGAAGCATCGAAACTTTAAAGGTGCCGTTTCCCGCGGTTTCAATGCTGAAATCCCACGATTTTGCCGCCGAAAAATGCGGCTGTTTCAGGGGTCCAAAAACAGCCGTTCACTTCTCGGGAAAAGTATTAGACCTCGACAGCGGGGGATGGGGTGCCGATGCAAAACGGCGTCAAGGGTTGGTCGAGCAGGCGGTTTCTCCATTGATGTCTGCACGGCATGTGACACTTACTCTGCCGCTTCGTTCTGCCACGGCGGCATGCATCTGAACAACGACCCTCTAAGGAGTTCGATACCGATGAGTGACAACGCAAAGCATCTCGCAAAGAAGTGCGTAAAGGACGCGGGGCCGTGCCTCGCGCTGTGCGTAGCCGGCGCAGCGGTCGCGCTGCTGGCTGTTCTGGGGCCGTTCGACGTGCTCCGAAGTGCCAGCTTTCTGCATGTTTGCATGGCTCTTGCCGGCGCCACGATGACCGGCGGCGTGCTCGATCTGATCTTTTGGGTGTTTGACCCGTTTGGATGGAAGAGCGAGGGGCAGGTCCCAAAGGATGGAAGGGCTGGAACGGTTGACTTAGTGATCGTGCAGAATGTGGGCTAGCGACTTACAGGGAAGTGGTGATCCGATGACGGTCTATGTGACGGGCGATATTCACGGCGGCGTCGACATGCAAAAGCTTCGCGACTGGGATCTTGGGGATGGTCTGACAAGTGACGACTATCTCATCATCGCGGGCGACTTTGGCTTTCCGTGGGATTTCTCTGCCGAGGAATGTGCCGACATCGCCTGGCTGGAGTCGCGCCCCTATACCGTGCTGTTTGTCGACGGCAACCACGAGCGTTTCGATCACTGGTCGGAGCGCCCCATGGAGCTGTGGCACGGCGGCCTGACGCAGCGTCTGTCGGACACCTCGCCCATCCGACGCCTGACGCGCGGTGAGGTTTTTGAGCTCGACGGCTCAACGATCTTTACCATGGGCGGCGCCACGAGCGTGGATAAGGAATACCGCATTCCGTATTCCAGCTGGTGGCCGCAGGAGCTGCCGGACGAGCGCAACTTTGAGGAGGCGCGGGCAAAGCTCGACAGCGTGGGTTGGAAGGTCGACTATGCGATCACCCATACCTGCTCCACGCGCATGCTTTCGCCCACGCTTTACCCGGCACCTGGCTGGAATTATCCCGATGTCGATCGACTCACCACGTTTTTCGACGAGCTGGAGGACCACCTGGACTACAAGCGCTGGTACTACGGGCATTTTCATCGTGACGCCAACCCAGTCGAGTGCCACACCGTGCTCTACGACTGTATTGTCCGCCTGGGCGACGAACTTCAGCCCTGGGATGTCGCGTAGGGGCGGGGTGGCTGGCTACTCGACCGTTACAGTGATGTTTTCCCGATGCGTGCGGATAACATCCCAGCTAAAGTGCTCGACCAGCTGCTCGGCAGAGCGCGGTGTGGCGTCCGGCGCGATGCCTGTTTGCCCGGCGAGCCAGCCCAGTAGTGCCTCGGGCGCGCCAAAGCGGGTGCGGAGCTCGCCCAGGTCCAGGTCGCGGTCGCGCTTGGAAAGGCGGCGGCCATCCGGCGACATGAGCAGCGGAATGTGCGCGTAGTGCGGCGTGGGAAGTTCCAGCAAATGCTGCAGGTAGATTTGGCGCGGCGTGGAGCCCAGCAGATCGCATCCGCGCACGACCTCGGTGACGCCCATGGCAGCGTCGTCGACCACCACGGCTAGCTGGTAGGCAAAAACGCCGTCGCTGCGGCGCACCAAAAAGTCGCCGCATTCGGTGGCGAGTGCTTCGCATTGGGCTCCATACGTGCGGTCCACGAATTCGATCACGTCGTCTGCGAGGTCGTCGACGGCGGGTACGCGCAGGCGCGTGGCCGGAGCGCGCAGAGCGCTGCGGCGGGCAACCTCCTCGGCAGAAAGGTCTCGGCAGGCGCCGCGGTAGATGGGCGTGCCGTCGCTCGCGTGCGGCGCGCTCGCGGCGTGGAGTTCGGCACGCGTGCAAAAACAGGGATAGGTGAGGCCGGCGTCTTGCAGCTGACGCAGGGCGTCCTCGTACAGATCCAGGCGATCGTGCTGGTAGTAGGGGCCTTCGTCCCACTCCAGTCCCAGCCAGGCCAGGTCGTCAATCAATTGAGTGGCAAGTTCCGGGCGCTTGCAGCGATCGTCCAGGTCCTCGATGCGCAGCACGATGCTGCCGCCTTGGCTGCGGGCCGAAAGCCACGAGCACAGGCAGCTGAACACGTTGCCCAAGTGCATGCGGCCCGAGGGCGACGGGGCAAAGCGGCCCACGACGGGGGTGGGCGCTGCCGTTGCTGGTGCGTCCGCGGCGTGTGTTGCTATGTTGCGTGCGTTGATATCCATGCGGACGAGTATAGCGCGGGGCTTGGCAGGGAAGGCGTTGCTGCGCTCACAAGTTGGCGGCGGTGCGCATTGCGCACGGTGGGTTTGCGGCTCAAGGTCTCGATCGCTGCGTACCGACTTAGCCTCACAAACGACAGAAACCCCGGCAGCTCTTCGCAACTGCCGGGGTTTCCGCGGAAAAGGGGGACATGATCCTCAAGCGAACGGCAAAGGGGCAAACCGTTTTCGCTCGACTGCTTTATGCCCCTCGGCTGGCGGCTCAATCAGCGCGTGCCGCGCCCACACAAAGCCGCTACACCTGTGACAGAGCTGTGAAGTGGTATCTATTGCTGGCGCGGGCCATGCCAAGGGTGTCCCTAATGACTAGTCATTTAAGAACGTCCCCAATGACTAGCTGCCGGGGTGCGGGTGTGACTTTCATCCCGTTTGGCGCTCCGGTCGCCTAGATGTTCGTCATGCGTACCCGCAAACGTGGGACAATGGCGCTGTTGGTTTTACAGACAAAGGATGTGCCTATGAACACCCTCGCCGCCAAAGTCAGCCGGCAGCACCACCTGTTTGCGCGATTCGCTTCCGTCTGCGTGCTCGTCGCGCTTGCGCTGCTGCTGTTGCCCGCCGTTGCACGTGCCGACGGGTATTCTATGACCCAAACCTACATCGGCGCCACGGTCGAGGCCGATGGATCGCTGACCGTTGTCGAGGGACGCCAGTTTGATTTCGACGACGACATCAACGGCGTGTTTTGGGAGATCAATACGGGCTCCAACCAGCAGGGCGGCACGGCGGGCGTCGACGTGCTGAGTGTCGAGGAAGAGGACACCGCGTTTAACAAAGTCGATAGCGCGAACAAGGGCGACTCTGGCGTCTACACGGTCGAGCAGACCGGTGACGGCGTAAGGATTAAGGTGTTCAGCCCTCACGAGAGCGGCGACAGCGCAATCTACTACGTGAGCTACACCATGACCGGTGCGGTTATGAACTGGGCCGATACCGCCGAGCTCTACTGGAAGTTCGTAGGTGACGGCTGGTCTGCGGATTCCGATGACGTCGAGATGGAAGTGTGCTTCGCGAATGCCGCTGCCGGGACGGCGGCCGTCAAGGGCGATAACTTCCGCGCATGGGGCCATGGTCCGCTGACGGGCGACGTGTCGCTCGATGAGGACGAGCCCATGGTCACCTATACCATTCCCTGCGTGCGCCAGGGCGAATTCGCCGAGGCACGCATCGCCTTCCCTAGCGACTGGGTGCCGCAGCTTGCCGCTTCGGGCGAAGAGCGCATGTCAACGATCCTGAGCGAAGAGAAGGAATGGGCCGACGAAGCTAACGCCCGCCGCGCTCACGCTCGCATGATTGCCAATGCACTTGCCGTGCTAAGTGTTGTTGCGGCGGTGGCCTTTACCGGCACAATCGTTATGCTCAAGCTGCGCAAGCGCAAGCCCAAGCCGCTTTTCCAGGACGAATATTTCCGCGATGTGCCTTCGGCCGACCATCCCGCCGTGCTTTCGGCCCTCATGAGCTGGAACGAGGTGCCCGATCGGGCATATATCGCCACGCTCATGAAGCTCACTGACGACCGTGTGATCAAGCTGGAGCAGGCGACCGTGACCAAGGCCAAGAAGGGTCTGTTGGGGCGTGAAAAAGAAGAGCAGACGTATCGCGTGACGGTGAGTGATGCGGGCTGGAAGTCGGCCAAGGGCATTGACCACATGGTGCTCAAGGTCTTCTTTGCCGGTGCTAAGCCTGACGAGAACGGCGATCGCTCGCGCACGTTCGACGAGCTGCAGCACTACGTCAAACAGCACGCTACACCCGTGGGCGACAAGCTCGAGGACTATCAGAACACCGTTAAGGGCAAACTGGCCGATAGCGAGTACGTTGCCTCGGACGGCATTGTTGCAATGGTGTTTTGCCTGGTTCTTGGTATCCTGATTGCCTTTGTTCCCGTGGGATCCATCTTCTTTACCGATGGCGCACAGGCGAACATTACCGCCGCGGTTATCTCGGTGCCGATTGTGCTGGTGGGTATTGGCGTGGGCCTTACGTTCCGCCGCTTTACGCCGGAGGGCGCCGAGGTGGCGGCTCGCTGCAAGGCGCTCAAGCATTGGCTCGAGGATTTCACACGCCTAAAGGAAGCCGTCCCGGGCGATCTGGTGCTGTGGAACAAGCTGCTGGTGATGGGCGTGGCGCTGGGTGTTTCCAAGGAAGTGCTGCGTCAGCTTGCCGAGGCCGTGCCGCCCGAGGTGCGCGAGGCCGACGGCTTCTATGACAATTATCCCTGCTACTGGTGGTACTACCATCATTACGGTATCGAGTCTCCGCTCGATTCGTTCGATGACGTGTATCACGAGAGCATCCGTGAGCTGGCGTCGAGCTCCGACAGCTCGGGCGGCGGCGGAGGCGGCGGCTTCTCTGGCGGCGGAGGCGGCGGCGTCGGCGGAGGCGGCGGCGGAACGTTCTAGCGCGCTCTGATTTTTGGGATGGATCTTCTCCAGCGACTGCCGACGGATCCATCCCATTTTTATGCGCTACCTACGAAGGCTGTCCCCAACGACTAATCACTGGGAACATCCCTAAATGACTAGGTATGGCTGCCGGGTTTAGGCTGTTAGGTCGAGTTCGTAGAGGAAGCTTTCGCGCGGCATGTCGTGACGGCGCTCTTCGCGGTTAGCGCGGTGCGTGGCCGTGCGCTTAAAGCCGTGCAGCTCGTAGAACTTCCACGAGCAGTTGGAGTCGGTGTACAGGTGCGCCCTCGTCGCTCCAAGTGAGGACAGGTGCGAGACCGCGGCATCGAGCAGAACCGTGCCAACGCCCAGGCCATGGACATCGCGATCCACGGCAAGCAGCGTGACCTCGTTGTCGTGCGGCAACGGGCTGCTCTCGAGCAGGCGGTTGTTGGTTCGGATGGTTGCGCGCACAAACGAGAGGTACTCGGCGCAGGCATCGGGCTCCAGCTCACGCATCTGCGATAGCAGCGCGCGTTCGGTATCCATCCAATGTTCCTTAACGGTGGCGCCGGAGCTCTGTCCCGCACGCGCGAGCGAAATGCCGCGTGCCTGGCCGTCGATTACGGCAACCTGCGAAAACGTCGACGACGAAAGGCAATAGGCGAGGTCGCACGCGGCCTCAAGGCGGTTGTACTCATCGTTATCCGAATTGTTATGCCAAAGCTGCTGCAGAATCAGCGCGATGGCGTCGAAGTCTTCGGTATCAAACGGTCGGTAGAGAACCCGCGAGACCATGGTGCCTCTTTCTTTTGCGGATGCATATCGAGCACAGTTCTACCACGCCATTGGCATCTAATTATGGTGCCCCTGTGTTCCATGAACTCACCGTGCCCGGTGCCATGCCCATCCCCTCCGCTCGCAAACTTTTTCTGCACATGCGCCCGTTGCGGGGTGCATCGATGCGCTCGATGCGCTACATTAAATCAGTATTTTCAATGCCGCTGCGCGAGCGCTGCAGATCGACGTATCACCGACTCACAGAGCACGGCGGCGTACCAGACAGGAGGACTGCATGGGATCTGATGTGAAGATCGCACGCGCGTTGATCTCGGTTACCGATAAGACGGGCGTCGTCGATTTCGCACGGACGCTGGTTGACGACTTTGGCGTCGAGATCATCTCTACGGGCGGCACGGCTCGTGCCATCGAGGACGCGGGCGTTCCCGTAACCCCCATCGAGGAGTTCACGGGCTATCCCGAGATGATGGACGGCCGCGTTAAGACCCTGCACCCCAAGGTTCATGGCGCGCTGCTGGCCCGCCGCGATTCCGAGCAGCACATGCAGGAGGCCGCTCAGCACGGCATTAAGCTGATCGACCTGGTCGTCGTCAACCTGTACGAGTTCGAGAAGACCGTCGCCAACCCCGAGGTCACCTTCGCGGACGCCATCGAGCACATCGACATCGGTGGCCCCTCCATGCTGCGTTCTGCCGCCAAGAACGCCACGAGCGTTACCGTCATTTCCGACCCGGCCGATTATGATGCCGTCCTGGCCGAGATGCACGAGACCGGTGGCTGCACCACGCTTTCCACCCGTCGTCGCCTGCAGGTGAAGGTCTACCAGACCACCGCCGCCTACGACACGGCTATCTCCCGTTGGCTTGCCGCCCAGGCAAGCGATGTGGCGGACACCTCTGCCAAGCTCGAGATCTCGCTGGAGAAGGTCGACGACCTGCGCTATGGCGAGAATCCTCAGCAGAAGGCTACGGTCTACCGCTTCGCCGAGGGCTGCGAGAACACCGCGAGCTCGCAGTTCCCGCTCGTGGGCTCCGAGCAGATCCAGGGCAAGCCGCTCAGCTACAACAACTATCTGGATGCCGACGCCGCCTGGAACCTGGTCCGCGAGTTTGACGAGCCGGCCTGCGTAATCCTCAAGCACCAGAACCCCTGCGGTTCCGCCGTTGCCGAGGACATCACGGCTGCCTACGACCGCGCCTTCGCCTGCGATCCCAAGAGCGCCTTTGGCGGCATCATCGCCTGCAACCGCGAGGTTCCCTTTGAGCTGGTTGAGCACTTTGCCGATCAGAACAAGCAGTTCGTCGAGGTCATCATCGCCCCGAGCTACACCGACGAGGCGCTCGAGCGCATGGCCAAGCGCCCCAACCTGCGCGTGTTGGCTACCGGCGGCGTGGACCACGGCGCCCAGGTGGAGCTGCGCTCCGTCGACGGCGGCATGCTGGTGCAGGAAGTCGACCACGTGACCGAGGACCCCGCGACCTTTACGTTCCCCACCGACCGCAAGCCCACCGACGCCGAGATGGCCGAGCTCGAGTTTGCCTGGAAGGTCTGCAAGGGCGTCAAGTCCAACGCCATCCTGGTCTCCAAGGGCAAGGCCGGCATTGGCATGGGTCCGGGTCAGCCCAACCGCGTTGACTCCGCACTGCTGGCCTGCGAGCGCGCCGAGGACTTCTGCGAGCGCGAGGGCGTGGAGAAGGGCGGCTTTGCCTGTGCAAGCGACGCGTTCTTCCCGTTCCGCGACAACGTCGACGTGCTTGCCGCGCACGGCGTGACCTGCATCATTCAGCCCGGCGGCTCCAAGCGCGACGACGAGAGCATCCAGGCCTGCAATGAGCATGGCATCGCGATGGTGTTCACCGGAGCCAGGCATTTCCGTCACTAAGTTCCGCCCTGGGACAAAATAATCTCTGCAAAAGACGGCTGCTCCGTTTGGAGGGCCGTCTTTTTGGTATAAGAGGACGGAATGACTAACACGAAAGGTACAACCATGCCCCAGATTGATGATGCCGAGCTGTTTGGCAATGCCGAGGATCAGCGTGCGTACGAGGACTTTTGCGCCAATCAGGAGGCGGTCGAGAAGTTCACGCTCGACAAGCCCGCGCTTGTCTGCCGTTGGCGCATGTCCAACAAAAAGGTGCCCATGCTCAACCGCCACATTCGCGCACTGTCCGAGCGCCTGGTGCAGGGCGAGCCGCTTACCCATAACATGCTCAGCTGGGCTAAACAGCACGTTGAGTGGTCGCTTGCCGAGGGCGATTACACGGCACGCGACGGCGTACTCATGCTGGTGATCGACGTCAATGGCAACGCCGCCATGACGGTGGGCGAGTACGAGCCGCTGGCCGATACGTCGGCTAAGGCGCTACGTGCCCGCTCCGCCGAGGCCCGCTCCGAGGCCGACGAAACCGGCGTGGCGCCCGAGCTGCTCGCCGCCGTCGATAACGGCGAGCTGGCCTTTGTGGCGCCGGCGGACGAGTGCCTGTGCGGCACGGCGACGCTCATCGATCAGCTGGCCCAGACCAAGGGCATCCCGGTCACGCGCGTAGACATTCCCGCGCAGCTCAAGGGTGCGCTGTTTCTGGTGAGCGACGAGCACGGTGTGGTTGCCGCCGCCGACTCCGACGCCGCCGACTCCGACGCCGCCACGGTCGCCTTCTTCGCCGAAGGCTACGAAAAGCTCCGTGCCCGCCGCTCCTAATCTCAAGGCGGGGTGGGCTTACTGAAGCGAGCGAGCGCGTTCGATGGCGTAGGCGAGCGACAGCTGCTCCATCTCCGGGGCACATTTGTAGTTCAGTCCGGTGAGAGCTGTCACCTTATCGAGGCGATATCGAATCGTGTTCGGGTGCTGGTTAGTCTGCTTGGCGGTTTGCTCGATACGTCGGTCGTTCTCGATGAATGCGGCGAGCGTGGATTCCAGCTCGCTGCCATGCTCACTGTCGTGCTCGCGTATCGGCGAGAGAATCGCCTCCGAGAACGATCGCATCTCCGGGGTTTCCGCAAAAGGCATCACGGTTTTCAGGATGCCGAGCTGCGTATAGCGGACGGGACCCTCGGCTCGTTGACAAGATAGGCGCTGTGCGTAAATCGCCTGCGAGATCGCCTGCGCCACCGCCTCGTCTCCAAACAGAATATCGCTGATGCCGAGCCCTTCCGCTCCGCCATCGATGCCGCTAGCCTCGATGAGCTCCGTGAGCGCCTGCACGATTCGCTCCACATCGAGCGTCTGCTCCGAGTCGCTTGTCGCTACGAATAGCAAACCTCCGTCATAGGGTGCCAGCATATTGTGGCATCCGGCGAGGGTCGATTTTGCACAGAGACGTTCGATTTGCAAAAACGTACGCGGGTCGAGGGGATCTGCAAACGATGCGAACAGGGCGACCGCTTCGTCCAGAAATGACGGGTTGAGGCTTCGGATGCGTCGGCAGATGGACTCGGGCGATACGTCTGTCCTCAGGGCATCGATCTCGCGCTGTGCGAAGTCGATGGACGCGAGCTGCTCGATATGCCGTTTGACCTCATAGATGACGCTGTCAAAGAACAGTGAGTCGTCGGTCGTGAGAAAGACCGGGTAGTGCCGCGCGTTGGCGTAGCGGATGGCTTGGTCGGGAATCGGGATGTGCAGGACGTTTTTGATGATGAGACCGCTCGTTCCCTTGGCGACGAGGTATTTCACGGCTTCAGTGATGAGGTACGGGTCGTCCTTCGCATAGAGGAAAGTGCTGAGGACGATCTCGTCTGAGCTGAAGTTGACGCGCTGGTACTTGCTCTTGAGGCCGGGCATGAGTTCATAATCGAGGATCCCGACGCCAGAGACGGCACGCGAGACGCCATCGCTGCCGGCGATTAGACGGACCGACCCCTCATATTCCCGTGAGAAGTCCGAGATGGTGTATAGCATTAGCATCACCTTGTAAATCATTACAATAAGTACCTGTACAAATAGGATAATCGCACATCCGTATGCCTTTGATGCGATAAATAGTTCAAATACCTGCTGATAGAACGAAAAATCAGATCGAGAATCGTTGTAGATTCCAACAAGAAATGATCCTTGGCGGCATCGTTACTAAACCGTACAGTGAAGCAACGTAAAGCTTTCGCTGAGAGGAGCGATGATGGGGCAGATGGTGGTGCTTTCGGCCGAGGAAGTTTCCAAGGTGCTGACGATCGAGGATGCAATCGCTGCCGTGGAGGAGGCATATCGCCAGAAGGCAACGGGCAAGGGTGTAGCGTGGCCGATGGTATATGAGCAGTTCGAGCCCGGTGTGGCCGATATGGATATCCGCTCGGGCGAGTTGGCGGGAAGCGGCCTCTTCGGTCTCAAGCTCACTGCCTGGTTCTCTCAGAATCCCAAAAAGGGGTTGCCCGAGATCTTTGGCACCACGCTGCTGTGCGACAACGCGACGGGAGAGCCGTTGGCGCTGCTCAATGCCTCCGCCATCACTGGACTTCGCACCGGTGCCGCCGCTGCGCTCGGTGCCAAGTGGCTGGCTCGGGCGGATGCATCCAAACTGCTTGTTGCGGGCGCCGGCCATATGAGCACCTATATGGCGGCGGGCGTGCTTGCCGCCTGTCCCAAAGTGAGCGAGGTCAAGGTGTGGGAGCCGGTTTCCGATGCCGCGCCCGAGGCCCGCGTCGAGCGCATGCGAGACGAGGTCGCCCATATCTTGGGCGCCTGCGAGCATGCTCGCGAGGCATCCACCTATTCCATCGAGGCGACGGCTGACGGCCAAGGTGCCGCGGCGGAGGCCGACATCATCGTGACGATCACGCCGGCGACCAAGCCCATCATCCCCGATGCATGGGTGCGTCCTGGTACGCATATCTCCTGCGTCGGTGCCGACATGCCCGGCAAGCAGGAGCTCGCCTCGGCACTTGTTGCCCGTGCCGCTGTTTACGTCGACGACCGCGAGCAATCGGTCGCATCCGGTGAGCTGGAGATTCCAGTTGCCGAGGGTGCCATCACGCCCGAGGACATCAGAGCGGAGCTCGGCGAAGTCATCGCCGGCACGGCTACGGGGCGTTCGGATGACGAGCAGGTGACGGTGTTCGATACGTCGGGCATCGCCGTTCAGGACCTTTCGGCATCGAAAATCGCCTACGACCGCGCCATCGAGGCGGGGCTGGGCACCGTGGTGGAACTGTAAGAAAGTCAAGGAAAGGAAACGACAATGCAGATCAAGGATTTCGCCGTCGAGCAGTGGATGAACGAGTGGGAGACCAAGTGCACCCACAACGTTGCGGAGACGTGCGTCTACTCCCTCACGCTCGACCAGCTGTTCGAGCTTACGAACACCGACAAGAAGGCGTGGCTCGATAGCCTGTGCTCGCGCCGATTCACCTACGGAGACATCGAGGGGCAGCCCGGCTTCCTCGAGGGGGTCGCGCGTCTCTATAAGACGGTCGAGCCCGGGCATATCGTGCCCACGCACGGCGCGACCGGTGCCAACTCCCTGGTTATTTCCACGCTCGTCGAACCGGGCGATCACGTAGTCTCCGTCAAGCCCACCTACCAGCAGCTTTACTCGATTCCCGAGATGTGCGGCGCGAAGGTCGATATCCTTCAGCTCGATCGCAAGAACGGCTACCACGTCGACGTCGACGCGCTCGATGCTCTGGTGACCGACGATACCAAGCTCATCTGCATCAATAACCCGGACAACCCCACGGGCGCCCTGCTCGACACCGATACGCTCAAGGCGATTGTCGAGGTCGCACGCAAACACGACGCGTGGGTGCTCTGCGACGAGGTCTACCGTCTGCTTACTCAGACGGATGAGTACTCCGAGTCCGTGATCGACCTGTACGACAAGGCCATCGTCACCGCATCCATGTCCAAGGTCTGGTCGTTCGCCGGCCTGCGTCTGGGCTGGGCGGTCACCAAGAGCCCGGAACTCCGTCGCGCGCTGCTCTCGCATCGTGACTACAACCTGATTTCCGCTGGCATATTCAGCGAGACGGTGGCGGAGCTGATTCTGGGCAACGCTTCCGTGATTCTTGAGCGCAGCCGTCGCATCGTCCGTCAGAACCTTGCTGTTCTGGAGAAGTGGGTCGAGAGCGAGCCGCACCTGTCGTTCGTCAAGCCCGAGGCGGGTACCACCGCACTCGTATATTACGACTACGACATCGACTCCAGGACGTTCTGCATCGACATGATTAAGAAGTCCGGCGCGCTCGTCACTCCGGGCGATTGCTTCGAGGAGCCCAAGAGCATGCGCATCGGCTATGCATACTCCGATAACACCGACGACCTGCAGAAGGGCCTGGATGCCATCTCCGCGTACGTGCGTACGCTCGAGTAGAGACTCGTGGTCGAAGTGATGGGGCCGATCGGTTTAGGACCGGTCGGCCCCTATTTTCTCTCAAGACTACCGAACGCTTTTGTCACATTAGGTGCCCACGGGGTCGTATCGCTGCGACGCTGTGGGCATAATGGTGTGAAAGGTGCAAGTTACGCGAAATGGGAGGACACATGGCGCTGATCTATGTCGTTGAGGACGACGAGCCCATTCGTCGTGAACTTATCGACATCCTTGCCCGCGCCGGGTTTGAAATCGAGGCCTGCGAATCGTTTGAGCATGTCTCGCGCGATATTCTCGCCGCCGCGCCCGACCTGGTGCTGCTCGACCTCACGCTTCCCGTCAAGGACGGCCAGCATATCTGCCACGAGGTTCGCCGCGAATCCGAGGTTCCCATCATCGTCCTCACGTCGCGCACGACCGAGATCGACGAGGTCATGGCCATGACGCTCGGCGCGGACGACTTTGTTCCTAAGCCCTATAGCGCCCGTGTGCTCGTGGCGCGCATCAATGCCTTGCTGCGTCGCACCGCGGCGGCGGGCGAGCGCAGCACGCTCGTACACAAGGGACTGGAGCTCGACCTTGCACGCTCCATGGTCACCAACACGCAAACCGGCACCAGTACCGAGCTCACCAAAAACGAGCTGCGTATCCTCTCGCTGCTTCTGAGCCGCGCGGGCAAGATCGTTTCGCGTTCGGCCATCATGCAGGACCTGTGGGACTCCGACGCCTTCGTGGACGACAATACGCTCACCGTTAACATCAACCGCCTGCGCACCACGCTCGAAAAAATCGGCATCAAGGGGTATTTGACCACGCACCGCGGCCAGGGCTATTCGGTCTAGGGGCCGGCTATGTCGTTTGCCAAGTTCTTTAAAGACGCGCTGCTTCCCGTCGCCGTGTGGACGTGCGGCGTGCTGCTGAGCTGCTTTGTGCTGACGGTCGCCGGCGCACCCGTCTCTATCGTGGTCGTGGCGGTCGGCGTGTCCTTTATCTTCGGTATGCTCGGCATCGTGATCGAGTACGCTCGCCGTCGCTGTTTTCTGCGTCAGCTGGAGCGCGCGGCAGAGGAGCTCGAGAGTCCCGCATGGGTGCAGGAGATGGTGCAATGTCCGACCTATGCCGAGGGCGAGCTCGAATACGAGGTCTTGCGTCGCGTGGGCAAAGCTGCCTGCGACGAGGTTGCCGAAGGCCGGCGCCAGACCGATGACTATCGCGACTATATCGAGAGCTGGGTCCACGAGGCTAAGCTGCCCCTGGCGGCGGCTCACCTGATTTTGGAAAACCTGGACGGCAGCGAAGACGACCTGTCGCGCGTGGATGACCTGGGTCGCGAGCTAGCTCGCGTGGAGCGCTATATTGACCAGGCGCTGTACTACGCGCGCTCGGAAGTCGTGGAGCGCGACTACCTGATTCGCCGCTGGGGTCTCAAGACCTTGGTGACGGGCGCGATTAAAGCCAACGCGCGTGAGCTCATCGCGGCGCACGTGGCGCCGGTGTGCGAGAACCTCGACTTTGAGGTCTTTACCGACGAGAAGTGGCTTGAGTTTATTCTGGGGCAGCTCATTCAGAACAGCATTAAATATGCGCGTGAGGACGGCGCAAAGATCGTGTTTTCGGGTGCATTGCTGGACGAGGGCCTGGCAAGCGAACGCATCGAGCTTACCGTCGCGGATAACGGCTGCGGCGTGTGTGCGGCAGACCTGCCGCGCGTGTTCGAGAAGGGCTTTACCGGCGACAACGGCCGCACCACCAAGCGTGCGACGGGCATCGGCCTCTACCTGGTGGCGCGTCTGTGCTCCAAGATGGGCATCGACGTCACCGCAGCATCCGACTCCGGCAAAGGCTTTGTCGTCACGTTTGCCTTCTCAACCAACAAGTTCCAATACTTCGAGTAACGCATACGGCAAACGCCCGTCCAAACAAAACGTGCCGCCCCAAACGGGGCGGCACGCCATTTTTTATCAGCCAACTCGTTGAAGTATGGTGACGAAGGCGCAAGGCCGGGAGGGGTTATCAAAGCCGACATCCCGCAGCCGCGAAGCGGCGAGGACGTCGGCGTGATAACCCCGCAGGCCTTGCGCCGGTGGGAAGGAACCTACTTCACGACCAAAATGTCGCAGTCCGTATTGCGCAGCAGGAACGTCGAAATCGAGCCCAGGAGCGCATACTTGATCGAGGACAGGCCGCGTGCGCCGCAGAGCACCAGGTCGGGCTTAACCACGTCGAGCATCTCGTCCTTGAGCGTCTCGCGAATGCGGCCGGCGCGAATCATGACCTCGACCTCGGGAATGTCGGGATTGGCCTTGGCCTCTTCGAGCTGCTTGGCGATGGAGTTCTTAAATGCCTCCTCTAGGCCGTTGACCAGATCGACCGGATAGGAACCGGCGCTCTCGAGCGCCGTGGAATCGATAACGTGGCCGATGATTAGCTTGGCGCCGTTGTTCGCGGCGACCTTGATGGCGCGTGCGAGCACAAAATCCTGCTGCTCAGTACCGTCGAGTGAAACAAATACCTTGGTGTAGCCCTCGTTCATGGTTTCCTCCTTGGTCTATCGCACGGGCGCGGGGCTCGTGCGTCGGGCGGGCGCGGGCGCGTTGGCCGCCGGACACTTTATCTTGTTGCAGTTATACCCAAGGATTTCGGTTTGACTGCTCGCAATTCTGTGAACGGGCGAGTTTTTTGGTAAGGGTAGGCGCGGTCGCACCGCCAACGGTTGATAATGGGACGTCGCCCGCATCGTCCTCAGAACATCTACCGGCGGGTGTCTAACGAGGGGGTCCCTTTGGATATTATCGAGCTTCTAAAATCTGCCTTCATGGGCCTGGTCGAGGGCATCACCGAATGGCTGCCTGTTTCGTCGACCGGTCACATGATCTTGGTGGACGAGTTCGTCAAGATGAACGTGAGCGAGACGTTCTGGAATATGTTCCTGGTCGTGATTCAGCTCGGCGCCATTCTGGCCGTCTGTGTTCTGTTCTTCCATGAGCTCAATCCGTTCTCGCCCAGCAAGGGCAAGGAGGGCCGTCGCGACACCTGGGTGCTGTGGGGCAAGATTGTGCTCGGCTGCATTCCCGCCGCGGCGATCGGCCTGCCGCTCAACGACTGGATGGAGGAGCATTTCTACAATGCTCCCGTCGTGGCGCTGGCGCTCATTGTGTACGGCGTGCTGTTTATCGTGATCGAGAACTGGCGCGCGAACAAGCGCGAGGAAATGGCCGTTGCCGGTTCGTTTGGTTCGCGTGCTGTGGTGTCGGGCGGACGTCCCGCCGGTGCGCACTTTGCGGCGCCTGCCGCGACTACCGCTGAGGATGAGGACGATGACGAGAATCTGGACTTTGGCTCCATCGCCACGCTCGAGGACCTGAGCTGGAAGACTGCGCTGGGTATCGGCTGCTTCCAGGTGCTTTCGCTGGTGCCTGGAACGTCTCGCTCCGGTTCTACTATCATCGGCGGCCTGCTTTTGGGCTGCACGCGTTCGGTGGCCTCCAAGTTTACGTTCTTCCTAGCCATCCCTGTCATGTTTGGCGCGAGTGCGCTCAAGCTGGTCAAGTATTTCATCAAGGGCGGTACGTTCGGCGCCAACGAGGTCGCTATCTTGGGCGTGGGCTGCGTTGTGGCCTTTGTGGTTTCGCTCATCGCCATCAAGTGGCTTATGGGCTTCGTGCGCCGTCACGACTTTAAGTGCTTCGGTGTTTACCGCATCATCCTGGGCATCGTAGTGCTCGCATATTTCTTCGTTCTGGAGCCGATGCTCGGCCTCTAACTTAGTCGACGCTGCGCGGCGGCCGGGGCGACAACTTGTCATTCAAAGGGGGCAGCATAGACCAAAAGGTCTATGCTGCCCCCTTTTTCATGCCAATTTGTTCGCCCTGGCCGCCGCTCGCTGCTGCTGCCACGACGTCGGCGGTTTCGTGATTGTCAATAGATTGGTGCAAAGTAACCTGACCCCATTGCGCCAAATCCGCTGGGCGGGCCTGACGGTGGCGCACGGAGTCGTGGTGTGATTTGCGTCGGTGTCCGCGCGGCTCGGTATACTGGTACGGCTCAAACTATGGCGCTGCCCGCAGGCGCGCCGTCCGTCAGATGAGGAGTCGCCCATGACCCAGCCCTTGCCCTGGGAAAAGAATGTCGCGGTACCTGTGCCGCCCGCGCCGGAACCCGTGCCGCTCGATGCATACACCGCCCCTGCTGCGCCGGAGCCCGAGCTCGTTCCGCTCGACATCTATGACGCTCCCGCGCCGGCGCCCAAGCCTATCAAGCCGCTCGTCGACATCGACAGCCTTAATCCCGCCCAGCGCGAGGCGGTCCTGTCCACCGAGGGCCCGTTGCTGGTGCTCGCCGGCGCCGGCTCGGGCAAGACCCGCGTCTTGACCTTCCGCATCGCACATATGCTCGGCGACCTGGGCGTTAAGCCTTGGCAGGTTCTTGCCATTACGTTTACCAACAAGGCTGCGGCCGAGATGCGCGAGCGTCTGGCGGCACTCATCCCCAGCGGCACTCGTGGCATGTGGGTGTGCACCTTCCATGCCATGTGCGTGCGCATGCTGCGCGAGGACGCCGACCTGCTGGGATACACCGGTCAGTTCACCATCTACGATGACGATGACTCAAAGCGCATGGTGCGCGACATTATGCAGGCGCTCGGTATCGAGCAAAAGCAGTTCCCCATCAACATGATCCGCAGCAAGATCAGCTCGGCCAAAAACGCCATGATCGGGCCCGAGGACATGCTCAAGAGCGCCGATAGCCCCAACGACAAAAAGGCCGCGCAAGTCTACCTGGAGCTGGAGCGCCGCCTGCGCGCCGCCAACGCGATGGACTTCGACGACCTGCTCGTGCGCACGCTCGAGCTACTGCGCACCCGCCCCGAGGTGCTCGACAAGTACCAGGAGCGCTTCCGCTACATTAGCGTCGACGAGTATCAGGACACCAACCACGTCCAGTACGAGATCGCCAACCTGCTGGCCGCCAAGTACCAAAACCTCATGGTCGTGGGCGACGACGACCAGTCCATTTACAGCTGGCGTGGCGCCGACATCACCAACATCCTGGACTTTGAGCAGGACTTTAAAAACTGCAAGACCGTCAAGCTGGAGCAGAACTATCGCTCTACGGGTCATATCCTGAGCGCCGCCAACGCCGTGGTGCGTCACAACTCGCAGCGCAAGGACAAGCGCCTGTTTACGGCCGAGGGCGATGGCGAGAAGATTCAGGCTTTCCAGGCAAGCGACGAGCGCGACGAAGGTCGCTGGATTGCCGGCGAGATCGAAAAGCTGCATGCCAAGGGTACAAGCTACGACGATATCGCCGTGTTCTACCGCACCAACGCCCAGTCGCGTATCCTCGAAGATATGTTCCTGCGCGCGGGCGTGCCCTACAAGATCGTCGGCGGCACGCGATTCTTCGACCGCGCCGAGATTCGCGACGTCATGGCCTACCTCAAGATGATCGTGAACCCGGCCGACGAGATGAGCGTCAAGCGCGTCATCAACACGCCGCGCCGCGGCATCGGCTCCACCTCGATTCAAAAGATCGAGCAGCTGGCGCGCGACAACCGCTGCTCGTTCTTCCAAGCCTGCGAGATCGCGTGCGCCGAGACGGGCATGTTTAGCGCCAAGGTCCGCAATGGCCTGTCGAGCTTTGTGTCGCTGGTGCGCGAGGGCCGCCGCATGGACGGCGAGCTCAAGGACGTTGTCGAGATGATTGTCGACAAGACGGGCCTGCTGCAGGCCTTTCGCGCCGAGGGCACCATGGAGGCCGAGAGCCGCGCCGAGAACATCCAGGAATTCCTGGGCGTGGCCGCCGAATTTGAGGAGACGCACGAGGATATCGAGGGTACGCTCGAGAGCTTAGAGGAGCTGCGCGCGGCCGGTGTTGCCGACGTGCCTGCCGGCGCCGAGCCCGAGCCCGTCGTGGTGAGCGCACCTGCGCCCGAGCCGGGACCGTCTGCCCCGGTATCCTCGTTTGAGGCGCTCGTTGGCGCGCGTGATGCCGCAGGTTCCAATCCGCTCGATAGCCTAGCCGCCCCGGCGCTCTCGCCGCAGGATGCCCTGGCTGCCGCCATTGCGGGCAACGCGTATGCCGCGCCGACGGAGATGCCGGCGGGTGCCGTGCATGCCGACGAGATCGAGCGCACCTACGGTCCGCTCACCTGTAAGGCGCTTCCTGCTCTCATGGAGTGGCTGGCCCTGCGCTCCGACTTGGATTCCCTGGCCGGCGAGACGCATGCCATTACCATGATGACCATCCACTCCGCCAAGGGCCTGGAGTTCCCGGCGGTGTTCGTGGCCGGCATGGAGGAGGGCATCTTCCCGCACGTGCACGACTTTGGCGGCAGCGATGATCCGGGCAAGCTCGAGGAGGAGCGTCGCCTGGCCTACGTTGCCATCACGCGTGCCCGTAAGCGCCTGTTCCTGACCTATGCGGCCACGCGTCGCACCTACGGCTCGACCTCTGCCAACCCGCGCTCTCGTTTCCTCAACGAGATTCCGTTTGAGGATATCGAGTTTAGCGGTATCGGTTCTGCCGGTTTTGAGGGCACGGGCTGGGAGAAGCGCGGCGACCGTCACGGCACCTTTGGCTCGGGCATGGGCTCGGATATGTATGGCGGCAAGGTGTTCGGTTCGCATACGCGCTCGACCGGCGGTTCCGGTTCGCGCGGCGGATCGAGCTTCGACGATTTCTTTGGTGGCAGCACCTATGGCACCGAGCGCCATCGCGGGGTTTCGCCCGACGCCGGCCGTGTTGCCTCGACCTTTGGTTCGGGCGCGCCGCGAGCTAAAAAGCCGTCGTCCAAGGTGTCGCCGACGGTGGAGCGCAAGGTCGATCGCGCCAGCGCGTCACAGGACTTTGCCGCGGGCGATACCGTGAGCCACAAGACCTTTGGCACCGGTACCGTGATCTCGGTCGCCGGAGACATGATCGAGGTCCAGTTCGAAAAAACCGGCCAGACCAAAAAGCTGATGAAAGGTTTTGCACCGATCGTCAAGCTGTCGTGATCCCGGCGGACCTGGGCGGGCGTATGGGGCAACATCACCTGCTCGGACAGTCCTGCGCAAGACGGAGGCCACATTAAGTGGCCTCCTTTGCGTGCGGAACTCGCGATCGATGTTGCCCCATACACCCGCCCAGGTCCTTGGGTAACGTTGCTGGACGAACATCGCTCTGCTCGTTCGCTTTTTGGTCTGGAGAGCCGGGTGGGCTGATATATAGATACGAGTAGGGGCTCCCCCGTTGATGGGCGGGGGAGCCCCTACTTGCGTTTGGGTTGTTGTTGCTAGCCAGAGGCTCGCCGGGATGGGCGCGGGGTTTGGTCGATCGCGAGTTCCGCACGAGCCGGAGAGCACTTAATGTGCTCTCCGTGCGAGCAGGACTGCCCGAGCAGGCGATCAAACCCCGCGCCCATCCCGGCGAGCACTCGGGTACCAGTGACCTACAGGTGGCTAATAATCAGTTCCATCTTGCCTTCGAGGTCGATGGAGCTGACGGTGCTCGGGGCCAGCAGGTGGCTTCCCTTGTGGACGGGGTCGCCGCAGACGGTGCCTTCGCCGTTGATGACCGACAGGCACATGAAGGGCCAGCGCTGGTCGAGGGTCTTGCTGCCGTCGACACGCACACGATCGACGGTGTAGCAGGGATTGGACTCGAGCTCGGTCACGCCGTCGACCTCGGGCGCGGTCACGGTGCCGTCGGTCGGCGCCTGAACATCAAAATCGATGCAGTCGAGGCTCTGCTCAATATGCAGCGGGCGCAGCTTGCCGTCGGTGCCGGGGCGGTCGTAGTCGTACAGGCGATAGGTCACATCGCTCGACTGCTGCGTCTCCAAAATGAGCGTACCGGTCTTGATGGCGTGCACGGTACCGGAGTCAATCTGGAAAAAGTCGCCCTTGTGAATCGGCAGCACGTTGAGCATCTCGTCCCAGCGGCCGTCCTCGATCATCTGTGCTGCCTCGGCGCGGTCCTTGGCGCGCTGTCCGACGATGATCGTGGCGCCGGGCTCGCAGTCCAGCACATACCAGCACTCGGTCTTGCCCAGGCTGCCGTTCTCGTGCTCGGCAGCGTACTCGTCGTTGGGGTGAATCTGGATCGAAAGGTCGTCCTTGGCGTCCAGAATCTTAATGAGCAGCGGGAACTCCTTGCCCTCGCAGTTGCCAAAGAGCTCACGGTGCTCGGCCCACAGCCACGACAGCGTGTGGCCGGCATACGGGCCCTCCGCAATCTGGCAGTCGCCGTTGGGATGGGCCGAGATAGCCCAGCACTCACCGATGGGACCCTCGGGAATGTCGTAACCAAATACGGTTTCGAGCTGGCGGCCGCCCCAGATCTTCTCGTGGAAGATCGGCGTCAGTTTAATCAAATCGGACATGTTCATACCCCCATGGTGTTGTGCGGTTGCCCACTCTAAACGAGCCATAACGAGCGCCCGCATGACTACAAAACTATGCCAACGTTACGTTGTGCAGCTCAAAGCGGTCACCAACGTTGCGCGAGATCGAATGCTCAAAGGCGGTGCCGCTATCCAAAAAGCCAATCTGGTTGAGCTCGAGCAGGGGAGAGCCGGGTTTGGTGTCCAGGCGCTCAGCCTCTTCCTCGGTTGCCGCTACGGCGCGAATGGTGCGGTGGAAGCTCGAAATCTTCAGCCCGCATTGCTCGCGGATGAAGCTGTAGACCGATCCATACAGGTCTTTCTTTTTAAGGCCCGGAATCAGCTCGAGGGGCATGTAGGTGTACTCGATAACGATGGGCTTCTCGTCGACCTGGCGCACGCGCACGATGTGATAGGCAAAGTCATCCTCGGCAATTCCCAGCTGAGTCGCAACCTCTGCCGGTGGATTGACAATCGAGAAATCGTAGACCACCGAGGTTACCTTCTCCCCGCGGTGCTCATACGAAAAGCCCTGGGCGCGGTCGTTCTTGCCCTGGAAAAACGCCTTGTCGGGAAGCCCCGCCGTGTCTTTAACGTAGGTGCCCGATCCGCGCCGGCTGGTAACAAGACCCTCTTCGGTGATCTGCTCGATAGCTCGTTTGACGGTGATTTTGGAAACGCTATAGAGCTCACAGAACTCAACGACGGTGGGTAGCTTGTCGCCCGGTTTAAGAGCGCCATCCTCGATGCTTCGACGGATATCTGCAGCTATCGCCTCGTATTTGGGAATCATGGAACCTCCTTTCCGACATATAAGAATACGCAAGTAAGTATAACCCCCAACGAGGCACCCATATTACTTTTATATAAGAAGTCCGAGAAAGAAAAAACAAAAAGACGCTTTACTTTAGAAATTAGAGCGCTATAGTTGTACGCAACGAACGGAACCCTGCCGCCGGCAGGGCCGACCGTTTGGGGACGGTTTTGTTTTGGCGGGCTGGATATCTGGATAACCGGTGCGCGCCCGCGCCGGATAACTTGCCAAAGCAAACCCGTCTCCAACCGAAAGCTCTAGACACGAAAGCGAGGACTTTGATGGCTCAGTATCAGCTGCCCCGTGACTTCTTCTTTGGCGCCGCTATGTCCGGCCCGCAGACTGAGGGTCAGTGGAACCAGGGCGGCAAGCTCGAGAACCTGTGGGATACCTGGTCCATCCAGGATCTGGATTCGTTCTATAACCGCGTTGGCTCTTATGCTGGCAATGACTTTATGGCTAAATACCAGGAGGACCTTCGCATTTTGAAGGACTTGGGCCTGGATACCTACCGCACCTCCATCCAGTGGAGTCGCCTGCTCGATGCTAACGGCAACCTCAATGAGGAGGGCGCCGCGTGGTATCACGAGCTGTTCCGTGCCTCTCGCGAGGCCGGCCTGGAGCCGTTCGTCAACCTGTACCACTTTGACATGCCTACCTACCTCTTTGACCGTGGTGGTTGGGAGAGCCGTGAGGTCGTCGAGGCGTACGCTCATTACGCCGACGTTGCCTTCCGCGAGTTTGGCCAGGAGATCAAGTACTGGTTCACCTTTAACGAGCCCATCGTCGAGCCCGAGCAGCGCTATCAGGAGGGCGTGTGGTACCCGCAGCTCCATGACTATAACCGCGCCCGCACCGTGCAGTATCACATCTCGCTGGCGCACGCGCTGGCTGTGGCCAACTACCGCCGCGCCTATGACGAGGGCGCCGTTCGCGCCGACGCCAAGATCGGCATGATCAACTGCTTTACCCCGGTCTATACCAAGGAGAACCCCAGCGAGGCAGACCTCGAGGCCGTGCGTATGACCAGCGGTATCAACAATCGCTGGTGGCTCGACCTTATTACCAAGGGCGAGCTTCCCGCCGACGTGCTCGACAGCCTGGCCGAGGGCGGCGTTAAACTTCCGTTCCGTGCCGGCGACCAAGAGATCCTCAAGCAGGGCGTTGTCGACTGGCTCGGTTGTAACTACTACCATCCCACGCGCGTTCAGGCTCCGGCGAGCAAGATCGACCAGTACGGTCTGCCGCACTTTGCCGACGAGTACGTATGGCCCGACGCCGTTATGAACGAGAGCCGCGGCTGGGAAATCTACCCGCAGGGCCTCTACGACTTTGGCATGGACTGCGCTAAGAACTACCCCGATCTTGAGTGGTTTGTATCCGAGAACGGTATCGGCATCATGGACGAATACAAGAACCGTGACGCCGAAGGGACCATTCAGGACGACTACCGCGTCGACTTTGTGCGCCAGCACCTGGAGTGGGTTGCCAAGGCAATCGCCGAGGGCGCCAAATGCCGCGGATACCATTATTGGGCCGTCATCGATAACTGGTCTTGGGCTAATGCCTTTAAGAACCGTTACGGCTTTGTCGAGGTCGACCTCATGGACGGCTACAAGCGCCGCCTTAAGAAGTCTGCAGCTTGGCTCAAGCAGGTCGCAACGACCCACGTGGTTGACTAGCGACCGGGCGAGCGCCCAGACCGCGCGCCGCCGCGCGCAAAACATGGCACATCTGGTGGCAAAGGGCGACAGACCACCGTGCGCATAGGAAAAGGCCGGATTTGATAGTTAGGAGCAATCATGGCCAGTGAAAACGGAAAGAGCTTCCTCGACAAATTTGCCGAGGTCTCTGCGAAGGTGGGAAACCAGGTTCACCTGCGTTCCCTGCGCGATGCCTTCGCAACCATCACGCCGCTCTATATCCTTGCGGGTATCGCGGTTCTTATTAACAACGTCGTGTTCCCTCTGTTCCCGCTCGATGCGGCGGGTCTTGCCAATCTTCAGACCTGGGGTTCGGCAATTACGCTGGGCACCCTCAACGTCTCTGCCATTGTCTTGGCCGGATTGATCGGCTACAGCCTCGCTAAGAACGAGCGCTTCGATAACCCGCTTGCCTGCGTGGTCGTCGCCATCTCCGCTTTCGTTATCATGATGCCGCAGCAGATCACCGCCACGCTTGCCGCCACGAGTCCGCTGCTCACCGACAAGATCACCTCTGCCGAGGTCACGGGCGCCCTTTCGACTGCCAACACCGGTACCAACGGTCTGTTCGCGGCTATTATCATCGCCCTGCTCTCCGTCACGCTCTTCATCAAGATTTCCGGCGTCGAGAAGCTTAAAGTAAAGCTGGGCGAGGGTGTGCCCCCCGCGGTCTCCAACTCCTTTAACGTCATGATCCCGATGCTGCTCAACCTCTCGATCTTCGCAGTTGCCGCAGCGCTGCTCGCCGTGTTTGCCGGCACCGATCTGTGCACCATCATCTCCACGTGTATTTCCAACCCGCTCAAGAGCATCATGAACGCCGGTCCGTGGGCTGTTATCCTCATCTACACTCTTGCGAACCTGCTGTTCTGCGTCGGCATTCACCAGTCCACCATCTCTGGCGCTACCGTCGAGCCGATCCTGACCATGCTCATCGTCGACAACATGGCTACCTTTGCCGCCGGCGGCACCATCCAGCCCGATCACTACATGAACATGCAGATCGTCAACAGCTTCGCCCTTATCGGCGGCTCGGGCTGCACCCTCATGCTCCTGCTCGATACCTTCCTGTTCTCTAAGAACAAGGCTTCCAAGACCGTTGCCAAGATGGCTATCGTTCCTGGCCTGTTTAACATCAACGAGCCGGTCATCTACGGTTACCCCGTCGTGTACAACCTGCCGCTCATGATTCCGTTCGTGCTTCTTCCCGACCTGTTCATCGGCATCACCTATGGCCTGACCTGCGCGGGCATCATCAGCCCCTGCATCGCCCAGGTGCCTTGGACCATGCCTCCCGTCATTAACGCCCTGCTTGCCACGGGCTTTGACTGGCGCGCCGGCGTATGGCAGGCCCTCGAGCTTGTCATCGGCATGGTTGTCTACCTGCCCTTTATGAGGATCTCCGAGAAGGCCATCGCCAAGCAGGAGGCCCTTGCCGAGCAGAACGCCTAAACGGTTCGTTTTCCCTTTCATTGTTGCGGGCGCCGGTACGCGGTGCCGGTGCTCGCGGCTCTCCCTGCGTAAAGACGCAGGGGGTGGGTACAGTAGCCGCAAGGAATAAAACCAGTTGTCGTCTGCGCGCCGCGCAGTTATAAGGAGGAAACCATGAAGAAGATCATGCTTTGCTGCAATGCCGGCATGTCCACGAGCCTGCTGGTCCAGAAGATGCAGTCCGAGGTCGCAAGCCGTGGTCTGGACATCGAGGTCGAGGCCCGTCCTATGAACGAGGCTCACGATCACCTGGACGAGTGCGATATCTTGCTGCTCGGCCCGCAGATTGGCTACACCAAGGGCGATTTTGAGAAGGAGGCCGCTGGCCGCTTCCCGGTTGAGGTCATCAACATGGTCGACTACGGCCGCATGAACGCTGCTGGCATCATCGACCACTGCGTCAGCGTGATGGGCTAGGTGCAGCGCATGGAGGATATGAACGAGCTGCAGATGACCTGCTTTGAGATCATCAGTTTCGTCGGAACCGCCAAGAGCATGTACAACAATGCCGTGCAAAAGGCCAAGGAGGGCGATTTTGACGCCGCCGAGGAGCTTATCAAGCAGGGTGACGAGGCTTACAACGGTGGTCACGATGTTCACATGGGGCTCCTTAAAAAGGAGGCCAATGGCGAGCGTAACGGCGAGGCCCCGCTGATTCTGCTGCATGCCGAGGACCAGATGGCAGGCACCGAGACCATGCGCGTCATGGCCACGGAGCTCATCGAGGTCCACAAGCTGCTGCAGGCGCGCACGGCCTAGTCGGCGTTATCGCCGCGACGGACCGTTCGGCCCACCAGACAATTCAGTCCCTTTCACGGGCGCCGGGAGCCTCCGCCTTCCGGCGCCTTTATATTTGGCGAAGGCCTTGCGCGAGCTGATGAGCGGGCGTTCGCATTTTCCCAGATAAAACCTGCCAAAACAAACCTGTCCCTTTTTGGCAGGTTTTTGTCTTAGGAGCGGTACCATACAGGCAATGTTTAAACGAGAAAGGTGGGCTCCCATGGAACCTAAGCAGTACTACATCGGCATCGACGTCGGCGGCACTTCGGTTAAGGAGGGCCTGTTCGATGAGGACGGCAACCTGCTTGCCAAGGCCAGCGTACCCACGCCTCCCATCGTTGACGCTGCGGGCTTTGCCGCGGTGACCGGGGCGATCGACCAGGTGGTCGCCAAGGCGCAGATTCCGCGTGCCTTTGTGGCTGGCATTGGCCTGGCCGTTCCGTGCCCCATCCCGGCCTCGGGCGATGCCAAGGTCAAGGCCAACATTGCCATTAACCTGCCCGAGCTTAGGATCGCCATTCAGGAGCACTGCCCCGACGCGGTCGTTAAGTACGAGAACGATGCCAACGCTGCTGCCATGGGCGAGGCCTGGCTCGGCTCTGCCAAGGGCGTGCAGAACGTGGTGATGGTCACCATCGGTACCGGCGTGGGCGGCGGCGTTATCGTCAACGGCGACGTGGTGTCGGGCGTTGTGGGCGCCGGCGGCGAGATTGGCCACATGTGCCTGAATCCCGACGAGGAGCGCACCTGCGGCTGTGGCGGCCATGGCCACCTGGAGCAGTATTCCAGCGCCACTGGCGTGGTGAGCAACTACCTTGCCGAATGCAAGAAGGCGGGCGTCGAGCCCATCGAGCTCACCGGCCCCTCCGATTCCAAGGACGTGTTCCAAGCTTGCCGCGAGGGCGACAAGCTTGCGCTGGCCGCGGCTGATACCATGGCCGATTATCTCGGTCGCGCTCTGGCGCTTATCGCCAACGTGGTCGACCCCGAGATGTTCCTGATCGGCGGCGGCGCCTCCGCCTCGGCCGACGTCTACCTCGACAAGGTCCGCGAGCACTTTAAGCACTACGCGCTTTCCGCCTCGCGCGAGACGCCCATTAAGGTCGCTTCGCTCGGCAACGACGCCGGCATCATCGGTGCCGCTTACGTAGCCCTGCGCGCCGCCGGCAAATAGCTGGTGCAAGGGGGCCAGGTTACTTTGCACCAACATGGTGCAAAAGGGACAGCCTTGGCCTCCATGCCTGCCCCAAAATATGCCGTAGCCCTTCCGTCTGCGAAGGCTCGGCATCGGCGTGCTACCATAGCTACGTCCAAGTACACATATCAAGTGGAGGATATCCATGGCAAACGTTCTTGTCTTTGGTCACCAGAACCCCGATAACGACGCCATCATGAGCGCCGTCGTCCTGTCCCAGCTGCTCAACCAGGTTGAGTATGCCGGCAACACCTACGAGGCCTGCGCCCTTGGTCAGCTTCCGGCCGAGTCCGCCAAGCTGCTCGCCGACGCCGGCATCGCTGAGCCCCGCGTGATCGAGTCCGTCGAGGCCGGTCAGCTCGTCGTCCTCACCGACCACAACGAGTCTGCCCAGTCCGTCGCCGGCCTTAAGGACGCCACGGTCTTTGGCGTTGTCGATCATCACCGCATCGGCGACTTCGAGACCGCCGGCCCGCTGCATTACATCTGCCTGCCCTGGGGCTCCAGCTGCACCATCGTCACCAAGCTCGCCGGCGTGCTCGGCGTTGAGCTTTCCGACGTCCAGGCCAAGCTGCTGCTCTCGGCCATGATGACCGACACGCTCATGCTCAAGAGCCCCACCACCACCGATGTCGACCGCGCTGTCGCCGCCAAGCTCGGCGAGCAGGTGGGTGTCGACCCGGTCAAGTTTGGCATGGAGGTCTTCCTCACCCGTCCGTCCGGCTCCTTCACCGCAGCCGAGATGGTCGGCAACGACATCAAGATGTTCGAGCCCGCCGGCAAGAAGCTGCTCATCGGCCAGTACGAGACCGTCGACAAGAGTCGTGCGCTCGGCATGATCGACGAGATTCGCGAGGCCATGCGCGCCTACGCCGCCGAGAAGGGTGCCGATGGCATTGTCCTGTGCATCACCGACATCATGGAGGAGGGCTCGCAGGTCCTGCTCGAGGGCGAGACCGAGGCCGCTCAGAAGGGCCTGGGCATTGCCGACGAGCACGACGGCGTCTGGATGCCGGGTGTCCTCTCCCGTAAGAAGCAGGTCGCTGCCCCCATCATGGCCGCCTGCTAGGTTTAGTTGACCAAACGCCACGACCGGATCGCGGACGTCCCGCGCTCCGGTCGTTTTTTGTGCACGGCGCCGCGTCGTCTCTTGGACAGGCGTGCCCGTGCCGTTGAGCAAATAATGTTCAACCTGTGGTTCCGCTTTTCGGCCACGCCTGCGTGCTTGTCGTGCAGGGTAGGCTAGATGCAAGCGTAATACGTTAGAGCGCGGCGCCGCCACTTGGGCGGGCCGTGCTTTTTTAAGACGGGAGCTTTCCCGTGAAAGGAGCCGCCCATGGCAGCAACTGAGCAGCTGTTCAACGTTCGTGAGCGCAAGCGCTTTGAACGTCACGACATTTGGGAGCGCATCGCCGAGAACGGCACGATTTCCGCCGCCGTCATGGTCTTCGCCGCTATCGCCGCCGTTATCTGCGCCAACACCGATGCCTACGAGGCCATCCATCACTTTTTGGAGACCCCGCTGTATGTGGGCCTGGGCAACCTTACGGCTGGTCTCACCGTTGAGCTTTTCGTCAACGACTTCCTCATGGCGATTTTCTTTTTGTTGGTGGGCATTGAGCTTAAGTACGAGATGACGGTCGGCGAGCTCAAGAATCCGCGTCAGGCCATGCTTCCCATGTTGGCGGCGGTGGGCGGCGTCGTCGTTCCCGCCTGCATCTACCTGATCTTTAACCATGCCGGCGCCCGCAACGGTTGGGCCATCCCCATGGCAACCGATATTGCCTTTGCGCTGGGCGTGCTGTCGCTTTTGGGCAACCGCGTTCCCAACGGCGTGCGCGTGTTCTTCTCGACGCTCGCTATCGCCGACGACCTGATCTCCATCGCCGCCATCGCCATCTTCTACGGTCAGAGCCCCAATCCGTTTTGGATGGGCGCCGCCGCGCTTGTGACCTGCGCGCTCGTGTGGCTCAACAAGACGCAGCATTACCGCCTTGCCCCGTATTCGGTACTGGGGCTGCTGTTGTGGTTCTGCATGTTCAAGAGCGGCGTACATGCCACGCTTGCTGGCGTCATCCTGGCCTTCACCATTCCGGCCAAGTGCGGCGTCAAGCTCGATAGTCTCACCGATTGGCTGGGCGAGTGCCTGCCGCTGCTCGATGACCGCTACGACGACGAGGCACACATCCTGGGCCAGCATGACTTTACCGTCTCGACTACCAAGGTCGAGCGCGTCATGCACCGCGTGACCCCGCCGCTTATCCGCATGGAGCGTCTGATCTCCACGCCGGTCAACTTTGTGATCCTGCCGATCTTTGCGTTCGTAAACGCTCAGGTTCGTTTAGTGGGCGTGGACATGAGCACGCTGCTCACCGATCCGGTGACGCTCGGCGTGTACTTTGGCATGCTGCTGGGCAAGCCGATCGGCATCTTTGGTATGACGTTTGCCCTGGTTAAGCTTAAGGCCTGCGAGCTGCCGCACAATGTCAACTGGCACATGATTGCCGGCGTGGGCATTCTGGGCGGTATCGGCTTTACCATGTCGATTCTCATCAGCGGCCTTGCCTTCCCGACGGCCCAGTTTGAGGTTCTTGCAGCCAAGGCCGCTATTCTCGCCGGTTCGGTCACCGCAGCCGTGCTCGGCATGATCTACATGAGCATGGTCTGCAAACACCCCGCGCCCAAGGGCGAGTAAGAGCACATACAAGTTTGAAAACGCCGCCTGTGAACACCATCACAGGCGGCGTTTTAGTCATTGGGGACGTTCTTAAATGACTAGTCGAGAGGGACACTCTTCGCGAGCGACCGAAAAGGACCGTCCCAAACTGCCGGCACTTGGGGGCTGTCCCCAAGTGCCGCATGTCATCTGGGAAGACTGTCCCCAACAACTAGTCGTTTAAGAACGTCCCCAATGACTAGGGCTATTCCACGGTGCCGTAGACGGCGCCCCAGCCGTGGGCAGCCAAGGCGGAGTTGAGCTGGTCGCACAGTGACTGGCGGTCGTAGTAGCCGGGCGGCAAAAGATTCACGATCTCCATGAGGTCGGGCGCCAGGTCCAAGATTTCGGCCTGTACGATCAGATCCAGGCGGTCGATGGCGTGGCGGTCGTAAAACAGTCCGTCGACCAGGCGCTGCAAGTCGCCGAATTCCTCGGCCTGAAACGATCCGTACTCCATAGTGCCTCCTTGGGCGCCCCACGCCGGCATGCGCGGCGATTCGTAATTGATTGCGATGAACTTAATCTATCACGGCTTCATAACGTTGCGACGATGGCGGTCTATACTTAGACGAACTGCAACGTACCGCTTCGCGAAAGGTCGCACCCCATGCAGACGATCTACCAGAAGATGGAAACCACCGAACTCGATGCCGCCATCGAGGCGCTCAAAGCCGAGGTCGCCGAGGTCAAGGCCAAGGGCCTGGCGCTCGACATGGCCCGCGGCAAGCCGTCGCCCTCCCAGGTGGACATCTCTCGACCTATGCTCGATATCCTCAATGCCGATGCCGATCTGCACGACGGCAACGTCGACTGCTCCAACTACGGCTGCTTTGAGGGCATTCCCTCGGCACGCAAGCTAGCGGGGGAGTTCCTGGGGTGCCCTGCCGAGCAGACGCTCGTGCTGGGCTCGTCGAGTTTGCTGATTGAGCATGACATCGCCGGTATGTTCTGGCGTTGCGGCTCGTGCGGCAGCGAGCCCTGGGACGCCTACGAGGCCGCGCACGACGGCAAGAAGGTCAAGTTCCTGTGCCCCGTTCCCGGCTACGATCGCCACTTTGGCATCACCGCCGACTTGGGCATCGAGAACGTCCCCGTCGCGATGACCGACAACGGCCCCGACATGGACGAGGTTGAGCGCCTGGTTGCCGCCGACGATTCCATCAAGGGCATCTGGTGCGTGCCCAAGTATTCCAACCCCACGGGCATCACCTTTAGCGAGGACACTGTGCGCCGCCTGGTCGAGATGCCCACGGCCGCGCCCGATTTCCGCATCTTTTGGGACAACGCTTACTGCGTGCACGACCTGTACGACGAGACCGACGAGCTCGCAAATATCTTTGACCTCGCTCGCGCGGCGGGCACCGAGGATCGCGTGGTGGCCTTTGCCTCGACGTCCAAGATCACCTTCCCGGGCGCCGGCATCGGCTTTATTGGTGCGAGCCCCGCGGTTATCGCCGAGTTCTCCAAGCGCCTGAAGGCCGGCCTCATCAGCGCCGACAAGCTCAACCAGCTGCGTCACGTGCGTTTCCTTCCCACCATCGAGGCGGTCAAGGAGCACATGAAAAAGCATGCCGAGTTCCTGCGCCCGCGCTTTGAGGCCGTTGAGCGTAAACTCACCGAGGGCTTGGGCAACACGGGTTGCGCCACTTGGACTCATCCCCATGGCGGCTACTTTGTGAGTTTCGATGGCCCCGAGGGCTCGGCCCAGAAGGTCGCCGCGCTTTGTGCCGACCTGGGCGTCAAGCTCACGCCGGCTGGTGCCACCTGGCCTTATGGCAAGGATCCGCGCGACACCAACATCCGCATCGCGCCGAGCTATCCCACGGTCGAGGACCTGGAGGCCGCGCTCGATGTGCTGGTGCTGGCTGTCAAGCTCGTCGCTGCCGAGCTTGCGCGTGCCGAGCGCGCCTAACGCGTAGGGCCCCGCAAGTCCGCGCCTAGTACTATCCGCACTTTCGATACGTAAAGGAGCGTATACATGGATTTGGGTATTTCCACCAACCCCACGCCAGAGCTCTACACCATTAAGGTGACCGGTGAGATCGATATCTCTAACGCCGATAGCCTGCGCAATGCCATCGACCTGGCGCTCGAGCAGCCCACTGAGGCCGTTGAGCTCGATTTTGCCCAGGTGAGCTACATCGATTCGACGGGCATTGGCGTGCTTGTGGGCGCCGCACACCACGCAGCTGATCATGGTAAGCGTTTTAGCTGCGTCAACGTGCAGCCCCCGGTGATGCGCGTGGTTCAGCTGTTGGGCGTCGACCAGGAGATTTCGATCACCGCTGCATAATCTTTGCCCCCAAAAGGGCGTGCCGTTTGGCATATGTTTGTGATGCGCTCGGACGTTTTGGCGTCCGGGCGCTATACTTGACCGAATGAATAGACGAGTTCCGGCCGAATGGCGCGGTGCGGGCTCGACTCACATCGAGCCTTGGAGGTATGTGTGTTTGGTATTGGAGAGGGTGAGCTCGCGATCATCGTGGTCTTCGGCTTTTTGCTGTTTGGCCCGGATAAGCTCCCGCAGATGGGCCGCACGATCGGCCGTGCCATCCGTCAGTTCCGCGAGACGCAGGAAAAGATGACGGCCGTTGTTCAGTCCGAGATTATCGATCCGGTGAGCGAGGCCGCGTCGGCCCCGGTCAAGCCCAAGAAGGCCGCTGCGACCGACGACGATTCCGATGCGGACGAGGATGCCGCCGAGACGGCAGCGCCCGCCAAGAAGGAGACCTTTGCCGAGCGTCGCGCCCGTCTTGCTGCCGAGAAGGCCGCAAGCGAGGGTGCTGCTGAGGGCGAAGGCGCTGTTGATGAGGCCGAGGGTACAGAGCCTGCTGCTGCCGTCGAGCCCGAGCCTGCTGCAGAGCCCGAGCCCGAGCCGGCAGAGCCCACGACGGCTGACCTCTACGCCCGTCGTCCCCGCAAACGCAAGGCCGTCGTCGACCAGCTCGCTCGCGAGCTCGAGGTCGAGGACGATGCCGAGGCTGCTGCCGCCGACGCCCCGAAGGGAGGCGATGAGTAATGCCGATCGGACCTGCGCGCATGCCGCTCTTCGATCACCTGGGAGAGCTTCGTCGCCGCCTGACTATCGTGGTCGTATCGGTGTTTGCCGCCGCTATCGTGCTGTATTTCGCCACGCCTGTGGTGCTCGATATCCTGGAAGACCCCATCCGCTCCTTTGTGCCGGACGGTAAGTTCTACATCACCACCACGCTCGGCGGCTTTGGCCTGCGCTTCTCGCTGGCCATCAAGATGGCCGTGGTCATGTGCACGCCCATGATCATCTGGCAGATCCTGGCATTTTTCCTGCCGGCACTGCGCCCCAACGAGCGCAAGTGGGTTGTGCCCACGGTGCTCGCCTCGACGGTGCTGTTCTTCCTGGGTGCCATCTTCTGCTACTTCATCATCATCCCGGCGGGCTTTGAGTGGCTCATCGGCGAGACCTCGGCCGTCGCTACGGCGCTGCCCGACCTGGAGAACTACGTCAACATGGAGCTGCTCTTTATGATCGGCTTTGGCGTGGCGTTTGAGCTGCCGCTCATCATCTTCTATCTGTCCGTCTTTCACATCGTGTCCTATGCGGCCTTCCGCAGCGCCTGGCGCTACGTGTACGTGGGCCTGCTCGTGGGCTCGGCTGTGATCACGCCCGACGGCTCGCCCGTTACGCTGGGCCTTATGTACGGTGCCCTGCTTTCGCTCTACGAGATCTCGCTCGCCATTGCCCGCGTGGTCATTACCGCGCGCGAGGGCAAGGAGGGCCTGTTCGTGAGCCGTCTGGACCTGTTCTCGGACGACGAGGACGACGAGGAGTAAAACGGTATGCACGAGGTTGGCATTGTCAACGGCATACTCGATACAGTGATTCGCGCGGCGCGTGGGGCGGGGGCCTCGCGCGCCGTTTTGGTAACGCTGCGTATCGGGGATATGACCGAGGTCGTGCGCGAGGCGCTCGACTTTGCGTGGGGGACGTTTCGCGACGAGGACCCGCTCACGCGCGGCTGCGAGCTTGCCGTGGAGGAGGTCCATCCACAAAGCGAGTGCCTGGACTGCGGCGAGGTCTTTGAGCACGACCGTTTCCATTGTCGCTGCCCCCAGTGTGGCGGCGCCAACGTGCGCCTGCTGCACGGCCGCGAGCTCGATATCGCAAGTATCGAAATCGAAACCCCCGACGATTAGCCCGCTAGCCATCTGGTGATGGGGTATAAAGGAGCCAAAGTAAGGAGCGCTAAGTATGGCCGAGAAAACGATTGATATCGCGTCGCCGATCCTGTCGCGCAACGAGCGCCTGGCAGATCAGCTGCGTCAGCGATTTAATGAGGCAGGCACCTACGTGATCAATGTGCTGTCGAGCCCCGGCTCGGGTAAGACCACCACGATTCTGGGCACCAACGAGCGCCTGCGCGACAAGGCCGGCCTACGCTGTGCCGTCATCGAGGGCGATATCGCCTCGGATGTCGACGCCATCACCATGAAGGAAGCCGGCATGCCCGCCATCCAGATCAACACGGGCGGCCTGTGCCACCTCGAGGGCAACATGATCATGGAGGCCGTCGACGCCTTCGACCAGGCCGTCGGTCTGGAGAACATCGACGTCATCTTTATCGAAAATGTGGGTAACCTGGTCTGCCCGGTCGACTTTGACCTGGGCGAGAACCTGTCCATCATGATCCTCTCGGTGCCCGAGGGCGACGACAAGCCCATCAAGTACCCGGGCATCTTCCAGCACGCCGGCGCGCAGCTGCTCAATAAGGTCGACGTGGCCCCGGCTTTCGATTTTGACATGGATAGGTATACTAAGACACTCGATGACCTCAATCCGCAGGCGCCGCGGTTTGCCGTGAGCGCGCGCAAGGGCGAGGGCATGGATGCCTGGTGCGATTGGCTCATCGGGCAGATTGAGCAAGCAAGGGCGTAAGTCGGCCGCCAAGAGGGCGGGCGCAGCCGCAGACACACGAGATAGGAGCCTCTTTTGAAGCTCATCATCGCTGAGAAAAACGACGCCGCGCGTCAGATCGCCGAGCGTCTGTCCACGGGCAAGCCCAAAAAGGACAAGGTGTACAACACCGCCATCTACCGTTTTGAGTGGAAGGGCGAGGAGTGCGTGACGATCGGCCTTGCCGGTCACATCCTGGCACCCGATTTTTGCGACAGTGTGCTGTTCGATAAAAAGTTGGGCTGGTATTCGGTCACGGAGGACGGCGAAATGCTGCCGGCCGATATGCCCGATGGCCTGGCCCGCCCGCCGTACGACACCAAGCGCAAGCCGTTCCTTGCCGATGGCATTTCCATCAAGGGCTGGAAGCTCGAGAGCCTGCCCTATCTCACCTGGGCGCCCGTCATTAAGCTTCCGGCCGAGAAAGAGCTCATCCGCTCGCTTAAGAACCTCGCCAAAAAGTCCGACAGCGTCATCATCGCCACGGACTTCGATCGCGAGGGCGAGCTGATCGGTTCGGACGCCCTCAACAAGGTGCGCGAGGTGGCGCCCGACTTGCCGGTCGCCCGCGCCCAGTATTCTTCGTTTACCAAGGCCGAGATCACGCAGGCCTTCGATAACCTTGTCTCGCTCGACCAGAACCTGGCCGACGCCGGCGAGAGCCGTCAGCACATCGACCTCATTTGGGGTGCGGTGCTCACGCGCTACCTGACGCTCGCCAAGTTTGGCGGCTTTGGCAACGTGCGTTCCGCCGGCCGCGTGCAGACGCCGACGCTTGCCCTGGTGGTCGAGCGCGAGCGCGAGCGCATGGCGTTTGTGCCCGAGGACTATTGGCAGATTCGCGGCATGGGCGCCGCGCAAGGCGCTGCCGAGGACGATCGCTTTAAGATCGCGCACAAGACGGCGCGCTTTACCGACAAGGATGCTGCTGAGACGGCGTACGGTCACGTTGACGGCGCTACGACGGCAACCGTCGCCGCGGTGACCAAGCGCTCGCGTAAGCAGCAGCCGCCCACGCCGTTTGCGACGACCTCGCTGCAGGCTGCCGCCGCGGCCGAGGGCATCTCGCCTGCGCGTACGATGCGCATCGCCGAGTCCCTCTACATGGCCGGTCTCATCAGCTACCCGCGTGTCGATAACACCGTGTATCCCGCGACGCTCGATCTGGGCGCCGTGGTGAGCGACCTGGCAAAGATCAACCCGGCGCTGGCGCCCGTGTGCAAAAAGGTGCTCGCCGGCCCCATGAAGCCCACGCGCGGCAAGGTCGAGACCACCGACCACCCGCCTATCTACCCCACGGGCGAGGGCGATCCGTCCACGCTCGACGGCGGCCAGCGCAAACTCTATGACCTCGTCGCCCGTCGCTTCCTGGCAACGCTCATGGGGCCCGCGACCATCGAGAACACCAAGCTCGAGCTCGACGTCAACGGCGAGCCGTTCGTGGCTTCGGGCGACGTGCTCGTGACCCCGGGCTTCCGCGAGGCATATCCGTACGGCCTCAAGCGCGACGAGCAGATGCCGCCGCTTGAGCAGGGCGACACGGTCGACGTGTTCGACATTAAGCTCGAGGCCAAGCAGACCGAGCCGCCCGCGCGCTACAGCCAGGGCAAGCTCGTGCAGGAGATGGAAAAGCGCGGCCTGGGCACCAAGTCCACGCGCGCGAGCATCATCGAGCGCCTGTATGCCGTGCGCTATCTCAAAAATGATCCCGTTGAGCCGAGCCAGCTGGGCATCGCCATCATCGACGCGCTGTCGCAGTTTGCCCCGCGCATCACGAGCCCCGATATGACCAGCGAGCTCGACGGCGACATGACCCGCGTGGAGCGCGGCGAGGATACCGAAGAGCATGTCGTGACACACTCGCGCGCGCTGCTGGCCGGCGTGCTCGACGAGCTGCTCAAGCATACGCAGGAGCTGGGCGACGCCATCAGCGACGCCGTCACGGCCGATGCGCGCGTGGGCGCCTGCCCCAAGTGCGGCAAGGACCTGGTTATGAAGACGAGCGCCAAGACCCGCGGCAGCTTTATCGGCTGCATGGGTTGGCCCGACTGCGACGTGACCTATCCGGTGCCGAGTGGCGTCAAGGTGAGCCCGCTCGAGGGCGAGGCCGCCGTGTGCCCCGAGTGCGGCGCGCCGCGCATCAAGTGCCAGCCATTCCGCCAGAAGGCCTTCGAGATCTGCGTGAACCCCACGTGCCCCACCAACTACGAGCCCGATCTTAAGGTGGGCGAGTGCAAGGTGTGTGCCGAGGCCGGACGTCACGGCGACCTGATCGCGCACAAGAGCGAGAAGAGCGGCAAGCGCTTTATCCGCTGCACCAACTACGATGACTGCGGCGTGAGCTATCCGCTGCCGGCGCGCGGCAAGCTCGAGGCGACGGGCGAGACCTGCCCCGAGTGCGGCGCCCCCATCGTGGTGGTCAACACGGCGCGCGGTCCGTGGCGTATCTGCGTCAACATGGACTGCCCGACCAAGGAGAAGAAGCCCGCCCGCGGTCGCAAGACCACAACCAAGGCGAGCACGGCAAAGAAGACGACGGCTAAGAAAGCCACTGCCGCCAAGAAGACGACCGCGAAGAAGTCGACTGCCAAGAAAGCAGCCGCCGACAAGTAACGGCGCAGTCGAAACATTGCCCAAAAAAACGAGCGAGGACCCCGCGATCCTCGCTCGTTTTTTTGACCGGCAGTTAGGGACGTTCCTTTTCTGCCGGCAGTTTAGGAACGTCCCTAACTGCCGGCTCGGGAACGACAAAGCGCTAGTTCACCTCGACAGGCTTAGCGCCGGGATAGCGCTCCTCAAAGTCTAGGCGGTACTTATTGTCATTGGTGCCCGCCACGTTGTCGCGCGACAGCGGCGCCACGATCTCATTCTTGTGGTCCGCAGGCTTGGCGTATTTCAGGCTGATCTCCCAGGCATCACAGATTGCGTCAATGCGGTGATCCAGGTCGTCGTACAGGGCGATGATATCCTTCCAGGAGCTGTAGTTCTTGGAGCTCGTCGGGACGTCCAGGTCCTCGACGATGTCGTAATACTGCTCGATGGTGTCCTCCGTGCGCTCGGCGACGTCGGCGAGATTTTGACGGGTGGTTCGATCCTCTTCCAGATAGTTGCCGTTGAAGTTCTGCGCGCAGCCACGGACCTGGCTGTCGAGATCTTCGAGCAAGTCGTAGTATTCGCTCAGGCGACGGTAGAGGTTCTGCTCGGAGAGCGTTGCTTCGCCGCCATCCTCGTCGTCATCGTCATCATCGTCGTACAGGCTGTTGGGATTGCCGAGAGGCTTTAGGTCATCGTCGTCGACGTCATGGTGCAGCTTAGCTACCTCGGCAGTCGTCTGCGTGGCGGCGTTGTCGAACGGTCTGATCGCAAAGAAGATGACCAGGGCGATGATGATCGCCACCAGCACAACGATAACGGCGATAAGCGGCCCGGTGCCGCTCTTTTTGGGAGCGGGGGTCTGTGGCGAAGCGGGCGCGTATGCGGGAGCCGGCTGCTGTTGGGGCGAGCCGCTCGCGACGGGTATGCGCTGCGTGGTCTCGACGGCTTCGGTCCTTGCGGCGGGGTCGGGGCTATAGGCGAGGGGGTCGTCCGCCTTGGCTTGCGGCGTATCAAGGGAGCCGGTCTGCTCAAAAGCGGGCTGGCTATCGCTCGCGGCTGTTTGCTCAACGGGTGCACCGCACGAGGTGCAGAACTTGGCATTATCTTCAAGAAGCTTGCCGCACGAGGCGCAATACCGAGACATTGCCACTCCTTTCGCCACATTTCAATGCAATACGACGATTATACCCAGCGTCCAAAATTCCCCATCATAAGTTGCGGTGAAATAGGGACTGTTTGGCGGTCTCAGGGCTTCAACCAGTCCCTATTTCACCGCAACTTTGGAAAGGCACCATTAGCCATTGGGGACGCGCCGAGCACTGGGGTATCATGGCTTGGTTGATATATCTGCATTTACGCGCCTTGTAGGAAGGGGCTGCGCCCATGGCTTTTGAGCCCGCTCAACATAGCTTTATCACGCTCGAGGGCGTCGACGGCGCCGGCAAGTCCACGCAGGCGCGTCTGCTTGCCCGCGCGCTCGAACTCGCTGGCTACCAGGTTGTGAGCCTGCGCGAGCCGGGCGGTACCGCCATTAGCGAAAAGATCCGCGCTCTGCTGCTCGACCCCGCCAATACAGCGATGGGCGACACCTGTGAGTTGCTGCTCTACGAGGCAGCGCGCGCCCAGTTGGTGCACGAGGTCATAGCTCCCGCCCTCGCGGCCGGCAAGGTGGTCCTGTGTGACCGCTTCTACGATTCCACAACCTGCTATCAGGCATTTGCCGACGGCCTTGATCGCCAGATGGTGCGCGATGCCAACAACCTGGCCGTTGCGGGAACGCACCCGGCGCTCACGCTCGTCTATCACATCACGCCCGAGCAGGCGGCGCTGCGCATGGCAGCCCGTGGCGCGGCAGATCGCATGGAGGCCAAAGGCATGGCATTCCAGGAGCGTGTCTACCAGGGATTCTGCGCTATTGCTGCCGAGGAGCCAAACCGCGTAAAGCTCATCGACGCCACTGCGACCGTCGAGGAAGTCTTCGAGAAGACGGTCGAGCAGATTCGCGCGTACGGTCTCGACATTTCGCAAGATGCTGTCGCCGCCGCGCTTGCCAAGGAGGCCGAGTAACATGGCCCCCGCTCAGGCAAGCCTGCTGGCCAAGCTCGACACCCAAGAGCGCGTTCGCGATTTTTTGACCAACGCCGTCGCCAGCGGCCGCGCATCGCACGCCTACCTGTTTTTGGGCGCTCCCGGTGCCGGCAAGCTCGATGCCGCATGGGCGCTCGCCCAGGCCTTCCTGTGCGAGCAGGACGGCTGCGGAGCATGCGACAGCTGCGTACGCGTTGCTCGGCATACGCATCCTGACGTGCACTATTACACGCCCGAGAGCGCCACAGGCTACCTCATTGCCCAGACCCGCGAGCTGCTCGATGACGTGCCGCTGGCGCCCATCCGTGCCAAGGCCAAGGTCTACATCATCGATCGCGCCGAGCAACTGCGCGCTAACACCGCCAACGCGCTGCTCAAGACACTCGAGGAGCCGCCCGAGGGCGTTATGTTCATCTTGTTGGGCACCTCGGCAGACGTGATGTTGCCCACCATCGTGAGCCGCTGTCAGTGCGTGCCGTTTCGGTTGGTGTCGCCCACCGTGGCCGCGCAGGCCGTGAGTCGCGCGACGGGTCAGGACCTCGCGCGTTGCCGCATGGTGGTCGCCGTGGCGGGAAGCCCCACACGCGGCATCGAGTTCCTTAAGAGTGCCGAGCGCCAGGATGCTCGCCGCCAAATGGTCCGCGCCATCGATTCGCTCATCGCTGCCGACGAGGCTGATGTGCTCAGCCGCGCCAAGTCGCTCATCGTCGCCGTTAAGGCACCGCTCGCCGAGGTCAAGTCCACACAGGAAAAGGTGCTCGAGCAAAACGCCGACTATCTGTCGCGTGGAGCATTGAAGCAGCTTGAGGACCGCAACAAGCGCGAACTCAACGCGCGCGAGCGTTCGGGTATCATGGAAGCGCTGGCGAGCGCGCGGACGCTCATGCGCGACGTGCTGCTGACGCTTCAGGACGAGGCGGCCGACGTCGTGAACGAAGACGTGCGCGACACGATCGGGCGGCTTGCCGCCGCGACGAATGCTGCGGGTGCCACCCGGGCGCTCGAGGCGGTCGCGACCGCCGAGCGCAACATCGCCAGAAACGTTACTCCCCAGCTGGCCATCGAGGTCATGCTGTTCGATATCAGGAAGGCACTGAAATGCCGTTAGTCGTACCCGTTAAGTTTACCTACGCCTCGCGCGACCTGTGGTTTGACCCGCAGGATCTGGATATCCTCGAGGCCGATTATGCCATTTGCTCCACCGAGCGCGGGACCGAGATCGGCCTGGTCACGGCCGATCCCTTCGAGGTGCCGCAAGATGAGATCGGCCAGCCGCTCAAGCCCGTGCTGCGCGTGGCGAGCGACATCGACCTGCAGCTTGCCGACGACCTGGCCATCCAGGGCGACGAGGCGATGGTCGATTTCCGCCGTCTCGTCAAAGAGCTCGACCTCGAGATGAAGCCGGTCGGCGTCGAGTACCTGTTTGGCGGCGAGAAGGCCGTGTTCTACTTTGCGGCCGAGGAGCGCGTCGATTTTCGTCAGCTCGTCAAGGACCTGTCCTCGACGCTGCACATTCGCGTCGACATGCGTCAGATCGGCGTGCGCGATGAGACCCGCCTGGTGGGCGGCTATGCCCAATGCGGACAGGAGCTCTGCTGCACGCGCTTTGGCGGACAGTTTGAGCCCGTCTCGATTCGCATGGCAAAAGAGCAGGACCTGCCGCTCAACTCGTCCAAGATCAGTGGCGTTTGCGGCCGCCTGATGTGCTGCCTGCGCTATGAGTTCGAGGCGTACAAGGACTTTAAGAGCCGTGCGCCCAAAAAGAAGACGCTCATCGATACGCCGCTTGGCAAGGCGCGTATCCAGGAATATGACACGCCGCGTGAGCAGCTGGTGCTGCGCCTGGAGAACGGCAAGGTCTTTAAGGTCAACCTGGCCGATATGACGTGCTCGGAGGGCTGCAAAAAGAAGGCCGCCGAACAGGGCTGCAACTGCCGCCCCGACTGTGTGACGCGCGATGTGCTCGAGCGCATCGAGTCGCCCGAGATGCGCCTGGCGCTCATGGAACTCGATCGCGAGAACGGCGTTGACGTGGGCGATGGCCTGTCGAGTGCCGATCGTCTGGCCGGCACATCGATGCCCAAGCGCCGTCGTCGCGATGCCGAATCCGATGCTCGCACCGCTCAGGGCCAGGGCGAGGGCCGTGGCCGTGGAAAGGGCCGCGGCAAGGCCGAGGCACCCGAGGCCGAGGAGGCAGCTGGTGGCCGTCGCCGCCGCAAGCGCGCGGCGTCCGTCGACAATGGCGAGGCCGCGGGTAAGAACGCTTCCCGCGAGCGCGAGGCTCAGCAGCCCCAGCAGCAAAACCGCGGCGGTGGCATGAACCCCACGCGTCGTCGCCGCCGTCACCTGTCGAGCGAGGAGCGCGAGGACGCCTTCCGCGCCGCAGCCGCTCGCGAGGCCGGTGCCGCTCCCAAGGGTGGCTCGGGTTCCGACGCGCCTGCCGACAAGGGCGGCAAGCCGCGTGGTGAGGAGGAGCGCATGCCACGTCCGCGTCGTCGCCATTCCTCGGGCACGCAGCAGAAGCCCTCGGTTCCTTCTGTGGCCGATCAGGTTTCGGATGGCGAAGTCAAGGTCACGCGCCGTCGTCCCGGGGATGGCGGGGGAGCGGCTGCCAAGGCTTCGCGTGGCGCCGCTCGCGACGAGCGCGAGCCGCGCGAGGATCGCGGTGGCGAGGGCTCGGCCGACCAGGGTCAAAAGCGCCGTCGCCGCCGTCGCTCCCGCAAGCCGCGTCAAGATGGTGGCGAGGGTTCGACCCCGTCTTCGTCTGCACCACAACCGCCTACCGGCGAATAGCGCCCGCAAACGGATTTAACCTGCCTGACCCCAAACGCGTCGGGGTACCATAGCACTGAATCAACAACCCTCCCTGCGACCGAACGTAGGGAGGGTTGTGTCGTGAAGAGATATTTGAATGTGTTGGGATGCCTGCAAGGTGCCGGCATCCTGCCGTTTGCGGACGAATTGCTACCGTTTGCCGAGCTGGCGGCGTACGAGGCGCTTGAGGCGTTGTCGCCTACGCGATGTGCCGGCTGCGAGCGCGCCGGTGCGCTTATTTGCCAAGACTGCTTGGCGGCGCTTGCGCTCATCGACCCGCGGCATAGCTGCACTCGATGCGGCGCCCCGTTTGGAGACTTGCTGTGCACCGAGTGCTCGGTCGAGGGTTCGTCCTCGGCGATGGCCGAAGCACTCGACCGGTGCCTGGCATGTGCCGTTTACGCGCATCCGCTGCCGCGGATCATTAAAGCGTACAAAGACGCGGGCGAGCGACGCCTGGCGCCGTATCTGGCAGAGCTGCTATACGACACCGCCTTACATGCCCAGGTCGCGGCGCCCGAACGCTTAGGCGGTGTGTTGTCCGGCGCCGATGCGGTGGTGTTTGTGCCCGCGACTGCGGCGGCGTTTCGGCGACGCGGCTTCGATCATATGGAGGCCATCGCGCGCCCATTTTGCGAGCTGTCGGGTGTTCCGTTGCTCGACGCCCTCGTTAAATACGGCCATGGCGACCAGCGTGAACTCGGCCGTGAAGAACGCCGTGAACGCGTCCGAGGCATGTACGAGACCGTTGAGGACGTGCGGGGCCGCCGCCTGCTGCTTATCGACGACGTTATCACCACGGGTGCGACGATGGCAGCGGCTTCGGCGGAACTCAAGCGCGCCGGTGCCGCGGCCGTTGATGGCCTCGCTATCGCACGTGTTTGGTAGGGGTGGTTTTGTGGCAGTGAAGATTGAGCGGCGCAACGAGCCGACAGGCGAACAGCTAGCGGCTTCCGTAATCCTAACAGGCGCTTCAGCGCTGCGCATGATGCGCGCCGAGCGCCGGCAGATGGGCTATATCAGCTGGAAGGACCTCAATCCCGATGAAGAGCGCCGTGTGCTGCGCACGTCGTCGCCCTCGACCGAGGACATCTATCTTCCCGACTTGGTGCGAATTGGAGCCGCAAGCGGCGAGGTGCAAGAGGATTTGTGCTTGCTGGTGGGATCTGCGGCGCAGCGCCGCCGCATGCCTAGCGTAGGCTGGTCCGTGTGTTCCGGGTTGCCCGCCGGCTCGATTCTAGAGGTGGAACCGGGGGTGTACAGCTTGTCTCCCGAGGCCCTCTGCCTTGCCGTTGCGCGCGAACTTGGCTGTATCCAGGCATTTGCCCTGGCCCAGGAGCTGTGCTCTAAGATTTCACTGAGCGACCGCGGGAAGTATCTGCCTCCCTACACCTCGCCTGTTACGAATAAACTTGCAAAGGACAAGGACCAGCCAGCAGACGTGGGCTACTTTGAAGTCGAGCCGGCGCTGACGCCCGATCGCCTGGCAGATTACCTTGCGGCATGCAAGGGGAATGTGGCCAAACAGCTGCTGCGTCTGTGTCCCTACCTGTCAGAAAACCTGCTCTCGCCCATGGAGTGCATCATGCTCGCTCTGTTTTCGCTTCCGTTTTCCTATGGCGGATTTGACTGCGGTCCCTTTAAGACCGACTACAAGATCGAGTTCGATGACCGCGCGCAGGCAATCTCGGGGATGCCGCATGCAGTTTGCGATGCGTATCAGGAAGCAGCCCGGTTTGACCTTGAATACAACGGTGAGCTGGGCCATTCCTCCCGGAGGGGACGTATCCATGATGAAAAACGCAACACGGGCTTGATTACTATGGGAATCGAGGTCGCGACGGTCAACAACGAAATGCTCTGCGACATGGAAGCGATGGAAGCGCTCGCATGGCGCATCCACCAGCGTATGGGTAAGCGATATCAGAATCGCGTAGAGGCTCGCCGAAAGAGGCAAGATGCTCTGCTGAATACGCTCCGAGCGTGCTTTGGGCTCAAACCAGCGTAAAACTATGGCTTTATAGGGGGTCTGTTTATATGCTCTGTGCAAAAAACGGCAAATATGAGTACTGTTACTAGATTAGTGACAGCAAAAACAAAGAAACTTGGGCCGATAATCTGGATTCAGCGAAGAGATAATAAACGAATGTGGAATATCTTGGCGCCAAGCAGGCTGTGCGGAACTCAAAAAGGGCTCGTGAGGCGGTAATACTCTGCTACTAAATTGGTAACAGTACTCATATTTGCCGTTTTTTGCACACGGCACCCTGAGACGGGTGCCCCGGAGCTCCCCGTGGGGGAGCTCCGGGCTTCATGGGGGCACGAATGATCCGCCCCGACCTGCGAAATCTGTACTCGCGATGCGAATGACGCCCCTAACCTTAAACTTTAGCTTGAACTTAGCTATAATGCGCTTCGTTCCTACCAGGCTGTGGTTGCGGACGGACGAAATGCCCGTCCTAGTCCAAGACAGACGCGGTCAAAGGGATCCACGTAAGCGACCGCGTGCGCGCGGCGCGATCATGGCGCGTCCTAGATGTAAGCCGCACCGTCCGTTCTACTTTCTTTGGGGCAATACCGCCTCGCGGGCGAGCGGGTCAGTCGTGAAGGTGGCTGCGGCCTCCCGAGCAAACACCCCGGTGCGCAAGTGTGGGGTCAAATACCAGGTCAGCTGGTGGGAACAACCTGATATTCCGCGCAACGCACGGATTGTATACGACACAGAAGGCAGGGTAGTGGACATGGTGAGGGGCAGCTTGATGCACGCGGCTCGGTTAGGTGCTGGGACCGCAGCGGTCATCGCCGTTTTGGGCCTGAGCGGATGCGCGTTCAACCCGCTGTCTACGTTCACGACTCCCACGATCGACCAGATCGAGTACGAGACCGTCACGCCGGCGGTGTCGGACGATGCCCTGGTCACTCCCGGAACCCTGACGGTCGCCCTCGATACTTCCGATGCGCCGCAGGCAATGCAGGGCGCCGACGGCGAGCTCACGGGATATGCGGTCGACGCCGCCCGCGCCCTCGCAAGCCGCATGGGCCTTAAGGTTGCCTTTGTCGATGCGTCCTCGGCAGGTTCCGCGCTCGGCGACAAAAAGGCCGATATCTTTATCGGCGAGATTAACTCCACGGACGGGGACATTAGCTCGCTCGGCACCTGCCTGTACGATGCCACTTCCGTGTTCGGTAAAACTAGCGATGGTGGGTCGCTAAGCGTTTCCACCGATACCCTTAACACGTCCACCCTGGGCGTTCAGGCGTCCTCGGCCTCGCAGGAGGCGCTTGCTAAGCAGAGCATCACCGCCAACCAAAAGACCTACTCCAACATCAACGAGTGCTTTGAGGCGCTCGAGTCCGGCGAGGTCGACTATGTGATCTGCGACTCCACGGCCGGCGGCTACCTTGCACGCCTGATGAGCGAGATCTCCTATGTCGGTGCGCTCGAGGCGCCCTCGACGCTTGGTGTTGTGGGCCTCTCGTCCAATGACGAACTATGCCGTGCCGTGAGCGATGCCCTCGACGGTATTACGGCCGACGGCACGCTCGAGGCGGTCCACTGCGTCTGGTATGGCACGATGCCCTACGACCTCACCACTAAGACGGTTTCGGGCGCTAACGTGCAGCCGGGCGACTCTGAGTCCAGTGAGACCACGTCCTCCGGCAGCGAGTCCTCTGATTCCAACAATGAGACCGCATCCTCCGAGGACAAATCGTCCAGCCAGGAAGGCGCCATCACCGACGACGACATTAACAAACTCAATAGCTAGTTATTGCTAGGGGTGGTGTCTCCTATACGTTGGAAAGGACACCTCTTCACGGTTTCAACACGCACTGCCGGGCTTCCCCGATGGGGGAGCCCGGCTTTTTCATCCCAATAAAACCAGCAGGTCAAAGCCAATTTTCGGGACCAAATACAAAGCCGTTGGCCCCCTCCTATAGCGCACTTTGCCACAGAAAAGTGCGAGACTTCGGTATGCGGTATCAAGCAATCGTTATTCGGGTCTTTAGGAATCCGCGTGATTAAATGCACGGCAATGGGTACATAGCCAGTACAGTAAGTCCCCGAGGCAGATTGGAGCCACGTATGGATATCAAGGTTTCTGGACGCAAGACGACGGTAACCGATGCTCTGCGTGCGCATGTGGATGAGAAGATCGGCGAGGCGCTCAAGGTTTTCGATATCGAGCCCATGACGGTCGACGTTGTACTTCGCTATGAGAAGAACCCCTCGAACCCCAACCCGGCAATCGTCGAGGTTACGGTTCGTGCCCGCGGTTCGGTGATTCGCGTTGCCGAGCACGGTGCAGATATGTACGCCGCCATTGACCTCTCCGCCGATAAGGTCACCCGCCAGCTGCGCAAGTTCAAGACCAAGGTCGTGGACAACCGCCAGGGCGGTGCCAGCGCCGCGGATGTCGCACCGGTCGAGCGCGTTGAGGATCTGGCCGACCTGCTGCTGCCCGAGGAAGAGGACGACCTGCTCGTCCGCGAGAAGGTTATCGACGTCACCCCGATGACTGAGGAGCAGGCGCTGGTGCAGACCGATCTGCTGGGCCACGACTTCTACGTGTTCGAGAACGCGACGACCGGTCTCATCAATGTGGTGTATCACCGTAAGAATGGTGGATATGGCATCATCAAGCCCCGAATCGAAACACTTGACGAGTAAAATACGTTAACTTGCATGAGTTAACGGTTGGCGGCCATCCCATGCGGGTGGCCGCCTTTTTACGTAAGGAGTCGCTTTGATGGACAAGGCCGCATCCGCCGGTCATTCGGACCGTTGCCGCATCGTCGTCGATACCTGCTGCGACTTTAGCCCCGAGGTCGCCGCGAACCTCGATGTCGATATCCTGGGTTTCCCCTTCATTATCGATGGCGAGGAGCGCACGGATGACATCTGGTCGAGCATCACACCCAAGGAGTTCTACGACCGCATGCGCGCCGGTGCCCGCGTGTCCACCTCGGCTGTGTCGCTCGGTCGCTATATCGAGTTTTTTACCGAGTGCGCCAAAGAGGGCACGCCCACGGTCTACCTGTGCTTTACCTCGGCGCTGTCGTCGAGCTACAACTCCGCGTGCCAGGCGGCAGATGTCGTGCGCGCCGAGTATCCCAACTTTGAGCTCTACGTGGTCGACAACGCTCTGCCCTGCGCGACCGGTGCGCTCTTGGCGCTCGAGGCCGTGCGCCAGCGTTCGGCGGGACTGACCGCCAAGCAGCTGGTCGATTGGGCAAACGAGGCAAAGACCTACGTGCACGGCTACTTTACGCTCGAGAGCTTCGACGCACTGGCTGCCGGCGGCCGCATTCCTCCCGCGGCGGCGCAGCTCACGGCAAAGCTCGACGTCAAGCCCGAGCTCTCCTACGACCTGGCCGGCTCGCTGTCGCTGATCGGCGTCAACCGCGGCCGCAAGAAGGCGCTCAAGTCCATCCTCAAGTCGTTCCGCGAGAACTACGTGCCCGATCGCACCATGCCCATCGCCATCATGACGGCCGATGCCGAAAAGGATGGTGACTGGCTCGAAGCCGCCATCCGCAAGGAGGAGGGTTGCGCCGACGTCACGATCATTCGCGGCTCCGTGGGTCCCACCATCGGCTCGCACGTGGGCCCCGGCATGGTGGGCTGCGCGTTTTGGGGTAAGAACCGCGCCGACAAGGCGTCGCTTTCCGACCGTATCGCCCGCCGCGTGCGCGGTCAGTAGGCAAGCGCTGCGTCCGTAATCGCCCTCGACTCACAGCCCAAACGCTGGCACCGAGTATTCAACCTGGTAACAACACCCAACCCAAAAGGAAAGGTTTCATGGCAAACAAGCTCTCCGTCGCATTCATCGGCACCGGAATCATGGGTGCCCCCATCGCCGGCCACATTCTGGACGCCGGCTATCCCGTCACGGTCAACAACCGCACCAAGTCCAAGGCGGCGGCGCTTATCGAGCGCGGCGCCGTCTGGGCAGATACGCCGGCCGATGCCGCGGCGAACGCCGATGTCGTCTTTACCATGGTGGGCTATCCCTCCGAGGTCGAGGAGCTCTACCTGGCGGGCGACGGCCTGCTCGCGTGCACTAAGCCCGGCGCGGTCCTGATCGACCTCACCACGAGCTCGCCCGAGCTGGCGCGCGACATTGCCGAGGCCGCCCAGGTTTCCGGCCGCATGGCGTTTGACTGCCCCGTCACCGGCGGCGAGTCGGGTGCTATCGCCGGCACGCTTACGGCTATCGTGGGCGCCACCGAGAACGACATCGCGCCGGTCCGCGACATCCTTGCCACCTTCGCGGCCAACATCTGCTGCTTCGACGGCGCCGGCAAGGGCCAGGCTGCCAAGCTCGCCAACCAGGTGTCGCTGGGCGCCTGCATGGTCGGCATGGCAGACGCCATGGCATTTGCCGAGCTGAGCGGCCTCGATCTGGAGAAGACCCGCCAGATGATCCTGGGCGGTACCGGCAAGTCCGGCGCCATGGAGAGCCTGGCTCCCAAGGCGCTCGACGGCGACTACAAGCCCGGCTTTATGGTCGAGCACTTCATTAAGGACCTGCGCTTGGCGCTCGCCTATGCCGACGATCGTGAGCTTGCGCTGCCCGGCGCCGACGTGGCCTTTACGCTCTACGACATGCTCGACGCCATCGGTGGCGCCAAGCTGGGCACCCAGGCCATCACGGTCCTCTACAAGGAGGAGGCCGACGCCATCGCCGCCGGTCTGGACTGGTCGCAGTATCGTCCCGAGGAGCACGGTGCTCACGAGGACGGCTGCGGTTGCGGCGAGCGTGGCGACGACCACGAGTGCGGTTGCGGCCACCATCACGGCGAGGACCACGAGTGCTGCGGCGGTCACGGCCATGACGACGGCCACGAGTGCTGCTGCGGCCACCATCACGGGGAGTAGCACCCATGAGCTGGACGTTCGTGGTGTTAGCGCTGGTGCTCTTTCTCTTTGCGATCTACATTGGCTTTTTGTGCGGCCAGTGGGCCTGCGAAAAGCGCGTGATCACCAAGCGCGACTACTGGATTGCCAACTTTGCAGGAGCGGCGGCAGTCGTCTTGCTGACCTGGGTGTTTTCGCTGTTCCCGCTGGTGCAGTTTGCGCCGATCGGCTGGCTCGGCGGCTTTATCGCCGGCCTTAAGATGAGCTTTGGCGAGTCCGTCGGTCCATGGCGCAAGCACGACGAGGTTTTTAACGTCAACAAGGCTCATCGCGCCGCCGCCGACGCGGGCGACGCCGAGGAGCGTCGCCGTGCGCGTCACAATGGTGCAGCCGACCGACAGCTCATCTCGGTCACCGATGACAGCAAGGGTGCTGGCAAGCACGCTAAGAAATAGTAAGAAGAGGTAACTATGGCAGAAAACAAAGACGAACAGCTCACCGACGAGGAGCTGGCACAGCTTCAGCTGGCAGAGGAGAACGAGAACACCGTCGACCGTCTGGTCAAGGAGCTCGGCTGCCCCACGCGCCGCATCCGCCAGTTTGCCGCCCGCGTGCTGCATCTGCTGGCCGAGCGTGACCCGCAGCGCGTCGTGCCCTGCGTGCCTGCGCTGATCGAGGCGCTCGACCGCCCCGAGGCGCAGACCCGCTGGGAGGCCCTCGATGCCCTGACGGCGCTCGCTACCACCTGCCCCGAGCAGCTGGGCGATGCCTTTGAGGGCGCCGAGACTGCACTGTTCGACGAGATCTCCTCCACGCTGCGCTATGCCGCCTTCCGCCTGCTGTGCGTGTGGGGTGCCACGAGCGTCGAGCGTTCGCGCGAGGCTTGGCCCATCCTGGACGAGGCCATCCAGTGCTACCACGGCGACCTCGAGTATCGCGACATGCTCGGTTGCCTGTACGAGTTTGGCCAGGGCGAGATCGACGCCGAGGTCGCCGAGAAGCTCGCGCTGCGCCTTAAGTTCGATGCCGAAAACGGCAAGGGCAGCTATCTCAAGGCCCGTTCGAGCGAGATTTGCGAAATGCTTGTTAAACGTTTTGGCCTGGATCTCTCCAAAAAGAAGAAGCGTGCTAGCGTTAAAAAATCTGACGACGCCGAAGACGAGGAGTAACAGATTATGGCGCACGATGTAGTCCTGATCCCCGGTGACGGTATCGGTCCCGAGATTACGCAGGCCATGCGCCGCGTGGTCGAGGCCACCGGTGTCCAGATCAACTGGAACGTCCAGGAGGCCGGTGCCGGCGTCATGGACGAGTTTGGCACGCCACTGCCCCAGCACGTGCTCGATGCGGTCGCCGAGACCAAGGTTGCCATCAAGGGCCCCATCACCACGCCGGTCGGTACGGGTTTCCGCAGCGTCAACGTGGCCCTGCGCAAGCACTTCGACCTGTATGCCTGCGTGCGCCCCTGCCTGTCGCAGCCGGGCGACGGCTCGCGCTTCCGCGACGTCGACCTGGTCATCGTGCGCGAGAACACCGAGGACCTCTACGCCGGCATCGAGTTCGATGAGGGCGCTGCCGAGGTCGAGGAGCTCTCGCAGCTCGTCGAGCGCTCGGGCCAGAGGACCTTCGCTGCGGATTCCGCCATCTCAATTAAGCCGATTTCCATCGCCAAGAGCCGCCGCATTGTGGAGTACGCCTTTGAGTACGCCCGCCGCTGCGGCCGCAAAAAGGTGACGGCCGTGCACAAGGCCAACATCATGAAGGCGACCGATGGCCTGTTCCTGCGCGTGGCGCGCGAGGTGGCCGCCAACTATCCCGATATCGAGTTCAACGACAAGATCGTCGACGCCACCTGCATGGGTCTGGTCCAGAACCCCAACGACTTCGATGTCCTGGTGCTGCCCAACCTGTACGGCGACATCGTGAGCGACCTGTGCGCCGGCCTAGTGGGTGGTCTGGGTATGGCCCCTGGCTCCAACATCGGTGCCGACTGCGCAATCTTTGAGGCAACGCACGGATCCGCGCCCGATATCGCGGGCCAGGATATCGCCAACCCCACGGCCGAGATTCTCTCTGCTGCGATGATGCTCGATCACCTGGGCGAGAACGACGCTGCCAATCGCATTCACGCCGCCGTGTCTGCCACGCTCGACGAGGGCGAGCAGGTTACCGGTGACGTGCGTCGTGCCCAGACCGGCTCCGTTGAGGGCGCTGTGGGTACGCAGGCCTTTGCCGATGCCGTTATCGCGCAGCTGGCCTAAGGCATGCACACTGCAAACGCCTAAATAGTACTTAAGTGTTTGCGTATAACCTGAGAATCAATACGCCCGGCGCTCTGTCGGGCGTATTCTATTGCGGACTATGTTTCCTAACAAGGAGTAACTGATATGGGTCTGATTCAAAAGAAGGACGAGAAGGACGAGATCGACGGCATCCAGATCATCGAGCGCGGCGAAGGCCCCGACGGTGACGAGGACGAGAAGATCGACTTGGTCGCCGGTACGTCTGCCGAGCACATTGCTGCCGGTACGACGGCCGAGGAGGAGGACGCCCGCCTGGAGGCTCAGATTGCCGCGGATGCCGCTGACGAGAACCTCATGCCCGAGGAGCAGGACGAGGACAACTCCGATGAAGACGACCGCGCATCCAGGCACAAGAAGACGATGATTGCCGCCTTCGTGGTTGCAGTCGTGATCGCTGCTGTGGTCGGCTTCTTTATCGGCAACGGTGGTTTTGGCGGCAAGGGTGTCGGCTCGGCGACCCTCACCGAGGACCAGCTCGATTCGACCGTGGCAAGCTACAGCTACAACGGCAAGAAGAGCGACATCACCGCGCGCGAGGCCATTGAGAGCCAGTACAGCCTCGACACCGTCAAGGATAGCGATGGCAACTACACCGCTCCCTCTGCCGACGTCATCCTGTCCTACGTGCGCAACAAGATCCTGCTGGATGCTGCCGAGGACGAGGGCATTACCGTCTCTTCCAAGGAAATGAAGCAGTACGCCGAGGATTCCATCGGCACTTCGGACTACAAGACCATGGCCACGCAGTATGGCGTGTCCAAGGACCAGGCCAAGCAGATCGTCCGCCAGTCCGCGACGTTGCAGAAGCTCTACAAGAAGAAGGTCGGCGACAGCTCCGCAAGCATGCCGACCGCCCCGACCGAGCCTGCTGACGGCAACGAGGAGACCGCGAGCAAGGACTACGCCGACTACATCATCAACCTTGCCGGCGACGAGTGGGATAGCGAGAAGGGCGCCTGGAAGGATGCCGACAGCACCTATGCCAAGGCCTTTGCCGATGATGCCTTTACGGCCGACAGCGCCACCTATAAGCAGGCCATGACCGCCTATTACACCGCCTACCAGCAGTATTCCTCGCAGGCTTCGAGCGCCAGCTCCAAGTGGACCGAGTATGCTAACGGCCTCTACGCCAAGGCCAACATCAGCATCTACGGCCTGTTTGCGTAAAGAGTTGCACGGCTCATCGAGCATCTAGCCGATAGACAGCAAATAGCCCGCCAGTACGGAAGTCGTTCTGGCGGGCTTTTTGCGTTGAGGGCGTGATTGACGGCTTAATTATGACTATTCATCTTTAAGCCCAAAAAGGCTATCGGCTTCATCGTCGGATATATATTCCAGTACATCGCCTGGTTGGCAGTCGAGTGCCCGGCATATCGCGTCAAGAGTTGAAAAACGTATGGCAGAAACCTTGCCCGTCTTAATGCGTGACATATTGACCTGGGAGATGCCCACGCGTTCCGCAAGCTCTTTGGATGAGATCTTGCGTTCGGCGAGCATGCGGTCAAGCCGCAGAATAATCATGGATTTCCCCTAGAGCAACTCGTCATCTTGCTTTTGCAGGATATACCCGTAGCGGAAGATGCTGGCAATCAGGCAAATAATCAGGCCTGCAAAGAGCATGGAGGGCTCGAATAACTGGCCGACGAACGCATCCGTAAAGCTGCCGCCAAATCCTGAGAGTATCATTCCCGTGATTACGGCGCCAAGAAGCCTCACGGCAACGCCGCCGATAAGGAATAAATGTCCTACTCGACGAAGTGTCTGGTTACATTCAAGGTCAAAGGGCCTGCCTTCCTTTTCAATGTTGAGGAAAAGCCTGCGCACGCTTATCGCGATGGTAAGCGCGAGGCATGTCATCAAGAGGCTCCCTATGGCAGTGTGACCATCGTGTGCGACGAGCATAAGTGGGGCCTGCGCATCGGTACCGACGATAGCAAGGCACGGCCCTTCGCCGGCTTGAAGTTCTACGGATTGGAGACACGAGCCTTGGGAGAGGCCAGGCAATATGAGTAGAAGGTCAATCGCAATGACTGCGAGGAGCCCCAGAGCGAGCGCGGTGGTAATGCAGATCGTGGCCCATTTGCAGATGCGAGCGAGCTTCCTCAGTTTGGCTACCGTCTGTTCGCGGCTGATGGTTTCATTCGATATAGATGCGTTTCGATGGACCATAACCCCTCCAATCGGCGTTTTGGATGATACTTGTATCTTATCAGAATTAATGACAAACGATAAATAATTACGGATACTGAGTATGTAATGATTGAAAACGATTAGCGTGAGCTATTAGCTCATTTTGGATGCCGGAGTTTGGCGCGTGGGGGATAAGGACAAATGCCAACATTTCCTGTGATCGCGCAAGCGCTCCATCGGGTTCCCCTAATTCATATGGGAAAACAGCTGCAAACGATTGCAAGTAACCGGTGAACGGTCGAAAACTACCGTTCACCGATAATCTCAAAACTGGTTCTAACTGGTATTAAGTCAAAAAGACCAATTCACATATCTTCACAATGACCTGCAATTTTTCTACACGCTATTATTAGCCGCCCTACGTTGTTTAGACACAGGAAAAGATCAGATTTTTTGCCAAAGCATTTCGAAACGGTTTCAAACCGCAGGTAGAAGTGTTAACGACCGGTAAACGGTCGATTTATCACCGTGAGCGGTGCAAAAACGTTTTACCGTATGAATCAACGAAAGCGACCTCTTCTGGGGTGATATAGTGACAACAACACGTCACGTGGTTACTACCAGTTTAGAAACCACTGGTCTTCAAAGAACGCTTTCTAAGAAGCTTTAAGGGCGAGCGCCCGCTGGCTTCCGAAAATCATCGGACTCAGATCGTACACACCTTCGGAAGGGAAATTTGAATGGTTGGCTTTATTCTTACCGGTCATGGACAGTTCGCACCCGGTCTTGCAAGCGCTATCGCTATGGTTGCCGGCGACCAGCCTGCTTTTACCGTCGTTCCTTTTGAGGGCGACCAGGCCGCATCCTACGGTGAGGATCTCCGCGCCGCTATTACCGCCATGCGCGAGGAGTGCGATGGCGTGCTTGTCTTTACCGACCTGCTTGGCGGCACCCCGTTCAACCAGTCGATGATGATTGCCCAGGATGTCGACAACGTCGAGGTTCTGACTGGCACCAACCTTCCCATGGTTATTGAGCTTCTGTTCCTCCGCGGCAATGCCACGCTCGCCGAGCTTGGCGAGCAGGCCGTGACCGTTGGCCAGACGGGCGTCACCGCCCAGACGGTCGCATCCGTTGCCGGCTCCGAGGAAGAGGATATCTTCGGCGACGAGGACGGCATTTAATGGCCGATTTCGGAGCCAACGTCCTGAGCTCCTCGGTCGCCCTTTTAGGCCTGCTTGTCATCATGGGCTTGATTTACACCATCTGGTCGCAAATCAACATGAAGAAGAAGCAGAAGTACTTCAAGGAGCTGCACACCGAGCTCAAGCCGGGTCAGGAGGTTCTTTTCGCCGGCGGTATCTACGGAACCGTCAAAGGCTTCGAAGGCGAGAAGGTCCAGATCAAAGTCCGATCCGGAGCCGTCGTAGATGTTTCGCGTTACGCGATTCAGGAGATCAAGTAACTGTCGTCAGCAAATATCGAAAGGAAGCTGATCAACATGGCAGAACCCAACATTCTTCTTACCCGCATCGATAACCGACTGGTTCATGGTCAGGTTGCCACCCAGTGGAACTCCACTCTGGGCTCCAACCTCATCCTCGTCGCCAACGACGACGTGGCGTCCAACACCATGCGCCAGAACCTCATGAAGATGGCCGCTCCCGCCGGCGTCGCTACGCGTTTCTTCTCCCTGCAGAAGACCATCGACGTCATTGGCAAGGCGAGCCCGCGCCAGAAGATCTTCATCGTGGCCGAAACACCGGAAGACGTGCTTACGCTCGTCAAGGGCGGTGTGCCTATAAAGAAGGTAAACATCGGCAACATGCACATGTCGGAAGGAAAGCGCCAAGTCGCCACCTCCGTCGCAGTTAACGACGAGGATGTCGCTGCGTTTAAAGAGCTGCAGGAATTGGGGGTGGAGTTGGAGATCAGGCGCGTTCCGAGCACGCCTGTTGAGGACACGAGCAAGCTCTTCTCGTAATCCTCGTGATCCACGTTGTCAGGAGTGAAACCCTGACGTTCTGTACGTGATATCCAAAGTGCGTACATACATTTTGAAAGGAGGAGCAAGATGGAATACTCGATCATCCAGATCGCTCTGGTCTTCGTTGTCACGTTCATCGCGGCAATCGACCAGTTTGACTTCCTCGAGTCTCTCTATCAGCCCATCGTCACCGGCGCCGTCATCGGTCTTATCCTTGGCGACCTCAACACCGGTCTTCTCGTGGGTGGTACCTATCAGCTCATGACGATCGGCAACATGCCGATCGGAGGCGCTCAGCCGCCTAACGCCGTCATCGGCGGCATCATGGCAGCCATTCTCGCTATCGCCACGGGCCTCGAGCCCAACGCGGCAGTCGGCCTCGCCATTCCGTTCGCTCTGCTTGGCCAGCTTGGCGTTACCCTGGTCTTCACGCTTATGTCCCCGCTTATGTCCACGGCCGATAACATGGCTCACAACGCGGACACCAAGGGCATCGAGCGCCTGAACTACTTCGCCATGGCTCTGCTCGGCCTGATCTTCGCTGTCGTCGTCACCCTGTTCTTCATCGCTGGCGCTACCATCGGTCAGACCATCGCTTCTGCCATCCCGACGTGGCTGCAGACCGGTCTGTCCGCTGCAGGCGGCATGATGCGCTTCGTCGGCTTCGCCGTCCTGCTCAAGGTTATGATGAACCGCGATATGTGGGGCTTCTTCCTCATGGGCTTCGGCCTCGCGCTCATCACCGTTGCCAACGATTCGCTGGCAACCCCTGCTCTGCTCATCCTCGCTCTCATCGGCTTCGGCATCGCTTTCTGGGACTTCCAGCAGCAGACCGAGCTGAAGGGTGCAGCTGTTTCTGACGGAGGTGACTTCGAAGATGGCATCTAATGAGTATGTGATCCCGGAGCACTACGAGGATCTCACTCCTGCTCCGCAGCTTGACCAGAAGACCCTCAACAAGATGGCTTGGCGCTCCTGCTTCCTGCAGGCCTCGTTCAACTACGAGCGTATGCAGGCCGCTGGCTGGCTCTACTCCATCATCCCCGGTCTGGAGAAGATCCACACCAACAAGAACGACCTCGCGGCTTCCATGAGCCACAACCTGGAGTTCTTCAACACCCACCCGTTCCTCGTCACCTTTGTTATGGGCATCGTGCTTTCGCTCGAGCAGAACAAGGTTGACATCCCCACGATCCGCGCCGTCCGCGTCGCCGCAATGGGCCCGCTCGGTGGTATCGGTGACGCCCTGTTCTGGCTGACGCTCGTGCCTATCACGGCCGGCATCACCTCCAACATGGCCATCAACGGCAACGCCGCTGCGCCGATCATCTTCCTGGTGATCTTCAACGCCGTCCAGTTCGCTCTGCGCTTCTGGCTCATGAACTGGTCCTACAAGCTTGGCACCAGCGCTATTGACGCTCTGACCGCCAATATGCAGGCCTTCACGCGTGCCGCTTCCATCATGGGCGTCTTCGTCGTCGGTTGCCTGGTCGTCACCATGGGTGGCACCCAGATCAACCTCCAGATCCCCAACGGCACCACCCGTGGCCTTGCCCCTACTACCGTGATCGTCTCCGAGAAGGAGGCCGAGAACTTCACCGGTATGGAGGGCATCGATACCGAGACCGCTGAGGCCGGTACCATCGCCATGACCGATGAGGACGGCAACGCCCTCACCGCCACCGATGCCGACGGCAACGAGGTCAAGTGCGGCGTCGCCGATCTGGGCAACGGCATGGAGTCCGTGACCTACGCTACCGTTACCGAGGATCCGGTCAACTTCTCTGTTGCCGACACCCTCAACACCATCGTCCCGAAGCTCGTCCCGCTTATGCTTACGCTGCTGCTTTACTACATGTTCGCTAAGCACAGCTGGACCCCGACCAAGGGCATTCTCCTGCTCTTCGTCCTTGGCATCCTGGGCGCTGGCCCGCTTGGTCTCTGGCCGAGCATCTGGTAAGGCTCTAGCTTGAGGGGTGTGTCCCTACGCGGCTCACACCCCGACCCCTTAAGCCATGTGTATGTTAAAAGCCGCGTGCTCGAAAGAGCGCGCGGCTTTTGTTTTCTTGATGATTCGGGTGTGGCAGACAGATAATGCTAAACACCCTAGGTAGTTAGCCGAATTCGAGCAAAAGGGAGGATAGGATGGCGATCGGAGCGCGTAAGCAACCGCTGTACGATCAGCTGGTCGATATTCTGACCGAAAAGATCGACCATGAATATCGCGCCGGTGACATGATTCCTTCCGAGCGCGAACTTTCGGAGCGCTATGGTCTCTCGCGCACCACGGTGCGCCTGGCTTTGCAGGAACTGGAGCGTTTAGGACTGGTGGTTCGGCAGCACGGTCGCGGTACCTTTGTGACCGACCGTTCGGCAAAAGCAACCAATCTTATGCAGTCCTACAGCTTTACCGAGCAGATGCGCGCGATGGGTCGTGTCCCTGAGACCACGATTCTCGAGTTTTGCGAGATGGAGGCCGATAAGAATCTGGCCGAGCATATGGGATTGCGTATCGGTGATCGCATTTTTAAGCTCAAGCGCCTTCGTTCTGCCGACAACATGCCCATGATGGTCGAACGCAGCTATCTACCGGTTCGTCAATTTCTATCCCTAAAGCGACCGCTGCTGGAGCGTAAGCCGCTTTACGATGTGATTGAGCAAGACTTTCAGCAAAAGATACGCGTGGCCGAAGAGGAGTTCTATGCGAGCATAGCCCGTCCCACCGATGCCCACCTTTTGGAAATTGTCGAGGGCTCGCCTGTGCTCGATTTGGTTAGGACTACGTATAACGAGTCAAACGAGGTTGTGGAGTATACGCTCTCGGTTGCTCGTGCCGATCAGTTTAAATACAAGGTTTACCACCAGCGTAGCGACTAGTGTTGGCATCGTTTCCATATGATGATTGTTTGTATTTAACTGGTTACTACCAGATAACCAACCGAAGTGTATAATTGCACGTCAGAGGATTACTTCTAGAGAGAGGTATTAGAAATGTTCGAGAAGAGTGTCGAGGAGCTCACCGAGCTCGGCGCCCAGATCACCACGGCCGAGATTGCTCAGCAGCCCGAGCTTTGGCGTGATACGCTCAACATCTATCGCGAGAACAAGGAGGCCATCGAGGCCTTCCTGGCCGAGGCTCGCGCTATGGGCGAAGGCCGTCTGTCCGTTGTCTTCACCGGTGCCGGTACGTCCGACTACGTTGGTGATACCTGCGCCCCGTATCTGCGTCACGCTGGCAACACTGATCTCTACGACTTTAAGCCCATCGCCACGACCGACATCGTGAGCGCACCGCGCGACTTCCTGCGCGCCGAGGATCCCACGCTCGTGGTTTCCTTTGCCCGCTCTGGCAACAGCCCCGAGAGCCTTGCCGCCGTTGCCGTTGCCAAGGAGCTCGTCCACAACGTCAAGTTCCTCAACATCACCTGCGCTCCCGAGGGTAAGCTCGCCGTCGAGTCCGCTGATGACCCCAATGCGCTGACGCTGCTCATCCCGCGCGCCAACGACAAGGGCTTCGCCATGACCGGTTCCTACACCTGCATGACCCTGCTCTCTACCCTCATCTTTGACGAGGCTTCCGACGAGCAGAAGGCCGAGTGGGTCGAGACCATCGCCAAGATGGGCGAGGAGGTCATCGCTCGCGAGTCCGAGGTTGCCGACTACCTCGCTGGCGACTTCAACCGCGTGACCTACCTTGGCTCCGGCTCCTTTGGCGGCCTTGCTCAGGAGAGCCAGCTCAAGATCCTCGAGCTTGCTCATGGCCTGGTTGCCACTTCCTACGACACCTCCATGGGCTATCGTCACGGACCCAAGTCCTTCGTCGACGATAAGACGCTCGTCTTCGTATTCGTGAACAACGACGCCTACACCCGTCAGTACGACATCGACATCCTCAACGAGATCGGTGGCGACAAGATCGCTCAGCACACCGTTGCCGTTCAGCAGGATGGCGCTACTGTCTACGAGGGTGAGTCCTTCACCTTTAAGGGCTATGAGGCGCTCCCCGAGGGTTACCTTGCTCTGCCGTTCGTGATGTTTGCTCAGGCTATCAGCCTGCTCAACTCCGTGCGCGTGGGCAACACGCCCGATACGCCGAGCCCCACCGGCACGGTCAACCGCGTGGTTAAGGGCGTGACGATTCACCCCTTCACCGCTTAATCGCGTCCCCCTGTAAGGGCGCCCGTCCGCTCATAACGGCGGGCGGGCGCTTTTTGTTTTTACTTGAACCGGGTATAAGTATCACCACGGTCAACTGCTTTAGAAGCAAGGAGTGCATATGAGCACGTACGCAATTAAGGCTGACAAGTTCTTCTTGCCGGCAGGTCCGCAACTGGGCGGCTATCTTATGGTCGAGGATGGCGTCTTTGGCGCCTGGCAGGCCGACGAGCCCTCTTGCGAGATCAAGGATTACACGGGATCGTGGATCGCACCGGGCATGGTCGACACCCACATCCATGGCTTCTACAACCACTCAACTACCGATAACGATCCCGAGGGCATCGATATCAGCTCGACCGAGCTCGCCCGTCGCGGTACCACCAGCTGGCTGCCCACGACGTTCACCGATGGCGTCGAGCAGATCAAGGACGCCTGCGCCGCCATCGCTCAGGCGGACGAGGGTCGCGGCCCCGACTTCTGCGGTGCTCGCATTCAGGGCATCTACCTGGAGGGCCCCTTCTTTACCATGAAGCACGTGGGCGCGCAGAACCCCGCTTATCTTATCGATCCCTCCGAGGAGGTCTTTGATCAGTGGCAGGAGGCTGCGGGCGGTCGCATCGTTAAGAGCGCCATGGCGGCCGAGCGCGACGGTGCCGCTGCTTATGCGGCTGCTCTGAACGCCAAGGGTGTGGTGACCAGCATCGGTCACTCCGACGCCACCTACGATGAGTGCATCGCCGCCATCAACGCCGGTGCCAGCTGCTTTACGCATACCTATAACGGCCAGCGCGGGCTGCATCACCGTGAGCCCGGTGTCGTGGGTGCTGCTATGTCCACGTCCGAGACCTACGCCGAGATCATCTGTGACGGCAAGCACGTAAACCCTGCCGCCATCAAGGCGCTGCTGCAGGCCAAGGGCTGGCAGCACACGGTACTCATCACCGACTGCCTGGGCTGCGGCGGCATGCCCGAGGGCAGCTACACCAGCGGCGGCATGGACGTCATCATGAAGGACAACCTGTGCTGGCTCGCCGATGGCAAGAGCATTGCCGGTTCGGTGCTCACGCTTGCCCAGGGCGTCAAGAACATCGTCGACTGGGGCATCGCCAGCGCCGATATCGCCATTCGCATGGCAACCGAGGTGCCGGCACGCTCCGCGCACATCGAGGATAAGTGCGGCAGCATCATGCCGGGTCGCGACGCCGACTTTGTCGTGTTCGACCATGAGCTCACCCTCGTCGAGACGTATGTTGGCGGCCAGAGCGTCGGCAACGCCTTTACCGAGTAACGAAAGAAAAAGACGGCGGGCCCGAATCTGCTCGGACCCGCCGTACGGGTTAAACGCTCAAAAGCACCTTTACAGTTACAGCTTGCTAGCGATTTTCTTTGCCGTACGCTTAACGCCGGCCACCAGGCCTCCTGCAGGATGCTCCTTCTCGTATGCTAGGCGCTTCTCGCGCTTGGCGTACTCTTCGACGATGATGTCTCCATACTCGCCTTCGATCTTGTCGAAGAAGTCGACGGCACCCTTAATTTCCTCAGCGGTCGGGTGCCCCTTTTGGACACCGCCGGTGAGTTTGAACGGCCCCCACGTATCAAAGCCGGGGCAGCCGTAGACACCCATAAAGATGGCCTGCCTCATGCGGCAGATGCCATCGATATCCTTGCCGTACCACTTGTTTTTGCCACCGTAGGTCATAAGGCCAAACACCTTGTCCTGCGGCTGCAACACGTTAGTGAGCACGCGTGCCATGTCCTTGTCGATCTCGGAGTAATAGATGCCCGTGGCGACACCAATCAGATGGTATTCGTGCAGGTTGGGATACTCGTTTTTGCCGAGTGTTTTCACGTCGAGGGTATCGATTTCGGGGTGCGCCTCGACGATGGCGTCCACGAGCTTTTTCGTATTGCCGTGGTGGCGTGAGGCATAAAGAATGATGGTTCGCATAAGAAGGCCTTTCAGCTGTAATTGCATCAATGTCTGTATGGTACCCCGTTACATGGCCGGGATACCGGACGCATCGATGAGCGTGCGGGTTTGTCCATTGGTCAGAGCCGAGACGGGTACTTGCGAGCAAAAAGCAGTTGTTCGAAAGGATGGGCAATGGAATACGCTCTCTCCAACGATTCGATTTCTATTAAGGTGTCCACGGCTGGTGGTTCGTTTACCTCGATTGAGGCCGGAGGTCGCGAGTACTTGTGGCAGGGTGACCCCGCCGTGTGGTCCGGCCAGGCGCCGGTCTGCTTTCCGATTTGCGGAGGCCTGCGCGATGGTAGTGCCATGACGTTTGCCGGGCATCATGTAAAGCTCGCTCGCCACGGCTTTGCGCGCAAGCAGGAGTGGAAGCTGCTGAGCCAAGGCGAGAACGAGTTGGCTATGTGCCTGGCTTCGGAGGATAACGCCGCGCTGCTGAGCGATTATCCGTATCCGTTTAGGCTCGTCGCCCGCTATACGCTCGAGGACGCCGCCGTGCGTGTCTCCTATGAGGTTACCAACGAGGGCACCGAGGACATGCCGTTCTTTATCGGTGGGCATCCCGGCTTTAGGTGCCCGCTCGATGAGGGCGAGGCCTATACGGACTACGAGTTGCGCTTTGAGAAAGAAGAGGCTGCAGAGCTTTGCACCGCTGTCCCTTCGACTGGCTTGATTGACGTGGACAAGCGCTCCAAGAACCCCATGGTGGGAAAGACGCTGCCCCTGTCGCACGAGCTCTTCGATTTTGCGGAGACCATCTTTGACGTGCTCGAGAGCCGCCAGGTCACGCTTTCCAAAAAGGGCGAGGACAAGGGCGTTCGCCTGAGCTTTGAGGGCTTCCCATATCTCATTGTGTGGAGCAAGCCCGAGGGTGATTTTGTGGCAGTTGAGCCTTGGGGCGGCCTTTCGACCTGCTCCGATGAGGACGACGTGCTTGAGCATAAGCGTGGCTGCCTTGTCGCCAAGCCCAAGGAGACCGTCGTTCGCTCGTTCACGATTGAGATTCTGTAATTCCGTTTTGTCGACTCGTATCGCGAGGCACAAGGAGCCTGCGAGATAAGGAGCTAAAAATGATCCTCACCGTTACGATGAACCCGTCCGTCGATACACGCTATCAGCTCGATGAGCTCATTATCGACGACGTTAACCGTGTGACGCCCGAAAAGACCGCCGGCGGCAAGGGTCTCAACGTGGCCCGTGTACTGGGTCAGCTGGGCGACGACGTTGTGGCAACCGGTCTACTCGGCGGCCACATGGGCGCCTACATGGCCGAGCTCATGGATGCCAACGGCATTAAGAATGATTTTGTACCCATCAAGGGCGAGACTCGCATTTGCCTTAACATCCTCCACGCCGGCAACCAGACCGAGCTACTCGAGAGCGGCCCGACGATTGCCCCCGAGGAGCTCGATGCCTTTACCGCCAAGTTCGCCGAGCTTGCGAGCAAGGCCGCTGTCGTTACCATTTCGGGTTCGCTGCCCCGCGGTGTCGAGGCAGACTACTATGCCAAGATCACGGGCATTGCCGAGAACGCCGGCGCCAAGGTGCTGCTTGATACCTCGGGTGCTTCGCTCGAGGCCGCCCTTAAGTCCGAAATTAAGCCCGAGCTGGTCAAGCCTAACCTGACCGAGATTAACGGCCTTCTGGGCACGAGCTTTACCACCGACGATGTGGACGAGCTCCGCGCCGCGCTCGCCTCTGATGCCCGCTTCTCCGATATTCCCTGGGTCGTCGTGTCCATGGGCGCTGCCGGCTCCGTGGGCTTCCATAATGGCCGTGCATTCCGCGCCAAGACCCCCGATATCCCCGCCGTTAACGCTACGGGCTCTGGCGATTCGACCATTGCCGGCTTCGCGCATGCGATTGCTGCTGGCGCGGATGACGAGACGGTGCTGCGTACCGCCAACACCTGCGGCAAGCTCAATGCCATGGATCCCATGACCGGCCACTTGGTTATGGATCGTTGGGACGAGGTTTACAACGGCGTTGTCGTGACCGAGCTGTAGGAGCTTGTGCGCCGCCCCCGGCATCGGTTGCTTGCTTGTGGTTAGAGTTGACGGCAAGTGCGGTAGCATTATGCCGGGGCGCGACGCCGATGCTGTCGTGTTCAATCCCGACCTTACCCTGGTCGAGACGTATGTGGGTGGCAACAACGTCGGTAATGCATTTACCGAGTAGCTGCCAAATAAACGATCCGAGAGGGGATTTAGATGATTTACGGTGCATTGGGCGATATCGAGGAGTACCGCGGAATGCTCAAGGGCCTCGACGTGCTGATCGACTGGCTCGAGGAGAACGACCCGGCACAGCTCGAGGTCGGCAGCCATCCGATTTTGGGTGAGAAGGTCTTTGCGAACGTCATGTCTCCCACGACGCGTCCCGAGGCTGAGGCTCACTATGAGACGCATCAGCGCTATCACGACCTGCAGATCGACGTCGAGGGTCGCGAGGCCTTCAAGGTCGCTACGGGCAGCCTGACGCTGGTCCAGGAGTTTGACGAGAAGGACGACTATGATCTGGTCGATTCCGACGCCTCGATCGCCGGCGATCTTGCCGACGACAAATTCGCGCTGTTCGTTGCCGGCGAGCCCCACATGCCCACGCTCGAGTTCCCGGGCGATGGCGCACAGCCGGTCAAGAAGATCTGCTTTAAGTTGCTTGCCGACGCCTACTGGGAGGAGTAGCGAGCTGCTCGGCTGAGCTGTTCGTCTGATGGCGTGATTCCCCTAGGGAAATCACGCTAGGACCCCGCCAAACGGGTTTTCCCTAGGGAAATCACGTTTGGCGGGGTTTTCTGTTTTGAATAGGGAAGCCTCATTTATTTGCGAAGAACATCGGCTAGCCGCAGGATTGAAATCATCGACCGATAAGTGAGTTCCACTTTTTCGCCCGCAAGCAGTCGTTTCGAGCCAATCTCATCTAGCCCCACAAGCCGAGAAAACAGCGGGCCGCTCATCGTGCCCTCGTCAATTGATTCCCTTATGGTCTTCAAAACGTCCGTATCATGAAGCGATGCCGAGCTGTAGGGGGCAACACGAGCGGAACTCTCAATTAACGACGAGACAAAAGGATGGAGATGCTTTGGACATAGTCCATCAAACACCACATCCCCATTGTCGTTCGAGCCGACCAGGCGCCAAGTATAATGATCGACCCAGTCATCCCCGTCGTATATGGCGTTCATGAGCAACTTCCCGTCTAGAGAGAGAAACCTATTTGGACATCGGGGCGCAAGACCGCAATCCATATCGGGCCTGCAGCAGCTCCAACCCAACGCACCACATAGGTTCCCTTTCGTACATGTGTATCAATCTGCCCCGAAATGCCGGTGAATGCAATTCCAGACCCGTTTGTCGGATAGCAATCGACGTATTTTTGTTTTCCGCTCACAACCTTGTATAGATATATCGTTCCAGCAAAAGAGAAGGGATCGTTCGCAATTTTGTCCGGAAGAACTTGCCACCTCAAAATCCCGCTACCAATATGGTCAAGCTTGACCGTTCCGCCGTCCCCCTCAAAAGTGGCAAGGGGATTTACCCAAGACTGAGAGTCGGCATCGCCCTCCTTAGCAGTTATCAGCAGGCTGCCCGTATAAGACTGCTGAGGCTCACCTTCAGGACAGACAGCCTTGGCCCAAGAAGGGCCACTCAGGCAGAACAGTCCGAGCAGCATCAATACCAACAAAAGAAAACCCTTAGTTCTTTTCATCTATATCCCCAACGTCTCTCGACATTTGTATATCGTGACTATTTTAGATCTATATGGCCAATTCGAGCCCTCACCATGGCAATTGTTGCAGCTGGGTTTCTTTTCATTAAGATTTCACTTTGGTAAATCCCCGCCCCTAAGCATTAAACCCGAAGTCCACCGAGTGGGCCGCTGTTGACGTGGCGATGCTTGGATTGGCGCGCACGCACTCAAAATCGGCAACAAAAAAGCCGCCCGAAGGCGGCTATCTTGAGCAATGGAGCCAGCGACCGGGCTCGAACCGGTGACCCCCGCTTTACGAGTACGTGAATTCGGCATTTGACGAGATGAGGCCAATTTCACTGAATTAAAAGGAAGCGCAGGTAGAAATATGTAATTAACAATTATTGAGCTAGCTATTAGAATCATATTTCCCACTATTTTCACACTTAGAGAGACTTGAAAGTGTGAAAAGTTTCGATTAGGCTTGCTGGCAAAGCTTTAAAGGCTTTGCCAGCAAGCCTAATCGAAAATCTAACGAGGGATATGATTGCAGGGATTGATAAAAAAGACCGCTCGCGGCACATCGGAATGCATCGATAAGAGCAAAGGCGTCTATCGGATTTATTTTTCCCTGGGAAAAGATCCGGAGACAGGACGGTACCGCCGTAGTCCGTCACGCAGGGTTCACTGCAGAAGCAAGAACCCGAAAAACTGGCCGAGTGAAGTCGCCAAGGCGCTGGAGGCCTATAGAGCTGAACTTGAGGGCGCTTCCAACCGTGGCAATGGTCCTCTGGGCCTATCAGATTATGCGGACAGGTTTCACGCGAACAGGGAGTCGACCATGGGATCACCTCTTGCTTATGAGCGTGAAGGTTTGGACATTCGTCACATACGCGAGCTGTTCGGCAATCCCGATCTCACTCGGCTTAAATCGGATGACGTTCGCACTGCTTATGCCAAGGCTAGAAAAGAAGGCCGATTCAGCGAAAGTGAAATTCGCCGCATCCACATCAAGCTCAAACAGGTAATGGAGGATGCCGTCGATAACGACCTCGTGGGCAAAAACCCTTGTAGGGGAGTGAAACTGCCCAAGCAGAATGTCGAGGCTCGTAAGGCGCTGAGCGCCGATGAGGCGGCAAGGCTTCTTGCGGTCCTTTTGGAGGAGAAGCCATCTTCCTTTATCACATGCACAATGCTTCTACTTCTCTGCGGTTTGAGGAAGGGGGAGGCCCTTGGTCTCTCATGGGAGGATTATGACCCCGACGCCAAGACTCTGAGGATAGTAAAGCAATATACGAACGACAGGACATTGAGGCCGCCTAAATCAAAGATGAGCAGGCGTAAGATTTCGGTTGGAAATGAACTTGCCGACTATCTGGACAGGTGGAAAGCCATTCAGCGGAGTGAGTTCGATTCCTTTGCAGTGGGGCAGACTGGAGAAACGCCCATTGTCCATTCCATTGGGATCGTTGACGCCGCCAACGGCAAACGGGCTCTTGTGACCCGGATGGATGGACATAACTATTCAAGGGCGTTTAGGCTGTTTGCGGCGAAAAACGGCTTCGGTACTTTTAAGGAGAGCAGGGAAATCATTGGGAGTGACGGCGTCAAACGTACCCGCTATACGGGTTATAGCGGGCTGAAGCCTCATGAGCTTAGACATACGCAAGCGACTTTGCTCGTTGGTGCCAATGCGGACATTAAGACGATCCAGGCGCGTTTGGGCCATGCTAGCCCATCGACGACGCTGTCTATCTATAGCCACTTTATCGAGGCAAATGACCAGAAGGCAGCATCAGTGCTGGATGATCTGCTGAAGGGCTAAAAAGGGCTAAAAAAGAGGCCCCTTTGGGGCCTCTTTTTTAAGCGACATTGTTTCGGTAGATCATTGCGCCATATGGCGGCTCCAGCTCCATAGACTGATAGTAGCTGGCATCTAGAAGGTTGAAATAACAAATGATGGGGGCGGCTAGGTGCTCGTCCATATTTAGGTAATGTCCCTCATCATCTGTGACCAGTTTGACCTCGTCGCGCATCACGTCGGTCATGCGGGGCCAGAGTTTGGTTGCGCGCTGCAATTTGTCCTTTTGACTGTACTCTCCGTTATGGAAGAAGGCAAAATGAGGCGCATCGTATTTTGCGCCGCCGCGAATTTCGATAATTCCGACCTGGCTGCAAGACTTCGCGCATTCCTCTGTTTCCAATAAAGTCCAAGAGGAGGGGAGGACAGCGTAATCGCCGCCGAGGAGATCGACCCGTCTCATTCCCTGGGGCCTCTCCTCTTTCTCGCAATATAAAGAGAAATGGTCGTGGAGCCTCTGGAATTGCTCTCGATAAAGTTCCAATTGACTAAAACTCATTTCTTCTGATCCGTCAACGGGAAGGGCCTTCATTTCATTGGTGATTTGCCGAGCTTCCCTGAGGCACGCCTCATCGAGGGCCCTGGCGACCCTCGGCTGCAACCCCGTGAGCAGGTTGCATAGATAGTCGATAGCCTCGCCGGTGCTTCTGACTGATTCGGGGTTCTTGAGGCGTAGCTCTTCGATTTTCTCCGGGGTCGTCGCCTGAACAGTTGTTCCGAACTTAATTTTCCGCATCTTACTTCCGGATAATGGTAAACGTCCCATAACCACTCCAATCATCGTTGTATATATATTAAATCAGTCAGACAATAAAGTCTATACAGTCAGAAAGTGAATTAGAAATTAGAACTGTAACTAGATATGATTGTGCAACAGACAGTGTTACAATATAAACAGTAAGCGCCTGACCAGCTTGTTTGAAAGGAGTTATTTTATTTTCGGTCATTGATTAAAAAGCCGCCCGCCCTTCCCTATCTAAGTTTGGCGACGAAGGGGGAGGGGCGAGCTAGCCTGAAAGGATTCTACCATGATTGTAGAGCCTGAACCGTACGCTGCCGTACAAGCATCAACTGCGGTTTCTTCTGATTCCAACTTGGGCCACGAGCGCCTTCTTGGCATCGCTGAAGTGTGCAAGATAACCGGCTTGAGTCCGGTTACGGCCTCGAAGATGATGAAGGAGAGCGGGCGCGCGATTGCGTTGCACCGCCGCATTTACATCCTTGAATCGAGCTTCTTTGCATACCTCCATGAATTGGAGGCGAGCGAACCGTGCCGGCTTTAAATCCCATGAGCGTCGGCCTCGACGAGACCGCCTTGCGTATCTTAAAGAATAGGCCGCTTGGGCATATCGAACACGGTGCGCTGGATACTATCCTCGGAGGTCTTCGTCAATACCTGTGCATCGTCCCCGGCGGACCCGGTACGGGTAAAACAACGTTTATGCAGCAAATCGCCGACGGATGGGCCATTGCTGGCCATCCGGTGGTCATCTTTGAGGGCGAGCTCGGGCGAGACAGCATGCTCGCGAAGAGCCTCACCCGCATCTCGGGCGGCGAGCTCACGCACGATGATATGAACGGCGATGGCATGTCTGAGGACAAACGCGGGCTCTTCGAGAAGGTTCTCGACATTTACGCCCGCAGCATCGCCGAGCGAATGTATATCATTCCTGGTGAAATTAAATATGCCGGGATGCGAAAGGCAATCGAAGAGGTTGCCGATAAACATGGCGAACCGCCACTGGTTATTGTTGATTACGCGCAAATCGTCTCTTTGCCGCAGGAACTGCGCATTGCCGACGAGCGTATCGGTCTCAAGCTCGTCGCTTCCGAGCTCCGCCGAATCGTGGATGAGGCCCATTGTCCGCTCTTCGCTATCTCATCAATTAACCGCGTTAATTACGACAAGCAGACCACCGGGCTTCAGGCGATAGGCGGGTGCAACATGTTCGAGTATTCGGCAGATCTCGTTATGTCGCTTTCTATTAAGGGCGATAAGCCCGAAGAGCGTAATGCCAATATGTTGCTTAAAAAACGGCCCGTCATTGCTTCAATCACAAAGAACCGTTACGGTTCCTGCGGTATTGTCGAGTTTGAGTTCAACGCACCAGCAGCGATGTTTACCGAAATCGGCTAATTATGGAGCCCGGACCCTACATTGGTGGATACCGGGCTCCCAATCCATGCTTGTCGTCCGATGAGCTCGCGCGCGCCGAGAACAGGGATCTTCCTCTGCTCTCGGCCGATGAGCTCATTTGGGAATGGAAGCGCCTGCTCGATGCTCTCGATATCTATAGAGAACAATGGCGACCATACCGTATATATCTCGGCAGCTTGCCGGGAGTCCCCTTCGATGTCTGGGCGAGGGTGAGGATTGGGCGCATCGGTCAGATGCTCCAAACAATTTCAACTTAATAAAAGGGGCGGGGCCGATGCGTCGGCCCCGCTCGGATTGGATGGTTATGACTTCCATGAATACGCATATCAACGTACGGATGAGTGAGTCGCAGCGTAAGGCTATCGAGGAGAAGGCGGCGGCCATGAACATGCCGGCGTCCTCCTTCATGCGCGATGCCGCCCTGCTCTGCGGCGAGAAGCCGGTCAGGGTCGCCGACGCGGGGGAACTTGCCGGTATCAGGACTGAGTTGAAGAAGATCGGCACGAACCTCAACCAGGCGGTCCGCGCCCTCAACACCTACGGGTCCGATCCGGTCGTCCTCAATAATCTCAACCGGGCGACATCAATCGTCTCGACGGCGGTGGGCTGGGTCAACGACCTACTCGCCCGTGCGAGAGAGTAGGTGGTTCTCGTGAAGGAGAAGCTGGTCATGGCGCTGGTTTTCGCAGCGCTGCTTACCGCGGGGTTTGCGCCACTTATCGCCATTCCCCTCGATTGCATGATCCTCGGATTTCCAATCGAGCTGAGCTCGATCGGATTCACCCTGAGCGTGGATAACACCATTTGGTGGTGGATTAACGTGGGGCCTCATTGCGTCCCTGGCTGTCTCGCCTCGTTCGCGCTGTTCCTGTCGGTATTCGTGCTCATGCAGCTATCGGCTTCCTCGAAGGAGCGAGCCGCCGACGGAGGTGTACTTGGGGAGGCGCGGGTGAAAACGGGGCCGGAGACCATCCGGGGCTCGGAGATTTGGGACGGGCACGGACAGCCGAAAAGCAGAGGATTCGTGTACGGGTTTGAGAAGACGCTGTTCGGCTCCAAGTATCTGTTCGAACCGAGGCGGCACATGTTCCTCGACGGCTCAACGGGTGCCGGAAAATCAAGATCGCTGCTGATCCCGACAATTGATCTGCTGACGTATGGGGCGGATGACGGGGAATCGAGGCCGCAGACCATTATCGTGTCCGATGTGAAGAGTGAGCTCATCGAGTTGACGGGCGACGAGCTGGAGCGTCGCGGGTACCGGGTGCTTCTGCTGGACGCCCAGCATCCCGAGAAGAGCGACACGTTCAATCCACTGGAAATGGTCGATAGGCTCGCGAACGGGGGGAATCTGCCGGGGGCTGAGCAGGCCGCGGATGCCGTCGCCCGTACGCTCATCGCCGGGGAGGGCGATGCGAAGGCGAGCCACTGGACGGAATCCGCGCGGTCGCTGCTCGCCGCGACGATCCTTCTGGTCGTGCTGGACGAGGGCTGCCCGCGGGGCTGCAAGCACCTCGCGACGGTCTACCACATCATGTGCCTGGGGACGGAGGGGGCCGGCGAGGATCCGTGTGAGCCGCTGAAGGGCCTGTTCCGTTCCCTGCCGCAGGGGCATCCGGCCCGCTCGCGTGCCTCACAGTTCATCTCGAGCGGCGGCAACGAGCTGAGGAGCATCGTTTCCACGCTAAAGGTCAACCTGAGGATCTACGCTTCGGCGCCGATTGCGCGAATGGTCTCGGGCGATGATATCGATCCGAGTAGAATCCTGAGCGAGAAGACCGCGCTGTTCCTCCACGTGATGGACGAGGGCTCCCCCTACAACGCGATCGCGGCGGTCCTGTTCGAGCAGCTCTACGCTGCCGTGTATTCCATCGCGGACGCAGCTGGTGGAAAGCTGCCGCGGCCGGTGTCCATCCTCGGCGACGAATGGGGGAACCTGCCGAAGGTCGAGTGCCTGCCTAGCCTTCTCAGCCTTGGGCGCTCGTACGACCTGTTCTGGATGGGCGCAGTCCAGAACATCTCTCAGCTGAACAAGTACGGCGAGCGCGACGGACGGAAGAAGATCCTGGCAAACTGCGGCGTCAAGGTCGCCATGAAACTGGGCGAGGCCGAGGACCGCCAGTATTTCACCGAGCTAGTCGGGAAGACGACGCGGCACACCATGGGAACCAGCTCGAGCAGGGGGCCTTCGGGCGGTACGGGGTCGACATCCTACAGCGAGCACGCCGACGACCTGATTCATCCTTGGGAGTGGACGGAGATGTCCCCCGACAAGGACGGCGTCATCGTGGTGAAGACCGCGGAGAACGGCGTGGGCAGGGAACATGCGGGGTGCTTCCGGGCCCCTGTCTGCGATTGCACGCGGATGCCGACGAAGGAGCACTTCGATCTGGGGACGCGCGAGCACGAGGCGGCCAAGAGGATGGAATACCAGGCCAGGCTGATATCAAGGCAAATGGGTCGGGAGGACGGCGTCGATCTCTGGACTCCCGAATTCGAGGAAGAGGCCGCGGAGCCGCCTGTTGCCGACGGATGGTCCGGCCTCTTCGTCGACTGACGGCGGTTTTTGAAGGGAGTTGGAAAATGACCGCAATCAAGCAGGCGAGCGTCATGAGCGGGGAGCACCTCCAAAACCTCAAGCGGTATTTCGATTGGGACAGGGAGAAAGTCCTGGACCACGATACCCAGCACATCATCGATGAGGATCGATGGTTCGAGGAAATGGACGCCACCCGGGAGGCGGCCGGGCACAACCGGCCCGGGAAGCAGGGCGCAAGGTGCACGTACATGCAGCATCAGGTGATCGGCTTCAATCCGGACGAGTGCTCCTGCAACGGCGGGCCGATGACGCCCTCGCGTTGCATGGAGTACGCGAGGGACTACATCGCCAAGCGCTATCCCAACCAGGAGATCGTGATTGTGCTGCATGAGGAGAGGTGCAGGTCGGATGGATCGGCCCGATTCGCCGCTCACCTCGCCATCAATAGGACGGACCTCGAGACTGGGCGGCGTCTGAACGACGGGCCGGCGAGGGCGGCGGCGAAATCCCGCGTGAGAACGGTGAAGGAGCTCGATACGAAGTACGGCCTGAGCCAGCTCGAAAGGGGCCTCTCGAACTCGAAGGTGCACGCGCGCCAGCCCGGTCGCGAGGAGCGCGAGATGGCAAAGAAGGGGAGATCCGACAAATCCGAGAACGCAAGGGTCCGAGCGATTGTCGCCCAGAGGGCAGAGGAGGTCGGGAGGCTCAAGAGCTGCCCCGACCGCTTCGGAGAGTTTGCAAGGCGGTTGGAATCGGATGGGATCGAGATCGCCCGATCCAAGCGGGGGGCGCTGCAATACCGCTATCACTCGGAGTCCCTCGGCAAGACGAGGAAGATCAACGGCGCGAGGCTCGGCTACGCCGTCAACCGCTCGACCGGGCGGATTATGAGGTTCACGGCAAGGGGAATCGACCTTGCCATACGGGCCGCGTGGGAGCTGGCTCGCGAGGGTGTGGATGACGAAAGAGGCCGGGACTGACTTTCATATCTGAGGTCCGTGCAACAGCCGGTAAGCCTGTTGCACGGTTCTGCGGGAGCGACTTTGGAGCGGTTCGCACATCCCGGCTTCGGCCGGGCAAGATATTCCGTTGCACGGAATACATATCTTGCATGCCCCGAGAAGCGTAGGCCGAATCGACCGGAGTGCAACGGGACAGGTGAGCGGAGGCGCAGTGATGGCGACCCAGGGGAGCCATCGAACGGAGCCGGAGCGAGAGCCGGCGGGGCGATCGCGAGTTGAAGCCGAGTGATTGTCCCGCCGTTCACGGCCCGCCGGCGGCGGCCCGGGGTTCCAAGGGGACTCGTCCCTTTGGCGCGAAGGGGTCCGGGGATGGCGCGAGACATCCCCGTGAAACGCCGCGACGGGCACGCCCCTGTTAGCGTCAATCTAATTTTCACCAGTTTCACTAATCAAACGCGCCGTTCGCGCAAAGGCGGCTTCACCGCTTGCGCTAACGTATTTTCACCGATTCCGGTCACGCCTTGACGGGTCCGTCCCTCGGCAGGTCCTTCAGCCTGTAGGACCTGCCGGCTATCTTGACCAGGTGGCAGTGGTGGCAGTGGTGGCAGTGGTGGCACACCCGGTCCGCGATCGCGCTCGCCGCCACGTCGTCCCCGAACACCCGGCCCCAGCCGCTGATCCCCACGTTGGTGGTGATGATCGTCGAGCGCTGCTCGTAGCGCGTCGATATCAGCTGGAAAAGCAGGTCCGCGCCCGCGCTGCCGACGTCGAGGTAGCCGAGCTCGTCGATGATGAGCAGCCTCGAGTGGGCGTAGTGCTTGAGCCTCTTCTTTAGGATGCCGCGGGCCGAGGCGTCCTCGAGGTCCTCCACGAGCCGGGCGCAGTCCACGAACCTGACCTCGCGCCCCGCCCTGACCGCCTCGATGCCCAGCGCGACGGCGAGGTGCGTCTTGCCCACGCCGGGGCTCCCCACGAACAGGACGTTCTCGGCCCGCTCGACGAACCTGAGGGTCGCGAGCTCCTCGATCTCGGCGCGCGGGACCGACGGCTGGAAGTCCCAGTCGAAGTCGGCCAGGCCCTTGACGTAGGGGAACCCGGACGACCGTATGCGCTGGTTGGTTATCCTGACCTCCCGGGCGGCGACCTCGGCGCGCGTCATCTCCTCGAGGGCGGAGGCGAAGCCCCGCTCGCCCGCGGCGACCATCCTCACGTAGTCGGGCAGGGACGCCGCCATCTCGTGCAGCCCGAGCGCGGAGAGGTCGACCTCGCCAGGTCCATCGCGCGCCACAGCCGCGGCCTTGGCGACCTGTCGTAGCATTCGCTGCCCTCCCGCAGACGGGGCACCGCAGCCCGAAACTCGTCCACGGCCTGACGCCGACGATTATCCTGCCGCCGTCGATGCTGGCGTACTCGATCACGGTGTGGATGTGGACCAGCGCGAGCGCGCGGCTTAGTATCCTGTTCATGCGTCAGGGCCTTTCCGGTAGGTTGATGTAGCAAGCGAAATCCTACCCTGCCCGGCGCGGAAACGGCCCCCTCTCGGGGCCGTTTCCCTTATATGCGGAACTTTTTTGCATCCACCTGCGGAAAAATTGATGTCTCGCCCACAGAAACTACCGAAGAGCCTAAAATCGGCTCATATTCAAACAGACACAAGGAGGGATTAATTATGGAATGGAGCTTTGACGAAATAAGGGGATTTATCCCGAAATCGATTTCTCTCCCATACTCAAGAGAGGAAAAGAACGGGTACCGCTCTGTTCTAACCGGACGCGATGAGCTGAACTATATCATGTTGAACGGAAGCGGGAGCTACATCGTCTCTCTGTGCGATGGTAAAAACACCGTCGAAACAATCCTTAATCGGATGTGCGACAAGTTTCCAGACGCCAATCCGGACATGCTCAAATCTGACTTAGCCTCGGCAATGAGAGGTTTCAGCGTATCGAGACTAATAGGATGGGTCAAAACTCCGACCGAAAATGGCACACCCATTGCCGATGAGATTTGCGTGGACAATGGGACCCATATACGGCTTGCCCAAGAAAACGATATTCGCCTGATTTGCTCCCTGGCAAGCCAGGCGAGCTCATCAGAACCAGAAAGTCCCACAATTGTCTACGGTTGGCCTCTTTCCGTCGAGCAGTATGAACGACCGCTAGAGGTGCGAAACGGATTGTTCAATCTGAGCAAGGAATTTTTCATTGTATATGAGTCAGGGAGACCAACCGGTCTACTCGGCCTCGCCCCCTCCAGCAATCCCTTACTCAGATACGCAGACATCTGTCTTCTTTTGTGCCCCGCAAGCATCGCCGTTCAATGTATTGCCGCTGCGGCCAGCTTCTATCGTCAAGAATTTTGCGATGTTCCCAATTTTTTCCACCTGAACCTAACCAGCAAGGAAATTGCATCAAACGAAGGAATTCGAAATCTTATCAATGAGCCAGAATTCACTTGCGCTGGCACTTTTCCAGGTGAGTGCAGCGACGGCGACTGCATGAATGTATACTGTTTTTCAGAAGTCTGTTAAGAGGAACCATGGGACGAGTTTCGGAAAACAAGTACACCAACGTTCTCAGAGCGCCACATCACGTCGCCCTTGACATAACAAACAAGTGCAACTTGAGATGTCTGCACTGCTATAACAGCAGCGGCGAGAATGAGGTCATGCACGACGAGTTGACCTCAGATGAACTTTTTGTTTTCGCAAAGGAAATGGCAGACATGTCGCTTTACAGCATGTGTTTCTGTGGAGGAGAAACCTTGTTGCGCAGTAAAGATATCTTGCGCTGCCTTCCCATATTGCGAGATGGGAATGTTGCAGCGAGCCTGGTAACCAACGGGCTTCTCCTCACGGAATCCCTTCTCCGAGATTTAGAAGATTCCGGACTCAAAAGCATCCAATTTAGCCTAGACGGCATTGGGTCAGCTCACGATAGGCTGAGGGGACATGAGGGAGCCTTCGAAATCGTCGAAGAAGCAGTTGCCACCGTACTCAACCATTCCGATTTGCACCTTGCTATCGCATTTACGCCCACGTCGTTCAACACCGAACAGTTTCCCGATGTCATCTCACTATTAGATGAGATTTTCACCAAATCTAACAGGCCGAAGAGGACGCCGGGTGACTTTATCGAACTACGTGTCCAACCCCTCATGGTTTTGGGCCGTGCGCGAAAGAACACATTTATTAGACCGGACTATTCCCAATACCGTACGTTGATTCACGCCATTCAAGAGGACGACTTCCTTCGGAAGCACCCGAATGTCCGACCGCAATGGGGCGACCCCGTCGACCATCTAATTCGCTTCTCTGATAACCGATATCTATTAGATCAGGTTTCAGTGCACGCAAACGGCGACATCGTCGTTTCTCCGTATATCCCGTTAGTGGTTGGCAACATCAGAAACCACCCTCTTGAGGATTACTGGAACAACGGACTTAGCTCAATTTGGTCCACAAAACTGGTTCAAGACCTCTGTAACCACATGTGGACCATTGACGACATGGAGCGTATGTCCGACACAATTTGCGATATAGATATGGGAGGTGATCTACACGTTGACCTGATTGATGATACCGCGGATGAACTGTTGAACTCATCGTTGAAGGAGATGTTGGGTTAAATGTACGAGAAGCCCGTAGTAGACAACATGAATCCGACCAGAGCATCGACTCTTGGAACGGAAACTTGGTTCGACATGTATTACATCGTGTGGGGAGCAAATGTGGCGGTCGGAGTCACCGCAGTTGGAGCCTATGAACTGGTCCTCATCACTTTTGCCGCAGCACTTCCCCTCAGCGAGCAAGGTGGCCAAGACGAGCAATGAGTCCTGAAGCGCTAAGATCATCCATTGGCGGCATGGTAGGAGGAATCTGCTTTCTCGTTGTCGGGGTGTTAATGGTAAAGACCGGCAATCCCGGCCTGATTCACAGTTACCATATCGCTCATATTCCAAGCGAGAAGATTCCTCTTGTTGCCAGATTGGTCGGACTCGGAATAGCGTTGACGGGAGCCGGTCTCGTTCTCGCGGGCATCATTGCCTTTGCGTCCCAAATCTCATTATCGGCATCGGCGGCTTTCATTCTGCCGCTCATCATAATCTTTGCCGGTCTTGGCGTCTCCTTGCTAACGATCGTAGTGTTCACATTTCGACCATGGTCATAATGGATTTCCTATTGCATGAAACTTCAGGCGCATGCCCAACAAACAATGAAAAAATTTACAGCTTTAGTCGGACGGCTGTTTTATTTTTCAGCCGTCCGACTGCCGTGCGCGGCCTATTGATCGAACATAAAATTCCCGTTTCTATGAGGATCCAGCTCGCAAAGACTCTCTATGGAAGCGCTCGTGCCGATTAGTCGCCGCTTCGTTTCCACCGAACCGCGGTGTAAGGTGTCATCAGTTGGTATTTCATACCTGATAGATTGGGGCCATTCTTGATTCGGTACGTCTTATCGAAGTTTAGTAAAACAAAGGGTGCTTTCACGTTCATTGCCATCACGACGATTGGAATCGCCCTTTCCTATGCCGCACCATATGTGAACGGAAAGTTCTTAGATTTCCTTCTTGCCAATCGCAGCGAGAAGGATGCTGTGCTTTTTGCGCTCTTCGTAGCTTCAATAGGGGTCTTTTCTGCCTTATTTTCATATTTTGCAGGAACGTTATCTATCCGTATATCCACAAAGCTTTCTTTTGACCTACTCAGGGAAACCGTCTTGCGCTTTGAGCGAGTTAATTTTCTGACGAACCGAACAACCGACTCAGCCTATACGACGCAAAGGATTTTCACTGACTCAGGTGTTGTTTCTTCTTTCGTTCTAACAAACTTTATCAGCGCTCCCCTGTCTGTTGTCGCCATTCCTTTCGTGTTGCTCGTCATATGGTCGGTTGATCCACTCCTCGCACTATTCTCCATCCTCCTTCTTGTGGCATATCTCTTCGTTATTACCGGATTGCGAAAGCTTCTATATAAAGTCATGTACGAGAAGAAGGAGGCAGATAGCGCTTTCTATGCCGTAATAGCATCGCAGTTGAATCAGATTCTCAACATTCAGTTAACGTCTTCATACAATAAAAGCGAGCTAGCACTTGACACCGGATTTGAAAAGTATTTTCCAAAGGTCTTGCACTCGGGAAAGCTCTCATTCTCACTAACATCGATTGACAGCCTTTTTGCTGCCGTGTTTCAAGCGATAATACTCATCGTATCCGGAGTGCGAATCATCAATGGAACCATGACGATAGGCGAATACACCATCGTCGGTGCATATTTTGCCGTCCTATTTAAAACCTTGAAAAACACGATGAACCTGTTCAAGTCCTATCAGGATGCCAAGGCTTCGTGGGACAGGATGAGCGCCATAGGAAAGGTAGGACCGGAACCAGAGCAAGATCAGACAGGTTTAGTCAAGATTGACACAATAAATCGCATTTCTGTTTCCAAGTTGGATTTTACGGTACCCCTTCCAGACGGATCTCCCCGAAAGGTTCTTGACGGATTTTCCTTCGATTTCTCCGGCCCTGGAACATACTGCATAACCGGAGAAAATGGAAGAGGAAAAACGTCGCTCCTTTACCTGCTCCTTGGGCTGTATCCATCGGCAGGCAAAGTAACATACAACGACATGCCGATTGAAAAATGCAATTTGGATTACATACGTTCAGACACGATATCGTGCTGCCCCCAACCGTGCTTCGCTCCAGATGAGACGGTTCGGGACCTGTTGGATTATTTCAACACCCCATTTTTTACAAAGCACCAGCATATGAATGAGCTACCGTCGTTGACAACCAGCATAGAGGGCTTGCTTGAGAAACGTTGTCCTGAACTTTCGGGTGGTGAGCTGCGCCGTGTATACTTGTGGTCGGCAATTTCCCGTAATCCATCAGTCTTGGTGCTCGATGAGCCTACAACTGGATTGGATGAAACAAGCCGAGCCGAACTCGCTTCGTATGTCAGAAACAACAAATTGAAACAGCTCATTATCATTGTTTCACATGATAATGAGCTGGCAAATGCAGCGGAAACGATCGTCAGTCTAGATAACGCGTCACACCGTTGCGCAAATCGATAGGACCGCATCGAGTCGCAGCAATTGCAGAAGGCTAAGCTATAATGATTGCCCTTTACCCATGCGTATCTCAAGGCCTTCGATGATGATCCTTGATACCGTGGTGTTGTGTTCCGCCGCGTAGGTGCTCATCTCTTGCTTCTGCTCTTCCGTAACCCAAAAGGTGATGCACTCCCCTTTCTTGCGACTTGTCGAATCCCCTTTGTTTCGTGTGTCTTGATTACCCATGAGGGTCATGCTCGCCTCTCCAACGGGCATGACGCGGCGAGTTGGCTTCTTAATTGCCACCGTAAATCTCCTTATCCTCCTCGATGCCCTCCTTCACCTGTTTGAGTAATTGTCCTCTTTGACACCGGCGATATTGCGCTTACACACCGTCCGCTCACATCCCGAATATTGCCGTTCGGCACCGCCGATATTCCCGTCGGCACCGTCCCCCTGGTACGTTCCGGCTGTCCATGCAGCCGAGACCAAGGAGGTACAGCATGGCGAGAAGGATAAGGGCCAGGGAGGCCCTCAGGCTCCGTGCGTCCGGCCTGTCGCAGAACGCGATAGCCCGCGCGGCGCATTGATTGGAAGGCTGTATGGACGTCAGGCTGCTTGGAAAGAAAAACGAGGGCGAGGGCCTTGGGGTCGCTGTTCTCGTTGATTCGGCTTTTGCAGAGTTAAAAGACAAGAGCGATGAGCAGTTGGCGGAGGCCCAGAGATTTTTGATTGACTTTATGAAAAAAGTTGCTCGGCTAAAGGGAGTGAGAATTGATCGGCCCCATTTCCTCCGCTCGGAGCTGAGGAGGAAGGGTGTCCATAAAGATGTCGGCGAGTTTGCCGTGGAAACGACCCCCGTTACCGCCGGAATCGATGTGGGCCTGATCGATAGAATTGCTAGAGAAGTAATTGATTATGAGGCAAAGAAGTCAACCGCCTTTTCCTTTGCAGCGGGTCTTCCCGGAGGTGTCGCGATGGTGGGCACCATTCCTGCCGATATTACGTAATACTACGTGCACGCATTCAGGATTATGCAGAAACTGGCATACCTGTATGGCTGGCAGACCTTTTTTGAAGAATGTGACGACGTTGATGACGAGACTCTCTACGAAATGGCAGTGTTGCTCGGTGTGATGATGGGTGTAGGCAGCGCGAATTCGATGCTAACCGTAATCGCCAAAAACGCCCAAGAGGCGGTCGCGAAAAAGGTTGCTCGCCAGTCGCTAACCAAGACCAGTTGGTATCCGATCCTGAAGAAGCTCTTGAGCTTCATGGGTATCAAGATAACAAAGCAGACGGTGGGGGATGCCGCTGGCAAGGTTGTTGTGGGCGTCGGTGGCGTAATCTCTGGTGCTATCACCTTTATGGGTCTTTCAAAGGGGTCGGCGCGCTTGTGTAGGCAGCTTAAGTGCTTGCCGCAGGCAAACGAGCGGATTCCTGGCACTGGGTACTATGAAAAGGATGAGGCCGCGGTTGCCAAGAAGAGGATTGACGTAGCGGAACCCCTCTTTATCGAAAAGTTCGGATTTTACTCCCATATTCTACGGCTCTATTGTTGAATATGCTGACCGGCTGGAGGAGTCACTGGCGACTGGAGAAGCGAAGCTGGATGCATATAATCCGGACGTTCTTCTCTGATACTCAGCGGAATTAGGCTATGCGTAACAGGATTGTTGTTCGATCTAATGTGAACGTTGGATGATGCTAACTATTTATGGAAAACAGTTAAAAAAGTTTTTCACCCCTTTTTCACTCCTCGGAGAAGGAGGAAAGAGACGCGAAAACAAAAAAGCTCAGAAGCAATTACGCTTCTGAGCTGCACTAATGCAATGGAGCCAGCGACCGGGCTCGAACCGGTGACCCCCGCTTTACGAGAGCGGTGCTCTACCAACTGAGCTACGCTGGCGGCCATGTGATGGCGCAACTGAGGCGTCAACGGCTGTCTATGATACGGGACATCGCAAATCCGCGCAAGTGTTCTGACGGCTTTTCTCACTTTAAATGCACTAATATTGGAGACGCGATGTCTTGCTCTTACGGGTCTCAAACAGAATGGGGCAGCGATGACTCAACCCAAGATTCTTCTCGCACGCATCGACGACCGTTTCATTTACGGACAAGACGTTGAGCTGTGGAACGAAGCCGTGGGTTCCAACCTTGTCCTAATCGTCAACGATGAGATCGCGGCAGATTCGCGCCAATGGGCACCCATGAGGGTGGCGGCGCCAGAAGGCGTTTGGACGCGGTTTTTCTCGGTGCAAAGGACCATCGACGTCATTCATACCGCAACGCCTCGCCAATTGATTCTGATCATGGTGGCCTCACCCTCCGATGCGCTCGCGCTGGTTAAGGGCGGTGTGCCGATCACCAAGATCAGCATTGGTCATATGCAGGCAGGGGAGGGCAAGCGTCCCGCAACGCCCGCAGTTGCCGTAGACGACACAGACGTCGCTGTTCTCAGAGAGCTGCAAAAGCTCGGCATAGAACTAGAAATCCGCTATCTCCCCAGTTCCGCCCCCGACCCCATCGGCAATCTGTTCAACTGATCCCTTGGGGACGGAGGAAAACGGATCATTTTGCCTTCGTAGGGGATCTGTGTGGCGCTGTCCGCCAAAACTATGCCGGTTTACTACGATGAATTGCTTATCGCCGAGCATGCCAAATTTGCAGAGAATAAAACCGCAGGTAGACGAGTTGCTAATTTTTTATAAACCAGCGCGTGGTCGGACATAGTGGGTTCATCGTAGTAATTCGGCATAGTTTTGTTATGTCACCAATTCGGTGGCATCGAAAAGAAGGATTTAGGCATGAAGCAGCGCCCATCGGCGGTGGTGCCGGCGGGCGTTGCTGTGCGAGATGTCGCGTTGTGGGCCTAGTGCCTCATAAAGTGGTATTCGATCATATTGCTGTAGGGGTGACCCGGACCCACAATGCCCTGCGGGAACAGCGGCTGGTGCGGCGTGTCGGGGTACATCTCGGCCTCGAGGGCAAAGCCGGCGCCCCAGCCATAGTTGGCATCGTCCTTGGCGTGCTCGTCGCCCAGCCAGTTGCCGGTGTAGAGTTGCACGCCCGGGGCGGTGGTGTAGTAGTCCAGCTCACGACCGGTCCACATCTCCTCGACATGTAGGGCGCGACGCAGGTTGCGGCCGTACTGATAGCCATCGATGCACAGGCAGTGATCGTAGCCACGGGCCTGCTTAATCTGCGGGTCGTCGGCCTCCATGCCGGGTGCGACGGGGCGCAGCTCGCGAAAGTCAAACGGTGTTCCCTCGACCGGAGCGATTTCGCCGGTGGGGATGTTCTGCTCGTTAATGGGCAAGTAGTGGGCAGCGTTGGCGATAAAGAAGTGCTCACAGTCCATGCCGGCGTTATGGCCGGCAAGGTTAAAGTACGTGTGGTTGGTCATGGACACGTAGGTGGCGCGGTCGCTCTCGCAACCATACTCGATGCGGAAGACGCCGGTGCGCGTAACGGTAAACACAGCCGTAAAGGTTCGGTTGCCGGGCAGGCCCAGCTCGCCATCCTTAAGCGAGGTGGTCATGCGCACGGCGTTGTGAGTCTCGTCGAGCTCAACGTCCCATACACGCTTGTGCAGACCATGCTCAAGATCGCTGTGCAGGTTGTTGACGCCTTCGTTGGCCGGCATGTGCCAGTCCGTGCCGTCGATGGTGATCGTGGCGCCCGCGGTGCGGTTTGCCACGGGGCCGATGGTCGCGCCAAAGCAGGCGGGGTTGTCAAAGTAATCCTCGAGCTTATCGAAGCCCAGCACCACATCGCGCACGTTGCCGGGAATGTCGGGCACATCGATACCCAGCACGGTGGCGCCATAGTCCATAATGCGAACGCAGATCTCGGGCCCGTTGAGGGTGTAACGATGAACGGGGGTACCGCACGGCGCGGTGCCGAAAAGCTCGGAAGTGATCATTTGGTTCCTAACATCGAGGTATTTCCGACAAACTGTAGCGCGAACAGGCGAGATTATCACTACACCCCACTAAAGCAGGGGGTATTTTTCTCAAAAAAGTGATGATTGGAGCTGTGCGGGCATTCATTTTTGACGCGTACGAGTCTGATACAATTTGTTCGTTACTGTTTGAATGATATGCGCGCAAAGAACGGCGAGGATTCATCGTGATTAAGGCAGAGCGACAGGATAAGGTTCGGCAGCTGCTCGAGGAGCAGGGCACGGCCTCGGTCAAGGAGATTTCGGATGCACTGGGCGTCTCGGATATGACGATCCGCCGCGATCTTGAGGAACTTGCGAGCCTGGGCGAGATCGAGCGTGTGCACGGCGGCGCCCGTAGCGCGCAGGGCCGTCCACACGCTATGTTGCGCCATGAGTATTCGCACAGCGAAAAGCGCACTAAGCATGCCGAGGAAAAGCTGCAGATTGCGCGCCGTGCTGTGGAGCTTATCGAGGAGGGCTCGACCATCTTTTTGGGTACGGGCACTACGGTGGAACAGATGGCCTCGATGCTGCCGGCGTGTCGCCTGCGCATTGTGACCAACTCGCTTTCGGTGTTTAACCTGCTCGAGGCGCGCGAAGACTGCGACCTGTGCCTCGTGGGCGGTATGTACCGTCGCCGCACCGCCGCTTTTGTGGGACCAACGGCCGAGGATACCCTGCGTGCGTTGGGCATCGACGCGGCGTTTATCGGCGCCAACGGCATTCTGGATGGCGACGTATCTACGTCCAACATGGACGAGGGCCGTATCCAGCAGCTCGCCTTTAGCAAGGCAGACTCGCGCTATCTGATCGCCGACTCCAGCAAGATTGGCAAGCGCGACTTCTACACCTTCTGCCGCCTGGACAGCTTGGACGCCGTGGTGTGCGAACCGGGTATCGCCGCCGAGAACCGCGCCGCCATCGAGGAACACACGCAGGTCATCTGCTAGCTTAGGTATTACAGATCTAGACATTTCGAACCGGGTGCCCCCGTTCATCTCAATCTGTAACAATTGGGACCGAAAATCCCTGCTAGATGTTACAGATCGAGACAAACGGCCTGCTCGGGCCGAGCCAAAAAAATCGGCCGCATGCGAACCCATGGAGGGATTCGTATGCGGCCGACAGGGGGTATGCGGCAAAAGTTAGGCCATGAGCAGGCCGGTCTCCGCGACGTTCTTGTACCAGTACGCGCTCGCCTTGGGATAGCGTTTCTGGGTCTCAAAGTCGATGTAGAACAGGCCATAGCGCTTGTTATAGCCGTTGGTCCAGGAGAACTGATCCTGCAGCGACCACACAAAGTAGCCGTCGACGTTCACGCCGCCGTCGATTGCCTTGAGGATCCACGCGAGATGCTGACGCATGTAGTCGATGCGAGGGGCGTCGTCGATAAAGCCGTCCTCAAAGTCGTCCTTATAGCCCATGCCGTTCTCAGTGATGTAGATCTTCTTGTAGTTGGGGTAATCGTTCTTAATGCGGAGCAGCAGGTCGTACAGGCCCTCGGGATAGATGATCCAGTCCCAATCGGTGGTGGGTACGCCTTCGCGCACGCATGACTCGCCCACGCCCTTGAGGAACCAGCGCGAGGAGCCCTTGTCGCCGGTGCCATTGTGGTTGATGTCGTTTTCGCCCTCGGCGGCACGCAGGAACTGGCACTTGTAGGTGTTGACGCCCAGGCAATCGTTGTAGGGGAGCGCGGCGGTCAGCGCGGCGATGTCCTCGTCGCGGACGTCAAGCTCGCCGCCGGCGATATGGGCCAGCTTGGTCGCAGCCTCCATGGTGTCGGCTGCATAGTGGCCGCGGAAAGTGGCGTCGAGCACCCAGCGGTTGTTGATGACGTCGGCCATGCGGGCGGCCTCGCAGTCGGCAGCACTGTTGGGATCGAGGGGATACTTGGGCTCCAGGTTCTGGACAATGCCGATCTCGCCCTCAAAGCCGCCCTCATGGAAGGCGACGACAGCCTTGGCGTGGGCCACCATCATGTTGTGCATGAGCTGGAAGGCCTTGTCCAGGTGGTACTTCTCGCCGTGCGGCCAGTTGCCGACGATAAAGCTGCCCTCGGCGGTTGCGGGAATCTCGTTAAACGTGAACCAGTGCTTGACCTCGGTGAACTCGGCAAAGCAGAACTTGGCGTACTCGACAAAGGCGTCGATCGTCGTGCGCGTCAGAAAGCCCTCGCCACCGTCCTGGTAGAAGGCCTCGGGCGTATCGAAGTGATCGAGCGTGACATAGGGGATAACGCCAGCTTTGTTGCAGGTGGCGAAAAGCTCGTGATAGAAAGCGACGCCCTCGGGGTTAATCTCGCCGGTGCCGTTGGGGAAGATACGGCTCCAAGCGATGGAGACACGGATGCCGTTGATGCCGAAGCGCTGGCACAGGTCGATATCGACCGGATATTTGTTGTAGAAATCGCTTGCAGGATCGGGGGAGAAGCGACCCTGGGCAGCCAGGAAATCGTCCCAGGGCACTTTGCCCTTGCCGTGCGTGCGGGTCTCGCCCTCAACCTGGTAAGCGGCGGTGGCGCCGCCAAACACAAAGCCGTCGGGGAACTGCATGGGGTTGGTCATGAGTCATCCTTTCTGTGGGATACGAATAGGGAGAGGTGCCCGAACTGGGGATCCGGGCACCAACAGAGGGAGGAACTAGTCGAGGTTCTCGCGGAGCCACTTGATGGCGCCAGCGGGGTCGCGAGTAAGGTCGATATATTCCTTACCGCGCGGGGCGAGCAGCTTAATGCCCAGACGATCGGTGTCGGCCTTCATGTCGTTGTAGTAGCTACGAACCTGCGGGGCGAGCACGATGACGTCGTACTGATCCATGATGGCAGTGTGCTGACCATAGGCGCCTGCGGAGGAAGCAATATTCTCTCCGGTCTGTGCGGCACCTTCCTTGATGGCGTTGGCGAGCATGGCAGAGGTGCCGGCGCCGGCGCACAGGACGAGGACCTTCAGGCCGTCGACATCCTTCTTGGCGGATGCATCGGCGGCGGGCTCGGGCTGATCGGCGACAGGCTCGCTGCCGGCGGCAGCGGTCGTCTCGACGGAAGCGGTGGTCTGCTCGACAGCGGGCGCAGGGGCGTTGGCGGCGATGGCAGCGGCACCATTGGACTCGAGACCCAGCTCGGCGGCGCGCTCGGCCTCCTGGTCGCAGAGCAGCTTATCGTATGCCTTCAAGAACGGCAGGTAGATGATGGCGTCCAGCAAGATGATGATCGCGACAAATACCAGGGCGATAAGCTGGAAGTTTGTGGTGATGAAGATGCCGATGGGGGCAGGGGTAGCCCAAGGCACCACGAAGGAGAAGCCGTTCATGCCCACGTTATCGATAAAGAACTTGGCAACACTCACGTTGACGCAGCCGGCGGCAACAAAGGGGATGAGCATGTAGGGGTTAAGGATCATCGGCGCGCCAAAGAGCAGCGGTTCGTTGACGGCGAAGGCAACAGGGACAATCGAGGCCTTACCGACGGCTTTGAGCTGCTTGGACTTCATGAAGAGAATCAGCAGAAGCGGCACGATGAACGTGGCGCCGGTGCCGCCGAACTCGCCCACGAGCGACATGTTAAAGGTGAGGGAGTGGGCGGGGTGGCCACCGGCCAGCAGAACCTGCAGGTTCTCGGCCTGGTTGGCAAGACGGATAGGGTCGATGCCCGGCTGGACGATCGAGGGGCCGTGGACGCCGATGAACCAGAAGAACGCGGTGGCTGCCTGGATAAGGATAAGGCCAGGATAGGTTTCTGCAGCGGTAAAGAGCGGGGAGAGCAGTTTGATAAGCAGCTCGGAGAACGGAACGCCCATGAGGTTGCGCACGACGACATCGATGATGCCGCAGATGATGACGGCGCCGCCAAAGGGGATGATGTCGCGGAAGTTCTGAGCGATGGCGCCCGGGACCTCCTTGGGCAATTTAATGGTCAAATCGCGCGAGACGCAGAATTTATAGACCCACACGGTAATGAACGCGGCGATATAGGCCGAGAACAGACCGCGCGTACCCATGCTGGTGCAGTCGAAGACCGAAAGTTCGGAGCCGTTGAACTTGGTGGTGAACTGCGTAACAGCGAGCAAAAGCATGCTGCACTGGGCGGCCACCATGGTGGAACCGTCGTTGAGCACTTTGCCGGCGGGCATGCGACGGTTCATGGAAGCCGTGAAGTTCTTGGCAGTGGTGCCAGCAACCATGATGCCCATAACGCCCATGGTGAAGTTGTACAGCTTGTTGCACCAGTCGATAAGCGGCTGGGGCAGCGTGATGCCGACTACGCCGGGAAGGGTGGCGATCAGCAGGAAGATCGAAGAGGTGAGGACGATGGGCATGCACCCAAGGAATCCGTCCTTAATGGCCTGGAGGTAGACGTTCCTCGAGATCTTCTCAAAGAACGGTTGATGCTTTTCGAGCATCTTTACGATGGCGTCCATAGAGCTCCTTTGCTACTTAATGCGCGACGCATGTGGATGGAACTGGTCGTCGATGGATGGTCAGGACTGCCCGGAAACCTTCCTGCTTAAGGAAGGCATTGCCAAATGACAACGTTATCATTTCGTTAATGACAACGTTGTCATTTTTGGAAGAGCAACAAGGATTTACGGGTGAACGGTCGATATTGTCCGATAGACGGCTGATTTGTCAGTCGGGCAGGTAGTGTATGCTAGAACACAAAAAACAAGCGATAGAGAATCGAGTGGAGAAGCAGTGACAACGATGGACAAGAAAAACGTCTCGATGAACGACGTGGCGATTGCCGCGGGTGTTTCTCTCAAGACGGTGTCGCGTGTGATCAACGAGCCCGATAGCGTGCGAGAGTCGACACGCGATAAAGTCCATTCCGCAATGGAGGCGCTCGGGTTTCGAACCAACTTTGCCGCGCGTTCACTCAAGTTGGGCCGTTACGGGTGCATCGGCGTGGTGATGTTCCACTTGTCGGGCGGCGCCGTGGACATGATTGACGGTATCGCAGATGCCGCCGAAGAGCGTGGTTTTGCGCTTACGATGATCAAAAAGCGGGCGGGGGAGAAGATGACCCTTGCCGATGCTGCGCGTAGGATGTCGCAGCTTCCCGTCGACGGCATGATCTTCAACCTGCGTCAGATGGTCGATGACTTTGATACCTTTGAGGCGCCGAAAGACCTCAAGACGGTGATTATCACGCCGATGGAACATCCTACCTGCTCTACCGTTAGTGACGATCAAGAGGGTGGTGCGCGCATGGCGTGCGAGCACTTCTTAAATCGCGGGCACAAGAACGTGTATTTCGTCTCTGGTAAGAAAGAGTCGCTGTCGAGCCAGTGCCGTATGAAAGGTTGGCGTGCGGCACTCGAGGCGCGTGGCATTGAGCCGCCCGAGCCTCTGCAAGGCGATTGGAATGCGGATAGTGGCTATGCCGCGGGCCTTGCGCTTGCCGATAAACCCGATTGCACGGCGGTCCTCGCTGCTAACGACTGCATGGCAAACGGCGTGATGATGGCTCTGCGTGACAGAGGGCTCAGGGTGCCCGACGACGTGTCCGTGATCGGCTTTGACGACGAACTCTACAAGACGATTCCCAACTCGATTCTGACGTCGGTGAAGTTCCGTCACCGCGAGCTGGGCGTCCGTGCGCTTAACGAGGTCGTCGCAGGTCTGGAAGCCCCGAGCTCCAGAAGCCGTACGCTCGTCTCGGGCGTGTTGGTCGAGGGCGATACGGTGCGCGATGTACGCTAGGGTGCGGACCTGTTTGGGTTGCCGATAATTGTGTTTGATATTGTTCGGATTGGCTTAAAAGCCGTTCACGGCTGAAAAGCAACCGTTCATAGCTCGAAATTGCATTTTGCGCTGTTCTTTTTTGTTTGAATGTTACTGTTCCTGTCATATACAGCGCAGCGCGTGTGCCCGGACGCGATGCTCTCCATTGGTTCATATGTGAAAGGAACGCAATATGGCAACCAAAGAAGAAATCTCGATGGTTGGATTCGAGATTGTCGCATACGCGGGCGACGCCCAGACCGATCTGATTGCAGCGCTCGATGCTGCTCGCGAGGGTGATTTTGAGAAGGCCGAGCAGCTGCACAAGGATGCCAGCGATGCACTCATCGGCGCTCACGACACGCAGACCAAGCTGCTGTCGCAGGAGGCCGGCGGCGGCGAGATGGAGATGACCTTCATCATGGCTCACGCCCAGGACACCCTCATGACCACCATGATCCTGGAGAAGCAGACCCGCTTTACCATCGATGCCTACAAGCGCATCGCCGAGCTCGAGGCCAAGCTCGCCTAACGAGCCCTCACAACCAAGTCCCCTTCCAAAAGCTCTGCCGCAAACCCGCGACAGGGCTTTTCTGTTCACCCGGCACTTGGGGACGTTCCTTATCTGCCGACAGTTAGGGACACTCCTGCCATGCATTTGATCCTTTGAGGATGGAAGAAAACGGGTTATTAGGTTTGTTGCGGTGCCGACTCGACCCGTCGGTTACAAAACTATGCCGGTTTACTACGATGAATCGTATTCTTTCAACTATGGAAAGAACAGCGTTATCAAAGCCGCAGGTAGAAAGCTTGCCATTTTCTGCTAATAGCAAATGTGGTCGGTCCTATCGGTTTTACGGTAGTAAACCGGCATAGTTTTGAAATGGCACTGTTCGACTAGCAGCGTTATGGAGCTTCTGCACGCCCTCCCGTTCGGTTTTTCGCTGGATGGGTATACTCTCATCCGCAATACAGGCCGGAATGAGGAGGTATCCAAATGCCGGATAACGGGTCAATACAAAAAAGAGGTGCGCACGAGATGGCCCATGGGCGTCCTGTCCAGATAACTGAGCATACGACGGTAACCGAGCTACAGCCCAGCCTGTCCGATGTCGTGTGCGCAAACAAAAAGCTGCAGATTGGCTTTATCGTTGCGCTCGTGGTACTGGCGCTGCTGTCGGGCTTTGTAGCTCGTCCGCATTTCGCCGATACCAAAACATGGGACTCCACCATCGAGGTTATCGACCAAAAGAAGGGCAACGTTTTGGCGCTCACGACCTCGTGCGTTGCCCTATCTGCGGGTATTACCGCGCTGCCGGGCGATACGGGAACGCCAGTCGCCGAGCAGCTCGCGCAGCTTTCAGGCAACCTTGGTATCGTGCTTGCCGTGCTATACCTAGAGAAATATTTGCTTACGATTTTGTGGTCGGTTGGCCTGGGCATCCTGATCCCGTTTGCGCTGGTGCTCTTTGCGATCTCACTTGGCATTCACGGACGCTGGAGCACGAGCACAGTCATTCGCCGCGTGGCAACGCGTGTGCTGGTGGTCGCCATAATTGGCATGGTGTTGGTGCCTGCAAGCGTATGGGTGTCGCAGAAGGTCGATGAAACGTATCGCGTAAGTATTGAGCAAGCTCAGCAAAAGGCTGCGGATGCGGCAGATAGCGACAGCTCCAAAGCAAGCAAGAAAAAGACCGAGTCCACAGAGTCCAAGAATGTGCTTGAGCAGCTTGCCGACGGCGCCTCGGGTCTTGTCACGTCGGTGACCAGCGGCGCCAAGCAGATGACCGATGAGATTGTGCAGCAGGTGACCGATCTGATCGAAGGCGTCATCGTGATGATCGTGACCTCGTGTGTTATCCCATTGCTGGTGCTCGCGGCGTTTCTGTGGCTGGGACACACGCTGTTGGGGATCGATATTTCCGGTCCAGCGAGCTATTTGACGGGCCGCTTTCTGAGCACTCCGTCCAAGCACACCAAAAAGGTGGTCAGTCCGAGTAACTAAAACAGCTGTATATACCGGGGCATACCGCCGAAGGGCGGCCGAGACACGTTCTCGGCCGCCCTTTTGTTTGTTGAGCACATGGTCGCTACGTTCGCGCCGGGCCCAAACGGTCGCCAATCATCCGCGAACGGTATTTGTTCAAAAAAGAACAAAGACAAACAAATTATTGTTGCAGTCTCTGTTCGAATGTGTTCAAATAAACATGAACAGTGAAGAACCGCACATTCAGATGCCCGGACCTGAACGCGGTTCAACACTTCCAAACAGAAACTGCGCACCTGCGTATCTCTCAAGGAGGATGTCATGAGGGTTGTAATCGCTTCCGATGCCGACGGTATGTCGATGAAGGAGTCCATCAAGGAGATGCTCATCGCCGACGGTCACGAGGTCGTCGACTATTCCGAGACCCCTGCCGCGGACTTTGTCGATTCCGCCACCGCCGTTGCCAAGGACCTGCTGGAGCACAAGGATTCTCAGGGCTTCGCATTCGATAAGTACGGCGTCGGCTCCTATATGGCCGCCGTCAAGATCAAGGGCATGGTCGTCGCCAACATTTCCGATGAGCGTTCCGCTTACATGACCCGCGAGCACAACGGCTCGCGCATGGTCACCATGGGTCCGGGCGTTGTGGGCACCGAGGTCGCCAAGAAGATCGCCCGCGAGTTCCTGCGCGCCCAGTACGCCGGCGGCCGTCACCAGATCCGTGTCGACATGCTCAACAAGATGGCCTAACGAGAGCCACCGAGAACTCGAACTTCTACCTCAACTTGTGAATTCAGACGAAAGGACGTTCTGATGAAGAAGACCATCGCAATCGGTTGCGACCATATCGTTACGGACGAGAAGATCTATCTGGCCGACCGCCTGGAGCAGGCTGGCTACAAGGTGCTCGACTGCGGCACCTACAGCCACACCCGTACGCACTATCCCATCTACGGTAAGGCCGTGGGCGAGGCTGTTGCCAGCGGCAAGGCCGACTTTGGCGTGGCCCTGTGCGGCACCGGCATCGGCATCACCAACGCCGTCAACAAGGTTCCCGGCGCCCGCTGCGCCCTGGTTCGCGACATGACCTCTGCCCTGTATGCCCGTCGCGAGCTCAACGCCAACATCGTGGGCTTTGGCGGCAAGATCACCGGCGAGTTCCTGATGGCTGACATCATGCTTGCCTTCCTGGAGGAGCCCTACGAGAAGACCCCCGAGCACGATGCCCTGATTGCCAAGATTGATGCCTGCAACAAGGCCGACGCCGAGGCTCAGGCTGACCCGCACTTCTTTGACGAGTTCCTGGAGAAGTGGGACCGCGGCGAATACCACGACTAAGGAGGTTCCGGCGTTCTACCGAACGCCAGACCAGTCGACGCTGCGAAGCCATCTGGCGGGCGAGCTGCCGTTCAGCTTCAGCGGCATGGCCAGAAGGTCAATGCCGCCTCGCTTCAAGGCACCTTGCCTCGCCAGCTGGCTTCACGCTGACGTTGGGGGTGCCTGTGGGGTCGCCCCTGTTGTTGCGAAGCCGTCTGGCAAGCGAACTGCTCTGATAACACTTTTGCTTGCTGAGCTTGTGTGCTTCGTTTTGGCGGTACCCGGCATTCTGCGGCTTTTTAATTGACGGCTCGCGTTTCTGTGAGGGGGCGCGGGCCGGTTTTCTAAACAGGAGTTCAATATGATTCTGACCGTTACCATGAACCCGTCGATTGATACGCGCTATCAGCTCGACAAGCTGATCATCGACGATGTTAACCGCGTGACGCCCGAAAAGACCGCTGGCGGCAAGGGCCTCAACGTGAGCCGCGTGCTGTTGCAGCTGGGCGACGACGTACTTGCAACCGGCTTGCTTGGCGGGCACATGGGTGCCTATATGGCCGAGCTCATGGATGCCGATGGTGTCAAGAATGACTTTGTGCCCATCGCCGGTGAGACGCGCATTTGCCTGAATATTCTGCACGAGGGTAATCAGACCGAGCTGCTGGAGAGCGGCCCACAGATCGTCCCAGCCGAGCTCGAGGCCTTTACGGCCAAGTTCGCCGAGCTTGCAGCGAAGGCTGACGTTGTGACGCTTTCGGGCTCGCTGCCGCGTGGCGTCGATGCCGGCTACTATGCCGAGCTCGTCAAGATCGCCGAAGAGGCGGGCGCCAAGGTGCTGCTCGACACCTCGGGCGCATCGCTGGAGGCCGCGCTGGAGTCCGACGCTAAGCCTGAGCTCGTAAAGCCCAACCTGACCGAGATTAACGGCCTGCTGGGTACGTCCTTTACGACCGATGATGTCGATGCCCTGCGCGAGGCGCTTGCCGCCGATGGCCGCTTTGCCGGTATTCCCTGGGTCGTCGTTTCGATGGGCGCTGCCGGTTCGGTGGGCTTCCACGAGGGCCGCGCGTTCCGCGCCAAGACGCCCGCGATTGCGGCTGTGAACGCGACGGGTTCCGGCGACTCGACCATCGCCGGCTTTGCGCATGCCATTGCTGCTGGTGCCGACGACGTCACGGTGCTCAAGACCGCCAATACCTGCGGCAAGCTCAACGCCATGGATCCCAAGACCGGCCACCTGGTCATGGACCGCTGGGACGAGATTTACAACGGCGTTGAGGTCGTAGAGTTGTAGCGGTTGCGACTCCTAATAGAATGAGCGTGGATAATCTCCCGCTTTTGGTGCCCATACGAGCTCAAAGTGGGAGATTTTCCACGCTCGAGTCATTAGTCGTCGGGGACGTTCTTTAATGACCAGTCGTTTAAGAACGTCCCCAATGACTACACTCAAAAACGGCGCCCGCCGGCGATGTTGCCGGCGGGCGCCGTTGTCTTGAAGACGAAATGATCCGTTTTCTTCCGTCCCCAAGGGATCATTACAGCGAGTCGATAAAGCGCTGCTGGGCGGCGCGGCCGGCTTCGTCCCATTTAAAGACGCCGGCGTTGTCGAGCACGTGGCCAAACACCACGCCGACCTCCTCGTGCAGGATATCGATGGCGTTGTCCGCCGTAAGCTCGTCGGCGCGGCGGGCATAGACATCCTCGGCCCATGCGGCGTGGCTGCGGCAAAGATTATCGCCCTCGAGCGCGCCGGCAAGGTCGTAGCTGGCATCGGCCTTGGCCGCCAGCAGGTGCTCGCGGACAGCGCCGAGCTCGGGAACCAAGCGTGGCGGCAGAATGGCCAGGCCCATGACCTCGATCAGGCCGATGTTCTCCTTCTTAATGTGGTGATACTCGGCATGCGGGTGGAAAACGCCCAGCGGGTGCTCGTCGGTCGTGATGTTGCAGCGAAGCGCCAGGTAGGCCTCGTAGATCTCGCCTCCGGCATTGCCGCGGGAGTCGACGCGGCGGATGACGGGCGTCACGGTGTTGTGCGCCACGCCGTCGGCTGTGTGCGCGACGACGCCTACCGACTCATCGGTCCACTCGCGCCAAGCGAGGATAATCTTCTCGGCAGCATCGAGCAGCTGAGCACGGTCGTGCGAGCGCAGGCGCAGCACCGAAAGCGGCCACTGCAGCACGGCTCCCGTAACGCCGTCAAAGCCAGGCACGCTAAACTGCGAAACCTCGGTGGCATGCATCATGGGGAACTCGTGCGCGCCGCCCTGGAAGTGGTCGTGCGACAGAATCGAGCCGCCCACGATGGGCAGGTCGGCGTTGGAGCCAATAAAGTAGTGCGGGAACAGGTCCACAAAATCGAGCAGGCACGTCAGGCCCTTGCGGTCAACGTGCATCGGACGATGCTCGGAGCTCATTGCAATGCAGTGCTCGTTAAAGTATGCGTACGGGCTGTACTGGAAGCCCCAGCGCTCGCCATTGAGCGAGATGGGGATAATGCGCAGATTCTGGCGGGCGGGGTGAGCGCCACCGTCGGCTGCGGCGGAGCGTCCGGGGTAGCCCTCGTTTTCGATGCAGAGCTGGCAGGCGGGGTATTTCTCGCCCGTGTTCTTGGCTGCACCTGCCGCAGCGATATCGCGTGGGTCCTTCTCAGGCTTGGAGAGGTTGATGGTGATCTCAAGATCGCCCCAGTTGGTGGGGGTGCTCCATTTGATGTTGCGCGCGATGGCGGCACGGCGCACGTAGCCGGCGTCGCAGCACAGGCCGTAGAACCAGTCGGTTGCGGCGCGGGGCTCGTTGACGCCCATACGTCCGTTGAACTCCTCGTTTACAACCGAAGGCCTCGGCATGAGCGCACCCATGATGCGCATGGCGATGCGGTCGCGGCCTGACGCCGTGTCCTCGGCGGCACCGTTGGTAACGGCGGCCTCGGAAAGCGCGGCAAGCGTGCCTTCAAGATCAAAGTCGGGCAGGGTATTGGGGTGCAAGAGCGAGAGTTTCTCAACCTGGAGCGCCCAGGCCATATCGAGCGCGGGACCCGTAGCGCCGATGCACTCCAAAATGGTGTTGTATGCCCAGATCCGGTCGTCCTGGCCGATCATCGATCGGTGGATGGCGTACTCGATCAGGTTCTGCGCGGCCTCTCGCACGTCAGTCATTACAGCCATGCCGCGTAAGCCCCCTTGTCAGAGATGGCGTAGTGACGGGCAGAGCCCTCGCCCAGCCAGCCGTTCATCTTGGCAATGAAGGTGTCGACCAGATCGAGCGGCACGAAGGCCTGGATGGTGCCACCAAAGCCGCCACCGTGGATACGGACGGCGCCGCGGCCGTCGAGCACGTGCTCGGCCAGCGCCAGGGCATACATGGAAGGCTGCTCGGAACCCAGCTTGGCAACAACATTCTGCAGGTACATGGCAGAGCTGGCGCCGGACTCGCGCGTCAGGACCAGGAACTGGTCAATGTCGCCGGCGTTGAGCGCTGCCCAGCGCTTGTCGACCAGGCCGTTCTCGTACCAGTAGTGAACGGCGCGCAGGCAGGCGCGGTCGCCCAGCTTGGCGCGCAGCTCGGGGAGTTTAGCGTCAAAGTCGGCAACGTCGACCTCGCACAGGCGTGCCTTGCCAAACTCGGCGGCGACGTCCTGCATCTCGCGCGGAACGGCGGCGTAGTCGTCGGTAGCTGCCACATGGTCGGCGCCAACCTTAACGAGCACAAGCGCATAACCGTGATCCTCAAAGTTGAGCTCGAGCTTTTGGGTCTTAGGCTGGGCCTGGTCCTCAAAGTCCATGTAGGCAAGGCCGCCCAGGCACACAGCGGCCTGGTCCATCAGACCGCAGGGCTTGCCGTAGTAGTTGTTCTCGGTGCGCTGACTCATCTGGGCGAGCGTGACGGGCTCAATGGCGGGCGCGCCCCAGAGTGCCTCCATGGCACGACCGTACGCGGCCTCGACGGCGGCAGAGCTGGAAAGGCCGCCACCCGAGGGGACGGAGCAGGTGAAGGCGAAGTCGAAGCCCTGGGGCTCAACACCAAGCGCTGCGACCTCGTGGGCCATACCGCGCACGAGGCTTGCGGACGTGCCCTTCTCGGACTCCTGAACATTCAGCGTGTCGAGGGTAATCTCAAACGTGGGGTAGCCCTCGTCGGCAACGCGGACCTTGTTGGAATCGGTTGCCACGGCGATGCCGTCAACGGCGACATCGAGCGAGCCGGCGATAACGTGGCCGCCCTCGTGGTCGGTGTGGTTGCCGCTGATCTCGGAGCGGCCGGGCGCATGCACATAGAGCACCTGGCGATCGCCGATGGGGCCAAACTCCTCCTCAAACAGCTTGGTGAGCGTGGCGAGCATTTTATCGTCGGGGGCGGTCATGGTGTCTTCCTTTCTTGGTTATCCCGAGTTATCGGGCTTTGCTTATGAGTACGTAAACATATCAAGGTGCAAGGGAGTAAGCGGGAGTCATAACGCTGCTCCCTCGCACCTCGACGAGGGTGGGTTAACAAACGGTCGAGAATCGGTAGACGATCGTCGAGCTAAACGGGTGGTCAGGTGTGCAGACGGGATGCGCCCAATCTGTGTGATGGTTGTTGTCAGGCCAAAACTCGGGCTCAAATGCGACGCCGTCGCGAGGACCGTAGCTGCAGCCGTCTTTGGCGTCGATATCGCTGAGCCAGTTGCCGGTATACAGATGTGCGCCCGGTGCGGTTACGAAGATGTCGAGCGTGCGGCGCGAGTTTGGATCTTGCAAGTGCAGTGCGTGGCGCGGGTCGGCGTCGGGGGCGAAGCCATCCAGGCAGAAACAATGGTCAAAGCCCCGTGCAATCTTGAGCTGCTCGTCGTTCGCATCGATGTCACGGCCGAGCGCCTTGGGTGCGCGGAAATCGAATGGCGTGCCGGCCACGGGGCGAACCTCGCCAGAAGAGACGTTGTCCTGGCGCTGGGAGAGGAAAGCCTCGGCGTCGATAGTCACGACCTGGTCCAGAACCGTGCCGGCATCGTGCCCCGCAAGGTTGAAGTACGTGTGGTTGGTCATGTTGACGAAGGTGTCGGCATCGGTAACGCAGCTTTGCGTGCAGGTGAGCTCTGCGGCACCCGTTGGCCCCGCCTGCAGGACATAGGCAACGGTAAAGGTGCGGTTGCCCGGGAGGCCCAGTTCGCCGTCGGCCAACTTGCATGTAAAACTCACCGTGTTGGTAATCTCGTCGACTGTGGCGTTCCACACGCGCTTATGAAGGCCATGCTCAAGGTCGGTGTGCAGATTATTGGCTTTGTCAGGACCATCGTTGCATGCCATCTGATAGACCGTGCCGGCAATCTCGATTTGGCCTTTATCCGTTCGGTTGGCCGAAGGGCCAATAGTTCCGCCGTAGCACGCCGGATTGTCGAAGTAGCCATCGAGGGCATCGAAGCCGAGCGCGATGTCGGCAACATCGCCTGAGGCATCGGGAACCTCGATGCCAAGGATGGTCGCGCCATAGTCCATGACGCGCACGCGGGCACCTGCGCAAACAAGGTTATAGACCGTAACCGGCGAGCCGCTGGGGGCGGTGCCGAACGGAGTTGTGGTAATCATGAGCGTCCTTTCGAATACGACGCCATGGCCTGAGCGCCCGGAGCGCAGGCCATCATGGTATCGGTGTGCTTACGTCATATGTTAACGTACTCATAGCCTGGAACCACTGACTTCTTCGCTTTCCTGCAATCGGTCGAAAATAAGCCGTGAACGGTATTCAGGTGGTGTTGAGGGCGCTGCATAACTGCTGATAGGTATAGTAGAGTACGTTAACATTATCGATAGACAACAAAGCCTCCTGTGTGATCTGCAATTTCGCATGGGGTATTTAGGCTTCCTACAGGAGCGAAGGTGATCTTTATGGCAAGGCGCCCTTCCAACGACACGGGTTCGCGTCCGGTTTCCATGGCCGACGTTGCCCGCGCTGCCGGTGTTTCGCAGCAGACGGTTTCGCGCGTTGCCAACGGATTGCCCAACGTGAACGAGCAGACGCGTCAGCGCGTGCAGGCAGCCATGCAGGAGCTCGGTTTCCGTCCGAGCTATGCCGGCCGTTCGCTGCGTGACGGCCGTTACCATTCGGTCGGCCTTTGCATCAACGATGTCACCAAGTTTGGCAACCTTACGATGATCGACGGCATTGCCAGCGCGGCCCGCGAGCGCGGCTGCGCCATCACGCTGGTCGAGATGTCCAAGACCGAGGAATTCTCGCTTGCCGAGGCAACGCGTCGTATGGCCGCATTGCCGGTGGATGGCATCATCATCGGCATGAGCCGCATGGCGCCCGATTTTGAGACGTTTGATCCACTGCCGGGCATTGGCACGGTCATCGTTACCATGTATGCGCATCCGCGCGTGACCACAGTCGATTCCGACCATTACGGCTGCTCGCTGTTGCTTATGGACCATCTGTTTGAGCTGGGGCACGAGCAGATTCGCTATATTGGCGGCCCGTCCTTCTCGGTCGACGAGCAATTTCGTCGCGCCGGTTGGCAGGATGCGCTCGAGCGTAAACACATCGCGCCGGCAGAACCGCTCGAGGGCGACTGGTCTGCTAACAGCGGTTACGAGGCCGGCAGGTACCTGGCCGAGCACGATCGCACCATGACGGCGATCTATGCGGCAAACGATCAGATGGCAAACGGGGCCATCGCCGCGCTGCGCGATAGCGGCCTGCGCGTGCCCGAGGACGTGAGCGTGGTGGGCGTCGACGATTCGCTCGATGATTTTGTCGCACACAACGAGCTTACGACCGTGCGGTTCGATCTACATCAGCGCGGACGCGAGGTATTCGAGCATGCGGTCCCCGAGGCGGGTGCGGCGGGCAAAACTGTTGCCATTCGTATTCCCGGACAACTCATCATTCGACACACCACGGCAGTGCCGCGCGCATAGTTTTCGCAGGTCAACGGCTCGGCGTTGCATATCAATAACAATCGGTAAGGATGCCGGCAGATAGCCGTGACTATGAAGGCGAGTGCTATGATAGACGGGTTCATTTGTCTATCTAGGAGGCTTTGCCTGATGGAGATCACCAAGGATATCCGCTACATTGGCGTTGACGATCATGACATCGACCTGTTCGAGGGCCAGTACGATGTGTCCGAGAACGGTATGGCATACAACAGCTACGTTATCTTGGGCGAGAAGATCGCTGTCGCCGATTCGGTCGATGGCGGATTTGTCGACGAGTGGCTCGGCAACCTCGAGACCGTGCTCAACGGCCGCACGCCCGACTACCTGGTCATTCACCATATGGAGCCCGATCACTCTGCTGGCATCGCCGCCTTTATGGAGCGCTATCCCCAAGCGCAGATTGTGGCCAGCATGGGCGCTTTCCGCATGATGGTCAACTACTTTGGCACCGACTTCCCCGAGCGTAAGATGGTCGTCAAAGAGGGCGACGTGCTCGATCTGGGCAGTCATAGCCTAACGTTTGTCGGCGCTCCCAACGTGCACTGGCCCGAGGTGCTGTTCTCTTACGAGGCCACCGACAAGGTGCTCTTTAGTGCCGACGGCTTTGGTAAGTTTGGCGCCAACGACATCGAAGATCCGGAAGGTTGGGCCTGCGAGGCTCGCCGCTACTACTTTGGCATCGTCGGTAAGTTCGGCAAGTTCGTGCAGGCCGTGCTTAAGAAGGCCGCCGATCTGGACATCCAGATCATCTGCCCGCTTCATGGCCCCGTGCTGACCGAGAACCTGGGCTACTACCTCGACACCTACAACACCTGGTCGAGCTATCAGCCCGAGGACGAGGGCATCACGATTGCCTATGCGAGCGTGTACGGCCATCTGAAGGCTGCCGTTGAGGAGCTCGCATCCGCGCTTGAGGCTCGCGGTCAGAAGGTCTCCGTCTTTGACCTGGCTCGCGACGACATGGCCGAGGCCGTTGAGGATGCGTTCCGCTACGACCGTCTGGTGCTCGCTTCCATCACCTATCAGGGCGAGATCTTCCCGTTCATGAGCACCTTTATCCACACGCTTGCCGAGCACGCCTATCAGAACCGTACGGTGGCACTCGTCGAGGCCGGCTCCTGGGCACCTGCCGCCGCTAAGGTTATGACCAAGGAGCTCGAGGGCATGAAGGACATCACCCTGACGCAGAACAAAGTGACCGTCCTGGGTTCGCTCAACGACACCTCGCGCGCTCAGATCGAAGCCCTCGCCGACGAGCTTTCCAAGTAGCGATTTGTTAGCTTTTGATGCGAAAACCACCACAAAGGGGACAGGCACCTTTGTGGTGGTTTTTGTTTAAGCGCCGGCGATGACGAGATTTGGGCGGGCGTCGTCGACGGTCTCGGCGATTGAGGTGGCGACGGCATCGTCGGGATCACGGTCCATCACGATGGTGTTGACGTCGGCAAGCTCGGCAAAACGGTACATGCCGCGTCCGTTGACCTTGCTGGCATCCATGAGGGCGACGTTTTGACGGGCGGCACCGACCATAGCCGCTTTGGTTTCGGCCATCTGCGGAAAGTCGGTCGTAAAGCCGCAGCCGGGAACAAAAGCGCCGGGGCACATGACGGCAAGATCGGCATGGACCATTTGGAGCGCCTGCATGGTAAGCGGGCCGTACAGATAGCGATGACCTTTGCGCAGTGCCCCGCCCAGCATGACGACATCGACCGAGGGCATGCTCTCGTCGATGTAATCGGCAATGGTAATGTCGGCCGTGATAACGGTGATGCCGTTGCGTTGATCGAGGAGCCGAACGAACTCGAGCGCCGTGGTGCCCGAGTCGACGAGCAGCGTGTCGCCGTCATTGACGAGCCCGATGGCGCTTTGCGCGATGGCCTGCTTGGCGGCAACATTGACGTTGATGCGGCGATCCTGGGTGGATACGGTCAGTCGCTTCTGGAGCGACACAGCGCCACCATGCGTGCGACGCAGCTTGCCGGATTCGGCGAGCGCGTCTAGGTCGGCACGGGCGGTAACGGAGGACACACCAAAGGTCTGGGCGATTTCTGCCACTTGCACCGAGGCGTTATGTTCGAGCATTTCCATAATGGCGGCACGACGCTCATCGGCGAAAGCTCGGGTTGTTGCATGGGCCATATTCGCTCCATCATCGTCTGAAATTTGCAGGAATTGTGTTGAGTCTATTTTCGTTCATTTTCTTTTTAAGTAAGAAAACGCCTTTCGATTACTTACTTTTTCTATAAAAGAAAGACGTTTAACGCCCAAAATTCAATATCGAACACGCCCACTCAGCTCCAATTCCTTCCGTTTACTTTTCAAAAACGACTGTATTGACCTGCATGGGCTCAATATCTCGTACATGCAGAGCCGCTGAATTTCATACAATGAGCGAAGCAAAACGCAAGGTAAAACGCCTTGCGGACACGTACGCCCGATGTCCAGATGCGGGCGAGGGAGAGGAGCAAACGCTCATGGCACTTGTTACCACCGAAAAGATGCTCAAGGACGCTCAGGCCGGCCACTACGCCGTCGGCGCGTTCAACGTCGAGAACCTCGAGTTTGTTATGGCCGTTCTGGCCGCTGCCGAGGAGACCAAGTCCCCCGTCATCATGCAGACCACCCCGGGCACCATCAAGACCGCTGGTCTGGACTACTTCTACGGCATGGTCAAGGCTGCCGCCGAGCGCGCTTCCGTGCCCGTCGCTCTGCACCTCGATCACGGCGATGGCTATGACCGCTGCATGCAGGCTTTCCGCACCGGCTACACCTCTGTCATGATCGACGGCTCGCACGAGTCCTTCGAGGACAACATTGCCCTGACCAAGTCCGTCGCCGACGCCGGCCGCGCCATGGGCGTGCCCGTCGAGGCTGAGCTCGGCAAGGTCGGCGGCAAGGAGGACGACGGTCCCGCGGTTGAGGGCGAGAGCCCCTACACCGATCCGGCCGAGGCCAAGGAGTTCGTCGAGCGCACTGGCTGCACCTCCCTCGCTATTGGCGTTGGCACCAGCCACGGCGTGTACACGAGCGACCCGCACATCGAGCAGTCCGTGGTCAAGGCCATCCGCGACGCCGTCGACGTGCCGCTGGTCCTGCACGGCACCTCCGGTGTGCCCGATGAGCAGGTTGCCGAGGCTGTGAAGAACGGCATCTGCAAGGTTAACTACGCAACCGAGCTGCGTCAGGCCTACACCAAGGGCTTCATGGCCTACATGGCCGAGAACCCTGCCTGCTTCGATCCTAAGAAGCCGGCCAAGGAGGGCATGCGTGAGATCACCGAGCTGGTTAAGATCCGCATGACCAACCTCAACTCTGTGGGCAAAGCAGAGTAACAGCAAGGGTACTCTGATCCCACCGGACGGCTTGGGCGGGTCCCCGTACTTAGTTTCCAAAACGTCCTCGCGCATGAAGGCCCCCGTTGCCTCGCTTCTACGAAGCGTTGGCAACGGGGGCCTTCGCGCTGCGGAATGATTTTGGAAGCTAAGTACGGGGACCCGCCCAAGCCGTCCTGCTCAATCGCCCTTGTGGCGTTGGGGCTGATGTGCTTGTTGCTGGAGGGCGAGAGCGGCGCATGAGAAGGAACCCCTCAGCCTTGGCATTTCCCAGAAAGAGGCCGCCGACGCTAAAGCGGAGTTGATTAAACTCGGGATGATTCATCCAATCCTTCCGATCTTTGGGTAACGACCCACTCGGCGTAGTCGTTATAAATGTACTTGTGTTCCCAGATGCCATCGGCTGAGCCTATGCATTCGTCAATCTGGCAGTCGTGGTAGAGATCGTCCGCGAAACCCTCGATTACGTTCAGCAACTCGAGGCGCTCGGTGTACTTCGCGGGGATTTCGCTAAAGCCAAGTCTCGCCCCGAGGATGTTGCCGCACACCGCGCCGGTGGAGTCCGAGTCACCGTTGTGGTTCACGGCAGCAACGATTCCCGCCTCGAAGTCGTGCTCGTGCCGAAGCGCGCAGAATACGGCGATGGCCAGCGTCTCCTCGGCCACCCATCCCTCGCCGAGCTCGTGGATGCAGTCGAGGTCGCCCTTGGAGGAGTCGGCGAGACGCAGCGCATGCATAAGAAGGCCTTGCAGTTCCTTCACATGTTTGGCATTCGGATAGGCTTTGGGGAGTGCGTCCAGCGCACCCATGATGGCCTCGCGCACACCGCAACCTGGCTTGTGCGCCAGCATGCTCACAATCACCGCGAGCGCTCCGGCGGGCAGCCAGCCCAGCGCGTGGCCGTGCGTGAGGGCAGCACACTCCGCGCCAAGCCGGAGGGTGTCGGCGTAGCCGCTGCAGTGGGCGCCATCTTCAGGGTCGAGGTAGAGCCCTGCCGGAGCCACGCGCATCACGCCGCCACAGCCCTTGCTGCTGTTGACGGGACACTCGGTCGTCCCCTTGCACCCCTCCGCGCAGGCGGAGAGGCACGTGTTCCCCGGCGCGCGCTGCTCGAAGAGCTCAGGCACGCCGACGAGCCATGAGTAGTGGTAGACGTCACTCCGCCCTTCGTCGAGCGGATACCTCTCGGTCTGCGCGCGGTACCAGTCTCCGTAGCAATAGCCTACATAGCTTTCATACGGCCCCATAATGCCGCGTGTCATCCCACGCGTGGTACCTAAAAGCAGGCCGTTTGCTGTAAAGAGGGTCATCTGCGTATCGTCGGAGAAGCGCGCCACGCCTTTGGTATCGAGTTTGTACTCGGTTATGCCGCGCTCGCCATAGCGGAAGAAGATATGCTTCTCGCCCCAGAATTCCACGGCGTATCCAAGCGCGTCGCCTGCGGCCCCGCCAACGAGGCAGCCCCGGTATTTGTCGAGATCTTTCATGAAGCTCCCTTATGCCTCATCGTTTACAACAGAGGCCACCAAGTCCTCAGGTGTCTCGAACACGTGGTATCCGAGCTTGGTCACGAAAGAGCGCTCCTCGGGCTCGCTATCGACCATGAGAGCGACCGGTTCGCCGAGGCCGGTCTGCAAGCCGTCCGGCCATGCAAGGTCAACGATTACGGTCTTAGACGTGCCACTCACCCCGAAGTTCGCCGCCCCGTGTCCGTAACCCCTCTCCGTCAACCAGTCCGAGAGCCCTGAGAGAGCTTCGTCATCGTGGTCGAGGACGCTCGCGGCCCCCGGCTGTCTGAAAGCGGTGGGCAGCTCACCCAGGTCTTTTCCTCTGTAGAGGGCAGATAGGATCACGTTGGCCTTCTCGGAGAGAAGCTCGCGCCTCCGGGCGAGGAAGGCCTCGTAGTTCCCGATTTCCCAGAGGGAAGGGTCGTCGATCGGCACAGCGTGAGATTCGACCGCTCCGGGGTTTGCGGCGACGTAGCCCGGCAGGTAATCCGAGGGGAGCTTGTCTGAGATCTCCAGGTTTGTCCCCTTGGTTAAGAAGGCGTAGTTGGCGAGCTGGTTTACCATCGACTTGTTGCGGTCGGCGGCGTAGAGCACCTTCTTGGGGAATATGTGGTGCACATCGAGTGTCGAGTTCTTGCCGAGAAGGTGAGAGTTGAGCTCGATTCCGCTGCCCCAGTCGCGAGCATGCCCCATGCGGGCGAGAAGGTACATGAGCGGGTAGAGGCGCGCTCCCGTGCTCCATCCCCAGAAGTCGTCGGGGTGGAGGCTTAGGTCGGGCCTGTTCGTCTTTATGAGCCTGAGCAGTCCGGCGATCCCCTCGCCACTCTTGACGGCGTTTATATCCTGGGCAAGCACACTCTCGGTGGAGCCTGCGTAGCGCCCCCAGAGGAAGACGTGAATATGCCAGTAGAGTAGGCGGTCCCACTCGGCCGAGGTAAGATTGCCTCCCTTCTGGTCTATGACCGCGATCATCGTGGCGATGGAAAAGGGGCTGCCTAGGACGCGGGTGTGGTCGAGTCCGAGTCTGCCCGCGATGTGGTCGAGGCAGGTGCCCACGAGCTGGACGGTCTCCTTGAGTCCCTTTTGAATCTCCGATACGGAGAAGCCGTCGAGAGTGGAGAAATACGCCGACTTCGCGAGGTGGACGGTCAGGCAGCGCAGCAGCCAGTCGCGTGTGAAGTCGTATCCCTTGGCCGAGAAGCCGTCGAGAGCCTTCTGCATCTCATCGCGCATGGCGGGCCATTCCGCGCAGATTTTGGCGAGCGTGAGGTCGCCCTTGCTAAGCTTCGTGCCGCCCGAGTTCACGCTGTTGAAGATATCCACGACTACGTCGACGGTTTTGTCTGGGCCGGTCACGGTCTGGGAGAGTATCTCAGTCTGTTTGATCTGCTCTATGCGGTTGAGCCGCGTGAGGGTCAACGTGAAGGTCGGGTCGTCAAGGCCGGCGGCCTGTTTGATGCTGACGGCTTCCGTTACGGCTCCGGATTGGTAGACCTCGGTTACCGAGACCCACATGGGGTCGCCCTTCATCTTGGGGGCACGGAACTCGAATACCTCATCCTTGATGTTGAACATGAGGTCGGCGAATGCGTGCTTGTCGCCCTCGAAGAAGGGTGGTTCCTTGCCACGCATGATGCCGTAGAGCGACGTCATGCGCTGCTGGCCGTCGAGAATGAGGTTGACGGCACCCTGTCCGATGACCTTCTCGCCCTTGATGTCTGCGTCTTCCACAGGAGTTTGCCACAAGAGTATCGTGCCCACCGGATAGCCCTTGTACAGCGACGTCATGAGTTTGCGCACCTGTGCGCGGTTCCAAACGTAGCCACGCTGGAACTGCGGCATTGCGTAGTCGCCCGAGTCGATGCGGTTGAGGATGTCGGCTATGGTGCCCATTGTTGATGCCTTTCAGGCTCGATCGCCTCGAGGTCTCAACAAACATGACAGAGGCGAATTGTGCAGCAATAGCTCCATTTTACTCTTCACTGCCAGGTCCCATCAGGGCGCTGGATGCGGATTCGGGAGGCCTTGAATATCAACTTCATCCGAGCACGGGAGCACCATGGGAGAATAAACGAAGCCCTGGTTGACCTTCGAGGAGCAGGCCGACCTGCTCATGGGCGAGCGCGGCCTCGTAGCGGACCGCGACGTCCTTATCGCCCACCTCGAGAATGTCGGATACTACCGGCTCAGCGGCTACTGGTACATCTTCAAGCGCAAGCCCGAGGCTGACGAGGACGGATGCAAGCACGGCCTGCCGCTCTACTGGATTCTCGTGAACCTGATGGACCTCGGCGCGAGCCCTACAAGGTGCGCTCGGACAACATGTTCGGCATCCTGACCATCCTGAGCTACCTGTTAGAACACATCGCCCTCGAGACGGGCTGGCGTGCGCGCCTGCTCAGTCGCCCTTGTGGCGTTGGGTCTGAAAGAGTGGGACGCGAGCGTTAAGGCTCCTTTGTTGATGAACGGTTAGTACGCCCGGGCTTGTTCGGGGAATGCTGTATCCAGCGATGCTTGGAGCTTTTTGAATGAGACCTGCAGGTTGAGGCTCTGGTCGGTTGAGCGCATGTGCTGCGAGGTTGGGGAGTCGAGGAGGCCGTTTCTCTGTGTCGGGGGGAAGGAGAAAAGGTTTGCATGTTTTAGGGATGGCTGCTGTGCTGCGTCATTGGAAGAATGCATGCTTTTGCGGCCTCCTCGATATCCACCAAAAGGATGCGCTCGGGGTTTGCTGCTAGGTCCCGTGCGCTGGCTACATTATGCCGCGGCTGCTGCAAAGAAGCGCTAAAGAAAGGCTTAACCTGGTTTGGTGTTACGATGAAACTGCAGGTCAGAGGTATCGAGTAACACTCTTGAAAGGTTTTGAGCTTAAGGGCTTTCTAAGGTTTGTGACGTGGATGTGGCGCGGACGTGCGGAGCGTGTGAATGCTCGCTGTTAGCGCTGCGGCTCTGTGGCGCGCACCTGCTCGATGACCTTTTCCATCGTGGCGTCGATGCGGTCTTTTTTGAGTTCGCATTCCCAGATGGTTATGGGCGTCCAGCCCATTTGAGTGAGTGCTGCCACGGCAGCGCGGTCGCGCTCGACGTTGCGACGGAACTTTGCCTCCCAAAACTCAACGTTGCGCTTGGGCTGGCTGGGGTTGCACTTGGGGCAACGATGCCAAAAGCAACCATTGACAAAGATGGCGATCTTGCGGCCGGGGAAGGCGATGTCGGGCTTGCCGGGAACCTTCCATTCCAAGCGATAGCCCGTAAGGCCCGCGGCGCGCAGGCGCTGGCGAACGAGCAGCTCGGGCTTGGTGTTGGCGCGCTTGTTGCCCTTCATGGACTTTTTGATGGCGGCGCGACGGCGGACCAGTTCGCGCTCGTCAGCGGAGAGGTCCGAGGTATCGATGCCGTCGAGCAGGCCGGGCTTGGGACGCTTTTTGCTGCGGCGTTTAGGTGCGCGCTTGGGTTTGGTGGCGGGTTTGTCGGTTGTGTTGGGCGCGGCGTCATCGGCGGAGCTTGCCTCGAGCCGATCTTCCTTTAACTCAATCAGAGCATCAATGAGCCCCTTGTCGGCGGGCATCCATTCCACCGTGGCAAGCGAGGTGCGTGGAATCCAGCGGATATCAAGCTGGCGGTCGTGTTTCTGGGGCTCATCGGATTCATCGGCGAGCGAGCAGTAGTAGCACTCCATGGAGAGATGGAAATCGGGATAGTCATACTCAACGGTGTAGAAGTCACGCAGGTTGGTGACCTTCACCTGCAGCTCTTCCATGAGCTCGCGACGCACGGCGTCTTCTGGCGTCTCGCCGCGCATGAGCTTGCCGCCGGGGAACTCCCAAAGTCCCTGCATGTCGCCATAGCCGCGCTGCACAGCCAGTAGCTCGTCGGATCCTTCCTTGCGAATGATCCCAGCGGCAACATGAACAGTCTTCAACAGGAGCCCTCTCTCAACATCAACACGTGGCAGACTACGCTTACCTTACGCAACGGTAAGGCAAGCGTAAGCCATATCGATGGTAGCCGACTCGGCTTCTTGCGACTATAGATGCCGTAGACTAATCGCAAGAAAGGACTCGGTATGCAAACCACGCACATGGCGACCCCGGTACTGGAGGTCGCGCATCTCGAAAAGGTATATGGAGCGCTGGGCAACGTGACCCGCGCGCTCAACGACGTCAGCTTTACCGTCAACCGCGGTGAGTTCGTTGGCATCATGGGCGCCTCGGGCTCGGGCAAGTCGACGCTGCTCAACTGCGTGTCGACCATCGATAGCGCCACGAGTGGCACCATCCGCATCAACGGCCAGGACGTGACGCGCATGAAGCAGGCCAAGCTTTCGCAGTTCCGCCGCGAGGAGCTCGGCTTTATCTTCCAGGATTCCAACCTGCTCGATACGCTCACAGCACGCGAGAACATCGCCCTGCCGCTCACCATCGCCCGCACAAACTCGGCAGAGATCTCGACCCGCGTGCAGGATGTAGCCGCGCGTCTGTCTATCAGTCAGGTGCTCGACAAGTATCCCTACCAGATGTCCGGCGGTCAGCAACAGCGCGTTGCCGCGGCTCGCGCACTCGTCACCGACCCCACCATGATCATGGCCGACGAGCCCACCGGCGCCCTCGATTCCAAGAGCGCTCGCCTGCTGCTCGAGAGCCTGGAGGCCCTTAACCGCCGCCTGCGCGCCACGGTGCTCATGGTCACGCACGACAGCTTTGCCGCCAGCTACACGAGCCGTGTGCTGTTTATTCGCGACGGCAAGATCTTCACCGAGCTGCGCCGCGGCGACACCGACCGCCGAGAGTTCTTCGACCGCATTATGGAGGTCGTTGCCATGATGGGCGGTGAGGGCTCCGATGCTCTGTAAACTCGCTTGGGGTAACGTCCGCCGCGCCGGCCGCGATTACCTCGTCTACCTTTTGACGCTCACCTTGGGCGTCACCGTTTTCTATGCCTTTAACACCGTCTCGATGCAGGTCGATATTGCCGGCATTGAGGAGGAGGGCCTATCCGAGCTCATGGGCACCATGATCGGCTACCTCACGTACTTTTTGGCCGGCGTCATGGCCTTTTTGATGGTGTATGCCAATAACTTCATCATGAAACGCCGCAAGAAGGAGTTTGGCCTGTACCAGGTGCTCGGCATGGGGCGCGGTCGCGTTGCCACGATCATGGCGCTCGAGACCGTGATCGTTTCGGTCGGCGCCTTTGTCGCCGGCATTGTGCTGGGCGTGGGGCTCTCCCAGCTCATGACATTCTTTACGGCCTCGCTCTTTAAGACACAGATCGCTAATTTCCACTTCTTTTTTTCGGTGCATGCGTTCAACCTGACCCTTGCCTGCATGCTCGTGATGTTTGTGCTTACGCTACTGCTGAACCTTCGCGCCGTGCGCCGTACCAAGCTCATCGAGCTTATGTGCGCCGAGAGGCGCAACGAGAGCATCAAGACACGCAACCCCTGGATTGCGATTGCCATCTTTGCTGTGGGCGTGGTGCTGGTGGGCGTGGCCTATTACCGCCTGCTGCGTGATGGGTTCCCGCTAACCGCGACGGGCGACAAGCTGGACGGGGCAATGAGCCAGTTTGGCATCACCACGGCCATGGTCACGGTAGGCACCTTTGCCCTGTTCTGGGGACTCTCGGGCATGCTCATCAAGCTGCTGCAGAGCCTGCGCGGCGTGTACTGGCGCGGCCTCAACATGTTTACCGTGCGCCAGCTTGCGGCCAAGGTCAACACGGTGTGCTTTTCGATGGGCGTCATCGCGATGATCCTGTTTTTGGCCATTACCTCGGTGACGTGCGGTATGTCTATTGCCAACGTGATGAACGAGAATCTGGAGCGCTATAACCCTGTTGACGTATCTCAGACGTATGTCTATTACACGCCCGATAGGCTCGACTACTACAAGGAGTATGTCAATCCGTCTGAGGCCGATCGTATGGTGCTGGCAGATGCAACGGTCGATTTGTACGCTGCATGGCATGGCGAGTGCAAGTCGGCGGACAACAACGACGAGACCGGCAAGAAGGTCAATATCGCCGATGTTGCCGGTGAGCATGTGCAGGTCGATTCGTATCTGAGTTACCCGCCTGGCGGCTCGGGCCCCTCGGTGGTGGCAGGCGAGATGTGCAAGACCATGGGCGAAAAGCTTCCGAAGGCGCTCGAGGGCAGCAATGCCGATGATATGGGCCTGTTTGTGACGCCGGCGAGCCAGTACAACAAACTGCGCCAGATGATGGGCGAGGATCCGGTGAGCATTGGTCGCGACCAGTACGTGCTTACGTGTGATATGGGCGGCGAGCTGGGCGACCTGTACACCAAATACATGGCTGGGGGCCATACCCTCACCTTGGGCGGGCATACGCTCAAGCCCGCAACCGATAAGTCGGACGAGGACACGGCTGCCATCGCCAACTCGGCGATGGGCAGCAATCCCGGTACCGTGGTCGTAGCCGATGAGCTGTTGTCCCAACTTAATCTGCAGCCGTATTCCAGTAATCTGCTCGTTAACTACAAGCAGGGGATGGATGTGACCAAGGCAGACGAGAGCATTAAATACACCATGCTCGACATTCTGCTCGTTGACGGCAAGGAGCCGGGGGGATGGGGAGTCTTCATCACGCGTTCCGAGATGTACACGCAAGCAGCGCAGATGAACGGCATGATTAGCTATCTAGCCATCTACATTGGCTTTGTGCTGGTCGTTGCATGTGCGGCGATTCTGTCGATCCAGCAGCTCTCCAATGTGGCCGACGGCAGCCGCAGCTATCGTGTGCTGGCACAGATCGGCTGTGACGACCGTCAGATCCGGCATTCGGTGATGGCGCAGCAAGCGGTGTTCTTCCTGTTCCCGCTGGCAGTGGGCTTGGCGCACTCCTTTGTGGCGCTTAAGGTGATCATCGAGCTGGTGAGCTTATTCGGAAATATGAGCATCGGCGGCACCGTGGGCCTCACCTGTGCAATCTTCCTGGCAGCCTACGGAGGCTACTTCCTGGTGACCTACCTCATGAGCACCGGCATGGTGCAAGCTGCCATAGCCACTCGCTACAGCGAATAACAAGCGGGCAAAACCGTCACAAAACCAGCGCGAACAGCCGTCGCGAACGGGGTCCGGATCCCTTTCGCGGCGGTTTTTGCCTTTCTGGTGCGCCTTAGATGCAAGTGAGTAGACTTTTTTGGACTTGTCGAGCACACCGCGCCAAACGCTCAATAAAACCGCAGGTCAGAGCTGTGGCGTTTTGGGGTGTGCTCGGCTTCCTGCAAAAAGTCTACTCACTTGGTTTTTGCTGTTAGAAGACTACCGCAAGGGAAAGTGGCTCAGTTGACGTTTGCCCAGATAAAACCTGCCAAAATAAACCTGTCCCTTTTTGGCAGGTTTGATTTGCCCAGCACAACCAGGCGCATGACTTCGGCCTCGCGGTTGTAGAGCTTGTAGGCGTTGCGATAGAAGGGCATCTGCTCTTCGATGTGCCGATCAAGATCGCTGACGTTCTTTTCCTCGGGCGCCTCCTGCATGCGAATCGAAAGCACGTGGTAGGCGTAGATGACCAGCAGAATCGCAAAGTAGCACGCAAAGATGTTCTCGCTAAAGTTGCGCTCGGATAGGTACAGCTGCAGCCAGGAGGGCGCCAGGCTCATGGGGACCACCAAGATATTGTAGAAGTCCTCGGCAACGATACGCCCGACCAGAATGGCACCAATGATGAGGTGCTTTCGTTGATTGCTGACGCGAGCCTTAAGTTCGACCTGCGTGCTTTTATGCGCCGTCCAAAAGATATAGAGCCCCACAAATACAAGGAATACCTGACGCATTGTGTAGTAGAGCCATTGATGCATGGGACCGTAAGGGACAGCGATGATAATCAGCAGTTCGCTCAACAAGAACGTTGCGATGGGAATAACAAACTGCTTTTTTGAATGCTTGTCGAGCAAGTCCATGGCGATGGCCCAAATAAAAGCCTGTGAAGCGGTCGCCACAAGGGTCCGCATTACAGGCATGGTAATTGAGTAATAGTCACTGGCCGGAAAGCTCTGGTTTTGCAACGTGTATTCAAAAAAGAAGATCTCGGTCATCTCGATGGCATAGCAGATAAATACGCCGCAGCCATAGACAAAGATGCGTCGACGAGACGAGGCATAGGCGGCAAGCGAAAGTACTGCCGTCACAATACAGATCACGAGTATCGCTAGGGTATAGAAGAACATCAGGGTGTTCATCTGCCACCGTCCCATCTCATTTATCTATGGCCGAGCCCTGTATACCTTGTGGGATATAGACGTCTCAACCCTTCGTTTCATTGCGGATTAGGCGCCGAAATACAGTATAGCCGTATACCGTTCGCGGTTCTGGATAGTAAACCCCCTGCAAACCCGCTACCTGCTGGTTTATATTGGATTAGAGGAGATGTAACTCCGTGAACGGTCTTTAATCTCGAATAAACTAGGCAATAGTTACATATGGATGAATGATGGTCTTGTCAACACGAGGCGTGATGTACGAGCGCCTCATAGTAATAGTCGGCAAGACCGGCGGAAAGGAAATCGACATGGCACTGCCTAAGGATTTCATCGACACCAACGACTTCACCAAAGAGCAGATCCTGGCTATTGAGGATCTTGGCCTGGCAATGAAGAAGGCCATCAAGGTTGACGGTTATTATCCGCACCTGCTCCGCAACCAGAGCCTTGGCATGATCTTCCAGCAGGTCTCCACCCGCACCCGTCTTTCCTTCGAGACCGCTATGACCGACCTCGGCGGCCATGCTCAGTTCTATGGCCCTGGCACCATCCAGCTCGGCGGTCACGAGTCCCTGGGCGACACCGCTCGCGTTATGGGCTCGCTGCTCGACATCATGATGGCTCGCGTTGACCGTCACAAGGACGTCGTCGGCCTTGCCGAGGGCTCCGCTGTGCCCGTCATCAATGGCATGTCCGAGTTCAACCATCCCACGCAGGAGATGGGCGACCTTATGACCATGCTCGAGAACCTCCCCGAGGGCAAGAAGATCGAGGACTGCACCCTGGCCTTCATCGGCGACGCCACCCAGGTCTGCGTCTCCCTCATGTTTATCGCCTCCAAGGTCGGCATGAAGTTTGTCCAGTTTGGACCTAAGGGCCACCAGGTCCCCGATGGCGGTCTGCACGTTGGCACCGTTGAGGAGCGCGCCGAGTTCGGCAAGCAGATGATGGCCATCGCCGAGGAGAACTGCAAGGTCTCCGGCGGCTCCGTCGTCATCTCCGACGACATCGAGTGCATCAAGGGCGCCGATTTCATCTACACCGACGTGTGGTATGGCCTGTACGACGAGGAGGTCTCGGGCGAGAACTACATGGACGTGTTCTATCCCAAGTATCAGGTCACCATGGACATGATGAACTTCGCCGGCGCAGGCTCCAAGTTCATGCACTGCCTGCCGGCCACCCGCAACGAGGAAGTCGTCGACGAGGTTATGGACGATCCCGAGCGCTCCCTGTGCTGGGTCGAGGCCGAGAACCGCAAGCACTCCATCCGTGCTCTCCTCGCCGCCCTGGGCAAGCGCACTCCGCTCAACGACGAGGGTGTCGAGTACTCCGCCAAGGCCGAGCTTCACGCCGCTCTCGAGGCTCTCGAGCAGCTCTAAGCCCCAAGGCGCCTAAAAGCACGTTTGCGGGCGGCGGATGCTCGTCTCCTGTCGCCCGCTCACCGAGGCCCGGCAATTGCCTTAATATCTTAAGGGCCTCGATTTGTCCAAGACTGAGCGAAGGAGCTCATCATGAGCGACGGAAAGAAAAAGCTTTCCTTTTTGACGGTCATTTCGACCATCATCTGCGTCGTCTTCGTTTGCGAGGCCGCCGCTCCTGCTGCTGCCATTGGCAACCAGCAGTTCTTCTGGTGGATCTTCCTGATCCTGACCTTCCTGCTCCCTTATGGCATGGTTGTCGCCGAGCTCGGCACCACCTATGACGGCGAGGGCGGCATTTACGACTGGGTGCGCGATGGCCTGGGCGACAAGTGGGGCGCCCGCATCTCGTACTACTACTGGGTCAACTACCCGCTGTGGATCGCCTCGCTGGCTACCATGTTCCCCGACATTTTGGGCATGGTTTTTGGCGTCGAGTTCAATCTGATTGCCAAGATTGGTATCGACCTTGCCTTTGTGTGGATCGTCTATCTTATGGGTCGTTCCAAGGCTGCCGACTCCGAGTGGGTTCTGAACGGTGGCGCCATCATCAAGGTCGCCGTCGCGGTTATCGTTGGCGCTTTGGGCATTTGGTATGCCATGGAGAACGGTTTTGCGAACGACATGTCCGCTGCCACCTTCCTGCCCGAGCTCACCAACACCAACGCTCTCGGTTACCTGTCGATCATCATCTTTAACTTCATGGGCTTTGAGGTCATCTGCACTATGACCGACGACATGGCCGATCCCGCTCGCGATATCCCCAAGGCTATCATCGTCGGTGGCCTGTCCATCGCTGTGGTCTACCTGTTCGCTGGCTTTGGCATCGGCGCTGCCGTGCCGGCCGATTCCATCGACCCCGACTATGGCATGATTGTCGCAGTCCAGACCATGGTGGGCGACTCCATGATCTTTAAGGTCATCTGCATCGCCTTCCTGATCACCCTGTTCGCCAACATGGCCGCTTGGTCCTTCGGCGTTAACTCCGTTGCTCGCTACGCTGCCGAGCACGGCAACATGCCCAAGGTCTTTGCCTCGATGATCTCGGATGACGATATGCCCAACGGCGCCAACCTGGTCAACGCCATCGTTGCCTCCCTGGTGCTGTGCCTGCAGCTGGTTCCCATCGACGCCATTTCCAACGGTGTTTTCTGGATGCTCTTTGGCACCTCCGTCGTCTTCCTGCTGCTCACCTACATCCCGATGTTCCCGGCGTTCCTCAACCTTCGTAAGAACGACCCGAACCGTGAGCGCATCTTCACGTTCCCGTTTAAGGGTGCCATGATGAAGGTCATGCTGGCCATTCCCTGCATCGAGCTGATCTTGGCCATCGTTGCAACGCTGGCTCCGTTCTCCGTCGATGAAATTGTTGACAAGGTTCCGATGATCGTTATCTTCATCGTGCTTGTGCTCATCGGCGAGGTCGTCCGCGTAGTCAGCGCCAAGGGCCGCGAGACCGAGTACAAGGGTCTCACCCCCGAGCTGGCTGCTCAGCGTCTCGCCGAGGAGGCCGCCGAGGCCGAAGAGGACTAGAGCACCCAGAATTGGGATTCCTACTTCTCAATTGTCTAACCATTCCCTGGGGCGGGTGTGAGCGATAGCTCCGGTAACCACCGCCCGCTATCTCTTGGTTTTTAGGCCGCGGGTAACCCGCCCGCGGCAAGCGATCGTTCGATTTGGAGGAAATCTTATGCGTACGATCACCGAGTCCGAGTCCACTCCAAAGGCCGACGGCTTCTTTATGCCTGCTGAGTTTGCCCCGCAGGATCGCGTGTGGATGGGTTGGCCCCACCGCACCGACACCTGGGCCCACGGCGCCAAGCCGGCTCAGAGGCAGTATGCCGCCATCGCTCGCGCCATCGCCGAGTTCACCCCGGTCACCATGTGCGCCAACCAGGCTGACTACGCCAACTGCAAGGCCTTCTTTGAGGAAGACGAGAACGTCACCGTTATCGAGATGACCACCGACGACGCTTGGTTCCGTGACACCGCTGCCACTTTTGTTATCAACGGCAAGGGCGATAAGCGCGCCAACCACTGGCACTTCAACGCCTACGGCGGCCTCGTCGACGGCCTCTATTTCCCATGGGACAAGGACGAGCAGATCGCCCTTAAGATAGCTGAGCTCTCCGGCTGCCGTCGCTATCGTCCCGATGACATGATCCTCGAGGGCGGTTCCATCACCGTCGACGGCGAAGGCACCGTGGTCGTGACCGACCAGTGCCTGCTTTCCCCGGGCCGCACCTGCTCTGCGGTTCTGGAGGAGGAAGAGGATTCCGAGTCCATCTGGCCCAAGTTCAAGAGGAAGTTTGAGCCCTGGAGTGAGGAGCTTCGCGCCTATATGGACGAGCACCTCAAGGATTACCTGGGTGTCGAGAAGGTCATCTGGGTCAAGGAGGGCATCGACCCCGAGGAGACCAACGGTCACATCGATGACGTCGCCACGTTTATCGCTCCGGGCGTTATGGCCTGCATCTGGACTGACGATCCCGAGTATCCGTTCTACGAGCAGTGCCACGCTGCCTACGAGACCCTCTCCAACGCCGTTGACGCCAAGGGCCGCAAGATGAAGGTCTACAAGCTCTGCATGCCCGTAAACCCGCTGTTCATGGACCAGGCTTCCTGCGACACCATCGACGCCGACGAGAACGCCGAGCCGCGCGTTGCCGACGAGCCGCTGATCGCTTCCTACATGAACTACCTGGTCACCAACCACGGCGTTATCGTTCCGCAGTACGGCGACGAGAACGACCAGCTGGCCGTTGACACGCTCCAGAAGATCTACGACGAGGTCTGGGGTGAGGGCGTCTACAAGTGCGTCGGCGTTCAGTCCGAGCAGGTCGTCTTCGGCGGCGGCAATATCCACTGCATTACGCAGCAGGAGCCGTCGGCTTAATCGTCTGGCTTTCCGAGGCACCCCATCTCGCCGCTCAAACCGTCGCTCGCGTACCAAAGTACGCTTCGCTCCTCTTTCGCGGCGACCTGGGGCACCTCGAAAACCCAGCCGATCAATCGGACAATCGGCGAATCGAACCATCTTGGGGCATTGATGGTCGGCTTGCCCGATGTCTTGGTCGGTTGGGTTTTCTTTGGGCACTCCGTTGCCTCCACATCGGAGTGCTTTTTTGATTGAATACGCGTCTGGCCTGGGATTTTTTGCGGGTTAGGCCAATTGTTCGCTTGAATTTCCCAGGTCAGACGCGTCTTCAATTGCCGAAAGTTCCCGGTCGCGAACGCGGCCGTTTTGATCGGAGTATCTATGTACCAGCGTATCGTCATCTACACGCGCCTGTTCCGCGAGCGTTGGTCCAACATCTGCATCCTCTCCTCTCTTTGGGATGGCACCTGTACCGGTGACGCGGCCTGCAACCCTACCTTGGGCTGCGCCTTCGGTACAGATGCCATCCTTTTTGCTGTAGGGGGAGCGTGCCGTGGCAGGTAAAAAGTTCTCCCTGTTCGAGGTCATCCTCTCGGTTATCTGCGTCGTGTTTACCATTGAGGCGGCGGCTCCGGCATCTGCCATGGGTAACGTGCAGTTCTTCTGGTGGATCTTCCTTATCATTACGTTTTTGCTTCCCTATGGCCTGGTGGTGGCCGAGCTGGGCACGGCGTTCGATTCCGAGGGCGGCCTGTACGACTGGGTACGTCTGGGCTTGGGTGACCGTTGGGGTGCCCGCTGTTCCTGGTGCTACTGGGTCAACTTTCCGCTGTGGGTGGCAAGTATCGCCTGCATGTTCCCCAGTGTCATTAATGCGGTGTGGGGTATCGAGTTTTCACTCGGGATCCGAATTGCCATCGAGATTGCCTTTGTGTGGGGCGTCACGGTCATGGCAATGCAGCCGGTGGCGGAGGCCGATTGGGTTATGGACGGCGGCGCCGTCATCAAGGTGCTCATTACTGCTGTGGTGGGAATCGTCGGCATTTGGTTTGCCTGCAATAACGGCTTTGCTAACGACATGTCGCTTAAGACCTTCATTCCAGATCTGGGCGACACCAATTCGTTGACGTACCTATCGATTATCCTGTTCAACTTTATGGGCTTCGAAGTGGTCGCGACCTTTGCCAGCACGATGAAGAACCCGTCGCGCGATATCCCCAAGGCGGTTATTGCCGGTGGCGTGGCCATTGCGGCGATCTACATTATTTGCGGTATCGGCATTGGAGCCGCGGTTCCCACCGAGCAGCTTTCACTCGATTCGGGCATTGTGGACGCGGTCGCCGCCATGGTGGGGCGCGCTCACCCGCTGACGATGGTCGTGGGCGTGGCCTTTTTGGTGACGCTGTTCGCCAACATGATCTGCTGGAGCTTTGGCGTCAACAACGTGGCGAGCTATGCCGCGCGCCATGGCAACATGCCGCGCCCCTTTGCGTTGGTGTCCAAAAAGACCGGCATGCCCAATGGCTCGGCAATCATTAACGGTTGTTTTGCCAGCCTGGTACTACTGCTTCAGATTCCGCTGGGCGAGGGCTCCGACGTATTTTGGGTCTTCTTTTCGATGAACGTCGTCTTTCTGCTCATGAGTTATATCCCGATGTTCCCAGCGTTTTGGCGCCTGCGCAAATATGACGATCGCCCGCGCGTATTCCGCGCGCCTTTCGAGGGTAAGGTGCTTGCGGTGGCACTTGCGATTCCCGTGGTGGAGCTTGTGCTTTCGATTGTCGCTACGATTGTGCCGCTCAACGGCTCGCCCGCCGAAATGGCAAAGTTGCCCATTCTCATGGGTGTGGTGATCGCCGTGTTGCTGGGCGAGGTTTCGCGCCTCATATCGCGCCGCGGCCGCAGTGTCGATAATCCCGGCGTTGGTGCAAGGGGGTCAGGTTACGTTGCGCCAAAGCGGTAACGCCGCGACCTGCGCGGTGTCTGCTGTATGTTGGATTACTGCTTGTGGCGCTCAGAATCGGAAACGAGCTTGGGCGCAAAGAAGGGGACGTGGCCCAGATAGGGACGACTGTCCGAACGTGCCTTAGAGGCACAGGGGATATCGTCGTAGGTAAGCGAGTCACTCAGGCGGACGATGACCCTGGCGGCGGGAGCGACGATTTTTTTGAGTGGCTCAATCGGTGCCATGGCATCTCCTTTCTTGCATGCGACCCGTGTTTTGGCGCGAATGTATACGCCGCCAGTCTAGCATCCCGCCGCGGAGAGCTCCAAACCACCACAAAGGGGACAGGCACCTTTGTGGTGGTTTTGGTGTTTGACCAGATAATACCTGTTATCGCTCCCAGGCAGTCGTTGGGGACGTTCTAAAACGGTTATAGGTTACTATCCAATAACGCCTCTGAGCTGGGCTACTATAAGATTGTGGAAAACACTACTGCAAGATTATGGCAAATGATACTGTCAGATTATGGCGTGTGCTGCTGTAGTCGTCGGGGGCCTGCCTTATGAGCGCCGGCATGGTGCGAGCTGCCATCGCCACCCGCTACAGCGAGTAGCAAGCGGGCAAAACCGCCTCAAAACCAGCGCGAACAACCGCCGCGAAGAGGATTGGATCCCTTTCGCGGCGGTTGTTCGCCTATCTGGAGCGCCTCAAAACCAAGTGAGTAGGCTTTTTTGGATCTGCCGAGCATATCACGACAAGTGCTCAATAAAACCGCAGGTCAGCGCTGTGGCGATTCGGGGTGTGCTCGGCCTCCTGCAAAAAGTCTACTCACTTGGTTTTGGCTGCTAGAAGACCGCCGCGAGGGAAGGCAACTTCCTCGCGGCGGTTGGCGTTTACCCAGATAAAACCTGCCAAAATAAACCTGTCCCTTTTTGGCATGTCCCTTTTGGCGTGGCTGATTGCTTTGGGCTGTCTTGGAGAAAGCCCGTGAGGCGGCACTCAAGCTAATCCTGCGTGTCGCCTCCGTACCTGTAGACGATAAAGCCGTCGCCGGTGTCTTGGCTGTGATCTTCCAAGATGCGCTTCATGTTGAGGTGCTCGTAGAACTGCCAGTCGGAGCTGCAGTCGCTCATCAGGAAGAACTTGGTGCAGCCTGCCCGGGCGAGCTCGGCGCGCGCAAGGTCGATGAGCGCGCGGCCGAGCCCCTTGCCCTGCCACTCGGGCACGATGATGATGAGGTTGAGTTGGCCCTGGGCATACTCATTGCCCGTGGCGGCAAAGCGGTCGGCCGTGGCCTTCTCGCGGCTGTCGCCAAAGAGCGAGCCCTCGAGCTTGGCGTCGGCGGTCTTCGCCATCTCGGTTGCCTGGGCGAACATCTCGTCGTAGCAGGGTACCCACGTGGGGTTGGTACGCGGCTTGCCGTCTTCGAAGATGCCGATGCAGCAGGCGGCGATAATGCGGCCCTCGGCCTCGGCGACAAGCGCGATGGGGGAGCGCTGCAGCTGCATGGCAATGTTGAAGCGCGCGCAGAAATCGGCGGCTTCGACGTCGCCGCGATTGCGTAGCGTGTTGCACCACAGCTGGTTGTAGATGGCGGCGATGCCATCCAGGTCATCGAGCGTGGCGGCGCGCAGAGTTACGTTGTCAAGGCTCATGGAGGCTCCTTCCAGGTAGGGTCAGGCCACCTCTGAGTGTGACATGGGCGCACCGCCGCTGCAGTAACCATTCGGCAGACGAGTCCCGATCCCTCGGGGACGGAGGAAAAGGGATCACGAGGATAGTCATTTGGGGACGTTCTTAAACAACTAGCCAAACAAGAGCGTCCCCAACGACTGCCCCAAGGAATGTCCCAGACTGCCGGCAGGAAAGGAACGTCCCCAACTGCCGCATCCGAAGCAAGACAACGCCGCAGGTAGAGGACGGACAGACACTATGACCCAATCCAGGGGCACGGAAACGACAGGAGCCCCCGCTCGTGACCGCGGGTCGGGGCTGCGACAATGTTGTTGAAGTGCCAGAGGCGCAGCCGCGCCGCAACGAGGTTGGGAGGCTCCCGTGCCTAGATATTCTACCGCCTTCGGAATGGACGTACACCTCAGGTCCACCACCGTCTGCGCGCTCGACGCGGAGACGGGCGAGGCCGTGACGAGGAGGTTCCGCGGCAACCCCTGGGGCGAGGTCGCGGAGTGGATGTCGGGCTTCCCCGGCCCGTCGCTCGCCGCCTACGAGAGCGGCTACCTCGGCTTCGCCCCGCAAAGGGAGCTCTCCGGGCTCGGCGTCGACTGCGTCGTCGCGGCCGTCTCCAAGGTCCCGAGGTCGGCTGCCGACCTCTCGTCCAAGAACGACCGCAACGACGCGGCCAGGATGGCCAAGGCGATACTGTCGCACGACGTCACCCCGGTATGGGTGCCGTCCCCCGAGATCGAGGGGCTCAGGGACCTCGCCGCCGCCCACGACGCCGCGACCGCGAGGCTCGCGGCGGCGAAGCAGCGGCTCCTGGCGTTCCTAGCCCGCCGCGGCTATGTCTACGGCGGCACGACGCCGGCCGGCAACCCCCGGAAGTACTGGACGTACGGCTTCCTCAGGTGGCTCGACGGCATACACCCCGCCGACGACGGAGGCATCCGGGCGCTTGCGGCGCTGAGGAACGAGGTCGAGGCGGCCGACGAGACGAGGGAGGCCCTCCTCGCCGAATGCAGGGCCGCCGTCGCGGCGGGCCCCCTCTCGGCCGAGGTCGAGGCGCTCCAGTCGATCAAGGGGTGCGGGTTCGCGCTCGCCGCCGCCTTCGCGTCCGAGGTCGGCGACTTCTCGAGGTTCCGCTCCGGCAGGCAGGTGACGTCCTACTTCGGCCTCGCCCCGAAGCAGAGGTCGAGCGCGGACTCCGTGCGCCTCGGCGGAATCAGCGGGGCCGGCAACGCGCTCGTCAGGAAGCTGGCTGTCGAGGGGTCCTGGTGCTATGCCCAGGCCGGCCACCAGCCGAAGCTGATGCCCAAGGGCTCCGGCGTGCCCCTCGAGATAAGGATGCACGGGAGGAAGGGGTCCGAGAGGCTCCTGCGCCGCCGCGAGGAGATGATCGCCCGCGGGATGCCGCAGGCGAAGGCGAACGCGGCCACCGCGGCCGAGCTCGTGAGGTGGCTGTGGGCCCTCGGCACGATGTGCCGGGAGGGCGCGGAATAGACATAAGCCCCCGTCCCGGCGAGCCGGGCAGCCTTCGGGGACACCCCCGTTCTCGCTGTGCGCGCGGCGGCCGCCGCATGCGCGAAGACAGACTAGGGGAACCCCGCCGAAGGAGAGGATTGCGGGCCGCCGGAGCGGTATCCGCGGATATGAGACTGAGCCGAAGGCGTCGATGACATGCCGGGGGCGGACCGGGACGGGTTTAACGGCAGGCCCCGCCGACCGATTGCAAGCGGTCGGCGGGGCCATTGTGGCCCTTGACAGTGGATTGGGTCATATGAGCGAGCGGGTCGCATTTGAGACAAGGTGACGTGAAACGAAAGGGCGCTGACCTTCTGGTCGCGCCCTTGAAGTTGAACGTCAGATTGTCCAAATGCGGCTCGCGTAACTAAATACGCTCTGCGATCTCGTGGATCAGATAGTCGGTCTTTTCCCAGCCCAGGCACGGGTCGGTGATCGACTTGCCAAAGACGCCGCCGTCGACCGGCTGGTTGCCGTCCTCCAGGTAGGACTCGATCATAAAGCCCTTGACCAGCTTAGAGATGGACTCGTTGCGGCGGCAGCTGTCGAGCACCTCCTTGCAAATGCGGTACTGCTCCAGCGGGCGCTTGCCCGAGTTGTCGTGGTTGCAGTCGATGACCGCTGCCGGATTGGCATAGCCGGTATGCTCGGTATAGCGTTCGGCCAAGCGTTCCAGGTGTTCGTAGTGGTAGTTGGGGTAGGTGCGCCCATCGAGACCGATGTAGCCACGCATAACGGCGTGTGCGAGCGGATTGCCGTCGCACTCGACCTCCCAGTTGCGGAAGATGAAGCTCTGGTGCGCCTGGGCGGCGTAAATGGAGTTGAGCATAACGGTGGTAGAGCCGGCAGTGGGATTCTTCATGCCGACGGGTGCCGAAATGCCGCTCGACACCAGGCGATGCTCCTGGTTCTCGACCGAGCGTGCGCCCACGGCAACATAGCTCAGCAGGTCAACGAGGTACTGGTAGTTGGACGGATAGAGCATCTCGTCGGCGGTGAAGAAGCCCGTTTCCTCAATAACGCGCAGGTGCATATGGCGGATGGCCTTGACGCCCTCGAGCAGATCGTCGGGAGCCTCGGGGTTGGGGTTGTGCAGCAGGCCCTTGTAGCCGGTGCCCTTGGTGCGCGGCTTGTTGGTGTAGACGCGCGGAATGATGATGAGCTTGTCCTTGACCTCCTCGGCGGTCTTGGCCAGTCGGTTCATGTACTCAAGCACCGAATCCTCGCGGTCGGCAGAGCACGGGCCGATGATGAGCACCTTACGTGCGTCCTCGCCGGTAAAGACTTTGGCGACCTCGGCGTCAAATGCTTGCTTTTTGGCGGTAAGCTCGGCAGAAAGTGGCATTTCCTCGCGGATCTCCATGGGGATCGGCAGCCTGCGTTTGAATTCCATGGCCATAGGGGTCTCCTCAATCTATAGAAAGAGCAATAAGCGTGTTGTCGAATGCTCGGCATTATCCGCTGTCGCACGCTAAAGTGCAAGCCCTCGTCACCCCAAAACCTGCCAAAAAGGGACAGGTTTATTTTGGTCGGTTTTATCTGGGAAAATGTCGGCACTCGCCGGAAGGGGAGGGTCGGCGTACGGCACGCTGGAGCAAGTTGGATCTTCTGCGGCATACCCCGTGGGCAAAAAATGGCAAATATGAGTACTGGTACTGGCGTAGTATCATATCGAGCTTACAAGATAATAGACACTACAGTAAATATGTTCATTAACGTTGGCACACAGAAGCATACTGACGGGCGTTTTGATTAATTTGAAGGCGTATAGAAGCCGCAAAAAGGTCATTTGAGGCGGTTTTGGCTGCTACTAAAAATGTAACAGTACTCATATTTGACCTTTTTTGGCCACAGGGTCCGGAAGGGGCTGTCAATCGGGCCCCAAGAGAGCTAATTCGAGGGCCGCAGAGCAAAAAAACGGGGACGCAGATTGTCCTGCGTCCCCGTTCTCGGGCGTTATTCGTTCCTTGCGACAGAATTTACGCCGCCTCGTCGAACTGCGAGTTGTACAGGTCGGCGTAGAAGCCGCCCTGGGCGAGCAACTCGTCGTGTGTACCCTTCTCGACGATGTCGCCGTCGCGAATTACCAAGATCACGTCGGCGTTGCGGATCGTGGACAGGCGGTGCGCGATGACAAAGCTCGTGCGGCCCTGCATCAGCGCATCCATGGCGCGCTGGATGAGCTCCTCGGTGCGGGTATCGACGTTGGAGGTCGCCTCGTCCAGAATCAGCGCCGGACGGTCGGCCAAAATGGCGCGGGCGATGGTCACGAGCTGGCGCTGACCCTGCGACAGGTTAGTGCCCTCCTCGTTGATCATAAAGTCGTAGCCACCGGCGAGCGTATGGATAAAGTGGTCGCAGCGTGCGGCGCGTGCGGCGGCCTCGACCTCGGCATCGGTCGCATCGGGGCGTCCGTAGCGGATGTTCTCGCGGATGGTGCCGTTAAACAGCCAGGTGTCCTGCAGCACCATGGCAAACTCGCCGCGCAGCGCCGCGCGGTCCCAGTCGCGCACGTCGACGCCTTCGACGCGCAGCGAACCGCCGTCCACGTCGTAAAAGCGCTGCAGCAGCTTAATGAGCGTGGTCTTGCCGGCGCCGGTGGGGCCGACGATGGCAATGGTTTGGCCGGGCTGCGCCTCGCAGCTAAAGTCGTGGATGATGGTCTTGTCGGGCGTGTAGCCAAACTTGACATGGTCGAACTCCACGTGGCCGGGGCGCTTCTCGGGAATCTGCGCGTCGGCCTTCTGCTCCTCCTCGGGCGCGGCCAGGAATTCAAACACGCGCTCGGTGGCGGCGGCCATCGACTGCATCGTGTTGCTCACGTTGCCCAGCTGCTGCACCGGCTGCGTAAAGTTGCGCACGTACTGGATAAAGCTCTGGATGTCGCCGGGCGTGGCATTGCCGGTCAGCGCGAGCTGCGCACCCACCACGACGACGCCCACGTAACCCATGTTACCCACCAAGCTCATAAGCGGCATCATCAGGCCCGACAGGAACTGCGAACGCCAGCCACTAATAAAGAGGCGGTCGTTTTGACGGTCGAACTCCTCGATTGAGGCCTCGGCGCGGTCGAACACCTGAATAACGTTCTGGCCGGCAAAGTCCTCCTCGATAATGCCGTTGACGGCGCCCAGAACCTGCTGCTGCTCGCGGAAGTACGGTTGCGAGAAGTGAATCATCACGGTCAGGATAATCGCGGCGGCCGGCAGCGTGAGCACGGTGACGCCGGTAAGCGGCAGGCTGATCGAAAGCATCATGACGAGCACGCCGATAATCTGCGTCACCGACGTGATGAGCTGTGTCACGCTCTGGTTGAGCGACTGACCCAGCGTATCGACGTCGTTGGTGATGCGGCTGAGCACGTCTCCCTTGCTGTGGCCGTTGAAGTAACTCATCGGAACGACGGCGATCTTGGCGGCGATCTCCTTGCGCATGCGGTAGCAAATCTTTTGCGTGACGCCGGTCATGAGCCAGCCCTGGATGAGGCTGCAGACAGAGCTCGCCAGATACAGGCAGAGCAAAAAGCCGAGCGTCTTGGCGATCCAGTCAAAGTCAACGTCGCCGGTACCGTTGACCTTGGCAACCAGGCCCTCGAACAGTTTGGTGGTAACCTGGCCGAGCACCTTGGGCCCCACAATGTTAAAGATGACCGAGCACACGGCAAAGGCGACGGCGGTAAACACAGCAATCTTGTGCTGGCCGATATAGCCGAGCAGCTGCCTCATGGTGCCCTTAAAGTCCTTGGCCTTTTCGCCACGACGCATGCCGCCCATGCGGCCCATGGGACCACGCTGGCGGGTGGGCTTGGGAATCTGAGTCTTGGTCTCGTCTGCCATTAGCGCTCGCCTCCTTCCATGACGGCTGCAATTTCTTTTTGGGTAAGCCCCAGCTCCTCGGCGGAAAGCTGCGACTGTGCGATCTCCAGGTACGCCGGGCAGCTGCGTAGCAGCTCCTCGTGCGTGCCGGTGCCCACTACGTGGCCGTCATCGAGCACGATGATCTGGTCGGCGTGCATGATGGTCGCGATGCGCTGGGCCACGACCACGAGTGCGGCGTCGGTAACGTTTTTGGCCAGCTCTTCGCGCAGGCGCGCGTCGGTCTTGTAGTCGAGGGCGCTAAACGAATCATCGAACACCACGACCTCGGGCTTTTTGGCCAACGCGCGGGCGATGGCCAGACGCTGGCGCTGACCGCCCGAAACATTGGAGCCGCCCTGGCTGATGGGGGAGTCGTAGCCGCCCTCGCGCTCGGCGATAAAGTTTTCCGCCTGGGCGACGCGTGCTGCCTGGCGCATGTCATCATCGCTCACCATGTCGCCGGCAAACTTGAGGTTGCTCTCGACGGTACCCGAGAATAGACGACCCTGCTGCGGAATATAACCGATGCGGCGGCGCAGCTCGGAAAGGGTCATGTCGCGCACGTCGATGCCGTCGAGTGAAATGCTGCCGCCCGTGACGTCGTACAGGCGCGGGATGAGCTGCACAAGCGTGGACTTGCCCGAACCCGTGGAGCCAATGATGCCGAGCATCTGGCCGGCGTGCGTGGTGAAGTTCACGCCGCTGATGACATCGGCGCGGGCATCGGGGTACTGGAAGCTCACGTCGCGGAAGGTGAGCTCACCGCGCGGCGCGCTGGCTGCGGGCAGTTTGGGCGAGGCAGGGTCGTTGATGCTCGTGGGGCAGGTGATGACCTCTTCCACGCGCTCAGCTGCGACCTCGGCACGGGGCAGGATAACCGAAACCATGGTGAGGATCATAAACGCCATGACGATCTGCATGGTGTAGGAGATAAACGCCATCATGTTGCCGACCTGCATCACGCCGTCGGACACTCCCTGGGCGCCAAACCAGACGATAAGCACGGTGATGCAGTTCATGACAAGCATCATAAGCGGCATCATAAAGCTCATGGCGCGGTTGGTGTAGAGCTGCGTGGTCATCAGGTCGAGCGACGCCTTGTCAAAACGCTCGAGCTCATGCTCCTCGCGGTTGAACGAGCGGATGGGCATAAGGCCGTCGAGCAGCTCGCGGGCGGTAAGGTTCACACGGTCCACAAAGCTCTGCATCTTTTTGAACTTGGGCATGGTGAGGCCCATAAGCACGCCGACGACGGCCGAGACCGCGATGATGGCCACGGCGATGGTCCACTCTAGGCCGGTATGGTTGGCCAGGACGCGCATGACGGCGACGATGCCCATGACGGGGGCCATCAGACACATGCGGATAAACAGGGTTGCGGCCATCTGGATCTGCTGAATGTCGTTGGTGCAGCGGGTGATGAGCGAGGCCTGGCTAAACTTGCCCACCTCGGCCGGCGAGAAGTGCATAACCTTGTTGAAGGTCTCGCGGCGCAGGTCGCGTGCGATGGAACAGGCGGTGCGCGAAGCCACGGCACCGGTCAGGATGGTGGCGACGAGCGACACAAGGCACAGACCAAACATCGTGGTCGCCATGCGGCCCAGGTAGGCGTTCTGCACGTCGGCGGGGTTGATGCCTTGCGCCTTGTACTCGTCTTGCACATAGCTCACGGCGCGTTGGGTCACGATGGAACCCGACATGGAGCCCATTTTGTCCGCCATATCGTTGGCGCCCTCCACGAGCTTGCCCTGGTCGATTAGGCCGCCTTCAACGCCTAGACGCAGACTCTTCATGGTGACCTTACCGCCGTCGGCATCAATCTGCTTTTGCATGTTCTGCGCCGCTGCGGCCTTCTGCTGTATCTCGGCGAGCTGCTCGGGCGTCATCGCCGCCATCTGCTCGGGGGTGGGCATGGCCTGAGCGGCGCCGTCATCGCTTGCCTCTGTAGATGCGCCGGTCATGTCGCCCATGGAGTTGGCATCGATGCCCTGGTTGAACGAAAGGACGACAGTCTCGGGCAGGCTCATGATGTCGGCAATCTTGCCGCCGTCGGCGCGCTCCTCCTCGGTGCCCTTGTACGTTCGAATGCCGTTATTGTCCGCCTTGCTAAACACGGCCTCCACAGCCTTGGCGTCCTTATCGCTCATAAAGAGCTCAAGGTCGTCGAGCGATTCGGCGCGAATGGTGTCGGGTACGGGCGAGGCGATGCCGCCTTGCTGCACACCCACGTCGACGATGTCGCTCATATAGGTAGGCAGCGCCAGATCGGCGTTGCAGCTGATTACGATAAGTACGATAGCTGCGAACAGTGCCAGGATATGTTTTTTAAAGAGCTTGAGAATCCTCACTCGGCATCTCTCCTTTCTTGATTGCGGTCGATAATTTCGTTGGCACGTCTTAGAAGGCGCACCATCTCTTGGGTATCTGTTTCGCCGAGCTGCTCGAGGAAGGCTGCGGTGCGGTCCTCGAATTCCCGACGTTTGATTTCGATGACCTGGAATCCCTTGTCGGTCACTGTGACGTGTACGCGACGACGGTCGGTCTTTGAGTGCTCGCGCTCGACCCAGCCCTTGGCCTCGAGGGCGCGCAGGATATTGGCGATACGGGCGCTCGAGACCCAGGCACGATCGGCGAGTTCGCTCGGCGTGAGCGAGCCGCCGGCGCGCATGAGGGCGCGCATGACGGCCATCTCGCCACCCAGAGCCTGGTCGGCAAAGCGCGAAACGCGCTGGTGCATGCTGCCAAACTCGGTAAAGAGTTGACGCCCAAGCTCATGGAAATCGGTATCTTCCACCGAAAACCCCTAACACTAGAAACTATTTTCGGTGAAAGATGATACCCCCGCCCAAGCATTCCATTCGGTAGATTTCTAGGCATGTCCCAAAAAACTACTTGGCCGCTAGGCAATATAAAGAGCGTATAAAGAATTAAAATAATTCAATAATTGTAGCGTTTCAAAGAACTATTATGCCCGCGGTTAGGCGAGGGGTTGTCACCACCATGACGACTGGGACTCATATAATCGCCACGTGCGATGCTCCAACTTCCCGCAAGGAGACACCTTACATAAAGGGGGATGGAGTCATGGCATTTGACTTCACGGGCAAGACCGCGATTGTCACGGGCGGCACTCAGGGCATTGGCCTCGAGATTGCCAAGGGCATCGTTGCGGGCGGCGGACACGTCGCGCTCATCGCAAGGAACGCTGCTAAGGGCGAGGCCGCGGTGGCCGAGCTTGGCGATGGCAACAAGTTCTATCAGCTCGATGTCGCCGATGCACCCAAGGCGCGCGAGACCGTCGAGCAGATTTTTACGGACCTGCCGCAAACCAACATCCTGATCAACTGCGCTGGCGTCATCAGCACCAAGAAGTTCGACGAGATCGATGACACCGAGTGGCGTCGCACCATCGACATCAACCTCAACGGTACCTTTACCATGATGAACGCCGTGTACCCGCACTTTAAGGCGGCCCATGCCGGCACTATCGTCAACGTGAGTTCCGTTGCGGGCAAGATCGGTGGCGGCCTGCTCGGCACCGCCGCCTACGCCAGCTCCAAGGCCGGTGTTAACGGTCTAACCAAGGCAGTCGCCAAGGAAGGCGGCAAGTTTGGCGTCCGCTGCAACGCCGTGTGCCCGTCGCTCACGTTGACCGATATGACCTCGATTCTCTCTGACGAGAACTCTCAGCGCATCATCAACGGTATTCCTCTGGGCCGCGCCGCCCAGGCCAGCGAGCCTGCGCAGATGGTGCTGTTCTTCGCTTCCGACCTCGCCAGCTTCGTGAACGGCGAGATCGGCGACTGCGACGGTGGCATCGTCCTGGACGGGTAATACCCCACGACGATTATTCGGCGACGGCTCCTGCGACTCGGGACCGTCGCCTTCTTTCTGATATAGGCGCGTGCGGCTACGATTCGCATGCATCCAAAGGAGATATATATGAGTGAATCGACTGCGGTGGAGGCGCCGGCGGCAAAGGAGCCGTTCTTTAAGATGTCCTCCATCCCGGGTGCCAATATTTTGGTGCCGCTTTTGTTGGGCTGCCTGCTCAACACGCTGTTCCCTGACCTGTTCAAAACGCTCGGCAGCTTTACGCTTGGCATGACCCAGCAGGGTGCAGGCCCGCTCGTGGGCGCCTTTTTGCTCATCGTCGGTACGACGATTTCGTTTAAGAGTGCTCCTGCCGCCGCTGCCCGCGGTGCCATCATCATCGCTGTCAAGCAAATCGTGGTCGTTGCCGTGTCGCTGCTCGTCCTTTATGTGTTCAACGACAACTTGTTTGGCATTTCTGCCATGGTGATGCTGGCGGCTTGCACGGGTGCCAACAACGCTATGTACGCTGGTCTGATGGGCACCATGGGCAATGAGGCCGAGCGTGGCGCCGTCGCCATCACCACGCTGGTTGTCGGCCCTCCGGTCACGATGATCGTGCTCGGCGCTGCCGGTCAGGCTCCGATCGGCTGGTCGCTCGTGGGCGCCATCCTGCCGATCGTCGTCGGCATTATCCTGGGTAACCTCTTCCCCAGCTTTAAGAAGATGATGGCACCGGCACTTTCCGCCATCATCGTGCTCGTCTTCTTTGCCATGGGATCGACCATGACCTTTGGCCAGCTTATCAACGGTGGTCTTCCCGGCATCCTGCTCGGCGTGATCTGCTCGGTGGTCTTTGCAATTCCCGTCATCGCGGTCGATAAGCTCACGGGCGGTACGGGTGTCGCAGGTGCGGCCATTTCGAGCTGCGCCGGAGCCAATGTGGCCACGCCTGCTGCCATGGCAAGCGTCAACGAGGCCATGTACGGCGGCGCGGTGCTCGCGACGGCTACGGCGCAGGTCGCAGCATGTGCTATCGTGACGGCCATTTTGACCCCGCTGGTCACCAGCTGGTGCTACAAGCATTTTGAGGGCCAGCAGAGCAACAGCAAGGCAACGACCGACAAGGCCGCCTCAGCCGCCTAATGCCAAGCGGCAATCAAAGCTAAAAACTAGTCACGCCACAGGGCGGCCACGGGGGATCCCGTGGCCGCCCTGCAGTTTCTGTAGGGTCTCTGGAACACTTTACCCTGCTAAAGCTGGCATAACAGCTAGAGTGAACGTCGTACAAAGGCAAGGAAAAATACCAAACAAATCGGTGAACGGTAGTTGTTCACGCTCGCATTTCCTGCGGGTTTGTAAAAAACGCCCTTATGATATAAAAAAAGAAACATATAACAGCCCAGATGGAGAGGGTCGCTATGTTATCCTTCTCAAACGGGTGAAATCTTGGGTTTTGGGTTGCAGTTCCAAGGTGGACAAACGTTTTTCCCTGCACCAACATGTGGTGAAGAACGGAAGAAGCCGGTAGTGCAAGCCGAAAATTCAAGAATTCAATAAGCAGCGGTGTGAGAGAGCGCCGCATTACACGTAACTAGGAGCGTGGTTACACAATGCAGGAGGCATGGGAAGGCTTCAAGGAAGGCATTTGGACGGGAGAGGTTGACGTCCGAGACTTCATCCAGAAGAACTACACCCCTTACGAGGGCGACGAGTCGTTCCTCGTAGGTCCGACCGAGCGTACCAAGGAGCTGTGGGGCGAGGTTCTCGACCTGCTGCTTAAGGAGCGCGAGCAGGGCGGTGTCCTCGATATGGACACCAAGACCGTCACGGGTATCGTGAGCCACCCCGCTGGCTACATCGATAACGCCCACCGCGAGAAGGAGACCATCGTCGGCCTCCAGACCGACAAGCCGCTCAAGCGCGCTCTGCACGTCAACGGCGGTATCCGCATCGCTTGCCAGGCCGCCAGCCAGCACGGCTACAAGGTCGACGAGAACGTTGTCGAGCGCTACACCTTCGAGCGCAAGACCCACAACGCCGGCGTCTTCGATGTTTACACCCCCGAGATGCGTGCTTGCCGCTCGGCTCACATCATCACCGGTCTGCCCGATGGCTATGGCCGCGGCCGCATCATCGGCGACTACCGTCGTGTCGCCCTGTACGGTGTCGACTACCTGATTAAGGACAAGGAGGCCCAGAAGGCTTCCACCCCGACGGTCATGACCGCCGACAACATCCGCGACCGTGAGGAGCTGCAGGAGCAGATCCGCGCCCTCGGCGAGCTCAAGATGATGGCCGAGACCTATGGTTTCGACATTTCCAACCCTGCTACCAACACGCAGGAGGCCATCCAGTGGATGTACTTCGCCTACCTTGCTGCCGTCAAGGAGCAGAACGGCGCCGCTATGTCCATCGGCCGTACCTCTACGTTCATCGACATCTATGCTGAGCGCGACCTTGCCAACGGTACCTTCACCGAGGAGCAGATCCAGGAGTTCGTGGATCACTTCATCATGAAGCTCCGCATGGTCAAGTTCGCCCGTACTCCCGAGTACCAGGCCCTGTTCACCGGCGACCCGCAGTGGGTCACCGAGTCCATCGGCGGCATGGGTGTTGACGGCCGTACGCTCGTTACCAAGATGAGCTACCGCTACCTGCACACGCTCGAGAACATGGGTACCAGCCCCGAGCCCAACATGACCGTTCTGTGGTCGACCCGTCTGCCCGAGAACTTCAAGAAGTTCTGCGCCAAGACTTCCGTCGCCAGCTCCTCGATCCAGTACGAGAACGACGACCTCATGCGCGTCTATCACGGCGACGACTACGGCATTGCCTGCTGCGTGTCCTCCATGCGCATCGGCAAGGAGATGCAGTTCTTCGGCGCCCGCGCCAACCTTGCCAAGTGCCTGCTCTACGCACTCAACGGCGGTGTTGACGAGGTCTCCAAGAAGCAGGTCGGCCCCAAGTATCGCGCCGTCGAGGGCGATACGCTCGATTACGACGACGTTGTGGCCAAGTACAACGACATGATGAAGTGGCTCGCTGGCGTGTACGTCAACTCGCTGAACATCATTCACTACATGCACGACAAGTATTGCTACGAGCGCATCCAGATGGCTCTGCACGACAAGCACGTGCACCGCTGGTTCGCTACGGGCATCGCTGGCCTTTCCGTCGTGGCTGACTCCCTGTCCGCCATCAAGTACGCCAAGGTTCACCCCGTCCGTGACGAGAACGGCATCATCGTCGACTTCGAGACCGAGGGCGAGTTCCCCAAGTACGGTAACGACGACGACCGCGTCGACCAGATTGCTCACGACGTTGTGCACCAGTTCATGGAGTACATCCGCATGAACGACACCTACCGCAACTCCGTGCCCACGACCTCGGTTCTGACCATTACCTCCAACGTCGTGTACGGTAAGAAGACCGGCTCCACGCCCGACGGCCGCAAGGCTGGCCAGCCGTTCGCCCCGGGTGCTAACCCCATGCACAAGCGCGATAGCCACGGCGCCATCGCTTCGCTGTCTTCGGTTTCCAAGCTCCCGTTCCGCGATGCTCAGGACGGCATCTCCAACACCTTCTCCATCATCCCGAGTGCGCTCGGCAAGGAGGACCAGGTGTTCTTTGGCGATATCGACCTTGATCAGCTGGGCGAGTAACTATTGTTAGTGCTATACTAACAATAACGATTACTGATTAGTGCGCCGGTTTCGGCCGGCGCCTATTAATCGAAGGAGACACATTATGAAGGTTTCTGAAGTTTCCGAGACCCAGGCCGATAACCTGGTCCACATGCTCGACGCTTACGCCGAGAAGGGTGGCCACCACCTGAACATCAACGTCTTCAACCGTGAGACGCTGCTCGACGCTCAGGCTCACCCCGAGAAGTACCCGCAGCTGACCATCCGCGTTTCCGGCTATGCCGTGAACTTCCACACGCTCACCAAGGAGCAGCAGGACGAGGTCATTGCGCGTACCTTCCACGACAAGTTCTAAAGGGGCTCAACTCCCGCAGGATCGCCGGGGCTGTTTGGGCTACCTCCCAAAACGTCCTCGGACATGCAAAGAGGCTCGCTGCGCACTTCGTGCGGCGAGCCTCTTTGCGTCCTGCGGAATGTTTTGGGAGGTAGCCCAAACAGCCCCGGCGGGGGTCCTGTGTAGTCACCCTTTAGGCGAAACTCTCCTAATTATTTGGATGAGTCGTTTACTTACTTGTACTGTTACCGTCTTCCCGCTGTTGTTGGGGTATGCTTTGTTCGTATGTAAACGTATGACATGTTGATGGGGGAGGGTGCTATGGCTCGCGAGGGCGCTCGTTCTAAGGATTCTGCTAAGCCTGGCATCAAGGAAGTTGCAGCGGTGGCGGGGGTTTCGCCCACTACGGTATCTCGCGTGCTTAATAATCGCGGCTATATTAGCCAAGAAACCCGCGATAAGGTCCATGCTGCGATGGAGCGCATCAACTATACGCCCAACGATATCGCCCGTGCCATGCTCAACGGTCGCCTGAACCTTATCGGCATGATCGTTCCCTTTGTGAGCAGCCCGTTCCATGCTCAGGTTGTGCAGGCGGTCGAGCGCACGTTGGCGGAAAACGGCTTCAAGATGTTGCTGTGCAACAGCGCCAATCGACCTGATCTTGAGCGTTCCTATATTGACATGCTCCGCCGCAATATGGTCGACGGCGTCATCGTCAACTCCCTCAATATCGGTGCCGAGGCGTATGCCGAGATGGGCTTGAGCCTGGTTGGTATCGACTGCGACCTTGGCGAGGCCTCTGTTCAGATTGCGAGCGACAGCTATAGCATCGGCGAACTTGCCACGCGTCGCCTGATCGATGACGGGTGTTCGCGTATCTTGTGCCTGCGCAACAATAGCCGCATGCGTATGCCTGCCAATAAGCGTACCGATGCCTACTACGATGTTGTGGAGCAGGCCGGTTTGCCCGCGCTTGTCCGTGAGGTCGAGTTCGTTAAGTCCGATGACGAAAAGAGTGCGGTCGTTGCGAAGATCCTCGATGAGAACCCCGATATTGACGGCATCTTTGCGGGAGACGACACGATGGCGGCCATCTGCCTCAACGTTATGAAGCAGCGCGGCTTGAGCGCTCCGGATGATATTAAGGTCGTGGGCGCGGATGGCGCCCGCCGCACTATGACGTTTATGCCTGACTTAACAACCGTACGTCAAGATATCGATCGCATCGGAGAGCTCGCGGCGCAATCCATCATCGCTCTTGTTAACGGTGAAAAGCCCGAATCGAATATCAAGCTTCCCGTCGAACTTATCGAGGGCAAAACCGCCTAGTTCATTCCGAGCCAAAAGAATCCCTCGAACGCCTCTGATGACCGTTCATCGGCATATGTCAACCGTTTGCCGACGACTGGAACTGCGAAAAGACGTATTGATGTGAAAACGTTTGACATATGAAAACGATTGACATATCTTGCAGTTGTACCGAGTTAGTATCTCGTGGGAAAGGAAGTCTCGGATGCACAAGGTTTATTACCAGCCTGAGGGAATTTGGGTAGGCGACATCATGCCGTACGGCGAGGACGGCACGTTCTATCTCTATCATCAGCGTGACACGCGTAACCCCGGACCTTTCGGAGAGCCGTTTGGCTGGGCACTCGCGACGACCAAGGATTTCGTCAACTACAAGGACTTTGGTGAGAGCCTTGAGCGTGGCGGCGACGAGGAAGTCGACCAGTACGTTTATGCCGGCACGGTGTTTAAGGTGGGCGACAAGTACCATGCGCTCTACACTGGTTGCAATCGCGATAAGGTCCGCGCACGCTTGATGAAGCAGGTTCTTCTTCACGCAACGAGTGACGACGCCGTCAAGTGGGAGAAGAACATCGCCGAGACGCTGCTTCCGCCCCAGGAGGGTTACGATGACCGCAACTGGCGCGATCCCTTTGTTCTTTGGGATGAGGAGAACGAAGAGTACATGCTCATCCTCGGCACGCGTGTGGGCGAGGACAAGCGTCTGATGACCGGTCGTCTGGTCAAGTTCACCTCCAAGGACCTGGATACCTGGGAGTTCCAGGGCGACTGGTGGAATCCGGGCCTGTACACCATGTTCGAGATGCCTGATCTCTTTAAGATGGGCGACTGGTGGTATCTGGTGTTCTCTGAGTACAGTGATGGCAACAAGACCCGTTACCGCATGTCTCGCTCTATCAACGGTCCTTGGATCACCCCCGCTGACGATTCCTTCGATGGCCGCGCGTACTATGCTGCACGTACCGCATTTGACGGCGAGCGCCGCGTTCTCTTTGGTTGGGTTCCTACGCGCGACGAGGGCGGCGACCCCAGCTCTTACCTGTGGGGTGGCACTTTTATGCCTCTCGAGATCGTTCAGCGTGCCGACGGAACGCTCGGCACCAAGCTTCCCGACAGCATGCTTGGCGCCTTTGGCGAGGCTAAGGCAGTCGAGGCCTTTGAGCTTTCGTGCGAGTCGGGCAAGGTCGAGCAGGTGCTCGCCGCGGATGCCGGTTCTACCTATATGCTCGACGCCGACATCGAGCTCGCCGGTGACGCTGCCGGCTTCTCGGTGAAGCTTGCCGAGGACGCCGAGTCCGGTCTTGCCTATGAGTTCCGCGCCAACCTGCGTGAGGGCAAACTCGAGTTTACGGCGGCCCCCCAGTATCCGTGGTTCCAGGTCAACAGCATGGGCCTCGAGCGTCCGTTGTTCTTTAAGGGCGAGGGCACTCACCATGTGCGTCTGGTCGTCGACGACGACATCGCGACCATCTTTGTCGATGATGTTGCGCTCAACGCTCGCTTCTGCAACAAGCAGGGCCAGGGTGTGGCGCTTACCGTCACCGACGGTGCGCTCAAGTGCGCAAACGCAACGATCGCGTCTCTGTAGCGGCAACGAACCGTTTTATGATTTAGAAAAGGAATGGAGAGGAACATGGACTACAAGGCAGTGTCCCAGCAAGTCGTCGACAACGTCGGCGGACTGGAGAACATCGAGGGCGCCACGCATTGCGTGACCCGTCTGCGTCTGGTGCTCAAGGATACGAGCAAATACAACAAGGCCGAGCTCGAGAACATCGATGGCGTCAAGGGCGTGCTGTACAACAGCGGCCAGCTCATGATCATCTTCGGTACCGGTACCGTCAACAAGGTTTACGATGAGTTTATGGCTCTGACGGGCGTTAAGGAGATCAGTGCTTCCGAGGTCAAGGGCGCCGAGGCGGACAAGAAGGGCAAGTTCTTCTCGGTCCTCAAGGTATTCTCGGATATCTTTATCCCCATCATTCCTGCCTTCGTCGGCGCTGCAATCATCATCGGCCTTAAGTCGCTGATCGTTGCCAACGGCCTCTTTGGCATGGAAGGCAGCCTCGCCGATCACAGCGAGTTCCTCAAGAACCTCGCAAGCTTCTTTGCCATTATCGCCACCACGTTCGACTACCTGCCTGTCCTGGTTATGTACAGCGCGGTCAAGCGTTTTGGCGGTAACCCGATCCTGGGCATCCTCGTCGGTATCGTCATGGTTCACCCGAGCCTTATGAACCGCAACACGTTCGTTATGGACCCGACGGGTGCTGAGTACTGGAACTTTGGTCCGCTATCCATTCCCATGGTTGCTTTCCAGGGCGGTGTGTTCCCCGCAATCCTGACTGCCTGGTTTATGGCCAAGGTCGAGAAGATTGCCCAGAAGTACATCCCCGAGGTCGTTTCGTTCGTTTTCGTCCCGACCGTTACCCTGATTCTTGCTAACGTCGCCCTGTTCACCGTGTTCGGCCCGCTCGGCAACCTGATCGGTGACGTCCTCGCCGGCGTAATCGATATCCTGTACAACAGGATGGGCGTCTTTGGTGCCTTTGTCTTCGCCGCGTTCCTGCAGCCGCTCGTCGTTACCGGTACGCATCAGTTCATCCAGGGTATCGAGGCCAACCTCGTTGCCACGACCGGCTTCAACTACATCCAGGCCATCTGGTCGGTTTCCATCATCGCCCAGGGCGGCGGCGCCATCGGTATGTACCTCATTCACAAGAAGCACTCCAAAGAGCGCAACATCTGCATGTCGTCCTTTATCCCGACGCTGGTCGGAATCTCCGAGCCCGCTATCTTTGCTGCAAACATGCGCTATTCGATCATTCCGTTCATCTGCGCATGCATCGGTGCAGGCTGCGGCGGTGCCTTCGTGAAGTTCTTTGAGGTGCGCGCTATCGGTCAGGGTCTGACCGGTGTGCTTGGCCTGCTCATCGTTACGCCCGAGACTCTCGTGTGGTATGTGGCTGGCAATCTCATCGCCTTTATCGTGCCGATCGTCTTGATCTTTGCCTACAACAAGGCAAAGGGCGTTCCAACCACCGATGAAGAGGGCGCTGGCGCAGGCTTCGATGTCAGCTTCTAGTTGAGCCATTCAGTGTAATGTGCGGATAAGTCCATTTGAGGAAGGGCGTTCGGCTCGTGTGAGTCGGGCGTCCTTCCCTATAGACGAGAAGGTCAATGGCGATGTTTAATCAAAACAATAAGGTGACACGCGCGGACTATGAGCAGTGGCGTGCCGGACAGGATGAGACGGCGGGTCGCATCGCGTCTGACCCCGATAGGCTCCTGTTCCATGTGGAGCCTGAGCTTGGCTGGCTCAACGACCCCAACGGTTTGGTTCAGATTGGTGATACGTATCACATCTATCATCAATACGATCCGTTCGATGCTGCGCATGGCGGTCCAGTGCTTTGGAACCATCTGACGACAAAGGATTTTGTGACGTACGAGAATCACGGCCCCGTGCTGTTCCCCGATTCCGATTTGGATTCGAGCGGAGCGTATTCTGGTTCTGCCTTTGTACGTGATGGCAAGATTCACTACTTCTATACCGGCAACGTCAAGCATTTTGACCGCGATGATTACGACTACGTGTTGACGGGCCGTGAGCAAAACCAGATTCATATGGTTGCCGAGAACCCCGACGAATTGGGCGAGAAGCGCATGGCTGTTGGACCAGTCGATTACCCCGACGATATCGGTACGCATGTGCGCGACCCCAAGATCCTTGAACACGACGGTATCTACTACATGGTTCTGGGCGCTCGTACGAAAGACGATCGCGGCTGCGTGCTTGTCTATACCTCGCGCGATCTAGAGGTCTGGAGCTATGCGACGCGCATTGAGCTGGGCGAGAAGCTTGGCTTTATGTGGGAGTGCCCCGATCTGTTTGAGCTCGATGGTGAGCTTATTCTCGTTTGCTGTCCGCAGGGTGTGCCTGCCGATGGTTGGCGTTACCGCAATCCACATCAGTGCGTGTGGTTCTCCATCGAGGCCGATTGGGAGGCGCCGAGCTTTAAAATCGTCAGGCAGGGCATGCCTCCGATGGTCGATGCCGGTTTTGATTTCTATGCTCCGCAGTCCTTTGAGGATGCTGCAGGCCGGCGTTTGATGATCGGATGGTCGGGTTGCCCCGACGCGACGGCAGAAAACCCGACGGTGGCGCGCGGGTGGCAGTGCGCGTTGACGGTGCCGCGAGAGCTGAGCATACGCGATGGTAAGCTCTGCCAGCAGCCGGCGTACGAGATTGAGAGGATGCGCGGCGGCTGCGTTCGCGCGACAGGCGGTGAAACCGTTGAGGAGCCGGGCCGCCTGTTTGATCTTGTGGTTTCCTGCGAGGGCGCCAAGATGGTCGAGCTCGAAATCCGCAAGGGTGTCTTTGTACGTTATGCGGACGGGATGCTTACCCTCGACATGGGTGACGAAGGCTATGGGCGCGACCAAAGGTCGATCGAGCTCAGCGAGCTTCGCGACCTGCGCGTGCTTTCGGACACTACGATGGTCGAGATTTTTGCAAATGGCGGCGAGGCGGCACTTACGAGCCGTACCTATTCGCCGGCGGTTCCGGCGATGGGGTTGCATGCCGAAGGTGCGGCGTCGATGGAGTTCTACCGCCTCGCGCATTAACCGTGCGTGGAGCACGATTGGACTTGCTGGGCGGAATGTGTTGCAGTTGCCGCAGCGAACTACCGTTTATCGCGTATAGCTACCGTTTGCGGAGTAAGTAACACCTATTAATAAACCGTGTAGAATCTCAGATAAGCACGGAGTTTTCCAGGGAGACGCTGTCCTTTGTTGTGTGCAAGGGGCGGCGTCTCTTTGGCGCTCTGCCGCCGTTGTGCAACAGTGCGGCGGCGCGTGCCATGTATTGAAAAGCCAATGTCGAGATGGGTCGTGATAATAATGGGCAAGTACGTAATCGTGGTTGAATCTGGTTCGGATGTGACGCCAGAGCTCTGCGAACGCTACGGCATCGTGCGCGTGCCTATGCATGTCACGATTGGTGACGAGACCGTCGAGGACGGCTCCATCGATCCGCTCGAGATTTACTCGCGCTGCAACGAGTTTGGCGTAATGCCCAAGACCAGTGGCTGCGCGCCTGCGGATTTTGCTCACGTGTATGACCGTATCCATGCCGAGCAGCCCGATGCGACCATTCTGCATCTTGCGTACTCCGAGGCCACGACCTGCTCGCATCAATCCTCCAAGATTGCGGCCCAGGGGCGCGACTACGTGTTCTCCATGGACACGCGTTTTGTCTCGGTGGGCCAGTCGCTCGTTGTCGTCGAGACCGCTAAATACATCGAGGCTCACCCCGATGCCACCGTCGACGAGATCTTTGCATATACGAATTCCGTCATGGACCGTGTGCTGCTGGGCTTTGTTCCTACCGACCTAGCCTTCCTTAAGGCGGGCGGTCGTCTGTCCAACGTGGCATTCCTTGGCGCCCACCTGCTCAAGATTAAGCCCTGCATTGAGGTGACGGGCGGCAAGTTCGTGGCAACCAAGAAGTTCCGCGGCTCTATGCTCAAGTGCGCCCGCGCCTTTATTGACCACATGGTTGCGAAGGGCGAGATTGACTACTCGCACATTGGCCTGGCGTATTCGGTAGGCCTTTCCCAGGAGCTGCGCGACGACATGGAAGTCTATGCGCACGACCTGGGCTTTAAGGACATTACCTGGACTCAGGTCGGCGGCGTCATCTCGAGCCATTGCGGCCCGACCGCCTTCGGCGCGGTGCTCACGCTCAAGGCGTAAGGCCTGGCGTCTATCGATTTCTATTGCCTCGGCGGCGGGCGGGTTGCGACAACCTACCCGCCGCTCTTGCGTGGGGTCAAATAGAACAACCCAATTGGCCGCTAAACCGTTTCGCCATCATGCGTATGGGCTAGAATGGCTCTGGTATTTATGTAACTAAAACCAAAGAGAGGCAAGGTAGCGGGAATGGCTGAGATGACGCTCGAGGGTGTGGACGCTCGTCCCGAGGACTCTGCGTTTGCCCTGGGTCGCGTGCATTCGATCGAGACGATGGGAACGGTCGACGGTCCCGGCATCCGCTTCGTAGTGTTTGTCCAAGGCTGTCCCATGCGCTGCGCGTATTGCCACAATCCCGATACTTGGTCTGTTAACGGCGGCACCATGGTGACTGTCGAGCACCTGATGGACGAGTTCCAGAGTAACCATGAGTTTTACCGCAGCGGCGGCATTACGGTTTCGGGTGGCGAGCCGCTCCTGCAGCCCGAGTTTTTGGCCGATCTGTTCCGTGCAATGCACAACAACCCCGATGGCCGCGTGCATACCTGCCTCGACAGCTGCGGCTATGCGTTTGACCCCAACCATCCCGAGAAGTTCGATGCCGTACTCAACGAGACCGATATGGTGCTGCTCGACATTAAACACGCCGATCCCGTCGAGCATAAAAAGCTGACCGGTTGCGATCCCGCACGCATTCTGGCGTTTGGCGATGAGCTTGCCCGTCGCAAGATTAAGGTCGTTATCCGCCACGTGGTGGTGCCCGGCATTACCGATACGGTTGAGGAGTGCGAGGCGCTCGGCCGCCTCATCGCTCCATGGCACAACGTGGTGGGCCTGGAAATGCTGCCGTATCACACGATGGGTGTCGTCAAGTACGAGCAATTGGGCATTCCCTATAAGCTCGAGGGCGTTCCACAGATGGATACCGCGCGCATGCCCGAGCTGCGCAACGCCGTCATGACGGGCATGAAAAAGCGTCGCGCGGAACTCAAAAACGCTATCGGCTAGCGAGCCATTTTCGCTCCCCAAAGGCACTCATTGGGGACAGACTTAAATGAGTGCCCCTGGGCACCAAGTTGATTGCCAAAGAGCTCCGTCAAGTTGCGGTGGAATAGTTCTTGTTTTTCGGCTTATGCCGCCCAAATAGGAACTATTCCACCGCAACTGCGTTTTGGGCGGAGATGCGCAACAGAATCGCGCCATTTGGATAAATACGCTTGTGGTTTCTTTAAAGACGCCTTAAACGCCGCTGAATATCTTTGGAAAGAAATGCCTGCTCGGTATTATGCTGCTCGTATATGAACGGTAGCAGTCAGGAGACCACGTGCGAAATAACGCATCGCGGGATGAGTATATGCCGCAGCATAGCAGCAGATATGAGACGAAGGGCACATCTTCGCGTGGCCTTGCCGACGCTCGCGTCCGCGTGACGAAGATTGCCGCCATTGGGATGCTAACGTTGGCGATTATTATCCTCGGAATTACCGCCAAAACCTACGCGTCGGAGCGAATGGCACACTCAGATGCGTCAACGGTACAGACGCAAAACGAGAAGGTTTCAAAGTCCAAAGCGTCGGCAGATCTCAAGACGAGACTTTCGAAGGCGGACTTCAACGATATCCCTTCGGGTGATACCGTTCAGGCCTTCTCGTTGGTGGATAACAAGACTCCTACCTTGGAGGATGAGAGCCTTGCCTTGCTCCAGGATGCCCTGAGTCGGGCGCAGGAGCTAGGCGATGTGGGCGTGGTGTTCTACGACCTGTCAAGCGGCAAGGGCGTGACGTATAACCCCGATGTCGAGGTTTACGGCGCGAGTAGCTACAAGGCGCTCTATGCGTTGTACATCTGCGAATCTCTGGTCGAGACGGGTCAGGTTTCACTCGATGATTCCCTTGGCACCTATGGTGGCTACAACATGGGTTGGCAGACGGTGCGCGACCTGATCGATGCCGCGGTCGTTAATTCGGACAACGATTCGTTTATTGCGTTACGCGCGGCGTTTGACAGTGTCGGTTACGAGGATTGGATTGCCAGTCTTGGCATCGATTACGATACCGCACTCGATCCGATGAGTGATTTTCCAACCTATTGCCCGCGCACCTCGGCCAAATTGTGGCGCGAGATGAGCGAGTATTTGAGCCGTGATACCGAGACGTCGCAATGGCTATCGGATCTTCTGGCCTCTACGACTCGATCGTTTATTCGTAATGGCATTGCGGACGACCAAGCCTTGGTACGCAACAAGGCAGGCTGGATTAGCGAGGATGGTTGCTATTCGACATGCGATGCGTGCCTCATCGATGTCGATGGCGACACCTACATTATGAGTATCATGACATCGATGCCATGGAGCGATCGCTCGAGCGAGCTGGTGGCTGCGATTGCTAAGACATTCTTTGATACCCGAGCTGCGCTGGCCTAACGTGTTCGTTTGACGAGGTCAAACAAAATGCTGGTACCATACCGTGGTTGAGAATTTCGTATAGGTTTGGGGAATGGCATGGCTACCATCGCGATTATCGGTGCGCTCGAAAAAGAGATCATGCAGATTAAGGAAGAGTTGAGCAACGTTTGCATGGTACAGGAGGCGGGCTTGAACGTTGTGACCGGCGGGCTCGACGGCCTGTCGATTGTCGCCACGACGGCGGGTATGGGCACGGTAAACGCTGCCGCCGCAACACAGCACCTCATTAGCAAGTATGCTCCACAGGCAGTTGTGTTTTCTGGTATCGCAGGTGGCCTGAATCCCAAGCTCCATATCGACGATGTCGTCATTGGCAAATGCCTGCGCTATCTAGATACCGATACCGCGCTTATCGCCGAGTCTGCACCGGGGCTCGAGGAGTTTGTCTCGACGCCTGCGCTGGTCGATATTGCCGCCGATGTGCTTTCTGAGCGTGGGTTTGTTGATGCTTCGACAAATGCGACCGCTTCGAACGAGGGCGCAAAGCAGTTCCTGGTCGGCACGATTGCCACGGGTAACCGCTTTGTGACGGGCGCCGCTATGCGCAATGATGCCATCGAGGCGACGCATGCCGATTGTGTCGGCATGGAGGGCGCGGCAATTGCCCATGTCGCAACCAAAAATGGTGTCGATTGCCTGGTGCTGCGTGCTATCAGCGATAATTGTGACGAGGCGTATGATGCGATTTGCGACCGCGAGTTCGATTTGTTCGAGTATGCGCGTGCCGCAAGCGATATCACGCTCGATATCGTTCGACGCATTGCCGCTGCGCAATAGCGCGTTTTTTGCAAGATCCTACGACCAAGGAGTGTCCATGGCCGATTCCATTAACTACCAGCTTGCCAAGTTCGTCGCCAGCTACGGCAAGGTTTCGCAGATCCCCGAGTCCACCTGTCCCGAGGTGAGCTTCGTTGGCCGCTCAAATGTGGGCAAGTCGTCCATCATGAACAAGCTCTTTGGCCGCAAGAACCTGGTGAAGGTTTCGAGCACGCCGGGCAAGACGAGCAACATCAATTTCTTCGAGGTCGACGACGTGCACTTTGTGGACCTGCCGGGCTATGGTTTCGCCCGTCGTTCCAAGGCCGAGCGTGACCGCTGGGCCGAGCTCATCGGCGACTTCTTCGACTCCGAGCGCAGCTTTAACTTGGTTGTGTCGCTAGTGGACATTCGCCATGACCCCAGTAAGCTCGACCATGACATGATCGACTACCTGCAGGGCAACGAGTTCAACTTTATCGTCTGCCTCACCAAGGCCGACAAGCTCAGCCGCACCCAGCAGGCCCGCCAGGCAGCTGCCATCAAAAAGCAACTCAACGTCCCGGCCGAGAACGTAATCATTACAAGCTCCCAAACCGGCACCGGCATCGACGAGCTCAAAAAGCGTATCGCCGAGGCCTGCCTCTAATAAGTGGCCCTATCAATAAAATGCAGAACATCAGCCCGGCGACTTTCCAGAGCGTAGGTCCCTGTAGCCGCCGTCAGCGAAGTTAACGTAGGGGAGGCCAGGGGCTTTGCCCCCAAATCTTTCCGCAGGACGGCAGGACCCCCGCCGCACGAAGTGCGCAGCGGGGGTCCTGCCATGTCCGAGGACGATTTGGGGGCAAAGCCCCTGGCCTCCCCGGCGAGTATACGGGACGGCGACTACAGGTATTCGATCTGGGCGCCCTCGGTGTCGCACGTCAGAATATGCGTATCACACTTAGGGAACTGCTCGCGCAGCTTGACCTGTAGGAACTTTGCCACGATGGTGTCGTCGGTTACAGCCATAAGGGTCGAGCCCGATCCGCTGATCCAGATGGTCTTGGCGCCGCCGTTAAGGCAGGTGTCGCGCACGGCGTTGTAGTCGGGAATCAGACGGCGACGATAGGGTTCCTGGATGCGGTCGTCATTGGCGGCGGCAATCAGGTCGAGGTTGCCGGACTCAAGACCGCGCGTCATGCCGGCGATGCGGCCCATCTGCCATACGGCGGTGGAGAGCGGAACCTCCTGCGGCACGACCTTGCGCGCCTCGCTCGTATGCACCTCGTAGGGAGGAATCACGGTAATAAAACGCAGGCGATCGCTCACCTCGTAGCGCAGGCACTGGGGGAGCGAATCGGTCGGCGTAAAGGAGCAGACGGCGCCGCCCAGGATAGCGGGGGCGACGTTATCGGGATGGCCCTCGACCTCGGTGGCAATGCGGACGAGCTCGGCACGGTCGACGGTGTGGCCTGTCAGCGCGGCGGCGGCCATAATGCCGGCGACGACACAGGTGGAGCTGGAGCCCAGGCCGCGGGCGACGGGAACGTCAGTCTGAATGTCGATGGCGACGGGGAAGGCCGGCTCGCCCCATGCGGCCAGTGCATCGACAAAGCTAACGTAGACCAGGTTGTTCTCGTTTTGGAATTCCTCGGGGCAGCCCGTGATGGTGAGCTTGTCGGCGCGCTCGAAGGTGAAGTGCGAGTAGAGGCTGACGGCCATGCCGAGGGTGTCGTAGCCAATGCCTAGGTTCGCGCTGGTGGCGGGGACGGTGATTTTGATCATGGGAATCTCCTGGGCGGTCTGCCTGTTTAGTTCGCTGCTCGGGCAGTCCTGGCTCGCTCGGAAAGCACATTAAGTGCTTTCCGGCTCGTGCGGAACTCGCGACGAACTAAACAGGCAGACCCGCATGTCAGCTCGTCATTATCCCGGTGAGTATCTGATAAAAGAAGGTGCGCCGGCTTTCGCCGGCGCCTAGTAAGGGTTTAGTTGGTAGCCATCTTTTTTGCAGCCTGCTCTACGTAGTTGGCCATGTCGGCTACGTCGCAGACGTCTTCGAAGCGGACGGGCTTGGACTCGAGCTCGGCGAGCTGGACCGGGGCAACCGTGTTGGTTGCCTGCTCGAGCACGCGCATGGCCTCAAAGTCGTCCTCGGGAACGTCGAGGCCTAGGGCGTCGCAGCAGGCGCGCGGGAACTTGTAGGGGCTGGCGGTCGAAAGCAGCACGCGGGCCTTGGCGCCCTCGGCGGGGGCGACCTTTTCGAAGACGTGATAGCCGCAAGCGGTGTGCGGGTCGATCACGTAGCCGTTCGCGTCCCAGCAGCTCCTGATGGCAGCGCGGACCTCGTCCTCGCTGGCCCAGCCGCAGCCAAAGACGTTCTGAATCTTTGCCAGCAGGTCGGCGGGAACCTCGTAGCGACCAGTCTGTGCCAGCTGCTCCATAAGGCCGGCAACAAGCTCGCAGTCGCCATCGGACAGGAAGTACAGCATACGCTCCAGGTTAGAGCTGATGAGGATGTCCATCGACGGCGAGATGGTCGTGAAGAACGGACGGTTGCGGTCGTAGACGCCGGTGGTCAGGAAGTCGGCAAGCACGTTGTTCTTGTCGCTGGCCACGACGAGCTTGGCGACGGGCAGACCCATGCGCTTGGCGTAGTAGCCGGCCAGGATATCGCCAAAGTTGCCGGTCGGTACGCAGAACTCCACGGCGTCGCCAGCCTCGATAGCGCCGGCGCGCAGCAGCTGCGCATAGGCGGCAAAGTAGTAGACGACCTGCGGTACCAGACGGCCGACGTTGATGGAGTTGGCGCTCGAAAGCACCGTGCCGGAAGCCTCCAGACGCTCGGCAAGCTCCTTATCGGCAAAGATGCGCTTGACGGCACTCTGGGCGTCGTCGAAGTTGCCGCGGATGCCGCAGACGGCGACGTTATCGCCCTCCTGAGTGGACATCTGCAGATTCTGTACGCGGCTGACTTTGCCCTCGGGATAAAAGACGGTGATGCCCGTGCCCGGGGCGTCGGCAAAGCCGGCGAGTGCTGCCTTGCCCGTGTCGCCCGACGTGGCGGTGACGATCATGATGCGCTCGGCGCCGCCGTCCTGGGCGGAGGTGCGGGCCATGAGGCGGGGGAGCATCTGCAGGGCGACGTCCTTGAAGGCGCTCGTGGGGCCGCCAAAGAGCTCCATCACATAGGTCTGAGGGGCGTCGGTGCCCGGTGCTGCGTCGAGCTTGACGAGAGGCGTGACCTCTTCACTCGCGAACGTGCCGCGGTATGCCTCGTCGACACACGCCGAAATTTCTTCGTCCGTGTAATCGTTCAGTAACATTCCCAACACATTTTGAGCGATTTCAAAGTACGATTTATCAGCAAGCGAGCTGATATCGACCTGCTGGGTGCCAAGCTCGTCCGAGACAAACAAACCCCCGTCGGGAGCGATGCCGGTACGGATTGCCACCTTACTTGAGCATGATAAAGTGCGTCCTCGTGTACTATGATAAGTTCCCATATAACAGTGCTCCTCGGATACCTTGGTCCCAATCGGTGAAACCATGGTATCAGAGCGCGCAAAACAGGTTTGCAGAGGCTTTTAGAAAGGTAACCTCCACGCCATGATAAAAATTGCCAAGTTTGGCGGCTCGTCGGTCGCCGACGCCGAACACTTCAAGAAGATCAAGGCCATCGTCGATGCCGACCCTGCCCGCCGTTTTGTGGTGGTTTCCGCCTGCGGTCGCCGCTTTAAGGGCGACACCAAGGTGACCGACCTGCTCTACCTGGTTAACGCGCACGTTAAGTATCACGTGTCGTGCGAGGAGCTGCTCGAGGACATCGGTCAGCGCTATTTTGATATCGCTGACGAGCTGGAGCTCACCTATCCCATCCGCGAGGAGTTCGCAGCCTTTGCCGAGCGCGCCCGCTCGGGCGGCTACTCCACCGAGGAGCTTGTGAGCCGCGGCGAGTACTTCACCGCTCGCCTGATGTCCGAGTACCTGGGCCTGCCGTTCCTGGACGCCGCGACGGTTGTGGCGTTCCATCACGATGGTACGCTCAGCATGAACCGCACCTCCGAGCTGGTGCAGGAGTACGGCCAGCAGGGTGGCTTTGTTATGCCCGGTTTCTACGGCGCGACGCGTGAGGGCCAGATCAAGCTGCTCGATCGAGGCGGTGGCGATATTTCGGGCTCGATTCTGGCCAAGTGCCTTGGCGCCGATCTGTACGAGAACTGGACCGACGTTTCGGGCTTCTATTCTGCCGATCCGCGTATTGTTCCCGAGGCTCAGCCCATTGCGCGCGTTACCTACGAGGAGCTGCGCGAGCTTTCGTACATGGGCGCAAGCGTCCTGCACGAGGAGGCCGTGTTCCCCGTGCGCGAGGCAGGCATTCCGCTGGTCATCAAGAACACCAATGCGCCGCAGGACCCCGGCACCATCATTAGCGAGACGGCTGACGAGGGCGAGGCGGAGCCCATCATTACCGGCGTGACCGGCAAACGCGGCTTTGTCGCCATCAATGTGGCCCGCGACCGCACCAAGCCCCGTGTCGGCTTTATGCGCCGCGCGCTTTCGGTGTTCGAACGCTATGACGTTTCCGTCGAGCACATGCCCACCGGTGTCGACCGTTTTGGCGCTGTGGTGCAGGAGCAGGACGTTCACGATTCGCTGTACTCGCTCGTGGGCGACATTCAACAGGAGGTCGAGCCGCTCGAGATCGAGGTTGTCGAGGGCTTGGCGCTCATCGCTACCGTCGGTCGTAACCTGCGCGGCCGCGCGGGTATCTCGGGCCACCTGTTTGGCATGCTTGGCCAGGCCGGCGTGAGCGTGCGCATGATTTCGCAGAGCTGCGACGAGATCAACATCATTATCGGTGTTGAGGAGAAAGACTTCGACCTGGCGATTCAGACCATTTACCGTGCCTTCTCCGACGAGAACGGCATTGTGAAGGTCTCCGACTTGGAGGCTCCCACGCCGGTCGATCCCACCCTGGCTGCGCTCAAAAAGTAGCGACTGCTCGGTAGATTTTTTGGGTCATGTCTCAAAAATCTACGGCGGGGCGTTTCGTTTCGGTTTCGTTTCGACGGGGCGGGTTTCGTGCCCGCCTCGTTCTTGTATACACTGGCAACAATAATCGGCCTGCTCGGCGTGCGGGCAAAAGCCATAACCTTTAAAGGGGGAAGCATGAAACAGTACACGGTTGCTATTTTGGGCGCGACGGGAGCCGTGGGCACCCAGATGCTCGAGTGCCTAAACGAGCAGGAGTTCCCGGTTGGCAAGCTCAAGCTGCTGGCGAGCGCGCGTTCTGCGGGCAAGACCGTCGAGTTCCGCGGCGAGCAGATCGTGATCGAAGAGGCTTGTCCCGAGGCCTTTGAGGGCTGTGACATTGTGCTTGGAGCCGCCGGCGACGACATCGCGAAGGAGCTACTGCCCGAGGCCGTCAAGCGCGGCGCCGTCGTGGTCGACAACAGCCACGCCTTCCGCATGGATCCTGAGGTGCCGCTGGTCGTGCCCGAGATCAATGCCGACGACATCAAGTGGCATCACGGCCTTATCGCCAATCCCAACTGCGCGACCATCATCGGCCTGGTTCCCACCTGGCCGCTGCATCAGCTCGCCGGCGTGAAGCGCATGATCGTCTCCACGTATCAGGCGGCTTCGGGTGCCGGCGCTCCCGGTATGGCCGAGCTCGAGGCTCAGCTGGCCGCCCTGGGCCGCGGCGAGGAGATTCCCGAGCCGCGCGCATTTGCCGCCCAGCTGGCGAGCAACCTGATTCCGCAGATTGGCGGCGTCAAGGAGGAGGGCTTTACCTCCGAGGAGATGAAGCTGCAAAACGAGGGCCGCAAGATCATGCACCTGCCCGAGCTGCGCGTGAACTGCACCTGCGTGCGCGTGCCCGTGCTGCGCTCGCACTCCGAGAGCATTACGCTTGAGTTTGAGCGCGACATTACGGTTGACGAGGCCCGTGCTGCGCTGGCTGCCGCTCCGGGCGTGAAGCTGGTTGACGACATGAGCGCCGAGGATGCGCACGATCGCTTCCCCATGCCGATGGATACGTCCGACCAGGATTTGATTTGGGTCGGTCGCGTGCGCCGCGACATCTCGAACCCCGAGGCCGCGCGTGGCATCACCTTCTGGTGCTGCGGCGACCAAATCCGTAAGGGCGCGGCAACCAACGCCGTCCAGATCGCTAAGCTGCTCTGCGAGTAGTGTGACCTGTCCGGCGGGGGCCGGGCTTAGTTTTCAGAACGTCCTCGACCATGTGTGGCGCCTTGTCCTGCTCCTTCGGAGCTGCGGACAAGGCGCCACACTGGTCTGCGGAGTGTTCTGAAAACTAAGCCCAGCCCCCGCCTGCGGCGACGCTGCTGCAAGCGATCTGCGATGGGGTCGTTGTCGGTTGGGGCCGCTGGGCTGATGTGGGGGCACGTGGCTGTTGCGGGCCCTAGTCCCGGCGGCGACCCCGGCGCTTCGCGCCTGCCGCCTTTTGGGACTGTGGAGCGCCGCCGGCAGCTGCGGCGCTGTTGCGCCTGCTGCCTGCGGGAACTTTGGGGTTGAGGCGGTAACTTTGGCGCGCCTGTGTTTGTTGCTTGTGAGGGCTTAGGGGTTGATGCGAATCGAAGGTGAATGGTTTTCCGGGAAGTGAACGACCTATTTTGGACCCTTGAAGCATCGGCATATTTTGGCCGCCATTTCCTGCGGTTTTATCGCATGAATCCTGCTGTTTTGCAATTAAAAAATGCGGATGCTTCGGGGCCCTAGTTTTACTCGTCCACTTCTCGGAAAACCATTCACCTTCGTTTTTGCCGGACATCGTTTTGGGCGTTGCGACTCGGTATCGGCCGATATTGAGAGGGAAAACGCCCTCTCTTGGACAATCGAGTCTGTCCGGACGCATCTGCGGGAGTTGTCTGCACAATTCGCGGTATTATGGAGCGGAGTTTTGAAAGGAGCCGCTGGTGGTCACGACGACGTTTGCTTCGCCTTTGGGCGAAATCTTGCTTGCCGCTGATGGCCGCGGTCTGACGGGGCTTTGGTTTGAGGGGCAGGAGCACTTTGGCTCCACGCTTCTCAAAGAAGATGCGGAGTACGTTGAAGGTGTCGATGCGGTTTCTGGTGCTGGCGGCATGTCGTCGGTGAGTCCCGCAAATGGTGTAGCCTCTTCGGTGCTTGAACGTTCCTGGGCTTGGCTGAATGCTTATTTTGCAGGGCAGGAACCTCGGTTTACGCCGCCGTTACATATGATCGGCACGGCGTTTCAGCGCGAGGTTTGGTTTGAGCTGCTTTCCATTCCGCGTGGCGAGGTTGCCACGTATGGCGAGATCGCCCGGCGTGTTGCGGCTCGACATCGTGTACCGGGAAACGAGGCGCCCGTTGTGTCTCCTCGTGCGGTGGGGGCTGCGGTCGCACGTAATCCCATTTCGATTATCGTGCCGTGCCATCGCGTGGTGGCGGCCGACGGATCGCTCAACGGATACGCCGGTGGACTGGATCGCAAAGAATGGCTGCTGCGCCTCGAGGGTGCCTATCTATAAGCTGCAGGCGGCCGCAACGCCCATGCGGCAAGCGCGCTCGCTGTACGGGCGTTGTTTACAGGGCGAGATGTGAAGCTGCCCGTTCCTTAAGTCCGACTAAGCTATAACCTTGCTTTTTTAAATATGCTCATCGACTTGCTAAGGCAGCACTAAGGCGAGTGCGGGTCGCTATTATCGGCGCTCACGGAGCGCTTGGTGTTCTTGGCACGCATGGACGAGGGTTCGGCGGGCTTTACCATGGCGTCGATCGATCTCTCGGAGGCGGTGGACAAGGCTGCGGCGCCGTTTGAGTCGGTGGCGGTCTCGCGTGGCAAGCGGCTGCCGACGTCGATCGCGAGCGGTGTGCGGGCCCATGCCGATGCCGCGGCAATGGCGCAGATTGTTGAGCTGCTGCTGGACAACGCCACACGCTACGCAAGCGAGGACAGCGTGATCGAGCTGAGCCTGCGTGCCGTTTCGCGCGGTCAGGGTAAAGGTGCCGCCGAGCTTGTCGTATCGAACGCCGTGGACGAGCTGCCCGAAGGCGACCTGGACCGATTGTTCGACCGTTTCTATCGTGCAGACGTCTCGTGCAACTCCAAGACGGGTGGCTCGGTCGTGGGCTTGTCCGTGGTGCGTGCCATCGCCGAGGCTCATGGCGGCTCCGCTACCGTGTCCGGCCACGACCATCGGATCACCTTCACCGTCCGCCTCTAAAACCTACCAAAAAGGGACAGGTTTATTTTGGCAGGTTTTATCTGGGGAAACGTCCGCAGGAGAGGGCATGGGCGGTGTGAACATATGCATCTCTACCTGCTAAAATATAGGCATCGTTATTCGGCTCCTGAGTGGAAAGGGGACGGTCATGCAGTACGAGATCGGCGGAGGGGCTTTCCCGGTTGTTACGTGCAACCTTAGCGATGGCGAATCCATGATCACCGAAAGCGGCGCCATGGCTTGGATGACCCCCAACATGGAAATGTCTACCTCGGGCGGTGGCATCGGCAAGATGTTCTCCAAGGCTTTTTCGGGTGAGGCATTGTTCCAAAACATTTGGACCGCGCGTGGCGATGGCATGATCGCGTTTGGCTCCTGCTTCCCCGGCCGCATCGTGCCAATCGAGATCGGTCCGGGCAAGAGCTGGATTTTGCAGAAGCGTTCGTTCCTTGCCGCGGAAAGTGGCGTCGAGTTGAGCATTCACTTTAACAAGAAGGCAAAGGCTGGCGTCTTTGGCGGCGAGGGCTTTATCATGCAGAAGCTCACGGGCTCGGGTGTTGCTTTTGCCGAGATCGATGGCGACCTGGTTGAGTACGAGCTCGCTGCTGGCCAGCAGATGATTGTGGATACCGGCAACGTGGCCGGCTTTGAGGAGACCGTGAGCATCGACGCTCAAATGGTCAAGGGCGTCAAAAACATCATGTTTGGTGGCGAGGGCGTGTTCAACACCGTGCTCACCGGTCCCGGTCGCATCTGGTTGCAGACGATGCCCATTTCCAATCTTGCGGCAGCAGTGGCCTCGATGACCAACAACAATAACTAGTCCGCATAGGATAGCGCGCGGCTGGCTTACCCTGTCGCGCGCTTTTTTGCTGGCAAACGCCTCGCTTATAGAGTGTGGCTGCGCTGCTACAGCGAGCGTCGTCATCTCGTCACCCTGATAGCTTGCGGCAAGCGTGGCAATGAGGAGTGAGAATTTGAGTGCCCAGTCCCAAGGCATAATGGCGGCCATGCCAACAAGCAAAAACGAGTTGCCGGTGTCACGGAAAGGCAGGCGTCGGTCGATTCCACGTGAGACGGCTGTGCCGATCTGCACGGCCGCCCCTGCGCGTCCCGCGCTGCCCCCAAAGAGGTACGTTTCCCCTTATAAAACCTGCCAAAATGAACCTGTCCCTTTTTGGTCGGTGCGAAATGGGTAATACTAAAGAGTTATCCGACCAGATGGGAATTAATCGATGGCCTATATCGAATTCAAAGACGTCATCAAGGCATACGGCGAGGGCGACGCCCGCATTCACGCACTCGACGGCGCGAGTTTTACGGTCGAGCGCGGCGAGCTCGCCATCATTTTGGGTGCTTCAGGCGCCGGTAAAACGACGGCGCTCAACATCTTGGGCGGCATGGACACGGCAACTTCCGGCACCGTGACGGTGGACGGGCGCGACGTGAGCTCCGCTAACGAGGCGCAGCTCGTGGAATACCGCCGCGCCGACGTCGGCTTTGTCTTCCAGTTCTACAATCTGGTCCCCAACCTGACGGCCCTCGAAAACGTTGAGCTCGCAGCTCAGATTTGCCCCGATTCGCTCGATGCCGAACAAACGCTTCGCCAGGTTGGCCTGGGCGAGCGCCTGGGCAACTTTCCGGCACAGCTTTCGGGCGGCGAGCAGCAGCGCGTGTCCATCGCCCGCGCACTGGCAAAGAACCCCAAGCTGCTTCTGTGCGACGAGCCCACGGGCGCGCTCGACTATAAAACCGGCAAGCAGATCTTGCAGCTGCTGCAGGATACCTGCCGCAAGCAGGGCATTACGGTCATCATCATCACGCACAACTCCGCGCTCGCGCCCATGGCCGATCGCCTGATTCGCTTTAAGAGCGGCCGCGTGGAGAGCGAGACGGTCCAGCAAAATCCCGTGCCTATCGAGACGATCGAGTGGTAGCGCCCATGGATCAGGACCGCCAAAACAGCCAACGCCGCGACGCGCAGAACACGGAGCGCGAGCAGGATTTTACGACCTACCGCACTGCCCAAAGCTCAAACGATATGGTGCCGACGGTGTTTCGCCGCGGTGTCTACCGCACGATTCGCGGCAGCCTCAAACGCTTCTTGTCTATCGTCGTGATCACCGCGCTCGGCGTGAGCGTGATGTGCGGCCTTAAGGCGGGTTGCGAGGACCTGTGCGATTCGGTTGACGCCTACTTCGACCAGCAAAATGTCTATGACATTAACGTGCAGTCGACCTATGGCCTGACTGACGATGATCTCGACGCCATCCAAGAGGTCGATGGCGTCGAAACGGCCGAGGGCATCTACACCGAGACCGCCTACACCGCCGTGGGCACAACGCGCGAGCGCGTGGTCGTGCAAAGTCTCTCCAAGGAGAATATCGATCAGCCAGTGCTCGTGAACGGCGATTTGCCCGAGAGCGCCGATGAGGTCGCGGTGACTTCGAAGTTCCTGAAGGCTTCGGGCAAAAAGCTCGGCGATACGGTGAGCTTTGCTGCCAACGATGCGAGCTCGTCGAACCAAAGCGCCAAGGATCAGTTTGCCGATGGCGATTACACCATCACGGCCGAGGTTCTCGATCCCACTGATGTGAGCTCCGACTCGACGGTCAACGCCTTCCGTGCCGCCTCGGCGGCGGACTATAAGTTCTATGTGAGCGAGGACGCCGCGACATCTTCTTCCTACTCCGCGGTCCACGTGGTCGTCGAGGGAGCCAAGGATCTCAACTCATATTCGGATGCCTACGCGGCAAAGATCAATGAGGTCAAGGGCAATATAGAGAAGATCCGCGAGGAGCGTGAGAAGGCGCGCGCTCAGGAGCTGACGGTCGACACGCCGACAAGCTTGGATGCGGCCGAGCGTCAGGCCGCCATGCTCTTTGGGATCGAGCAGGACAACATCAATCGCATGGCCGAGGGCAGCGACGAGCGTGCGCAGGCGCAAGCCGACCTGGACCAGCGCCGTGCCGCCGCCGACCAACAGTTTGCCGACGCCCGCGCCGAGCTTTCCGATCTGGGAGAATGCACCTGGTACATCCAGGACCGCGGCAATATCGCAAGCTACTCGAGCGTGGAGAGCGATAGCTCGTCAATTGAAGCCATCGCCACGGTGTTCCCGTTCATCTTCTTTATCGTCGCCGTGCTCATCAGCCTTACCACCGCCACGCGTATGGTCGAGGAGGAGCGCACGCTCATCGGCCTGTATAAGGCGCTCGGCTATTCGCGCGGACGCATCCTGTCCAAATACGTGGACTATGCGCTGTGGGCTTGTCTGATCGGCGGCGTGCTCGGCAACATCATCGGATTTGTGGGCCTGCCGCTGTTCTTGTTTACGGTGTTCGACGACATGTACTCGCTGCCCCAGATGTTGCTTTCGTACGACATCGTGTCCTCGATCGTCTCGGTGGCGCTGTTTGCCGTGGGCGTGGTGGGCGCCACGATTATCGCCTGCCGCCACGAGATGGCCGAGACTCCGGCCTCGCTCATGCGCCCCAAGGCCCCGCGCGCCGGCTCGCGCATCTTGCTCGAGCGCATCGGCTTTATCTGGCGCCGCATGGGCTTTTTGAACAAGGTCGCTGCACGCAACCTATTCCGTTACAAAAAGCGCGCCTTTATGACCATCTTTGGCATCGCGGGCTGTACGGCGCTTGTGATTTGCGGCATGGGCATCCGCGATACGTCGGTGGCGCTTTCGCCCAAGCAGTACGGGCATATCACGCGCTATGACCTGCTGGCGGTTGCCAATCCCGACGATTTTTCGCAGACGTGCGCGGCATTGGATGAGCGAAGCGCAGCCAAGGATTCCGACGTGACCGTGACTTCGACGCTGCCGATTATGACCGACAACGTCACCTTTACATTTGGCGGCAAGAGCGAGACCGTGCAGCTGATCGTGGTGCCCGATGACCGCACGAACGACCTGGACGACTACGCGCGTCTCGAGGATGAGTCCAAAGAGCCACTGTCTTTGCGTGACGGAGACGTGTATCTGAGCAAGAGTTCACAGCTGGTTCTTGGGATTCAGCCGGGCGACACGGCGCAGGTCCAGGATTCGTCGCTCAACGTCGCCAAGGTCAAAGTCAGCGACATCTCGCTCAACTATTTGGGCAACACGCTCTATATGACGCAGGGCACCTATGAGCGCGCGTTCGGCCGAAGCGCGCGTCTTAACGGCATCTTTGTGCTGCTTAAGGGCTCGTCGGCCGACCAGATTGCGTTTAGCAAGAATCTTAAGAGTGACGGTTGGCTCACCATCTCGAGCACGGCCGAACATTGGCAGAACTACGAGGCGAACTTCACTATCATCAATTCCGTCGTGGTGCTCGTGACCTTTATGGCGGCGTGCCTGTCGTTTGTGGTGGTGTTTACGTTGTCCAACACGAATATCTCCGAGCGCGAGCGCGAGCTGGCGACCATCAAGGTGCTGGGCTTCCGCCGTGGCGAGGTACACCATTACGTCAACAAGGAGACGTTGATCCTCACGGCGATTGGCACCGCACTGGGCGTGCCGCTGGGTGGCCTGCTTGCCGAGAGCTTTACGTACATCCTGCAGATGCCGTCGCTGTACTTTGACGTCGAAGTCGAGCCGCTGAGCTACGTGCTTGCCGTGGTGCTTTCCTTCGGCTTTACGTTTATCGTCAACCTCGCCACCAACCGTACCCTCAATAAGATCGACATGGTCGGCGCCCTCAAGAGCGCCGAGTAACCTGCCAAAGAGGGACAGGTTTATTTTGGCAGGTTTTATCTGGGCAAACGCCGGGCACCTACGGGCGACCCGGCGTTTGCCCCGTTTTGCTGGGGATGTCTGTCGTTCAGTGCTCTTACTGGCCAATCCAGTGTTGCGCATAGCTCTTAATGTCCTCGGTAAAACCGTCAAGGTCGTCAAGGGTGATCACGCTGTCGATAAGCAAATTGGCTATCTCGCGGTGCATTGTGCTGCGGCGAATGTCGTTTGCAATTACGCCTGAGGACAGCTTGTCTCTATTGAGGTGCTCTTCTAGTGCCCAAAATCTACTGGACGCTTCGCTGTCGCCGTTCAGCATCTCAACGTACTGGCCGATGAGCTTTTCCATATAACGTTCTTGCCATTGAGGAAGCATTTTCTTAAACAGCTTCCAGTCGCTTTCGGCTACGTCGCGCATATGTCCTCCGCTCGTCAAACGGGCTTTCCATTTGCCTTTCATTCTATTTGGTTTTCGCTCGCAGGCGTGGATGAGAGGCTCTCTTTAGCCTTCGAGATTGGGCTTGAATGGGTCGTATGCCACAAAACGGGCCTATCTACTACGTTTAATTGGATACTCTCAATCATGCCAGGAAAACGAAAAATAAAACCGCAGGTAAAAGGCCTGTCGATTTTCAAAAAAGGCAGGTATGGTCGGCTCTCTCGAGTTAAACGTAGTAAATAGGCCCTTTTCTTGGCGCGTGGTCAGCTCAATGCTAATCTCCGTGCCGGAACTGGCCCAGTTGTTTGTAAGTTGCGGTGATATAGGGACTGTTTGGCGCTTTGGAGCCTCAAAACAGTCCCTATATCACCGCAACTTGGAAGGGGCGGGCGGTGTCGGATGAGTGGCGCTGGCTGGTTGGGGCGGTTTAGGCCTGTTTGCGGCACTTCCATTGTTTGCGACACCAGCGCATGAGCGCCTTTACGATGGGAATCGTGATGAGGATGATCCATGCAGGATGGGGCTGTCCCAAACAGAGCCACATGTAGAGGAACCAAGCGATGGCGGCTGCTGGATAGACGCATTCAGTGAGCTTTGACAAATGGCGTCGATCGATAAAGTCACCAATCGCGTAGTAGACGGGAACCAAAAAGACGAGGAAAAGCCCCATGCCCCATGTGCCGTAGACAATGCCGAGCACCAGATAGGCGAGAGTGACAAGTGCGGGGAAGGGGAATTTGTTCCATGCACGTCCGACCTTGGTGTGGAAATGCTTGCCATGATGGTCGAGCTTGTCGTGTGCTTCCTTCCAGCTGGAAAACGTCTCGCCGTCGATGGTGACGGTGCCGTCGTCATTGGTACGCACGCTATGTCCATCGTCCTCAAGCGTATCGATATGCACGCCGCCCGGCCCCACATGCACCTCTTCGCCCTTGCGCTCGTTGGTCACATGGATGCCGCTCCAACCAACATGGACTTCCTCGCCTTTATTGGGATCAATGACGTGGATACCGCGCGCGAGGGAAATATCGACAAGTGGTTTGTCACCGCAATCGACGTGCTCGGCAGAATCCTCAGCCTCGTCAGCCACATCCGCCGTCTCGGTGTCGGCGCTACCGTCCTCCGGGCCGTCGGCATCGTTGGCCGCCTCCCCATATAGCAGCTTGTCCAACGACACGCCATACAGCGCGGCGAGCGCAATGAGGTTATCGGTATCGGGTGAGGACTCGCTGCGCTCCCATTTACTAACAGCCTGGCGGCTTACGCCCAGCTGGGCAGCAAGCGCCTCCTGAGAAAGCCCGGCAGCTTTACGGCGATCGACGAGGCGCTGTGCCATCGCAAGATCCATGGTGGTTCCTTTCGTTTGATGGTCGAATCGAATGAGCCGAGTATGCCGAGAACAACCGGTAGCGACCACCATTTCTAGTTAGAATCTGCCCCAACCCTACCGCAACTACCGGTAGCAATCCCTAACGACCAGCCATTTCAGGACAAATGTCAGTGCAAGTAGCAGCCAAGAGCCCCCACTCAGTAAGTTGCGGTGGAATAGTTTTTGGATTCAGCCATTTGCGGACTAAGCAGGAACTATTTCACCGCAACTGAATTTCAGACCAGGCACCCGCAGCAAGAAGACGAATAGCCTCGGCGAGTATGTAAACGCAGGGCCCTCCGACCCCGCCCGACGATTTCGATTGGCGACCTTTGACGGAGTCAAGGGAGGAGCCAAATCGAAATACGTCGGGCGGGGTCGGAGGGCCCGATGGGGTGGATTCCAGCCGAGGCTATTCGTCGCCGAAGCTGATGCCCAACGCCTTGGCCTCGCGCACCAGGTCGCTCTGGGGGTCGACATACTTGAGCTTGCCGGCGACCTCCTCGAGCGGTATGTGGCACATCTTGCCGTCACGCAGGGCGATCATGTAGCCAAACTCGCCGCGCAGGCAGCCGAGCGCGGCCTCGACGCCGCACTGGGTCGCAAAGATGCGATCCTGGGCATCGGGCTGGCCGCCGCGCTGCGTGTGGCCGGGGATGGCGACGCGGGTCTCGCGACCGGTCTTGGCCTCAATCTCCTTGGCGATGTCGTAGACGATCGACGGGCTCGTGCGCTCGGCAAGCTTCTTCTTGTATTCCTTCTTGGACAGCGCCGCGTCCTCCTTGGAGATAGCGCCCTCGGCGACGGCCACGATGGTAAAGCGGCTGCCGGTCTCCATGCGATGCTCGATGGTCTTGATGACGTTGTCCGTGTCGTAGGGGATCTCGGGAATCAGGATGACGTCCGCGCCGCCCGCGACGCCGGCGTACAGCGGGATCCAGCCAACCTTGTGGCCCATGATCTCGATAACGAACACGCGGCCGTGACTCGAGGCGGTGGTGTGGATGTCGTCGATGCACTTGGTAGCGACGTCGATGGCGCTCGTAAAGCCAAACGTCAGCTCGGTGCCCCAGGTGTCGTTATCGATGGTCTTGGGCAGGGCGATAACGTTGAGGCCCTCTTCGCGCAGGCGGTTAGCGGTCTTGGTGGAGCCGTTGCCGCCCAGCATAAACAGGCAGTCGAGCTGCAGCTTATGATAGGTGTGGACCATAGCGGGCACCTTCTCGACGCCATCGGCCTCGGGAACATCCAGGCGCTTGAACGGCGTACGGCTCGTGCCCAGGATGGTGCCGCCGCGGGTGAGGATGCCGCTAAAATCGGCGGGCGACATGACGCGGAACCTGCTGTAGATAAGGCCCTGGTAGCCGTCCTCAAAACCATAGATCTCGATAGGCTCTTCGCTATTGGTCATGAGCGTTTTGACAATGCCGCGCATGGTGGCGTTGAGCGCCTGGCAGTCGCCGCCACTGGTAAGAAGACCGATCCTGAGCATGATGAATCCTTCCGGGCAAGTTATAACATGCGCATAAGTTTACCCCCGCACACTGTTGATACGGGGGTAAAACGTGTTAGCTCAAGCGTATAGAAATGTAAGCAACGTCAGGGAACGTAAGGCCGACGGGCCTGGCTCCTTACAGTGCGAAGGCATCGACGTTGCCCCAGTGGCGGCGCAGCGTGATGGCGGCAGCGGGCTCGGTGTTGTCGAAGACGACCGACCACTGCGTGTTGCTGGTGATGTCTTCCGGATTGGGCTCTTGCGCCGCAGCGCGCAGGGCCTTCCAAGCGACTGCCTCGTCTTGGGCACCGACATGGGCGTCGAGGACATCGGCGATTGCGATGACGCGTTCCTTGCCATGGCCCAGCTCGCCATTCTTTTGGTTGGGCAACACTTCGTTGCCATAGCAGGCGTAGAAGTTCGTAACCTGGCGTACAGGAGTCGCTTTGAAAGCACGGTCCGGATCGCGCGGATCCCACTCTACTACGCGCGCGTCACCGGCGGCGTCGTTGATAAAGAAGTGGTAATCGCGTCCGGCCATGGCGTGCATGTCGTAGGCGGAAAGCAGGTCGACGGCCTCTTGCGTGGTAGCCGCGCGGTCGAGCACCAGACGGATGGCGAGCGAGGTATTGATGACGGGGCGCTTTGTGTCCTGGTCACAGGGCTTGGAATCCAGGGTGAGCACGGCAATGGACACGCCGCATTCGTTAACACCGTCGAGCTGGGCAAACGGGCCCATCAACGCCGCAGCGCGTCCGCCGACGGAGTCAAGCGGAGTGTTATCGCCCAGGTTGTTAAGGGCGGCAAACCCGATGGAGGCATAGCCGCCGCGTGGGTGATTGCGCACCAGCAGCGCCGAGGTGTCGTCCTTAAAGTCGTAATTGCGACCGGTGCGCACGCGGCCTTCGGCATCTACGGCGACAAAAGCGCTGCAGGCAAACTGGGGCGCCTGGACATGTGCCGGCACACCGGGCAACACCTGCGCCACCACAGCATCAATGTAGGCCTGGTCATCGCGCACATCGGTTGCGATGATGCGGTCAAGGTCGTAGTCGTAAGCGATGTCGATTGCGTACAGGTCATAGCCATCCGCATAGTCGGTCAAGCGTTTGAGCGACGCAACGGACTTGATTTGCTTGCGGTAAACGATGCCGGCGGCAGCGGCAAGGCCGACGGCGACTCCCGCGACACCGCAGGCGATAGCAATGTTACGTGGCTTCATGACGGCTCCTCTCGTCCTGTTAGCGCAATTGTCGCAAAAGGAGCGCGGGCATGATGGCTCAACTTGGTGAGCGGCGCGGAATTAAGCACGGAATGAAGAGTGCGGCGCTGGCGTGGCGGGGTATGCTGGAGGGGATCATCAGCCCAGCGAAAGGGGAGAACATGACGGATCAGGAAGCGCCCGAGCGCGTGCACGTGACGGCCGACGATATCGAGGCAGCCAACGACCTTATCGACTTTATCGAGGCATGCCCCAGCATGTTCCATACGGCGGCGACCATTATGGCCGAGCTCGACGAGGCGGGCTTTACCTATCTGCCCGAGAACGCGGCATGGGATATCGAACCGGGCGGTCGTTACTACACGCAGCGCAATACTTCGAGTGTTATCGCCTTTAAGGTGGGCGAGGACTTGGCTGCGACGTGGGGCGAGGACGGCGTTGCCGGCGACTACCATTTTCAGCTGACGGCGTCGCACAGCGACTCGCCGACGTTTAAGGTCAAGGCCGTGCCTGAGCTCGACGGCGCGGGCGAGACGCTGCGCCTGAACACCGAGGCCTACGGCGGCATGATCGACTACACCTGGTTCGATCGCCCGCTGGCGCTTGCGGGTCGCGTACTGGTGCGCGAGGGCGACCGTATTGAGAGCCGCCTGCTTGCCACCGAGCGCGAGGTTGCCATTATTCCGAGCCTTGCCATCCACATGAACCGTGGCGTCAACGAGAGCTTTGCTCCCAACCGAGCCGTTGACCTGTGCCCGCTCATCAGCGCTGGTGGCCTTAAGCAGGGCGACTTTGACGCCCTGATCGCCGAAGAGCTGGATGTTGAGCCTGAGCAGATCCTGGGCCGCGATCTGTTCCTGGTTAACCGCCAGGATGCGCGCATTTGGGGCTGGGCCGACGAGTTTATCTCGACGCCCAAACTTGACGACCTGGCTTGCGCCTACACCTCGCTGCAGGCATTTTTGGGTGCCGAGAACGTGCATGACGTTTCGGTCTTTTGCTGCTTTGATAACGAGGAGGTTGGCTCCGAGACCAAGCAGGGCGCCATGTCGACGTTCTTGGCCGACGCGCTGCGCCGCATCAACGGATCGCTGGGCTTTGACGACGAGTCGTACCACCGTGCGCTTGCCGCTTCGATGCTCGTGAGCTGCGACAACGCGCATGCCGTGCACCCCAACCACGCCGAGAAGTGCGACGCTTGCAACCAGGTTGTGCTCAACGGCGGCATCGTCATCAAGGAGGCCGCCAACCAGCACTACTGCACCGACGCCTTTAGCCGCGCGGTGTTCCAGGCTATCTGCGATGATGCCGACGTGCCCACGCAGGCCTTTGCCAACAAGAGCGATATGGCCGGCGGTTCTACCCTGGGCAACCTGTCGAACATGCAGGCGAGCATGCATGCCGTGGACGTGGGCCTGCCGCAGCTGGCCATGCACTCGAGCTACGAGACCGGCGGCGTGCGCGACGTGATGTACGCCATCCACGCCCTCACCGCCTTCTACGAGCGCAACCTAACCATCAACGGCGCCGAAAGTGTGGAGCTCTAAAACCTGCTAAAAGGGACAGGTTTATTATGCAGGTTTTATCTGGGCAAATGCCGCAAAGCCAACAGCTGGACAGAATTGTTATGACACCGCAGGTTGAGCAAGCGTCAGCGAGCGATGTCCAGAGCGAACAAGTTGGCATGAAAAAGGCAAGGCATAGACCTTCTGGTCATGCCTTGCCTTTTGAATGACAAATTGTCGCTCTGGGCGGCGCGTAGCGTCGACCGGTCCGCCGTTCGTTAGAACGGCGGAACCCTAATGTTCGATCCAACAGCGCAGGGTCTCGCCGGCTTGCAGGTGACGCAGATTCTCTGCGGCAATGTCGACCACATTGTTGAGCGTGGCTGCCAGGTGGAACCAGCCGGAGACGTGCGGCGTGATGAGCATGTTGGGCGCATCCCACAGTGGGCTTGTCTCAGGCAGCGGCTCGGGGTCGGTGACGTCGACCGCGGCGCCGGCGAGATGTCCCGACTCCAGGGCGGCAACCAAGTCGTCGGCGACCACAAGGTCGCCGCGGCCGCCGTTGGCAAAGAAGGCGCCCGGTTTCATCGCGGCGAAGAACTCGGCGTTCGCCAGGCCGCGGGTCTCGGGTGTGCTGGGCATAAAGGATGCGACGATGTCAGCCTCGGCCAGGCGCTCGGACAGGGCGTCCATGCCGTCCATGTCCTCAAACACAATGGGGTAGACGAGTGGATGGCGCTTGATGCCGCGGACGTGCGCGCCCATGTTGCGGCAGAGCGTGGCGAAGTGGCCGCCGATATCGCCCGCGCCCAGCACCAGCACATTGGCGTTTTTGAGCGAGGTGACCGGCCCCAAATCCTCCCAGCGATGCTCGCGCTGCAAGTTGTGATAGCCGGGCAGGCGCTTCATCATGGAAAGGACCATGGCAAACATGTGCTCGCTCACAGCCTGGCCGTAGGCACCCACCGAGCAGGAAAGCTTAGCGTCGGCCGGCACGGTGCCGGCGGCCAAGTAATCGTCATAGCCGGCGGTCTGCAATTGCAACAGCTGGAGATGCTCGCATGCCGTGAGCATGCCAGGGTCGATGTTGCCAAGGATCACGTCGGCATCGGCGACCTGCTCGTGCGTGGCGGCGTCGGCGCTCGTGTAGATAAAGTCCTCGCCCGGAGCGCTCGACTCAAGAATTGCGCGATGACGGTCGTTGACGGGCAACAAAACCAGAATGTTCACAAGCAGTCCTCTCCGCTCGACCTGCCAAAAAGGGACAGGTTTATTTTGGCGGGTTTTATCAGGCAAAACGTTCAAATAAAACGCCGGATGCAAGACGAGCGTGCCCGTCAGCATCCGGCGCATCCACGGCTACCAGCTCAGCAGCTCGTAACCGTCCTCGGTCACCACGAGCTGTACCTCGCACTGGGCCGAGTCGCTGCCGTCCTTGGTGCGCACGCACCAGCCGTCACCCTTGCTAATCTTGATGTCGGGCGCTCCGGCGTTGACCATGGGCTCAATGGTAAAGACCATGCCCGGAGCCATGATGGTGTCCACATCGGGTGCCTCGGTGGTAAAGCCCACAAACGGGTCCTCGTGGAACTCCTTACCGATGCCGTGTCCGCCGTACTCGCGCACCACGCTAAAGCCGGCGTCCTCGACCGTCTTTTGCACGGCCTCGGCCATCACGGACAGCGGTAGCCACGGCTTGACGGCAGCCAGGCCCGCTTCCACGCTGGCGCGGGTGACGTCGACCAGGCGCTGGCGTTCGGCAGATACCTCGCCGATGCAGAACATGCGGCTCGAGTCGCTAAAGTAGCCGTCTAGGATCGTGGAGCAGTCCACGTTGATGATGTCGCCCTCGTGCAGCACGTCTGTATCGCAGGGGATACCGTGACAGACCACATCGTTGATCGAGGTGCATACGCTCTTGGGGTAGCCTTCGTAGTTGAGGTCGGCCGGCGTGCCACCGTGCTCGACGGTGTAGTCGTAGATCATCTGGTCGATCTGGTTGGTGGTCATGCCTGCGGCGATGTGCTCGCCTACGTAGTCGAGCACGCCTACGTTGATGGCTGCCGAGCGCTTGATGCCCTCGATATCGGCGGGCGTCTTGTAGAGCGTGCGGGGCAGAACCTCCCAGCCCTCCTCCCACAGGCGCTCGAGGCGCTCGTCGAAGGCGCTGTGACATTTCTTATATTTTTTGCCGCTGCCGCACCAGCAGGCGTCGTTGCGGCCGGGTACGGGTCCTTTGTCATACATGGCTAACTTCCTTTCATCCGCAGCTAGTATAGCCCACCCATGCGTCCATAAAAGTTGCGGTGATATAGTTCCGATTTAAGCGGTTTAACAGCACAAATAGGAACTATATCACCGCAACTGATGGGGCGGGATGGCGGGCACTAGCTGCTACGTGGTTTTGCTAGTAGCTCACCTGGCAGGGGATGCCGAGGGCGCGCACGCGCGCGGCAATGGCGTCGAGCACCTCGGGTGCTGCCTTGGCAAGGCCGGCGACCGGTGTCTCGCGCGCCACCGTGTAGATGGTTGCTTCTTGTGGGCGAATGCGCTCAAGCGCCGCGAGCCAGGGGGCAACGTACTCCTCGCCGGTGTTGTCGATGGGCTTGCCCAGATACTCACCGGTCAAAAAGATCGTCTGGATAATAACGTGACCGTCAAAGCTTGCGAACGTCTCAATCTGGTGCTCGACGTCGTAGGGGCCAACGGGCTGGTCGAGCAGCTGGATAAACGCCGAGTCGGCGGTATCGAGCTTAAGAATGTTGTCGTCGACCATCATGAGCGCGTTGTGCACCTCGGGGCGGTCGGCGCGCGTACCGTTGGAGAACACGGCGATCTTGGAGTTTGGGGCAAGCTCGTCGCGCAGCGCGACGGCGCCGGCGATGGCCTGAGGAAACTCCGGTGCGGCGGTGGGCTCGCCGTTTCCTGCGAAGGTGATCACATCGGGGAGCTCGCCCTCGGCTGCCATCTCGCGCAGCTTTGCCTCGAGCGCGTCGAGTACCACGGCAGCCGTGTTGTACGGCTCATGACAGGGGCGCTCGGCGTTGAGGCCGTTTTCGCAGTAAATGCAGTCGAACGTGCAGATTTTGCCGCTTGCCGGCATCATGTTGACGCCGAGCGAGAGGCCAAGGCGACGGCTGCGAACGGGCCCAAAGATGGGGCTGGCATTCAAAAACGTAGACATAGGCATATGCTCCTCAAGACAATTGTGCCTAAGCATAGCATCGGCTCCAAAGCAGGGTGCGGGCTCTTGCTTTACAAGTTTCGTTTTTTCACGTCGCTCATTATGCCGTGTCATGAAAAGCCTCGGGTCGGGTAAAGTTAATCTGTTAACAAGGCGTAAAGCAATGCGGGTCTATCCAGCCGTACTGACGCGCAACTGGATGGGCGTTGATAATGGGGGCACAACATGGATTTTACGGTCGAGAATGCGGGCACCACGATTGCCTGTCGCGAATATGCCGGCCCGGATGTGTCGCCTGATACTCCTGCCTTGGTGTGCGTGCACGGCGCTTGTGTCGACGGCACATTTTTCGACGGCATCGCATGTGAGCTCAGTCGCAACTACCGCGTAATTGCCTACGACCGCCGCGGCTGTGGCGGCAGCAGCGAAGCGGCAGACGGCAGCTATGATCTTGCCGCTCAGGCCGCCGACCTGCAGGCCGTGATCGAACACGTTGGCGCTCCGACAAATGTGCTTGCGCACAGCGCCGGTACGTTGGTGGCGCTGGAGCTTCTTCGCACCGAACCCCATCTCGTCGCCCGTGCGATTCTGCATGAGCCGGCTGTGTCGGCCGAAGGCGTCGGCATGGGCGCAGCTCCGATTTTGCTCGATATGATTGCGGCTGGAAAGGTTTCAAGGGCGCTTCGGCTTTTCTTGGGAGCTCTCGGCGACTTGGACCCCGAGGCTCCTGGGACGACCGAAGCGGAAGCCAAGCATGCCCTGCGCAATGGTCGTTGCTTTATGGCCAATGAATACGGAACAAATATGACATATGCTCCCGACTGGGAGCGCGCCCGCGAATCAAAGGCGGTGTCGGCTGTGTTTTTGGGCGAGCTTTCGGTCGGTACACCCCGCGAGGCTGGTACGCGAGCGGCTGCCGAATATCTCGATTGCCCCCTTGTGACGATCCCGGGCGCGCATAACGGTTTGCGCGATCGTCCCGTTACGGCGGCAAACGCCGTTCGCGATGTCTTGGAGCGTTAGCACGCTCGATGACCTGTGGGGAGGGGGACTGTTGGCGTTTCGTCATTGTTAACGAATGCGCCCATAACCGCGCGCCCGCGGCTCCATTACCGCCGTTTGCCAGGTCATAAAAATGTAACGATAATCGCGCGTTTGCCTTCAGCTGTTAGATGCTACCCTTGTACCAATTGATATGCACCGTTGCCGTGCGTAACGATAGGAAGGGCCCCATATGCTCAATAATCACGAGGTCAATCTAACCGACGAGGAGGCTGCCGCCGAGGTCGCCCGCGTCGCGAAGACCTACCCCGTGGTGCGTTTGTTGTCGGCCGATCAGATTAAGAGGGAGCCTAACTGCTTGCTCGCCGGCGATCGCTGCCCTTGTCTGCGTCAGTCGAGTCTTGAGGCCTTGGCAGACTCCGATGAGGTGTCGGAGCAGCTGCTCAATGATGGTACTGAGTACCGCGCTCGCCTGCGCCCTCTGAAGGTCGAGGGCGAGCCTCATGTCCTGCTGATGGTGCGTCCGATCGATGAGCAAGAGGCCGCAGAAGAGGACCTTGTCTACACCGACGTGCTGACGAGTGTGCGCAATCGCCGATATTACGAGGAAAAGCTCCGAAGCGTCCGCATGAATGCCGGCGTTGCGATGATCGACCTTGATGATTTTAGGGTCTTCAACGATACATGTGGCCGTCATGCCGGCGACCTTGCGCTCGGTGCTGTGGCGACAGCCATGCGCAGCGGAATCCGTTCGACTGACGAGCTTGTGCGCTATGGCTGCGACAAGTTTGTGGTTGTCATGCCCAATATTCCCTCCGATGACTTCACCCGTCGCCTGCATCAGGTGTCCGATGCCGTTCGTTCCACGATTATTCCGGGCCATGAGTACGTGAGCTTGACGGCATGTGTTGGTGGTGTTCGCATTCATGGCGAGACAGTCGATGAGGGCGTTGGCCGCGCTGTCCAGTTATTGAGCCGCGCTAAGGCAAAAGCCGGTACGGTCGTGACCGACGCCGATTCCATCGAGGCTTTCCAAAGCGAAAAGCCTTTGGTGCTTATTGTCGATGACTCCGAGATGAACCGAGTCATTCTCAACGAGATGCTCAAGGACGAGTATTGCATCCTCGAGGCCGACAACGGTCGTACGGCACTCGACATGGTCGACCGCTATGGCGATGAGTTGTCGCTCGTGCTGCTGGATATTGTCATGCCGGGCATAAGCGGCTTTGAGGTACTGGCCGATCTGTCGCGCCGATCGGGCATCGACAATCTGCCTGTCATCATGATTTCGAGTGAAGATTCCGATGATATGGTTCTGCGCGCGTACGAGCTGGGCGCCTCAGACTATATCAACCGCCCGTTTGACTCCCGTATCGTGCGCCGCCGCGTAAACAACACCATCCGCCTGTACGCCAAACAGCGCCGCCTGACGAGCCTGCTGTCCCAGCAGTACAACGAGCGCGTCAAGAACAGTCGCATGCTCATCGACATCATGGCTGGCGTCATGGAGCTTCGCAACGGCGAGAGCGGCAGGCACGTTACGAACATCGAGAAGCTGACCGAGCTGCTGCTTGGCTGTCTGGTCCAGCGTAGCGGCACGATCTTCCTCGACAATGAGGAACGCTCCACGATCGCCCTGGCTTCGGCGCTGCACGATATCGGCAAGATGTCGATTGACGATGCGATTCTCAACAAGCCCGGACGCCTTACGCCCGAGGAGTTCGAGATCATGAAGACGCATACCACGATCGGCGCCGATATGCTGCTTGAGCTGGGTAGCCATCACGCCGGCAATGCGCTTATGGAATATGCGTACCAGATTGCGCGTTGGCATCACGAGCGCTGGGACGGCAAGGGTTATCCCGATGGCCTCAAGGGCGACGATATCCCCATCGCCGCGCAGGTGGTTTCGGTGGCCGACGTGTACGATGCACTGACGAGTGTGCGCGTGTACAAGGACGCTATCCCGCACGAGGAGGCAATCCAGATGATCCTGGACGGTAAGTGCGGCACCTTTAACCCGCTGCTGCTCGATTGCCTGCTCGAGGTGCAAGACCAAATTGCCGAGACGTTGGCACGCCCCGCCGACGTCGTCGCGTTTCCCACGATTTAGTTTGACCAAAGGAGTTTTTAATCCATGATTTCCATGCGTGAGGCGTATGAGAAGATCGGCGCTAATTATGACGATGCGTGCGCTCGGCTGATGGGCGAGGAAATGCTTGCCCGCTTTGCCCTCAAGTTTTTGGATGACGAGAGCATGGACAAGCTGGAGGCCGCTATGGCGGCGGGAGACGCCGAAGGTGCGTTTATGGCAGCGCACACGCTCAAGGGCGTGAGCCAGAACCTGGGATTCGATAATCTGTACGGGCCGGCGGTCGTGGTAACCGAAGCGCTGCGCGGCGCCGATGCCGTTGACGGCGCCCGCGAGAGGATGCATGCGTTGCAGCAGCAATATGCGGCTACGATGTCGGCCCTGCGCGAGGCGGCCGAATAAGAGCTTGCGGGCCTTGGGCTGCGTGCCGGCAGCATATAGGTAATAGGGCGCCCCGTCGGACCATGTGGCCGGCGGGGCGCCCTTGTCTGTTGTGCTGTCCGTGAACTAGCGGGCCTGCTTGACCTTGGCTGCCGCCTCGACAAACGACTTCCAGAGGTTAAAGTCGGTCTCGAGCGTCTTCCACGTGTACTCAGGGTGCCATTGTACGCCCAGGCAGAACGGCTGGCCTTCGACTTCGATGCACTCGGGAACGCCGTCGGTTGCTTTGGCGACCAAGCGCGTGCTTTTACCCAGACGGTCGACGCAGCAGTGGTGTGCGGAGTTGGTCTGGATTAGTCTGTGCCCGCCAACCGCGCGTTCCAGCAGCGAGCCCGGCACGACCTCGACGGGGTGCACGGGATCGTTGAGCACGTGGGTGTGACGCCACTGCGTGCGACCCTCGCGCGCACCCAGGCTCGGCACGTCCATGCACAGGGTGCCGCCGGTGGCGACGTTGAGCAGCTGCGTGCCGCGGCAGGTGGTAAAGAGTGGCTTTTTGGCGCGGAGCACCTCGTTAACCAGCTTAAACTCAAAACGGTCGCGAATCTCGCAGCACAGTGTGGGGTCGTAGGGGCGCTCGTCGCCCCAGCGCTTGGGGTTGACGTCCGGGCCGCCGGGAATAGCGATGCCGTCGGCGATATCGACGTAATGACGGATAACCTCAATGTCCTCGGTGATGGACATCTGCAGCGGCAGGCCGCCGGCGGCAAGAATGGCATCGACAAAGACACTTGCGATTTCCTCGTTGGGGGAGAGCGTCTCGCTCAAAAACGGCTTTGCCTCTTCCCAACGCGGTGCGACGAGGATGAGTGGGCGGTCGGCGGGGTCGACGTCGACATGCGGGGTGTAGGACGATGAGGTGCGGGTTCCGATCATAGGTGTTGCTTTCGAATCTGAAGGTGACAGGGCGCATGAGAGACGTGGGACAACGCTTCCGATGGATTTGTCCCACGGGGTGGCTGGCTAGTGACCCTTGATGGAGTTGAGGAAGTCCTGGGCGCGCTTGGTCTGGGGGTGGTCGAAGAACTCGTCGGGCGTGCCGGTTTCCACGATCTGGCCGTCGGCCATGAACACGACGCGGTCGGCCACACGGCGGGCAAAGTTCATCTCGTGCGTAATCACAATCATCGTCATGCCCCGCTGGGCCAGGCGGACCATGACCTCGAGTACCTCGTTGATCATCTCGGGGTCAAGGGCACTCGTGGGCTCGTCGAAGAGCATGGCCTTGGGCTGCATGGCGAGCGAGCGGGCGATGGCCACGCGCTGCTGCTGTCCGCCCGAAAGCTGTGCGGGCACCTTGTCGGCCTGCTCCGCAACGCCTACGCGGCCCAGCAGGTCCATGGCGCGCTCGCGAGCCTCCTCCTTGGAGACGCCCAGTACGTCGACCGGTCCCAACATGACGTTTTGCAGCACCGTCATATGTGCGAACAGGTTGAACTGCTGAAACACCATGCCCAGCTCGGCACGCATGCGGGCAAGGTCCTTGCCTTCCTGCGGCAGGGGCTCGCCCTCGATGAGGATCTCGCCCGAGTCGATGGTTTCCAGGCGGTTGATGGTTCGGCACATGGTCGACTTGCCCGAGCCCGAGGGACCGATCACCACGACGACCTCGCCGCGATCGACCGAGAGGTTGATGTCGTTGAGGACGTGCAGATCGCCATAGTGCTTATCGACGTGCCTGAGCTCGATCAGCGGCCGGTTGTCGGTAGAAGAAGTGCTCTGTGCCATGGTGCTCGGCTCCTTATGACTCGAAATGGTAAAGCGTTAGCGGATGATGGTCGCGCCGGTCTTGTGCGAAACGTAGACGGCGGCCTTGTTGATCGCGACGTTGATGAGGATATAGATGACCGCGATCACCAGGTAGACCGACACGAGGGCATCGTAGTTGGTAATGAGCACGCGGGCATTTTGCATGAGGTCGGGGTAGCTCACCACGTAGGCGACGGTGGTGTCTTTGACGACGACCACAAGCTGCGAAATCAACGACGGAATGATAAACCGAATAGCCTGGGGCAATACGATTTTAAAGGTGATTTTTGCCTTGGAGAGGCCGAGCGCCTGGGCAGCCTCGACCTGGCCGCGCGGCACGGCGTTGACGCCGGCACGGAAGATTTCGGCCAGTACACCGGCTGCGGCGAGCGCGACGGGAAGCGTGAGCATCCAAAACGACGGCAGCGCGATCTTGTACTGGGGCAGCACCAAAAAGAAGAAGTAGATGAACAGCAGGCTCGGCACGCCGCGGAAGAAATCGGTGAGCACGCGGCAGACCAGCTGCAGCGGCTTAATGTCGCTGGTGCGACCGAGCATAAGGGCAAGGCCGAGCACCAGCGCGATGGCGCCGGCGGTGAGTGCGACCTTAACGGTGCCCTCAAAGCCGGCAAGCAAGAACTTCCAGGTGGTGAGGTGCGTAAAGAAATACCAATAGTGAACCGAAAGCTGGCCGGTCACATAAAAGCGCTGCAACACAAGGACAACGAGTGCGACGACGGCAACAAGTGAGATGGCGGTGCCGACGCGAATCTTGGCGCGCATCTTGGGGCCGGGAGCCTCGTAGAGCGCATCGCGCATGGTGAGCGCGGAGGTGGAGTGCTTGCTCATCGGAGGATCCTCACCTTCTTATCGATATAGTTGCCAATGTGGCTCACCACAAAGGCCGTGCCCAGGTAGCCGAGCGCCGAGATAAAGAACGCGGCGACGCCGCCGAGCGAGCGCGTGTTGATGTAGCTCACCACGCCGGTGAGCTCCTGCGGTTTAAGCGGCACCTGACTGCCGAGCGCGGTGGTGAGCATGACGGCGATAAAGAGGTTGGTCATGGGCAGCACGCTCGAGCGCAGCGCCTGCGGAATCACGATCTTGGCGAGGATACGGCTGAAGCTCATGCCCAGCGAGCGGGCGGCTTCCACCTGGCCGACACCGACGGTGTTGATGCCGCTCATAAAGTTCTCGGAGCCAAAGGCAGAACCCAAGAGCACTGTGGCGACGATGACGCAGGTGCGGTAGGGCAGGACGACCTTGAGCGGGGGCAGCGCATAGACGACGATAATGAGCAGCGCGATGCCGGGGATGTTACGGAAGACCTGGACATACAGGTCGCCAAAGACGCGCAGCGGCTTGAGCGGCGACACGCGCATCACGGTGACGGCGACGGCCAGCACCATGGCGATGGCAAACGACTCAAGCGTCATGCCCCAGGTTGCTAGCAGCGCGTCGATATAGTTCTGGCCATAGAGCGACCAGAGCTCGGAGAGACTCATGCGGACCTCCCGCCGGTAAGGAAAGGGGCTCCCGTGTGTACGGAAGCCCCGACAACTCAGTGAGGAAACAGTTTAGCGCAATAAAGCGCATCGTGCGTTTCCGTATGGTTTCGTAGCGGCCGTTACTAGGCTCGCTGCCTAGGCGCCGATCTCGGGCAGCTCGGGAACATTGGTGTCGCCCGTACGGTCGCCAATGCAGATCTGCCACAGCTCGGTCCAGGTGCCGTCATCCTCGATCTTCTTAAGGAAGTCGTTGACAAAGGCGACACCGTCGGAATCGAGCGGCAGGCCGATGCCGTAGGGCTCCTTGCTGCCGAAGGGCTTGCCGGCAATCTTGTACTTGCCGGGCTCGCGGACCAGGGCGCTCTGCTGCATGTTGTTGTCGATGACGTAGGCATCGACGCGGCCCTGCTGGAGTGCCTGACGTGCCTCCTCGTCGGTCTTGAACTCCTGCTGGCTGGCCTTGGGGGCGAACTCCTCCAGGATGGCGGGGCCGTTGGAGCCGGACTGGACGGCGACGTTCTTATCGGCTAGGTCGTCGACGCCCTTGATGTCGTCGTTATCGGCGAGCACCAGGATAGCCTGCTGGGTGTAGTAGTAGGGGCCGGCGAAGGAGACGAGCTTCTTGCGCTCGTCGGTGATGGTGTAGGTGGCAAAGACAGCGTCGACCTGGCCGTTCTGCAGGACGGACTCGCGCGTGTCCGAGGTCACCTGGGTGATCTCGATCTTGTTCTCGCCCAGAATGTAGTTGGACAGGAGCTGCGCGATGCCGGCATCGAAGCCACGGGTCTGACCGTCTTTCTCGTTGAGGAGGGAGAAGAGCGTGGAGGTCTGAACGCCACCGATCTTAAAGACGCCGGCGTCCTTGACGGCCGTGGCCCAGGTGCTGGCGGCGATGATATCGTCATCGGCCTTGGGGCCGTTGTCGACGAGCTTGTCGAATGCCTTGGCGTCGAGCGTGGTGGAAGCCTCGGTATCTTCGGAGCTCTTGGAGGAGCCAGCGGCGGAACCCTTGTCAGCCTCGGCGCTGGTGTCAGAGCAGCCGGCAAGACCAAGGCCGGCGACGGTTGCGAAGGTGGCGGCGACAAAGCCGCGGCGGTCGAGAACGACCTGCTGGGAGAGGTTTTTGCTCATGGTAGAACACCTTTCTCAATAAAATCCCTAGCGGTTGAGTAGAGTTATACCCCATCCCGCTCAAATGGGTCAACACGAAATAACTCAGAAACATACTTACCTTATGGGTTATTCCGCCTACCAAAAAGGGACAGGTTTATTTTGGCAGGTTTTATCTGGTCAAACGTCGATTATTGCAGCTGAGATAGCGCTTTGCAGACGGCATGATCGCTCGCAGCGGTCGCTATAATGGCGGCAACACGACGCATATATAAGTAAGGAGATCGCGTATGAACGGTTATTCGTTTTTCGCACCGACCATGATTTAAAACCACCACATAGGGGACAGACACTATGACCCAATCCGAGGGCACTAAAAAGATAGGAGCCCCCGCTCG
>DXZS01000002.1 GCA_019419505.1 Collinsella sp. | reverse complement strand
GCCGCGCGGCAAGGAGATATATTGCCAGACCGGAGGGGCCCCGGGGGCGGGAATCGCGCACTCCATAATTTGTTCACAAACGAATATGTCCCTCAGTCGCGTCCCTGAGGTTATAACTGAAGCATTGGCTTCTGATATTGGCGATGACCAGCTGGTTTATAGGTGTTAAGGCATCGGTCATCTCTGGAGCGCCACTTTACTCCAAAAGCATCAGCTATTTGTTTCCCGTCGGTAAAAGGCAGGTTTTGTTCGCCAAGCGTTCTTATATATAGAGAAGTTCGGGTTCGAACCCGTGTCGCGGCAACAAAAAAGCGGCCGGCATCCGCCAGTCGCTTTTCTATTCTATGGTGGGCCGTCAGGGGTCCAGCCTGCTCCGCAGGCGGCCGCTGCGGCGCTTCGCGCCTTGCGCGCTGCGCTGGCAAACGCTCACGCGTTTACTCAGCTCCGCGCCTCGACGGGTTCGAACCCATGAAAGGGCGACAAAAAAGACGGCCAACCGAAGTTAACCGTCTCAACAATCTTTGGGTGGGCCGTCAGGGGTTCGAACCCTGGACCTTGGGATTAAAAGTCCCCTGCTCTGCCAGCTGAGCTAACGGCCCGCGGGTGGCATTGTACCACGGTCTGGGGCTATTCCCAACTCCATTGGCCGTTCTGGAAAATCACAACTTCACGTCCATCAGGCGTAATGCCCGTAATATCGATATCGTCCGTGCCGATCATAAAATCGACGTGCGTGCTCGAGACGTTAACGCCATGCTCCAGGAGCTCCTCCTTGGACATGTCATACCCACCCTCGATGCATTCGGGGAAACCGACACCCAGCGCGAGATGGCAGCTAGCGTTCTCATCATAGAGCGTGTCATAGAATAGAACGCCACTTTCACGGATCGGCGTGTTCTTGGAGATAAGCGCGACCTCACCCAGATGAGCGGCACCTTCATCGGTGTCAATAATGCTCGCAAGCGTCGCCTTACCCACGCGGGCATCGTAGTCCACTACGCGGCCCGCCTCGAACTTAATCCAAAAATCGTCAACCTTGTTACCGTGGTGAATGAGCGGCATAGCCGAATACACGATACCGTCGGCACGCATACGATCAGGCGAGGTGAAGACTTCCTCGGTGGGAATGTTGGGGAAGAAGGGGTGCCCATCGGGCGTCTTGCCCTTGCCGCCGGCCCACTCGTGACCTTTCGTCATGCCAATCGTCAGATCGGTTCCATTTGCCGAGGTGTAATGCAGGTAGTCGAAACGATTGTCGTTCAGGAAACGCAGGTTCTTTTCGAATGCGGCGTCATGGAGTTCCCAGTCGCTCTCCGGGTCCTGGCCATCGGCGCGAGCGGTATGCAGAATCGCATTCCACAGCTTATAGATTGCAACCTCATCGGCGTCTCCCGGGAACACCTCGCGCGCCCAGGCAACGACCGGCGCGCCGGCGATGCACCACGGGTTGATGTTGTAGTCCAGTCCGCGGCGGAAGACCTTGCACTGCGTGTTCCTTGCCTTAGAAGCTGCAGCAGGCTTAGCGGGATCGATGCCCTTAAGAGCGGCAGGGTCCGCACCCTCGATAAAGATAAAGCAGGCACCATCCTGGGCCAGTGAATCAAGCTGCAGGCGCTTCCACTCGGGCGTCTGCTCAAAATAGCTTTTCTCGACATGCTCGTACGTGAGCCTCGTCACGGCGTCATCGGCCCAAATAACCGTCACGTGACCGGCACCGGAGGCATAGGCCTCCGCGACCACCACGCGCGCAAACGGCGCGCACTCGACCGGAGACTGAACGACAACCTCCTGACCGGGCTTGACGTTTACGCCCTTGCGGACAACCAGGCGCGCATAGTTTTTAATCTTGGGCTCTAGGGCCTTCATGCCCTCCAGAGCCTCTTCGACCGTCAGGGCAGCTCGAATCATGTGCCACTCCATCTATCTGTAGAACAGTAAAAAGGCGCGCCGCAAAAACGACGCGCCTTATATCTTAGCGATAAGTATGCATGCAAACGCTACTTCTTCTTGGAGTCCTTCTTGTCCTCCTCGGCAGCCGAGCGCTCGATAAGGGCGTTGAGCTTGTTCTCGGACATGCCCTCGGCCTGCGTGCGGTACATGTTGCGCAGGGGACGAATACGAACGAAGTCGTAGATGAAGTCACCCAAAATGACGACGTAGGACAAAACAATGCCGACCATCTGGACAGGGCTGGACACCATGCCAGCGGGAGCGAAGTACAGCGAAGCCCAAATGGCCACGACGAGCACCATGCCGATAGTGAGCACGGCCCACCAGATGCGGCGGCGCTTGGTGTAGTCCTCATCCTGCTTGAGAAGGATATTCGACACCGTGTAGATGCGATCCTCCTTGGCACGCTGCTTAGCCTTGCGGGCGCGCTTCTCCTCTTTAGAGAGGCCCTCGAGGTTCTCGCCCTTCTCGAGCTCTTTGCGGCGTGCCTTAGACGAAGCCGGCACGACGCGGACAGAGCTCGCTGCCTGACGGGCGGGCTTGGCGGATGCAGCGGACTTGCGCGCAACCCCGGTAACCTCGTGGGATTGCGTGCGCTTGTTCGTGGCGCTACGGGTACTCACTTATGCGTTCTCCTTCATGCTTGTGAACTGGGAGCCCGTGATGATCTGGAAGGCCTCGCGATAGCGCTCGGACGTGCCATCGATGACCTCGGCGGGCAGATGCGGGGTCTCCCCCGTCATATCCCAGTTGGCTTTGAGCCAATTGCGGACGAATTGCTTGTCGTAGCTGGGCTGAATCTTGCCCTCCTCGTAGCTGGCGGCAGGCCAGAAACGGCTGGAGTCGGGCGTGAGGCACTCGTCGATCAGCGTAACCTTGCCATCGATGACACCGAACTCGAACTTGGTGTCGGCAATGATGATGCCACGGGTCGCTGCATACTCGGCGGCAGCCTTGTAGATCTTGAGGGAAAGGTCGCGAATCTGCGTGGCGATGTCCTCGCCCACGATCTCGCAGCAACGCTCGAACGAGATGTTCTCGTCGTGGTCACCGATCTCGGCCTTCGTGGACGGCGTAAACAGCGGCTCGGGAAGCTTGGAAGCCTCGGTCAGGCCCTCAGGCAGCTGGATGCCGCAGACGGTGCCGTTCTCGTCGTAGGTCTTCTTGCCCGAACCGGTCAGATAGCCGCGGACGATGCACTCGATAGGAATCGTCTGGGCCTTCTTAACCAGCATGGCGCGGCCGGCGAGGTAGTCACGATACTCAGCAAACTCCTCGGGGAAATCCGCCGGGTCGATGGAAACGAGGTGGTTGGGAACGATGCCGGCAAACTTATCGAACCAGAATGCCGAGATGCGGTTGAGCACCTCTCCCTTAAACGGAATCTCGTCGGGAAGAATGAAGTCGAACGCAGAAATGCGGTCGGTGGCGACCATCAGCAGGTTTTCACCGGCATCGTAGATATCACGAACCTTGCCACGGGAATCCGGACGACGCTCCATCGTTGTCACGTGAGTCACTCCTTACCAAAATACGACAGTAATGCGGGTTCTTTCCCGCACGTTTTCGCAAACTCGGAGCGGCAGGGACGAAACCCCTCCTTCACCGAATAGCGAAAAGCTAGTGCTCCATTGTAGTAGATGCCGCGTCCGCCGTGTGCTCGCGAGGCAGATGAATCGTAAAAGTCGTACCCTTTCCAAGCTCCGACTCCACGGATATGTAGCCGTGATGGCGCTCGACGATCTGTTTAGTCACGGCGAGGCCCACGCCCAGACCGCCCGCCTCACGGGCACGGCTGGCATCGGCGCGCCAAAAACGGCCGAAGATGCGCGACAAGTCATCCTTGGCAATACCGATGCCGGTATCAGAAACGGCAATGCTGACGTGTTTGCGGTCACTGAGCACCGACACCACGACCCAACCGCCCTCGGGGGTGTAGCGCATGGCGTTGCTCATGAGATTGATGACGCATTGTGTGATCATGTCGGGATCGGCTTCGACGACATCGTCGTGACCTTGGGTCTCGTCAGCAAAGCGCAAGCGCAGATCGCGGTCGACAAACAGGCGCTCCTGGGCATTGACGATGGAACGCACGAAAGGAACCATGTCCACCGGCTCAAGGTTGAGCGGAGCCGTGCTGTTTTCCATGCGCGACAGGTCGAGCATCTGCTGCACCAGACGAGCCAGGCGACGCGTCTCGGAAGCAACAGTCTCCAAGTGCTCATCGTCGGTAGGATATACGCCATCCTGCATGGCCTCGACCGTTGCGAGCATGGCCATAAGCGGAGTACGAAGTTCGTGAGCCACGTCCGAGGTCAAACGTTTCTCGTGTTTCATATCCTTCTCGAGCGAAGTGGCCATCTCATCGAACGTCTCGCCCAGTTGATCGATCTCGTCATCGCCGCGCAAGCCCGTACGAGCAGACAGATCGCCATCGCGAATTTGCTTGGCCGTGCTGGTAATACGGTGAATCGGCTTGGTGAGCATGCGCGACACGAGTGATCCGATAACGACCGAAATGCAAACTGCAACAACCGCAGCAAGGGCCATGGCGTTAAAGGTCTTCTCCCTAAACGCAGAATCTGCCTTGGTGAGCAAGGCATCGGAGCCGATGGCCCACAGCTTTACTTGTCCGACATGCTCGCCGGAAGACGTTATGATTTCGACGTTTGCAACGCTATCGGAGCCGGTGGGAGCCGACGAGACCGGACTATGCGATGCTTTTTTCCCGCTCGAGCTGCTCGACGGCGATTCGTTCTCGCGCACATCGGCGGTCGCGCTTGCCGAAGGCCATGAGTCGTCATAAACGACAACGCCTTTCTTGTTGACGACCTGCATACCCAAATCGTCGGACACCAAACTCGATGTCGCGACCGTACGTAGCTCGCCCGCTGTCCAATTGCCGTTTTCCTCATACGACGTCGCAAGCTTTTCGGCAGCGGAATTTGCGATTTCGACGATATTGGAGCGCGTGTAATCCGAAAAGACCGTGCCCCACACAACAGAGACCACGCCCACCAGCACCAATACCGTCATGAGCGATGTCAGAGCAAAAGCAAGTGCCATGCGCGAGGGATAGCTCATCGTTGGCCGTGAATCGGAGCGAGGCGTGTTCCAACTAGCCTTGGAACCCGCCTCGCTCTCCTGCTTGTGCTTTTGTCCGATTTCAAAGCGCGCAGGTGTCATATGTGATTTCCCTATTTCTCGTCCGACTTATCGGTCTTGGCCGGAGCCTCGAAGCGATAGCCGACACCGTGGACGGTGTAGAGCCACTTGGGCTTCTTGGGATCATCGCCCAGCTTGGCGCGAAGGTTCTTCACGTGGCTATCGATGGTGCGCTCATAGCCCTCAAAGTCGTAGCCGAGCACCTTCTCGACCAGCTCCATGCGGTTGTAGACGCGACCGGGGTGACGGGCAAGCGTGGTGAGCAGCTTAAACTCGGAAGCCGTCAGGTCGACTTCCTTGCCCTCGACCAAAATCTTGTGGCCCGAGATATCGATGACCAGATCGCCGAAGTCGAGTACCTCGACGGCTGGCTCGTCGGCCTGATGGGCACGGCGGAACAGAGCGCGAACGCGCGCGACAAGCTCGCGCGGCGAGAACGGCTTAATCAGATAGTCGTCGGCGCCGAGCTCAAGACCGATAATACGGTCCTCGATCTCGCCCTTGGCAGTCAGCATGATGATGGGGACATCCGAGGTATCGCGAATGGTGCGGCAAACGCGCTCGCCGGGGATCTTGGGGAGCATAAGGTCGAGCACGACCAGGTCAAACTGATGCTTCTCGAACTCCTCGATCGCGGACTGGCCGTCGCCGACACCCACAACCCAGTAGCCTTCGCGCTCGAGATAGGCAGCGACGGCGTCACGGATTGCCTTCTCATCCTCGACCAGCAGAATCTTTTTTGCATCTGAAGCCATAACACGGCCCCCCTGTCTCAATCAGCTAAGAACAAGCCCATTTTAACGCACCTGAGCCCGCCGGATGCCACTATGACGCGGCAGCTCGGCGGGCGGTACTCACAATTACAACGCGTTTATTCCCCTGTTGGCGCCTTTTTAACCCCTCTAAGCTTAAAGAGAGAATAGGCGTGCGGTGACCGTCTCGGGTATACCCTGGCTGTTGCGCACCGTGGCGTACGTAAGGAATGAGTCCGATTTTCCCGCCGTAGCTGGATAATCGCCATATTCCAAAGCGCGGTCGGGCGACAGTAGCGAGCCATAGGTCTTGGCAGAAGTGTCGATGAGAAAATGCGATGACTGTACCTTAACGAGATATTTATTCTTCTTGCCGGCAGCACATGCGAGCGGCTCGCGGGACAGGAAGAGGTACGGCCCTCCCTCATTACCGATATACGTGCCCATGTTGCCCAGGCTGCCCACGCCACTATAGGTCGCCTCGATAGAAAACACGAAGGTATCGCCCATATATACGGCCTCGAAAGGCGAGACTGACGAGGGAAGGACTAGCTGGGCACGTTTGGTGTTGTTGTCATCGGTCAGATCGATTGCCGTTATGCCGTAGTAGACGCCCTCGTCGTTGCGGACACGCGGCGAGATGGTCAAAATGCCGTCGCTCACGCGCGGGGCCGACGCAAAGCGGCCCGTCGATTTCCAAATTGTCTCGGCCTTGGATTCATCAAGCGAGCGACGATAGCAAAACGAATCACTACTCGTTTTATTGCCGCCTGCCGAAGGCATTTTATACCAGATGGCTGATGACCCGAACGCCGTAAACAGTGGCGGATCGTAGTCCTTGCCACCTCGATCGAGCTCAACCACGTCGCCAGAGAGCGAAGCGCCCGACAGATTTTGAGCGTAGAGCTTCCACGATGAACTGGCAAAGTTCATCTCAACCCACGCAAACACGCCGTCGCCGGCACGGACATCGTAAAAAGCATATCCCGTGCCCTCGATAGGATTCTCAATTAATGTGGTAAGCGAGCCATCGCCCAGGTTGAGCACACCGAGTGTGTTGGCGTGCAGTGCCGATGCGGGCGCCATCATTGCCGCAGCATAGTCACCATCGCAGTAGTACAGCAACGTGCCCAGCGGCAGCGTCCACGATGCCGCCGGCTCAAGATCGATGTCAACTGCCTCGTACTCATCAGTGATCGAGACAATCTTCGAATCGTCCTTGATAACCTGCGGCTCGCCAGCGGCATCATCACTGGTGCCTGTTTTTTTCGAACATCCGGCAAGCACCGTGGCAGCGCCCGCGGCAGCTCCACCGAGCACAAAGCCGCGACGCGATATTCCGTTCTTGATGTGGTCGGCGATACCCATTAGGCGATCTCGGCGCGAGCGGCCTCGATAGCGCGCGTAAGCTGATCGGCGCAAGAGGTCTTCTTCATGCCGCAGGTATTGCCGGCAAGAACCTCGATCACACGGTCAGCAGGAGCGCCCTCGACCAGTTTGGAGATGGCCTTGAGGTTGCCATCGCAGCCGCCGGTAAACTCAACGCCCAGCACCTTGCTGCCGTCATCGGAAAGGTCAAGGTGAATATTGCGAGAGCATACACCCTGCGGCTTGTAATCAAACGAAATCATGCGATCCCCTCTCAGAATGTTATTCGAGACGACTATTATCCCCGTCTTTCCCTAAATGCAACGAGGCGCTTTGCCGGCAACACACATTACCAGCAAAGCGCCCTAAAAAGCTAACGTTATGCCCGAACCTACTCGAAGCTCAGCTGCTCCAGACGATCAAAGACCGTGTCGATACGGGTGAGGAAGTCCCACGGATCAAAGATCTCGTCGAGCTTCTCCTGGCTGACGGTGCAGCGCGGGTCGGCCTCGAGACGCTCCTTAAAGGTGGGGCCGGAGACACAATCCTGCACCTCGCGCCAGGTTGCCATGGCGTTCTCCTGCACAATGGCGTACGCGTCCTCGCGGGTGATGCCCGTGTCGACGAGGGCCAGCAGCACCTTGGAGGAGAAGATGAGGCCGCGGGTCTTATTGAGGTTGGCCATCATGCGGGCAGGGTACAGCTGCAGGCCGTCGATAACGCGGATGAGGCACTGGAACATGTGGTCGAGGGCGATGAAGCTGTCGGCCTGGGCGACACGCTCGGCAGAGGAGTGCGAAATGTCACGCTCGTGCCACAGGGCGACGTTATCGAAGGCAACCTGGGCGTTGGACTTCACGACGCGCGACAGACCGCAGACCTTCTCCATGGTGATCGGGTTGCGCTTGTGCGGCATGGCGGAGCTGCCCTTTTGACCCTTGCGGAACGGCTCCTCGGCCTCGAGCGTATCGGTCTTCTGCAGATTGCGAACCTCGGTAGCGATGCGCTCGCAGGTGGCCGCGGTGGTGGCGAGAACGCCGGCGAGATAGGCGTGATGGTCGCGGCTGATAACCTGCGTGGACAGCGGGTCGTGAACCAGACCCAGGTGCTCGCAGACATACTCCTCGACAAACGGTTCGATGGAGCTGTACGTGCCAACAGCGCCCGAGATGGCACCGAAGGCAACATTCTTGCGGGCGTCCTCAAGACGATCCAGATCGCGCTTGAGTTCCCAGGCCCAAGAGCCGAACTTCATGCCGAAGGTCATCGGCTCGGCGTGGATGCCATGAGTGCGGCCGGCACAGAGCGTGTTGCGCTCCTCAAAGGCGCGACGCTTGCAAATCTCGCCGAGCTTCTTGACGTCCTCGATGATCAGGTCGCAGGCCTGGGTGAGCTGGTAGCACAGAGCCGTGTCGCCCAGATCGGAGCTGGTCATGCCATAGTGAACCCAGCGGCTGGGCTTGGGGTCGCCCTCGGGAACATCGGCGTCGATGTACTCCTTCATGTTGGTCAGGAAGGCGATGACGTCGTGGCGCGTGACCTCCTCGATCTCGTCGACCTTTGCCTTCTCAAAGTTGGCATGGTCGCGGATCCACTGGGCTTCGTCTTTAGAAATGCCGATCTTGCCGAGCTCCGCCTGGGCCTCACAGGCCAGGACCTCGATCTCCTGCCAAATGGCGTACTTGTTCTCGAGGGAGAAGATGTGTCCCATCTCCGGGCGGGTATAGCGATCGATCATAGCGGCTCCTTTTTGGTTATTGGCACGTTGGTCGTAACCCAACCATTGTACCGTGCGCAGGTGCAAGTATGGGCAGCAGGCATTAACCTAACATTTTGGAATTGGAGCGGGCAACGGGACATCCGCGTATTTGCTTCGCAAATCCGCACCGGCTTCAGTGGCATACCGAGATCCGGGGAAGTGCGGGAGCAAAGCGGGCTGAATCTACCATTCCCGAAATCTTCCTTGCTCCATGGAGCGGGCAACGGGACGTCCGCGTATTTGCTTCGCAAATCCGCACCGGCTGCGGCCGCCTATCGGCGACCTTGCCTGCTCGCTATAAACGCTTCGCGTTTATTTAACGCTCGCACCCTGTCGGGTTCGAGTCCCGGCACTTTATTGAAAAAGGCACGGTAACGAAACGTTACCGTGCCTGAAATTCGAATGGAGCGGGCAACGGGACTCGAACCCGCGAGTGTCAGCTTGGGAAGCTGATGCCTTACCACTTGGCGATGCCCGCATATGTGGGGGATAGTATAACGCGGTTGTCTTGTTCGATACAAGGGTGGCGATGCTTGTTTTAGCTGTGGAGATTCGTTTGAAAATCGCATCAATTGTGGAGACGAGGACCTTTGGCCTCCTGTTCTCCTTATCTTCTACCCGCGCTTTTGCCTGATTGTTGTATTTGAGCTCAATTTGTCAGGAATTGGGCAAGCTTTTGGTCAGGCTCCGGTACTTACCCGCATGAACCTCGGGGGTAGCCTCATCCTACGCGTCGCAACCTCCCCATGCGGCGCACGAGGGATAAGGAGCAGCCATGTCCAACGCACCCACGCACTCTGTCCACAGCGCAATCGCAACAGGTCCGCTGCTCCTGCTCCTCTTCCTGCTTTTCGGCTGCCTGGCACCAGGAGCCGCATTTGCCGTCGATGGCTACGACCAGCTCGGCTTCCGCACTATTAGCGATGATTGTGGGCCCTTCTTCATCGGCAAGTATGAAGCTCAAGACACCTCGATTGCCTACTGCATGAACCAGGAGCGCCCCGGCCCCACCAAACCGGGCGGCCCATGGCTCAACTTTGATCAAGGCTGGGTGTGGCTCGACGACGAGTTCGCGGCAATCGTTTGTCACGGATATCCCACCACCACGTCGTTTGGCGGTTACCATCTTTCACCCGATCGCGCCCGCGCCGCCACCCAGCTTGCCGTATGGATGCTCAACGGCACTACCCATGTCGACGGCACCTACTCCTACACGACCGCTCAGGGTAAAACCAAGAGCGGACACTTTACCGCCGACAATGAAGTCGTGGCGGCTGCGCGGTGGCTCCACGACAGCGCAAAATCAGGAAGCATCAAAGCCGCTCCGCACCGCGCGCGACGCTATCTAGGGGCCGTATCGGGCGGCAGCAAACGTCAAGACATGCTCTATGTACTGCCGGCGGTCTCTGTTTCCTTCCAAAAGCAGTCTGCTGACACCGTTATTACCAGCGGAAACAATACCTATCAGTTTACCGGGGCAACATTCGATATTTTTGAGAGCGCCAGCGGCGCGCGTGTCGGCACCATCAAGATGGACAGCAACGGTCGAGCGCAAGCAACACTTCTGCCCGACACGGCATACTACCTAGTTGAAACGAAGGCGCCGGCCGGCTATGTCCCCCGCCACGATCGTATTGCCTTTACCACGGGGAATGACGGCGGGCGGGTCGCCATTGATGAACAGCCCGGCACCATCAACCTGCGTATCGTAAAACTCGATGCCGCGACGAATGCCGGCCCCCAGGTGGGATCTTCACTCGCAGGAGCAGAGTTCACGTGTGTGTCGCAATCAACCCCTGGATGGGCGCAAATTCTCACGACTGACGAAAGCGGTCGGGCTACCCTCGTCGATGTCCCCTTAGGAACCTTTACCATCTACGAATCAAAAGCCCCCGAGGGCTACCTGCCATCCAACGACAGCTGGACCTATACCGTTGGAGCCGACCAGCTCGGCGATTCAGGCGTAGTCGAGATCGAATCTCGCATTTCCGATATCCCCATTGCGTTTGACCTTGAGATTTCCAAATTCAAGGATTACGGCAATAGCGACCAATCCGGCCTGGAGCAGCCGGCGGGTGGTGTTGTCTTTGAAGTTGTCAGCAACAGCTCTCAGCAGGTTGTTGGCACATTGACCACAAACATCTATGGCTTTGCCTCCACCAAAGATCAGCCCGAAGCATGGTTTGGCGCAGGCAAGCGACCCGCCGGTGTCCACGGAGCCATCCCATACGACCGCGCCGGCTACACCGTTCGTGAGGTTCCGGAAACCGTCCCAGAGGGTTTTAAACGTGCAGGGGAATGGACCGTCGAGGCCAATCAGATTTCCGACGGCGCCGAGCTTCAATATATCGTGGACAACCACGCTCTGTCGACGCATCTCCAGATTGTAAAACGCGATGCCCAAACAGGCGCTTCTGTTCCACTAGCCGGATTCACCTTCCAACTCCTCGACAGCAATCACGAACCTGTCTCACAAACTTGCTGGTATCCAGCACATAACGTAATGGACACCTTTACGACTGACGCGACCGGGACCGTCACACTGCCAGAATCGCTCGTGCCGGGCACCTATTATGTACGCGAAGCCTCGGCCAAAGAGCCCTATCTTGTCGGCGAAGAGATTGAGGTAAACATACCCGCCGACATGAACCTAACGCCCGTTGTAATCGCCTCGTATTATGACCACGCCGCGACCGGAAACATCAGGATCGTTAAAACCGATGCCGTAGACGGCAGCAGCCTCGCGGGCGCCGTCTTTGAGATCCGTGCCTCGGGTGATATCGTGCGCCCCGACGGTAGCATTGCCGCGCTCGCCGGTGAGACTGTCGCTGCCGTCACGACGGATGAAACTGGAGAAGCACGCGCGGACGACCTCCCGCTGGGACTTGGCACCGCACGCTACGAGGTTGTCGAGACTCAAGCGCCGGCAGGCTTCTTACTCGATCGGACATCCCATATTGTCGACCTTACTTATGCCGACCAGAAAACACCCGTTGTGGAAGCACGGCTTAACGTATCCGACGATTACACCAAGGTTGATATCTCCAAGGTCGATGCAAGCGGAGAGCAGGAAGTGAAAGGTGCACAGCTCACCTTATATGGTCCCGATAAAACCGAAATAGACTCCTGGGCCTCATCCGACAAGCCACACCGCATCGAACATCTTGCACCCGGCACCTACTCGTTGCGCGAAACGATGTCTCCGCGGACCTATGACCTTGCCGAGGAGATAACGTTTGAAATAAAGGATACGGGAGAAGTCCAATCCGTCGCGATGAAGGATGCGCCCATCGAGATCAAAGGACAGGTCGACAAGCGGCAGGAGCTTGTCCAACCTATCGGGAAGGGTCTGCTGGCCAACGGCGATGGTAAAAATCGCGCCGCAACGCAAACCAATACGGACGGTCTTTTCTCCTATACCATCGACGCTCGAAACGATTCAGCTACCTGGGTTGATGAGTTCACAATTACCGATGATCTTGAGTGTGCCGAGGACGATACGGCGAGATTCGTCTCAATCGAAACCCCCGTCGCCATCGGCGACCTCAACGGTCTGTGCAACGTATGGTATCTCACGACGCCGTTGGACTCGACAGACGTCGGTGAGCCGGCAAACGCGACACTTGACGATGGGCACGAAAATCCTTGGCTTGAGTCCGACGAAGTAAAAGAGAGCCTTGGTGAGGACTGTCGCCTCGTCGATTACGACGGCTGGCGCCTCTGGAAGGCGGATGTCTCGACCACGGAATCCACCACACTCGAGGCGGAAGAGCTCGACCTTACACCCAATACCGTCGTAACGGGCATTCGAATTGAATACGGTGCGGTAGCCGCCGACTTTACGACTCGAAGCGATGCGGATTCTTGGACCCGCGATGATCTCAAAGATGAGCACGACGACCTTGACGATGCCAAAGCAATCCTTGGCACAGACGCTCGGGGCGCAGTCGTGCACATGCAGGCAACGTCGGCTTATACGCCCCAAACTGCACTCACCAACAGCGCACGCGTCGATCTTTGCCGCAACGGCGGCGGCGATAAACTTGAGTCACATGACGAGGACTGTGTCATTCAACGCTGTACCCTACCGCAGGACCTACCGGCAACAGGAGCAGTTCCCATCGCCGCTTGCATCACCGCGCTCCTGACCTCGGGTGCCGCAGCCCTATGGTTCGCTCGCCTTAGGTCGATCCCAAAGAAGCGCTAGCGCGATGAAAAAGCGGGCGAGCCAGTCCCCCGGCTCACCCGCTTTCAATCATGTAAATCGCCGTATCTACTCTGCAGACGAAGATCCACCATCAACGATTGCTTGCTCGGACTCAGGAATCCCATCAGCACCCGTACTCTGTTCTTGCTCCACCTCTTCGCTGATTGCGGAGGCGGGGGTCGAGCCCTTTGCGCCCACGATGTAGGCAGCCCCAAATCCTAACGCAATGGCAATCAAGGTCAAAATCACGTAGACAGGCCAATGGCGCTTAATATACGAAAACACGTTGACTCCTTAGAGCTCCGTCTACGAACGGCGGATAACCTCGGTCACGACCTCGGATACCGTGGCAATGTTCGTCGGGTTGACATTGTGGGGCAGGTCGTCCTCGGTACGAGCACAAGCCAGGCGCGTGCCGTCCACGCCGGCGATGGTGAGGGCTCGGCGGCTCGCCTCGAGCGCGGCATAGGCATCGGTCTTGGCATAGGGCATCTCGAGCGCGCCACAATCGACATGGAACGACTTGCACACCTTGCTGACCAGGTTCATGATGCGGCGATCGCCCTTGAGCAGCTGCTGTTCGCCCTCAACCGTCACCACCGAAAGCCTACCGGCGCCGACGGATTCAAGATTGATGAAGAATACGCCGCGGAGCTTATCGCGATGCGAAGCCAAGAAGGCCTTCATGCCGGCGCCATCACAATCCGAGGCGCCCGTTGCCACAAACCAGATATCGTGACCGAGCAGCTCATCGTCACCCATAGAGGCGACAGCCGAGAGCATATCTTCGGAAGAAGCGCCGTCGGAAGACGTAGCGCCGCCCTTCCAGCCATCGTTATCGTCCTCGAAATTATCCCACGAACCGATGCCGCGACCGGACTTCTTGGCATCGTAATCGTCTTCGACGCCCAGCCAATCACTCATGCTGTCCTGTTCGTTTTTCTTTTTACGACCGAACAGGCCGCCCAGGCCGCGCTTGCGAGACTTGGGTGCCGCCGGGGCGGGAGCCGAAATGGTCTCGATCGGCTGAGCGCCCGACGCAACGGGCATAGGAGGCGCAACGGGTGCCGATGTGGGTTCGGGACCCTGAGCGGTAGCAAAGGGGTCGTTGACCTGTGCGGAGGGGTCGGGAAGGTCGAACAGCGACGTGCGAGACGCAACGTTTGCCTGCTTCATCGACGGCAGCGACGGATCGGGGACCGAAGCCAGCGGAGACGAGGAAGGTGCAGGCGACGGAGCTGACGCCGGATCGGGAACATTCATCTGCGGACGCGGCGATGCCTGGGAGGAAATCTGGGCCATAAGGGAATCGACCGTTTCGTCCTGGGTGGGAGCAACATCGGCAACCGTGGCACCGGAACCACTCGGGGTCGGCATGGTGAAAATCTGCGTGGAGTAAGGCCTCGACTCATCTGTCTCGGGAGCCTCGGAAATCGCAGGCACTTCCTCCTGCTCGACCTCGGTCGAATCATCTTGCTCGGCTGTTGCGTATTGCTCTTCGTCAGAGTTGGCCTCGACGGGCTCGTCCTCGGCAGCATCAATGGGCTCGTCATCGTCCACCGCGTCGCCCTGTTCATCGGAAACAGGAAGGGGCTCAGCAATCGCGGTGCCCTGCTTTTCAAACGTTATCGTGGAATCGAACTTCGCGGCATCAAACGACATGGTGCTATCGACGTGCTGCTGAGCCTCGAAAGACGTCGTCGCCTCAACAACATCCGCGGACGCCGGTTGCTGGGACTCAAAGGACGTTGTAGCTTCGGCAGCGTCGACGGGCGCGGACTGCATAGCCTCGTTCTGCTCGAACTCTTGCGCCGCGTGCTCACGTGCCGCCTCGGCTGCCTGCTGCTGAGCGATAGCCTCCTGCTCGGCAGCCTCGCGTGCGGCAGCGCGCTTCTCCTCGAAATCGTCGACAAATTTCTTGCCCTTTGCAAGCGCACCCTTAAAGAAGTTGGAAGCGCTGGCGCCAATCGACGAGAACGCGGATGCAATGTCGGCATGGGGCGTTGCCGCGGGAATCTCGGCCGAGAAATCAGTATCGCTCTCGTAAGACACGCGCCTCGGCTGTTCAACGTAATCGTCGTCAGACTCGTCCGCAACGTCTTGCGCCGGCGCGGCGGGAGCCAAAATGTCCAGTCCTGCCGCGGGATCGATCGCGGACACCGCCTCGGGCTCGGCAACGGCAACGGCAACCGCGGCAGACTCATCATCCACGGTGACAGCGGGCGCAGGCGCAGTCACGACGGGGGCAGGCTCGGGCTCAAACGTCGGCTCCTCGCCCTCCTCGTAATCGAGCGTGCAGGACTCGGGAAGCATTCCGAGCGCACGGATGGCATCCGAACCAAAGCGGATGTTGCCGGCGGCATTGCGATAGAGCTTGGGCTCGGGCTCGGCCGCGACAGGCTCCTCCGCCGACTCGGCAGCGGAAACCTCGTCATTGAACTCTTCAGCCTGGACAGCCTGATTCTGATCCTCGGGCACGATGGCGCCAATCAGCGTCTCGTCGGCAGACGCACCCTCAAAGCCCTCGATCTGCTCGTCGAAAGCCTCACCCTGTTCGGGCTCGGTCTGAGTGTCGGGAGCAATCGGCTGGCCGAACTCGTCCTCGGCGTAGGTAGGCTCTTCGTACTCGATGGTGTTGCCGTAGTCGTTTTGCTGCTGGGCCGCGGCATACTCCGCCGCCGCGCGCGCCATTTCCTCGGCACGACGTTTCTGCTCCCCAAAATAGGTATCGAACGGAACATCGTCGGGAAACTCGTTCTCGCCCTGGAAGGGAGCAACGTTGTCCATAACGCCGAGCATAGCGGCGACAGAAGACTTGTTGCACACCGCGCCGGACGTATAGGGAAGAACGTGGCGGTTAGAGATGATGTTTGCCGCGTTGGCAAGTGCAACGAGGGAAGCGAGGATCGCGACAATCCACAGCAGAACCTTGAGCGCGCCGGGGAGCGGCAGGATACGCAGGATGGCAACGGCAGCAGGGGCAACCGTGGCAACGGGCAACAGCTTGGCGATGAGCGCACGATACGAAGCATAGGGCTCGCGGGCGAGCAGCTCAGCACGGGGAGAGTCGTAGTGTGCAACAACGACCACCGGGCGGTTGCGCGGAGACGCGAGCGGGCCCGAGGCCTTGTGGTAGGCGATGACATTTTGGCTCACGCCCGTCTTGCCCAGGCGCGAAACCACGGGGTGGCCCGTGCGTTCGAGCACGTAAAGAACGGCGCCGACAATGGCCAGCAAGGTGCCGACCAAGCCGATACCGCCGCCGATGCCCATCAGCAGGGCGCCGGCAAACGCAAGAATACCGGTAACGGCAAATGCCAATCTACTGGGCGCCGGGGCATTGAACTCCTGAACCTCGGGGTCAAAGCCGTGGTTGCGGAAGATCTGAGCGATATCCTCGGCAGCCAAGCGCTCTTCTTCGCTGCATGCCGGCGTAATGCCGGTGTTCTGCAGCAGGTGGTTAATATAGTTCTGGGTGTTCGCCATGTGCGCTCCACATCCATAATCCGACAAATAGGCCCAATGCATGCACATTAGAACCGTATATAGTCGAAAGTATACCCCGAGCGAGCGCAAACGGCCGAATTCGGGCCATCTTAACGCCCCGAGCGGACAAGGATATAGCCTAATCTCCATATCGGACTAAAATCATGGCAGCAAACCACCTTCTCATGCGAGGACTCTATGACGGCAAGCGACACGACCGAGACAATTAAAAAGGGGAATTCGGAGCCCAGTTTCGATAAAACGGCTCAGCGCGTCCTCAATCTTTTCTTTGTGCTCAATAGCTCCCCCGAACCGCTGACGACCGAGCAGATCGTCTTGGATTCCGACCTGGGATATGGCTCGGGCAATATCGACTCGGATAAGCGCAAGTTTCGGCGCGATCGTGACAAACTGCTCGAGCGTGGCATCTTAATCAAGGAGATTCGCCCCGCCGGTGCACAGGAGACCGAGGAAAGCTCGTGGACAATCGACCGCGAGCACACGTTTGCGGCAGGCGGCCTCATTACCGCAGACGACGCCGATATCCTGCTCAACGCCATCGACCAGACACTAGCGGCCGGCTCATCCACTTTTGCCGCACCGCTTGCCGATATTCGCTCCAAGATTGCCTATCTCACCGGCAGGACGACGGTAGACGAGGCGCCGATCAGCCGCTCTCCCACCGTCGATGCGGTTTGGAGCGCCTTTGCCGAGCGATGCGCGCTGCGATTTTTATATCAGAACGGACGCGGCGAGCAGAGAGAACGTACCGTCTGCGTCTACGGCATGTTCGAGCGCGAGGGCGTGGCTTACTTCTGCGGCCTCGACAACGTCACCGACGACATCAGGACATTCCGCTGCGACCGTATCGTTCGCGCTTGGCGTCCTTCGAAGGCCTACGTCATCCCCGCGGACTTCAACCTCAGCGACTACCTGTTCTTTGAATTCGATTTTGCCGACCGACCGCCCGTTGCAGCCACGTTCTCATTCGCCCCTCAGACGCAGATCGATATGATCAACGGTCTCACGCGTGGGCGAGGTGAGCTCGTACACACCGATGTGGGATGGACCTGGACCGTTGACGTGCGCGATCTTGAAGCCGGCGCCTCATTTTGCATGGCCCACGCCATGGACGGCATGAGGCCCGTGGCCCCCAAATCGCTCAAACAGGCGTGGAACCACCTCATTGAAAGGACGGTGCACGAGTATGCCCGTGCGTAAACTCACCAGCGAGCAGAGACTCTCGCGCGCCATCGACATCATGGAGGCCCTCTACGCCGCCGGCGAGAGCGGCATGACACGGACCGAGATTTGCAGTCGCTTTGACATCACGGGGGTATCGCTCGACGAGATTCTCGAGATCGTCTCGACGCTCGCGGACCGAGAATCGGGCGCGCGCATCATCTGCGAATGCCGTGGCGAGCGTGTGGTCCTCACCGGTGACGCCGGGCGTGTGCTACCGCTGCGCCTGAGTGCCGCCGAGGGCGCTGTGCTCAACCATGAACTTGAATCGTTGGGGATCGAGCCGCATACGGCAGCTCGGATTCGACATGCCCTTCTACCCGAAGAGCTCGGCTATAACCAGCGCGTCTTTGACACCGTCAACCACGGGTCGCACTGGCAGCAGCTGAGCTGCGCCATTCAGGACGGTGTTCGCTGCCGCATCTCGTATCGCTCGATGGACGATGCACGGCCACGTGAGCGTCTGGTCGACCCCTTGCGCATTACGGCAAACGGCGACCAAACATACCTGATTGCCTGGGACATCGCGGTCGATGAGCAGCGCACCTATCGCATGGATAAAATCGAGGGACTCGCCTTGACGGAAGACTCCGTCGTGCCTCATGCACCGGACGTCACATCCCTCCACGATTCCCTTGCTCGGACGCAGCGTAGCGCAAAGCTCTTGATGCCATTCGATATGGCGGAGCATCTGGACTGGGCCGGCATCACCCTAATCGAGCGCAGCGGGGCAGACATGGCAACGGTAACCGTGCATTATGGCTCCGAGCGTTGGCTACTGAGCCAGGTAATCGCAGCGGGCGGAGCCATCCGCATCTTGGATGACCCCGCCCTGTCAAAGCGTCTGTGCGATATGGCAAAGACCCTCGTCTGTCCGCTTTAGCGCCGCCGCTCGTGGCGTGCACGCCACAGTTGCAGATAGTGCCCGATCTGCGCCGATTCGATGCGCTGGTAGGAGCTCGTAGGCAGCGACGTTAAGAACTTCTTTCCGTAGCCCTTCGTCACCAGGCGCGGGTCGGCCAGAATCAGCACGCCGCAATCGGTCGACGAGCGGATAAGGCGGCCGGCCGCCTGCTTGACCTCGAGCACCGCCTCGGGCAGCGAATAGCGCGCCCAAGCGCGGTCTTCGCGCAGGTTGCGCTCGCACGAGAGCGGGTCCGTGGGACTCGAGAACGGCAGCTTGGGAATGATGACGCAGCGCAGCGTCTCGCCGCTGGCGTCGAATCCCTCCCAAAAGGCCTTAAGAGCAAAAAGCGACGAGGTCGGCTCGTTGATAAACCGGTCGCGCAGGCGACGAGGAGATGAGTTGCGCTGCTGGCAGTTGAGCTCCAGACCCGCACGGGCCATCTTGGGCTCAACGCGGGCGTACAGGTCTTCCATGTCGCGCCGATTGGTGAACAGCGTGAGCACCGATCCGCCCATGGCAAGATGGGCGTCGACCAGCACGCGCTCGAGCGCCGTAAGATAGCTCTCACGATCGCGCGGATCGGGGATATCGCCCGCAACGACTACGGCCATGTTCGAATCGAAGTCGTAGCTCGAATCCAAGTGCAGCGATGAGGATGTCGAAGCACCGATGCGATCGAGGCCGACCGCGTGGTTAAAGTGTTCAAAGCTTTTGGACACCGTCATGGTCGCCGAGGCAAAGATAGCCGTGTGAACCTCGGGCAGCCACTCGGTTGCCAAGGCCTCACCAATGTCGATGCGCTCTGCGGTCATCGACTCTCCGCCGGCACGCAACCTGCGATTGACCTGCAGCGAATACACGTAGTGTTCATCGGCGCCATCAATGATGAGTTTGAGGTTCTCGGCCAGCTCGTGCAGGCGGCGCGAGATATCACCCAGGTCAACAACAACCTCGGGCTTGTCGGCGGCGACGGCTTGCACCAGCGCGTCGACGCTCTTGTCAGCTTGTTCCAATGCGTCGATGGCAGTGTAGGCCGACGGTAAGAAATCATGCCAGTCGTCAGATTCGCGCAGCTCGGGGCCAATCCATAGATTGGCATTGTCATAACCCCCACGCGCACGGCGGCCGAGCTCGCGAACGCCATCGAACACGTCGGCGATTGCCATGCTCGCGCGCGCAACCGTCGACGTCGCCTTGGCAGTAAGGCCCAGATAGAGCGTAGAGCCCTCGGAGGTTGCCAAATCACGGGAAACCTGGCTTAGCGCGCCGGTGCTCGAGCCACCCAGGCGCTCAAACAGAACGTGTGATTCGTCCGCCGACACCACGCGCGCCCACTGGCGGCGCGCCTCGCGCTCGATGGAATGGGCCTCGTCGATTACCCAATGACGAATCGGAGGTAAAATCCTGCCCTCGGCCGCGACATTGCGGAACAGCAGGGAATGGTTGGTGACCACCACATCGGCATGCGCCGCACGACGGCGAGCGCCGTGGACCAAACATTTATCAGGGAAAAACGGGCAGAGGCGACGAGCACACTCGCGCGAGGCCGTCGTAAAGTCGGGACGGTTGACGCTGCGCCACCGAATGCCGAGCGAGTCGAGGTCGCCATCGGCTGATTGGCAGACGTACGCCATAATGACCGCGACCGCCGTGAGCGTGTCCGCCGGATCGCGCTTGGTGGTAATCTCGACCTGGCCGCGGCTCATGCGCTCAAGCTTGCGCAGGCACGGATAGTGGTCATACCCCTTGAGAGCGCAAAATGACAGACCACCGTCCAGTTGCTCGGCAAGTTTTGGCAGCTCATGGTACATGAGCTGGTCGGCGAGATTGTTCGATTTGGTCGCAATACCAACCGTGATGTTGTTACGGCGTGCTGCCTCGGCAAAAGGCACCAGATAGGCCATCGATTTGCCGACGCCTGTGCCCGCCTCAATTACACGATGAGTGCCCGTGACCAGCGCATCGCGGACCTCGAGCGCCATCGCGATCTGCTCATCACGCGGCTCGTAGGTGGGGTACATGCGATTGACCAGGCCACCTGGCGCATAGTCTGCCTCAATCTCCTCACGACTCGGCATCTTGAGGACCGGCAGTTCGTCGGCGTCCACCCGATCGTCGGCGCGATCGGCCTTGAGAACGTCAGCACGAGCGGCGCTGAGAGAGAAGATAGAACCAGGGTTCTGCCCTGCCAAGAATGAGAAGATAGGACGATAGGACCAAGGCACATCCGGATGCATGTCGGCTAGGCGCGCCATGAGGCCCTGGGGCAAGTCGGTGAGCGCCACGAGCAACACGCGCCATACGCCACACAGGGCGTCGACGTCGGCATTGGCACGGTGTGATACCGAGTCACAGCCAAACAGATCGGCCATAAAAGACAGCTTGTGCGAGGCCAGGCGCGGAAGCGCGATGCGCGACAGCGCCAGCGAATCGATCCAGATATCGCTCACGTTGACGCCGCCTTTGACCGACTCGATAAACGAGCGATCGAACGTGGCGTTATGTGCGATCACCGGGCAACCACCGACAAAATCGGCGAGAGCGGCGACGGCCTCAGCGGCCGACGGGGCATCTGCCACATCGGCATTTGTAATGCTCGTGAGCTCGGTAATCTCGGCGGGAATTAGCTGCTTGGGATGCACGAAGGTATCGAAGCGGTCGACGATCTCGCGGCCCGAAAGACGGGCCGCCGAGATCTCGATCAGCTCGTTGTCCTGCACCGAAAGACCTGTGGTCTCGGTATCGAGGACAATCACATCTTCCTCGATAAGGCCGAAGGACTGCGTTTTGGCGCGTTCGGCAAGCGTGGCATAGGAGTCGATGACAAACTGCGGCGTTCCTGACGAAACCGCGTCCTCGATTAGCATGCAATGCCCGCTCGACGAAGGCCCATACGGATCAGGCTGTCACAGACCTGCGGGAACGTCATGTCGTCTGTGTGGCGAATCTCATCCGGATACAGCGACGTATCGGTCATGCCGGGAATGGTGTTGGTCTCGAGGATGACGGGGCCGTCCTCGCTCACGATAAAATCGCTGCGCGAGATGCCCAGGCAACCGAGGGCCTTGTGAGCAGCACAGGCAAGCTCCTGAGCGCGAGCGTAATTCTCGGGTGAAATCTGCGCCGGAATACGATGGATGTCCGTAGGGTCGACATACTTCACGTCCAGATCGTAGAACTCACAGTCCTCGGGCTTGCGAATTTCGACAATCGGCAGGGCGCGCACGTCGTCCTCGCCGTACACGCCGACGGTGATCTCGGTACCCTCGATGCACTTCTCGACCAGCACTTTGTCGCCGTACTCAAACGCCTTGGCAATTGCCGCGGGCAGCTCGGAGGGCTCATGGACCAGGGAAATGCCATAGCTGGAACCGTTGACGGCCGGCTTCACAAAGCTGCGCTCGCCACAAACCTCGACGATATGATCGATATCGACTTCATCGCCCACCTCGAGCGCAAGGCCGGGGGCAATGGGAATGCCCGCCTTGGCGTACAGGAGCTTAGAGACCTCTTTGTCGGCACCGCAGGCGCTAGCAAGCACGCCCGAGGCCGTGTAGGGGATACCCAGGGTCTCCATGGCGCCCTGCATGGCACCATCCTCGCCGCCGGCACCGTGCATGGCGATAAACGCCACGTCAAAGCCGCCGGTTGCCATGGTTACCATAAAGTCATCAGCGGCCGTATCGAGCAGCTCCACCGAGGTGTAGCCGGCTTCCTTCAGTGCCACCACAACGTTCTTTCCCGAATTGAGCGAGATCTCGCGCTCAGCGGAATGACCGCCCGCCAAGACCGCTACGTGCATGTTCTCTAGGCTTTTACCCGGCATGGGCAGACTCCTCCTCTATAATTTCTGCAGCTGATACCATATTGTAGCGATACCCTCTACGTTTCCCCAAAATCGAAAGGCTTCCATGAATCCCAGGACTAAATCTCAGGACATTCGCGACTTGAGCCAAAACGATATTCGCGAGCTCGTGGCCGAACTTGGCCAGCCCGCGTTCCGCGCGAAGCAGCTCATTGAATGGGTCTTCGAGAAGAACGTTTGTTCGTTTGACGATATGACCAACATTCCCAAGGCTTTCCGCGAGCAGCTTAAAGAGGCTTTTGCCTTTGACACGCCCACTGAACTCACCAAGCAGGTTTCCAAAGATGGCTCGCGCAAGTATCTGCTCGAATACCACGACGGCGTTTCCGTCGAGACTGTCGGCATGCCCCGTCGTAACAAGCTTTCCGTCTGCGTTTCCACCCAGGCAGGCTGCGGCATGGGCTGTGCCTTTTGCGCTACCGGTCTCAACGGCCTCAAGCGCTCTCTGACCGCTCAAGAGATCGTCGACCAGGTACTTCATGTATCCAACGACTTTGGCGAGCGCGCCACGAGCGTTGTCTTCATGGGCCAGGGCGAGCCGTTTGCCAACTACGACGAGGTTCTCAAGGCGCTGCGAATCCTCAACGACCCCGATGGCATCGGTATCGGCGCTCGTCACCTCACCGTCTCTACCAGTGGCGTTATTCCCGGTATTCGCAAATTTGCCGACATCCCCGAGCAGTTCACGCTTGCTGTTTCACTGCATTCCGCCATCCAGTCGACGCGCAATAAGCTCATGCCCGGTGTTAAGAAGTACACGCTGCTTCGCCTTCACGAAGCGCTTCAGCTCTACACCGAGAAGACCGGCCGCCGCCCAACCTATGAGTATGCCATGATCGAAGGCGTCAACGATACGAATCCGGAAATGCAGGCGCTCTGCGACTTCTGCGAGGGAACGCTGTGCCACGTTAACCTCATTCAGCTTAACGACATCGAGGGTAGCCCGCTCAAGCCGTCGCCGATTCATAAGGTTGAGGATCTTCAGCGTCGCCTTGAGTCCCGTGGCATCGAGACAACGATTCGTAACTCCCGTGGTAACGATATTGACGCCGCTTGCGGACAGCTGAAGCAGCGCTTCAAAGTTCAGAAGAACGCATAGGGGAGTCGCACCCAAAACGTTTCATGTGAAACATCGAACGACCCCGGTTGCAGGATATGCAACCGGGGTCGTTTCATTTATTGACCTTAATTTTGAATCAGCTGCTACTGGTCCCATTTTTACGGCCAAAATAAGGGGTCCTTGTCTCGTGAATCAGACAAGGACCCATCACAATATGCTAAGTAATTGTTAGGTACCTAATAGCCTACATTTTCCCATTGGTTGCTGACCCAACCCTGATTAATCTTGGGATTCTTCGTTACCTGAGCAGTACGCATTGCAACATCTTCTGTCATAACATCCATTTTCTTCTTGGATGTATCGATAATATCTTGCGCACTACGAAGCAAACGACCTCGAAGTTCATCGTCTGTCACGATCTTATAGCCAGCAAAGGCACCAGCCGCGACAGTCGTCGCCAATGCAATCGCAGTTAAAATTCTATTCCTCATCTTGGCCTCCTTGATCAAACTGAATCATTTCGCCAAGAATACGAGAGAGCTCTTCCTCGTCTTTAAACTCAATCTCAATCTTATTCTTTCCACGCGAGCTCTTCACACGCACGTTGGTATTAAAAACCTGACGAAGCACGCGGGCTGCCTTTTTAAAAGACTGAGGGGTTGCAGGCCTCGGCGTCTTAGGTGTCTCTCCGGCAGAAAACAACGGAGCAAGATTTTCTGTCGCTCTTACGGAAAGGCCCTCTGCAACAACCTTCTCTGCAAGTCGAATTCGAGCATCCTCATAGGGAACTGCAAGAATCGCACGTGCATGACCAGCAGTAAGTTTACCCTCAAAAATCATCTGCTGAACTACTTCGGGGAGATCGAGAAGACGCAGTGAGTTTGTAATTGCAGAGCGTGACTTGCTTACTGCCTTCGACAATGCCTCCTGGGTCATACCGCTGGCATCGATGAGCTGTCGATAGCCCTTAGCCTCTTCGACGGGATTCAGATCTGAACGTTGAAGGTTTTCGATAAGAGCAAGAGCCAGCATCTCTTCATCATTTACCTCTTTAATGATGACTGGCAATTCTTCAAGGCCAGCAAGCTTTGACGCCTGGTAACGACGCTCACCAGCGATGATCTCATAGCCGTTTCCATGCTTGCGAACCAAAAGCGGCTGCAAAACGCCATGTTCTTGGATTGACTCGCTCAACTCGCGAAGTTCAGTTTCGTTAAAGTGAATTCGCGGCTGATTAGGGTTGGGAACGATATCCTCAATAGGTAGTTTTGTTTCAGATGGAGCATTTGAAGCCGATGCAGCCGAACCGCCGGTCTCATACTCGGCCTCTGAAACCAAAGCATTCAGTCCACGTCCCAATCCGCCACGTTTCTTTACACTAGGCACGCTTGATCACCTCTTTTGCAAGGTTCATATATGCTTTTGCACCCTTATTTTGAGGTGCATAGGTAATTACCGGTTCTCCAAAAGACGGAGCTTCGGAGATTTTAACCGTACGGGGGATTAGCGTCTTAAACGTCTTATCACCAAAGTACGATTGAACCTCCTCAACAACCTGATTCGATAGTGAAGTACGCGAGTCATACATGGTCATAAGCACACCATAGGTGTCTAAGCCCTTGTTCAGCCTTGATTTGACCATCTTCATTGACTCAAGCAGCTTCGTAACGCCCTCGAGTGCGTAATATTCGCACTGGATCGGAATCAAAACGCTGTCTGCTGCGGTCAAAGCGTTGATAGTAAGCAGGCCGAGCGAAGGAGGACAGTCAATGAAAATAAAATCGAACTCGTCCTGAATCGGCTCAAGCAAATCTTTGAGGCGGGTTTCACGTGCAATTGCGCTTACGAGCTCAATTTCGGCGCCTGCAAGCTGAATTGTAGCTGGAATTACGAATACCTTTTTGCAATTTGTATCAAGAACAAGTGATTCTGCCGGCACATCATTCAACAATGCATCATAGATGCAGTGATCAAGGTCTTCTTTTTCAATTCCGAATCCACTGGTGCTGTTTCCCTGCGGATCAAAATCGACAATCAGTGTCTTACGACCCTGCTCACCCAGTGCTGCTGCAAGGTTTACAGCCGTCGTTGACTTACCGACGCCGCCTTTTTGATTGATGATTGCAATGATACGCGTGTCTTTTGCGCTCTTTGAACGCTTAACGTCGCGAAATCCCACGGTCCCTCCTGGTGTGTATTAAAGCTGTCAAACGGAGGATGTTTCACGTGAAACATTCCGAATCGATATCAACCGCCATGTTTCACGTGAAACACTGCAAGTTGTTAGTATCCATTATGTTTCACGTGAAACATCTAGGCAAGCGGATTCTTCTTTGCCACGCCATTTGCACGAGGCAATGAAACGGATGCTGGATGACTCTTCTTAAGAACAATGAACTCCCTGTGACCCAAGCCTTCAGGCAAATCAATTGTGTCATTCAGAAGCAAAGTGAAGCCGCAAATCTTAGCTGCTGACATGCCGGAAGCAAGCTCCTCATCCGAAGGATTGCCCTTGGTTATAACAAATAGCCCTCCATCCTTCAGATACGGAGCCGCATACTCAACAAGAATCGGTAGAGGGGCCAGTGCGCGGGCGGTTACAACAGAGAACTGCTTCTTATGGCTCCGAGCATATTCTTCAAGACGATCATGAACCGCATGGGCATGTTTCAATCCAAGAGCATGGACAAAGGAATTTACCGCATCAACCTTCTTGCCAACAGAGTCAATATAAGTAGCTTTACGATGCGTGGTTATTGTTAATGGAATACCAGGGAAGCCCGCACCTGTTCCCATATCGAGCAAAGCTCCCTCAGGAGCCTTGTTGATATAGGGGAGCAAAACAAGTGAGTCGAGGATATGAAGTACTGCAGCATCTTCTACGTTAAGAATACGGGTGAGATTGGTTGTCTTATTTGTTTCTAGAACCAAATCCAAATGCTGAATACATTTCCTCAGCTCAACATCAGTTACGCTCAAGGAATACTCTTTGCAATAGAAAGCTAGACGACTCAACATCTCGTCAGCTTGCTGATCAGTAAGTACTAACAACGAAAGCTCCTTTCTGACAAAAATCAGCGTATCGAGAACTTTTGACAAAAAAAGGGGACGTGGAAACCACGTCCCCTTAGCATAAACTCGAGTAGATTATCGAGCAACAATCACCACATGGCGATCAGGGTCAGAACCCTCAGAATGAGTATCGACGGCATCATTGCCACGAAGTGCAATGTGAACCAGTCGACGCTCGTAGGCATTCATGGGCGGAAGCGAAACACTCTTTTGAGTGCGAATGGCACGCTCGGCAGCAGACTGAGCCATGGAGGCAACCTTGTCCTGACGGCGGCTCTTGTATCCCTCGACGTCCACTACAACCGGATACCTAAAGCCAAGTTTGCGGCTCACCAGCAAAGAGAACATAACCTGAAGGGCATCAAGGGTGCGACCATGACGGCCAATGAGAACAGCAAGGTCGGGAGCCGTTACATCCAAAATCAGCTCACCTTCGTCGCCCTCATACTCATCGATAGGAGAGTTGGCGGCATCGAAGTGCGAAAGGATGGAACGCAGGATGGAAATAGCAACATCGGCAATGGTGTCGAGCTCCTCATCGGTCAGCTCTTCACCAGCCTTGTAGCGCTGTGCAATCTCGGGATAATCGCCCGCGACCTGCGGGGCAACCTCCTCAAGCATATCCTCGATGATCTCTTCAGACATAACGTACTCCAAAAGTTAGGTACCTAAATAAGATTGATATCCCACTACTTCTTCTTGTGCGGGCGCGGCTTCTTCTCGCGACGAGTGACCTCAACCTGCAGCGGAGCGTTCTTAAGACGCTCCTCCTCATCGGCCTTCGCCTTGTCGATGACCTTCTGCGTCACAAAAATCTGCTGGATAACCTGCCAAGCAGACGAGACGTCGTAGTACAGCAGAACACCAACGGGAAGGCTCCAGCCCATCCAAAGCATCATGACCGTCATGACAACGGCCATCATACGCATGCTCTGAGCCTGCTGGCCGGTCTGGTTGCGCGACATATAGAGCTGCGGAATCAGGGTCAGGACGGCAAACAGGATCAGGCAAACCAGCGCAGGCAGTGCAACCATAAAGCCATCGGCAAAGGAAGCGCTCGGCGTGGTGGTCAGGTCGGGCAGGATGTTGAAGAACGAGAACGTGCCGTTGTTAAAGTACTGCGGCAGGTTGCGCAGCAATGTAAACAGGGCGAACAGGATAGGCATCTGAATCAGCAGCGGCAGACAGCCAGCCATGGGGTTGAACTTGTTCTCGCTGTAGAACTTCTGCATCTCCTCGGCCTGACGCTGGGGATCGTCGGCATAGCGCTCCTGGATCTCGAGCATCTTGGGCTGCAGCACCTGCATGCGAGCCGTCGACTTGGTCGACTTGAGCATAAGCGGCGTCAGCAGCAGACGGATGATGACCACCAGGATGATGATGGACAGGCCCCAGTCGACCGCAAAGGTCTGGATGAGCTTGAGCAGCTCGAAAAGGATGTTAACGATCCAATCCCACATGTAAGTTTTCCTCCGATAGCGAGTGCCCGCTAGGGCACAGGGTCATAACCGCCGACGTGCAGGGGATTGCAGCGAGCGATGCGCCTCACGGCAAGCCAGCAGCCTCTCAAAACACCGTGCTTCTCAATCGCCTGGATGGCGTATTGCGAGCACGTTGGGTAATAAATGCAGGCGTCAGGCAATAAGGGCGAAATAACCTGTTGATATATGCGAATAGGAGCGATGGCAACACGTCGCAAAACGTGATTGCTCATCGCTCCTCCCCGGCAACGCCGGCGCGCTTCATAAGCGAACGCAACGCCTTGTCCATCTCCTGCGGCGAGGAAACCCTCGTCTTGGGAGTTGCAAACAAGATGATGTCATAACCCGCAACGGGAAATCCGCAGCTGCGGGCGGCCTCGCGCATCACACGCTTAGATCGGTTGCGCACGACAGCACAACCGAGCCGTTTAGCACCAACGAAGGCGACCCTTCCGGAGTCGCCTTCGCCAACCGATTCACATATGGTCATTCGAATCAGAGGGTGATTGAAACGACGCCCCTGACTGAACACATGCTCGAAATCTTGCCGAGACTTAATAGTCTTCATGCGAGATGTGTGTATCGCTGCTAGACAGTGAGACGCTTGCGGCCCTTGGCGCGACGACGGGCGAGCACGGCACGACCACCCTTAGTGGCCATACGGGCACGGAAGCCATGGGTCTTGGCACGCTTACGCTTATTAGGCTGATACGTACGCTTCATCTTAAGTTCCTCCTGCTGCATTTCGAGTGTCCGCGGGGGCGCGGACGCAGATATAGACACGTGAGCTTGAAGATTGTAGGGAAATCAATGTTCAAATGTCAAGAAATCAAAGGTAAAAGGTTGCGCAGTTCACACGGTTCCCCCATAAGCCGAGCTCGATTTAGCGGTGCATGGCAACTTTTCACGATATTTCATCGAGTTTTCAACAGGTCATGTTGGCAATGTTGAGAGCTTTTCGTCCGTTTTCCAAAGTTTTCAACAGGTTTTGAAAAGTTGTCGAAAGATGAGAAACATTGCACGGTGAGCTACTATTTGTTCGAAACCTTTTGAAAGATTGCGAGCGGCATGTCTGACGACTTTTACACCATGGTCGATTCCGGAGACCCGGCACCCGACAACGAGCACATCACCGGCGTGCGCGAAGAGCGTGAGGAAGGCGAGCAGACGACCACGCAGGCGCCAAAAGCCATGTACGCCGCGCGCATCGCCGTCTATGACGACATGCTGTCGACACCGCGTGTGATCGTCATTGATCCGCAAGATGTCCGCACGTATTTGGAAGAGACGACCAACACCGTCTACCAGTGCATGAAAGAACAAGGTGGCCATATCTCGCTCATGGTCATCCGCGAGATTGTCGAAAACTTTATCCACGCGCACTTTGCCGAGCCCATCATCTCGATTCTGGACGGCGGAGACACCATCCGCTTTGCTGATCAAGGACCCGGCATCGACGACAAGGAGCGTGCTTTCGACTTTGGCGTTACCAGCGCAAACAGCAAGATGAAGCGCTATATCCGTGGAACCGGAGCAGGGTTTCCCATGGTGCAGGAATATTTGGAAAACGCCGGCGGGGCCGTGTCCATCGAGGACAACATGGGCAACGGCACCGTGGTTACGGTAAGCCTGGACCCTAAACGCGTGCAGGAAATAGAGCGTGCCGGCGGGCGCGGTGCTGCCGTGCGGCCCGAGACGGAGCAGCCCACATATCCCCTGCCGGGAGCTTTTGCGCAGCAGCCCATGGCAACGCAACAGATGCAGCCCCCCGTGGGACAGATGCAGCAGCCCGGAATGCTTCCTACACAAGAGCCCCAGGCGGCATCGATGTCGATGCCGCCAAACGCGCCAGAGGCCATGCCGCTGGCGGATCAGGGTGCAGCAGCAATGCAGCAGGCGACGGGGGCACCGGGTGGCCAGCAAATGGGCTATCAGCCGTACCAACAGGGATATCCATATCAGCAGATGCCGCCACTGGGGTATGGTCAGCAGTTCCCGCAGCAGTACCAGCAGGGATATCAGCAGCCGTACCAGCAGATGCCGCAGCAGCAGTACAACCCCTGGGCCCAGCAGATGCCTCCGCAGCCTTACCAACAGTGGCCTCAAAGTTTTCAACAGCAAATGCCGCCGATGCAGAGTTCTCAACAACCAGCAGCTCAAATGATGTATCCTAATGCAGCAAATCAGTATGCGCAGCCACAGCCGGACGTGTTCGTAAGCGATCGCGGCAAAGCGGCACTGGGCTATCTGGCGCAAAATCAAGCGTGCGGTGCAACCGATCTGGCGAGGGCGTTTGGAAACTCGGCCCCTACTTGGTCACGCACGCTCAATGACTTGGCGCAGGCCGGCTTGGTCATCAAGCATGGCCAGAAATACCATCTGACCGAACTCGGCGCCGCTCGCGTGCGAGCTCAGAGCTAAAGAACGGGAGAGACAGTGGACGAGGAAGCAAGCATCATCCTGGGGGATGCCATCGCCTTTTGCCAGCGCGACGGCCAAGATGCACGCCTCATCAACATGCTGGGGCAATCGCGCGCCATAAGCCTGACCGAAGATACGCTCACGATCGAGGCCCCCTCGCGCTTTGCCATCGCGCAGCTCAAAAAGCATCAGCCGACCATTGAGGCCTATCTGGAAGAAATCGCCTTTGCACCGATCGCGCTCGACATCGTGGCACCGCAAGGCGCAACGGCCGAATCTGCTGCCGCGACGGCGCCCGCCACGGCTCCCGCTGCTTCCCCGGCGGTGCCGGCCTCCGCAGGCGACGTGCCGACAATCGAGCACCAGCACGGCGATGTTTCCCGTGAAACCATGGCACCGTTGCCGACCGCGGCGGGGACGCCAACAAACGCACCCGTCACGCACATGCCTATCGCTCACGACGCAGCGGCGGGCGCGGATTCGGGCATTGCAATCAAGAACACGCTCTCGGCCGATGATTTTCGTCGCATGATGAACCAGATGAAGGGCGGAGCGCCGACTAAGTCCACGCAAGCTGCGACCCCCGCTTCACCCATGCCAGCACCGACCGTACCGGCCGAGCAGAATGCGGATGGAGCCCCGCTCGCCGCGAACTCAAAATTTACCTTTGAGAACTTTGTCTACGGCCCCGAGAACAGCCATGCCTATCGCTCGGCACTCAAGTTTGCCGCCCTCGCGGACGAGCGCGGCATGTGCACATCACTGTTCATCTACGGCAAATCGGGCCTGGGCAAGACGCACCTGCTGCTTGCCATCAAAAACGAGCTCGCCGAGAAGTCGCCCGAGATCAAGGTCAAGTATGCCAACTCCCAGGCATATCTGGACGACCTGATGACCGAGTTCGACCGCCAAAAGAAGAGCAACGCTCCCATCATGCAGGCATACCACGGCGTGGACGTGCTCATCATCGATGACATCCAAAACATCATCGGCAAGCGCGCGAGCGTGGACTACTTTTTCCAGCTCATGGACGAGTTCATCCGCAACAACAAGAAGGTCGTCATCGCGGCAGACCGCGCCCCCAAGGACCTGAGCATGGACGAGCGTCTGACCAGCCGCTTCAACGCCGGCATGCTCTGCTTGGTCGCAGAGCCCAGCTACGAGATGAAATACAAGATCTTGCAGCGCTATTACGAGAACACCATCGTCGCCGCTCCCGAGGCAGGCGACGACTCGCTGCTGGCGGCCTATGGGGGCGACGGCGGGCACCTGACCGACGAGCACTTTAAACACATGGCCGAGGTCTCGGGCACCAACATCCGCGAGCTCGAGAGCTTTTGCGAGCGTTGCGCCGGCGAGGCGGGCGACCGCGAGCGCGAGGGCGGGGAGCTCACCTTTGACGATATCGACGCCATCGCCAGCCAGTACTTCGACACATCGGCCAAAAAGATCAACGTCCAGACGGTTCAGTCCGTCATCGAAGAGCAGTACGGCGTGACGCACGAGGAGCTCATCGGCCCGCGTCGCAACGCCAATATCGCCAAAGCACGCCACATTGCCATCTATCTGGCCATCGAGATGTGTGAGATGACGACCACGGCGGTGGGTGCCGAATTTGGCAACCGCAACCACTCGACCGTCAGCACGAGCTACAAAAAGGTCCAGAAGATGATCCAGGAAGACCGCACCGTCACCGAAGACCTCAAGTCGCTGCGCGATAAAATTACACTGCGCTCGTAGGGAAATAGAGACACCTGTTGAAAACTTGTCGAAACCACGGGCATAAGGTGTCTAAAACCCAACCCGCGGTGATGAAAAGTTTTGCGCAGGTTTTGAACGTGGAAAACCACCCCTGTTGCACACAGGTTGCTGTCGATTCTCTTTCTGGGTCTGACCTGCGTCTTTGGGAGTAATCAACAGTTTCGTCAGTGCTATTACTATTATTAAAATATTTATATCTATAGAAAGGTATTAAAAGATGAAGTTCACCGTCAGCCAGAGCTCGCTTACACAAGCCATCGGCGTCGTTATGAAGGGTGTCGCTTCGGCATCCACCCTTCCCATCCTGTCGGGCGTGCTCGTTAAGGCCCAAGACGGCATCTTGGAATTCCAGACCTCTAACTACACCATCTCGATCCGTCATCGCATCGCGGCGCATGTCGAAGAAGAGGGCGAGATGGTTATCCCCTGTAAGATGCTCTCCAATATCACCAAGACCCTCCCCGATGCCCCGGTCACCTTTGAGCTGTCCGAGCGCCAGGTGCTGATTGGTTGCGAGAAGAGCTCTTTCCGCCTGAACACGCTCGATGCCAATGACTTCCCCGAGTTTCCGGCCTATGCCATCGAGAGTGCCGTGGAGCTGCCGACCGATGTCTTGTCCGAGATGGTCGGCCGCGTGTGGCGCGTCACCTCGACCGACAAGGCTCGCCCCATCCTGGGCGGCGTGCACATGAAGGTCGAGAACAACACCGTACGCCTGGTGGCGACCGATTCCTTCCGCTTGGCCGTGTGCGATACGCAGGTCGAGACCTCGACCCTCGAGGGCTCCTTTGAGCTCAACGTTCCGGCCGACGCCTTTAACGACGCGCTGAACATCATGGCCAGCCAGGCGACCATCATGATCGGGGCTACCGACACCCAGGTCGTCTTCGAGGCCGGCAACACCACCTACGTGTCGCGCCGTATCGAGGGCGTGTACCCCAACTACAAGCAGCTCATCCCCGATTCGTGCGTGACGAGCGTCAAGATCGACGTCGCCGCCTTTAACGCCGCCCTCAAGCGCGTGGCCGTTATCGCGAGCGCCAACCCCGCCGTCAAGTTCGAGATCGATGTCGAGAACGGGCAGATGGGCCTGTCCTCCATTTCCAATGACCAGGACCTTGCGCAGGAGACGATCGATGTCGAGGCCGAGGGCGAGTCGGGTACCATCGCCTTCAACTACCACTACATCTTCGGCTGCCTCAATGCCCTGTCCAAGGAGAAGGAGATCACGCTGGAGCTCAAGAGCTACTCGCAGGCGGGCATCTTTAAGTCCTACGACAAGATCAACTACCTGTACCTGGTCATGCCGGTCCGCATCTAGCGCTGCGCCATGACCATGTTCGCCCGCGATCTTTCCGTCGCACACTACCGCAGCTTCGATAGCTATCACCTTGCCCTGGACGAGGGCGTGACGATACTTGCGGGACCCAACGCGGCGGGAAAGACCAATCTCATAGAGGCGCTGCAGCTGCTGACGAGCGGCGCCTCGTTTAGGCATCCGACCGCAGCCGAGCTCGTCCATGACGGCGTGGGCTCGTGCAAGATCGAGCTGAGGCTCGAGGGCGACGGCCGCGTGCTTGATATGGGATTGAGCGCGGAGGACGGTAAGCGCTCGTTTAGCCGCAACGGCAAGAGATGCTCTGCCGCCGGTGTGCGCGGGGTTCTTCCGAGCGTGCTGTTTTGCCCCGACCATCTGGACATGGTTAAGCGTGGCGCCAGTGTGCGCCGCGCCGCCCTCGATGACTTTGGCATGCAACTGAGCGCACGCTATGCCGATCTTGCGAGCACCTATGGGCGCTGCGTGACCCAGCGTAACGCCTTGCTCAAGGAGACCTGGTGCTGCCGCGAGATGCTCGGCGCGTGGAACGATTCGATTGCCCGCGCGGGCTCGGCCCTGCTCGTGCACCGGTTGGCTCTGCTCGACCGGCTGGCGGGCCATGTGCACACTGCCTACGGGCAAGTAGCGTCAGGTGAGGCCGCCAACGTGACCTATGCGTCCACGCTGGGGGCTTTGCCCCAGGTCGAGGATCGCGAAGAGCTGAAGGGTTGGGCGTACGAGCGCATGCTGGCTGCCCTTGACGAGCATGCCGACGAGGAAATTCGCCGCGGCGTGACGTTGGTGGGACCGCATCGCGACGAGATTGAGTTCACCGTGGCGGGTCGCTCCGCCCGTTCATTTGCCAGCCAAGGACAGCAGCGCACGCTGGTGCTGTCCTGGAAGGTGGCCGAGGTCGCCGTGGCTCGCGATGTCCTGGGCACCGCCCCACTGCTGCTTCTGGACGACGTGATGAGCGAGCTCGACGGCGAGCGTCGCAGCGCTTTCCTGCGGCTGATCGGCGATGATATCCAGACGGTCATAACCACGACCAACCTGGGGTACTTTACCGATGACCTGCTTGATCGAGCCAAGGTGGTGAGCATGGGTGAGACGTGCTAATTACGACCGCGAGAGCGAGACGGTCGCCTTCAGCGGGTTTTTGAACGCAGAGCGCCAGCGCATCCTGGCGTCCGCGACCCCCGAGCGCCGTGCGCAGATGGAGGCCGCCGAGGAGTCGCGCGCGGTCTATCGCGCATGGAACGCGGTGTGCTCGGGCACGCGCGAGGGACGGCATGTGACGGGACTGCGCTACCTGCCCGAGTCCAATGAGCTGCTGGTGTATCTCGACTCGCCCTCGTGGACGCAGGAAATGACGCTGTTGCGCGAGATCATCCGCGCGCGCATGGAGCGCGCCGGTGCGCATGTGGACGGCCTGGTGTTCAAAACCACCGCGCCCGGTCACACGCCGCCCGCCGCCAAGGAGCGCCTGCGCCCGGCGACGACCGAGCGACCGCCGGCCCCGCACGCCGACCTAAGTGAGGCCGAGCGTACCGAGATCGAGCGCCAAGTGGCGCCCATCGAAGACCAAAAACTGCGCGAGGCCCTCGAGAATGCCATGAGAGCCAGTGCCGAGTGGGCCAAGGGCGTGCAAAGCAAAAAAGAGCCTTAAATCGCATCTGGTGGCCTTGTAGAGCCAAATACCCTCGTTCCCGAGGGTATTTTTTTACGATAAACTAGTAAGGCTGTACACATTTTCTTGACTGAAGGAGGACGTGTGGCAAACGAAAACGATTACGATGGCGGCGAGATTAAGATCCTCGAAGGTCTCGAGGCCGTTCGTAAGCGCCCGGGCATGTATATCGGCTCGACGAGCGCCAGCGGTCTGCATCACCTGGTGTGGGAGATCGTTGACAACTCCGTCGACGAGGCCATGGCCGGTTTCTGCACCGAGATCCAGGTGACGGTCCACGCCGATAACTCCATCACGGTCGTCGACAACGGGCGCGGCATCCCCGTCGACGAGCATCCTGTTAAAAAGATCCCGACGCTCGAGGTCGTCATGACGATCTTGCACGCCGGCGGTAAGTTCGATAACTCGGCCTATAAGGTCTCGGGCGGCCTGCACGGCGTGGGCATCTCCGTCGTCAACGCGCTGTCCAAGCGCGTGGTCGTTCAGGTTCGTCGCGACGGCAACGTCTACGAGATGGAATTCTCGCGCGGCAAGACTGTCAAGAAGATGGAGGTCGTGGGCACCTCGGATTCGACGGGCACCACCGTCACCTTCTGGCCCGACGACGAGATCTTCGAGACCTGCATCTACGATTTCGATACGCTGCACAACCGTCTGCAGGAGACAGCGTTCCTCAATAAGAACCTCAAGATCGTGCTGACCGACGAGCGCGAGGCGACTCCCCACGTGGAGGAGTTTTGCTACGAGGGCGGCATCATCGACTTCGTCAAGTTCCTCAACGAGGGCAAGGACGTCCCCGAGGCCTTTAAGGAGCCCATCTACATCGAGGGCAAATCGGACCCGGACGCTCCCGTGGCCAAGATGGGCGAGGTCGAGGTTTCCCTGCAGTGGAATAGCGGCTACGGCGAGAACGTCATGTCGTTTGCCAACGACATCTACACTCCCGAGGGCGGCATGCACCTTGAGGGCTTCCGCACCGCGCTCACCCGCGTGATCAACGACTACGCGCGCAAACAGAACCTGCTCAAGGAAAAAGACGCCAACCTGACCGGCGACGATGTGCGCGAGGGACTTTCGGCCGTTATCTCGGTCAAGCTGCCCGATCCGCAGTTTGAGGGGCAGACCAAGGCCAAGCTCGGTAGCTCCTATATGCGCGCGCTCACGCTCAAGATCGTGACCGACGGCCTCGCCGATTACTTGGAGGAGCATCCCAAGCCCGCCCGCGAGATCGTCAAGAAGGCGCAACAGGCCTGCAAGGCGCGCAACGCCGCCCGCAAGGCGCGCGAGGCGACCCGCCGCAAGAGCCTGCTCGAGACGGCGTCCCTGCCCGGTAAGCTCGCTGACTGCTCAGTGCGCGATGCCGAGCTGACCGAGCTCTTCATCGTAGAGGGCGACTCGGCAGGCGGTTCGGCCAAGGACGGCCGTCGCCGAGACATCCAGGCGATTCTGCCCCTGCGCGGCAAGATTCTGAACGTCGAACGCGTTGGTGACCATCGCGCGTTCTCGAGCGACACCATCCAGTCGCTGATTACCGCGATCGGCTGCGGTGTCACGACGAGTGCCGGCGACGGCGGCGACTTCGATATCACCAAGGCGCGCTACCACAAGATCATCATCATGACCGATGCAGACGTCGACGGTGCGCATATCCGCATCCTGCTGCTGACGTTCTTCTACAAGTACATGCGTCCGCTGATCGATGCCGGCTACGTCTATGTTGCCTGCCCGCCTATCTTTGGCATTAAGGTGCGCAACAAGATCCACTACGTGTATCCCAACGGCCGCCAGCCCGAAGACGAGATCCTGCGCGACACCATTCAGAGCCTGGGCCTGAACCCCGACGACAACGACGAGGACGGCAAGGCCAAGGACGGCAAGATCACCAAGAAGCGCAAGGGCTATACCGTCCAGCGCTACAAGGGTCTGGGCGAGATGGACCCCAAGCAGCTTGCCTCGACGACGATGGACCCCAAGACCCGCATCCTGCAGCGCGTGTCGATCGAGGACGCCGTGGTGGCGGACCGCGCCGTGCGTGAGCTGATGGGTTCCGAGGTCGGCTATCGCCGCGAGTACATCGAGAAGCATGCACATGATGCACGCTTCCTTGACGCTTAAGAGGAGGTAACGTGGCAGACGATATCAACAATAACGAGGGTATGGGCGAGGCCGGCGATGCCGGCATGCCCGACGATCTGAAGCGCCTGCTTGCCCGTGCTGAGCAGGGCGAGGACGGCGATCCTGACGCCTATAACCCCGATGCCGATGATGACGAGGAAGAGGACGACGACGGTGAGCTCGAGGAGAGCTTTGGCGAAGTCGACCGTGGCGCCTCGGCCGGCGAGGATATAAACGGCGGCCAGCTCCAGATTTCGGAGTTTGGCCGCGAGATGAAGCAGTCATTCATCGAGTATTCGATGTCGGTCATCACGGCGCGCGCCCTGCCGGACGTGCGCGACGGCTTAAAGCCGGTGCACCGCCGCATCCTGTACGCGATGAACGAGAGCGGCATCTACCCCAACCGTCCGCACAAGAAGTCCGCTTGGACGGTCGGCGAAGTTATCGGTAAGTACCATCCGCACGGTGACTTCGCGGTCTACGAGGCCATGGTTCGCCTGGCGCAGTGGTTCTCCATGCGCACGCCGCTCATCGACGGCCACGGCAACTTCGGCAACATCGACGGCGACGGCGCGGCGGCCATGCGTTACACCGAGAGCCGCCTGGCAAAGCCCGCCATGGAGCTGCTGCGTGACCTGCAGAAGGATACCGTCGACTGGCAGCCCAACTACGACGAATCACTCGCCGAGCCCGTGGCACTGCCTGCGCGCTTCCCCAACCTGCTGGTCAACGGCAGCCAGGGCATCGCCGTCGGCATGGCCACCAATATCGCCCCGCATAACCTCACCGAGGCGATCGAGGCAACCTGCTACCTGATCGATAATCCCGACGCTACTGTCGACGAGCTCATGCAGATCATGCCCGGTCCGGACTTCCCCACCGGCGCCATCATCATGGGCAGCGCCGGCATTAAGCAGAGCTACGAGACCGGCCGCGGCTCCATTACCGTGCGCGCCAAGGCCCACGTGGAATCCACCAAGACCGGCCGCAACCGCCTGGTCTTTACCGAGATTCCCTACATGGTCAACAAGGGCACCCTGCAGGAGAAGATCGCCCAGCTCGTCAACGACAAGCGCATCGAGGGCATCTCGGACATGCGCGATGAGTCCAACCAGAAGGGCATCCGTCTGGTCATCGAGCTCAAGAAGGGCGTCATTCCGCAGGTCGTGCTCAACAACCTGTATAAGTACACCTCGCTGCAGACGACCTTCGGCGCCAACAACCTGGCGCTCGTCAACGGCGTTCCCAAATGCCTGAGCCTGCGCGAGATGCTGCAGCACTACATCGATCACCAGGTCGACGTCGTCACCCGCCGCACCCGCTTCGACCTTAAGAAGGCCCAGGCCCGCGCGCATATCCTCGAGGGCTACCTGATGGCTCTCGACCATATTGACGAGGTCATCAGCATCATCCGTTCCTCGCAGACCGATTCCGAGGCCAGCAGCCGCCTGATCGAGCGCTTTGGCTTTACGCCCGAGCAGACCACGGCCATTCTCGAGATGAAGTTGCGTCGCCTGACCGGCCTGGAGCGCGACAAGATTCAGGAAGAGCTGGACGGCCTGCGCCGCGCCATCGCCTACTACGAGGACCTGCTGGCGCACGAAGAGAAAATCTTGGGCGTCATCAAGGAAGAGATGCGCGAGATCTCCAAGAAGTTTGGCGACAAGCGCCGCACCGAGATCAGCCAGGTTGAGAAGGACCTGGATGTCGAGGACCTCATCGCCGACGAGGACATGGTCGTGACCATCACCCACACCGGCTACGTTAAGCGTATCCCGGTGGCCGCCTACCGTGCCCAGAAGCGCGGCGGCAAGGGCGTGTCGGGCGTCAACCTCAAAGAAGACGATGTCATCGATGAGATGTTCATCGCGTCCACGCACGAGTACGTGCTGTTCTTCTCGAGCAAGGGCAAGGTCTATCGCCTGAAGGTGCACGAGCTGCCGGTGGGTACGCGCCAGGCACGCGGTACCGCGATCGTCAACTTGCTGCCTTTCGAGGAGGGCGAGAAGATCGCGAGCGTCATCAGCTGCCGCGAGTTCCCGGCCGACGAGTACCTGATGTTTGCCACCAAGAGCGGCATGGTCAAGAAGACCGTGATGAGCGCATATGACCGCAGCCGTCGCGACGGCCTGATCGCTATCAACCTGCGTGACGACGACGCGCTGCTGAACGTGCGCCGCGTGCGCGAGGGTGACAAGATTATCCTGGCCACCACCGCGGGCAAGGCGATCATGTTCTCCGAGGAGCAGGTGCGCGCCACCGGCCGCGATACCAGCGGCGTTCGCGGTATCGGCATGAAGGACGGCGTGAGCGTTCTGGGCATGGAAGTCACTAACGGCAACGGCGATCTGTTCGTCATCACCGAGCGCGGCTACGGCAAGCGCACGCCGGTCGCGGACTACCCGGAGCAGAATCGCGGCGGCCAGGGCGTCTATACCATCCAAATGACCGAGCGTAAGGGTAACCTTGCGGCTATGAAAACGGTGGGCCCGCAGCACGAGCTGTTCATCGTGACGGAGGGCGCGACGGTCATTCGCGTCAAGACCGACGAGATCAGCCAGACCGGCCGCGCCACCCAGGGCGTCAAGATGATGACCGTCGACGACAACGACCGCATCTGCGCCGTAGCCCGCATGACAGCCGCCAAGGAGAAGCCCGAAGGCGAAGGTGTCGAGGCCGCAGCCGATACCGAAGAGGCCCCAGTCGACCTAGGCGACGGCAACGACATGCCAGATGATCTCCTCGACGAGTAAGAGGCCCTAGCTGGTAGAAAATATCAGACCCCATATATCGGCGGTCGGCGCACTGCGCGCCGACCGCTTTTTTGACAATCTTGGGACTCGCGTTCGCCCCGGCTGCCCGGCGGCATGCGAAGTCGATCGCGAGTTCCGCACGAGCCGGAGAGCACTTAATGTGCTCTCCGTGCGAGCAGGACTGTCCGAGCAGGCGACTTCGCATGCCGCCGGGCAGCCGGGGCCGACACCCCTCAAAGATTTTCAAAAAAGTTGTTGACGCGCGCGTAACGACTCGTCTAATATATCCCTTGCGCGATGGACCTGTAGCTCAGTTGGTTAGAGCGTCCGGCTGATAACCGGGAGGTCACA
>DXZS01000019.1 GCA_019419505.1 Collinsella sp. | reverse complement strand
GGTCACCAAGCACAACCTCAACTACCGTCGCTACTATCACCAGTTCGACTACTAAAGAAAACGGGTGCGGGAACGCGCCGGGCTATTGAGAGGAACACAGAATGAGGCAGTACATCATCGCCAGCCATGCGCACTTCGCTACCGGCATCAAGGAGAGTGTCGAGCTGCTCTCGGGCGCTCGCGACAACGTCCACGATCTTTCGATGTTCGTCGATGACCGCATGGACGTGGCCGAGGAGGCCCAAAAACTGCTGGCAGGCATGGCTGCCGACGATGATGTCGTTGTCTGCACCGACCTCTTTGGCGGCAGCGTCAACAACGAGTTCACCAAGATCGTCCAGACGCGTCCCCGCACGTACCTCGTTACCAACATGAACCTTCCTCTGCTTATCCAGCTGCTGTTCTCTGACGAGTCGGCGCCGGTTGAGGAGACGATTCGCGCCATCGTCGCTGCGGACGATACGCGCGTGAAGTTTGTCAACGATCTTTTGGTCGATGACGAAGAGGAAGAAGAGTTCTAATCCGCAGCACCTACTGACACGCCGTAAGACGGCACAAGACCTTTGGGGGGTCACATTATGATTCAGCTACTTCGCGTCGACCATCGCCTGCTTCATGGCCAGGTCGCGGTCTCTTGGGTCCAGGGCCTTGGCTCCAACTGCATCTTCTGCGTGGGCGATAAGGTCGCCAACGACCCGGTGTGGAAGACGACGCTCAAGATGGGCAAGCCTGCCGGCTGCAAGCTCGTCATCAAGGATATGGCGAATGCCATCGAGGCCATTAACTCGGGTGTGACTGACAAATACAAGATGATTATCTGTGTCGCCACCATCGCTGAGGCAAAGCAGCTTGTTGAAGGCTGCCCGCAGATCAAGTCGGTCAACCTGGGCAACACCAAGCCCAAGGACGAGAAGCGCCCCGATGCTCGTCAGGTCTCTCGTCAGATCTTCCTGACTGCAGCCGAGGAGGCCGATGTGCGTGAGATGCTGAACAACGGCGTCGAGGTCGAGATCCGTCCTCTGGCCGATGACCCCAAGGTTGACTGCGCAAGCGTGCTCTAGGCGTTCAATTTCGAAGAGTCTGAGCTCTTCGTAGTGTCCTATTAGGAAAGGGGGATATATGCTTACCCAAGCAATCCTCATCGGACTTATCGCCGCATTTGGTAAGTTCGACTTCCAGCTCGGTACGCTCTATGCGTTCCGCCCCATCGTCCTGTGCCCGCTCGTGGGCCTGGTGCTGGGGGACCTGCAGTCCGGCCTCGCGATCGGCGCCAGCCTGGAGCTTCTGTTCATGGGCTCGATCTCCATCGGCGCCTACGTGCCGCCTGATGAGACGATCGGCGGCGTGCTCGCCTGCGCCTTCGCTATCCAGTTGGGCCAGAGCACCGAGGCAGCCATCGCGCTCGCTATGCCCATCGCCACGCTGTGCCTTGCCATCAAGAACATCCTCAACGCCGCCCTGCCGATTCTGGTTGACCGCGCTGATGTCTTCTCCGGCCAGGGCAACCTTAAGGGTGTCTATGCGATGCACTTCCTGATCGGTTTGACCGGTATCATCATGGCGTTCCTGCTGTGCTCGCTGTCGTTCTATCTGGGTGCTGACGCCATCCAGGGCATGCTCGACTTCATCCCGCCCTTTGTCCTTGCTGGCTTTGGCGTTGCCGCCAACATCCTGCCGGCCATGGGCTTCGCCATGCTCGGCCGCCTGG
>DXZS01000018.1 GCA_019419505.1 Collinsella sp. | reverse complement strand
GGGTGGTTCCCCGCGTACGTGCCATCTGAGTAACCGAGGGGAGGGCGCACATGGGAATGACTGGTGCATACGAGCGCAATCTCGATGCAAAAGGTCGTCTGTCCCTGCCTGCACCCCTTCGCGAGGAGCTTGGAGAGCACGTTCGCGTGTTCAAAGCCCTGGATGTCGATGCTCTGTACGTGTTCTCTGCCGAGGCCTTCGATAAGTGGGTCGAAGGACTCTTCGCGGGTCGTGAGGGCCACGAGGGTTTTAACCCGCGTGACATTAATGACCAGAAGCTCATGAGGGCGATCAACAAGCGCACCACGTCGATGGACGTGGACAGCGCCGGTCGTATCGGTCTTTCCGAGTCTCTCCGTAAGCAGGCGAACCTCGACCGCGAGGTCACGGTTGTGGGCAACTACGACCACCTTGAGGTTTGGGATCGCGCCGCGGCCGATGAGGACGATGACGATGAGGCCCTGCTGGACCTCTTCTTCTCGTAAGGGCAAGGCACGGGTAACGGATGGAGCGTGGGATCTTGACACAAGAATATCGGCATGAACCTGTCATGCTCGGCGAAGTGCTTGAGTCGCTGCGGCTAAAGAGCGGCTCCGTTGTCTGCGATTGCACCCTTGGCGGTGCCGGCCATTCGGTAAAGATGGCCGCGCAGGTGGGGGAGACGGGCCTTTTGCTCGGCGTCGACCAGGACGACATGGCCCTCGAGGCCGCTGGCGCCCGTCTGGACCGCGAGGTTCCCGGCGTTCCGCACCAGCTGCTGAAGGGCAACTTCGGCGACTTGGACGAGCTGCTTTGCTCGGCCGAGGTGCCCGGGGTCGATGGCTTCCTGTTCGATTTGGGCGTTTCGTCGCCGCAACTCGATATCCCTGGCAGGGGCTTTTCGTATAACGAGGACGCCCCATTGGACATGCGGATGGATCCGGGTAATAACACCTTAAACGCAGCTGAGGTCATCAACACCTATAACGAACACGACCTCGCCCGGATTCTACGCGTCTACGGCGAAGAGAAGTTCGCCTCGCAGATCGCGCGCGAGATCGTGCGCCGCCGCGAGCAAGAACCGATCGAAACCACCGGCCAATTTGTCGAGATCATCAAGGCGGGTATCCCGGCTGCCGCTCGTCGGCATGGCGGACACCCGGCCAAGAAAAGTTTCCAGGCCATTCGCATCGAGGTCAATCACGAGCTCGATGTGCTCGAACGAGGGCTTGATGCCGCCACCAGGTGGCTCAACCCGGGCGGACGTATCTGCGTCATCTCGTATCACTCGCTCGAGGACCGTATCGTAAAGAACCACTTTAAGGAGATGAGCCAGGGGTGCACGTGTCCGCCGGAGATTCCGGTGTGCGTGTGCGGCAACGTGCCGATACTCAAGGTCATCACCCGCAAACCCTTGGTTGCCCAGCCTGATGAGGTTGAGCGCAACCCTCGGGCGAGATCAGCCAAAATCCGCGTGGCGCAGCGTCTGTAGGCACGACCGCGCGATATTGGACCTCCCGCTCGCACCATAAACGAAGCTTAAACACACTACCAACGTACTCGGGATGGGAGGCGGCATATCATGGGCTACAACACTTCAAGCGCAGCACTCGCCTATGATATGAACGCCATGCCCGCCTATCGTGAGACGCCGCAGGCCCCCGTTGCTCCCCGTGAGCAGCGCACGCCGCGCTTTGATGTCTACACGGGCGCGGGCCGTCAGGCAAACCAGGCGGTAAGCCCGGTTTTCATGAGCGTTCTTAAAACGTTTTGCATCATTGCGGCCATCTTCATGACGATCGGCGTCGCCCGCGTGGCGCTCGCCGGCGTTACGGCCCAGGTGCTCAACAGCAACGCCGAGCTTACCAACACGCTCGAAAAGGCGACCGATGAGAGCTCCGACCTGGAGGTCATGCATTCGGTCTATGGCGCCGACACGCGTATTCGCGACCTTGCGGGCGCTTATGGCATGGTGGAGCCCAGCGAGAGCGTTACACTTGACTTTTCGCAGGATGCAGCCGCGGGCGCCAACGCGACCGCGACCGCTCAGTAGCAAGACGGTAGCTGAGTATGACAAATGACTATCGCCGCGGTTCCGATGGGGGCCGCGGTTCTGGACGTCCCTCGTCGCGGGGACGTTCTGGTTATCAAGGAACGGGTCGGCAATCTTACAACGCCGGGCAGTCCCGTGGCAACGACCCGGCGTCGCGACTTCGCGGCTCGGGCGGCCCTCAAGTGCATAACACCAGGTCGCGCAAGAGTTCGTCGACCGAATGGCTCACGGGCACGCCTCTGCCTCGCCGCAAAGCCGTCATGGGCTTCATTGGGCTTGGCTTGGGCTTGGGCGTCTTTCGCCTTGGCGACTATCAAATTGTCGAAGCCGATAAACTGCGCGAGCGTGCCGATGCGCGCCGCCTGCTTGCGCAGACCCTCTATGCCAAACGTGGCACCATCTACGACCGCAACGGTAACGTGCTGGCGTCGTCGGCCGAATGTCGCAACATCGCCGTGAACCCCCAGCTTGTCGAGGATGTTGACAAGACGGTGTCGGCGCTGGTCAAGGCAACTGGAATCGATAAAAAGACCTGCCGCAAGCTCGTTGAGTCCGATGGAACCTGGGTGTATATCAAGCGCCAGGTGGACGAAGACGACGCTGCGGCGCTGGAGAAGAAGAACCTGCCCGGCGTGCTTTTTGAGCAGGCCATGAAGCGCGTATATCCATACGGCAATCTGGCATCGCAGGTGCTGGGTGTAGTGAATGTAGACAACGACGGCTTGACGGGTCTCGAAAAGCAATACAACAAGCTTCTGACCGGCACGAACGGTTCTCTCGTACGCGAGCGCGCGAGGGACGGCAGCTATATCGCGGGCGGTGCCTATAAAAAGGTGGCTGCGGTCGACGGCGTTGATATCGTGACGACGCTCGACGTCAATATCCAGCGTGCGGCCGAGGATGCCCTGGCAGAGGCTGTCGAGAAGACAAAGGCCAAGAACGGCTCGGCGCTGGTCACCGATCCTACGACAGGCGAGATCTTGGCAGCCTGCTCGTATCCGACCTACGACCAGACCAATTTGGAAAACGCCAAGACCGAGGATATGAACCTGCGCCTGGTCACCGACGCCTACGAGCCCGGCTCGGTCTTTAAGACGCTCGTGGCGGGCGCCGGCTTCGACTTGGGCGTCGTGCGGTCGAGTACGTCGTTTGAGGTGCCGGCGAGCATCAAGGTGGGCGACGATACCGTCACCGATGCCGACAAGCGCGACTACGCCATGACCATGGATGTGCGCGAGATGATGCGCCGTTCGTCCAACGTGGGATTTGTCCTGGTGGGGCGCAAGATCGGTGCCGACGACTTTGCTGCCTATGTGGACAAGTGGGGCATCGGTCACAGCTCTGGTGTCGATTTTCCGGGCGAGAGCCTGGGCATCGTCAAGGAGCGTGACCAGTATGACGGCGCCACGCTGGGCTCGATGAGCTTTGGACAGGCGCTGTCTGTCTCGCCGATTGAGATCGCACGTGCCGTGGGCGGCATCGCCAACGGCGGCGTGATGATGACCCCGCACTTCTATAAGTCCAGCAAAGGCGACGAGAAGGACTGGGGCGAAGGCGAGCGCGCGATTTCGGAGGATGCCGCATCCCAGGTGACATCGTGCATGCAGACGGTTGTGTCGGAGGGAACGGGCGTTGGCGGCGCGGTTGACGGCTATGACGTGGCGGGTAAGACCGGTACGGCCGAACGCGCCGACGAGAACGGCGGCTACCTCAAGGAGAACTACATGTCGTCCTTTATGGGCTTTGCACCGGCACAATCGCCCAAGGTGCTGTGCTATATCACGCTCGACGGAACGCCGAGCGGCTCAGATGCCGCTGCGGTGCCGTTCCAGTCCATTATGGCCAACGCGCTCGACGTGCTGGGTATCCCGCACACGAAGTAGGGGGTTACAATCTTTGGGGCGTGGTTTGTTGTCCCATATGAGGGGTGTTCACATGCCCTGCACCACGCATGCGCGGCGCTGGGATACAATACGCCGATAGCATTATTTAGGTTTACAGGGGAGCTGCAATGATAGAGATCGCCGTCAACAACCTCGCGGCCGCAACAGGGGCCCGAACCGTGACGGGAGAAGTCGATCGGGTATGCCGCGGGTGCGTTATCGACTCGCGCCAGGTCGAGGAAGGGACGATTTTCGTCGCCTTTCCCGGTGAAAACGTCGACGGCAATGATTTTGCTTCCCGTGCGGTCCAGTCGGGTGCCGGCGCCGTCGTGATGACGCGTGAGCCCGAGGCCGAGCTGGTCTCGCTGGCGCAGGACAAGGGCTGTGCCATCTTGCTGACCGATGATCCCGAGGAGTTTCTGCTGCGTTTGGCGCATGCGTATCGCCTGGAGCTTGGCTGCCTGGTCGTTGGCATTACCGGCTCTATCGGCAAGACAACGACCAAGGACGTGCTCGCCGCGGTGCTCGCCAAGCGCTATCGCGTTTGGGCAACCAAGGGTAACTACAACAACCTGATCGGTATGCCGCTCACGGTGCTGGCGGCCCCTGCCGACACCGAGGTTCTGGTGCTCGAGATGGGCATGAACCATTTCCACGAGATTGAGCGCATGTCTCAGTCCGCCAATCCCAACCTTGCCATCGTGAGCAAGATCGGCACCTCTCATATCGGCATTTTGGGCAGCCGCGAGAACATCGCCCGCGCTAAGGCCGAGATTGTACAGGGCATGTGCGCCGCCGGCGACTATTTGCCGCTGCTGGTTTTGGGCGGCGAGGACGATTTTACGCCGTTCATTCGCGATACGTTCGCCCAGCCTGCTGGTATCGACGTGATGCTGGCCGGTGTCTCTGACGATGATGAGGTCCGCGCCCGCGACGTTCGCGTTGATGACGAGGGCCGTCCGGTCTTTACGCTCGATTTTGGTCAGGGCGAGACAATCGATACCATGCTTGCCATCCCCGGCGTGCAGTCCGTTCCTAATGCCGTTAAGGCCGCCGCGGTTGCCTATCGCCTGGGCGTGACGCCCGAGCAGATCGATGCTGCCTTTAGGGGCCTCACGATCACCGGTCACCGCCAGGAGATCAAGCGCGCCAAGAGCGGTGCCCGCGTCATCGATGACTCCTATAACGCCAGCGCCGAATCGATGGCAGCCGGTCTCGACCTGCTGTGCTCGCTTTCGTGCACGGGGTCTCGCATGGCGATCCTGGGCGAGATGGGCGAGATGGGCGATGAGGCTCCTCGCATGCATGAGCTCGTGGGCGCTTATGCCGCCGCCAAGAAGCTCGACATGCTGGCGTGCGTGGGTGGTGAGCTGGCCCAGCTTATGGCCGATGCCGCACGCATGATGGGCATGGACGAGGACCGCATCCAGGTGTTCTCCGATTATCAGCAGGTGCTCGACCGCATGGGCGGCGCGCTTGAAAAACATGATGTTGTACTGGTCAAGGGTTCCCGCTTTGTTGAGCTCGACCGCTTTGTGGAAGGTGTGTGCTAGCCCATGTTCGGCAATCCCTCGTATCCAACGTATCAGGCTTTTTTGGGGCTTGGCATCGCCGCAGCCATCGCGCTGCTGCTCATGCCGTGGTGGATCAAGCTGCTCAAGGTCGAGGGTATCGGCCAACAGGTTCGTGCCGACGGCCCCAAGCGTCATTTGGTTAAGCAGGGAACGCCCACCATGGGTGGCGTTGTCATCCTCGTCGCGATCTCGCTGACCTGCCTGCTGATGGGCAAGCTCACCACCGAGCTCGTACTCGTGCTGCTCGCCACGCTGGCGACCGGCGTGCTGGGCCTGATCGACGACCTGACCTCCGTTACGCATGGGCGCTCGCTCGGTCTGACGCCCCATGCCAAGATGATCGGCCTAACCATTATCTGTGTCACCTTTACGGTACTTGCCGTCAACTGGTGCGGCGTCGCCCCCGAGATTCGTTTTCCCGGTGGGTTGACGATCGACCTTGGCGTGCTTTCGACCACCATCTGCGGCTATTCGTTCCCGTGGCTCTATATTGTCTTTTGCTGGTTGATGATTGCCGGTCTTTCTAATGCCGTGAACCTGACCGATGGCCTTGACGGTCTTGCTGGCGGCACCTCCATGATCGCCATGCTCGCCATGGCTGCCATGGCGTTTCTGCACGGAGACGTGAACCTGTCCATCTTCTGCACCGCGTGTGCCGGTGCCTGCTTGGGCTTTCTGTGGTTCAACTGCTATCCGGCGAGCATCTTTATGGGTGATACCGGCTCGCTTGCTCTGGGTGCCGCGTTTGCCTGTACGTCCATCATGACTAACACCGAGGTCGTCTCCCTCATCATCGGCGGCCTGTTTATCGTTGAGACCCTGTCGGTCATGATTCAGGTTGTCTACTTCCACTTTACGCACAAGCGCGTCTTCCTTATGGCGCCCATCCATCATCATTTCGAAAAGAAGGGTTGGGCCGAGACCAAGGTCGTCATCCGTTTTTGGATTATCGCTGCGGCATTTGGTGCCGTTGGCCTTGCTCTGTTCTTCCAGTTGGGATAGTGGTCTTTCATGCCTCTTGCTGAAGTCTTTAGCCTGCTCGTTTTGGGTCAGGGCAAATCCGGTCTCGATGTCGCCCGCTGGGCGCTGGCACATCCCGAGCGCGTAAGCGCCGTTACCGTGTATGGCGGCGGCACCTCTGAGCCCAATGACGCCACGCGTGCGCTCGAGGCTGCTGGTGCGTCGTTTGTCTATGGGACCGAACAGGTCGAGGGCGCCTATGACGCATGCGTGACGTGCCCGGGCATCTCGGAGTTCTCGGGCTTCTTTAAGGCCGGGCGCGAACATGCCGCCCAGATTATGGGTGAGCCAGAGTTTGCCTATCGCCTGTCGCCCGATAACTGGATTGCCATCACGGGCACCAACGGCAAGACGACCACCACGTCGCTGACCGATTATCTGCTCAAGGCTGCCGGCGAGGCCAGCGTAGCTGTCGGCAACATCGGCGAGCCGCCGGTCAACGAGATTGACGGCCGAGCCCGCAACGAGTGGTTTGTGGCTGAGCTCTCGAGCTATCAGATTGCTACGACCACCGAGCTCCACCCTCGTGTGGCGGTGCTGCTCAACATCACTCCCGACCACTTGGGCTGGCATAAGAGCCATAAGAACTACGCGCTTGCCAAGATCAAACTGTTTGACAATATGGTCGATGACGATCTGGCGGTTGTCGACGTCGAAGACGCCGGCATTCACGAGTTCGATGAGTACATCTACACGCCGGGTCGTCGCATCTGCAAGGTTGCCTTTGACGAGCCTGAGGGCGAGGATGCCGCCTTTGTGCGCGATGGCAAGATGATTGTGCGCCTGAAGGGCGTCGAGACCCCGCTCATCGCTACATCCGAGCTCAAGATCTCGGGCCATCACAATGTTATCAATGCCCTGTGCGCCGCCACGGCTGCCTTGGCGGTCGGTGCCGATGTCGATGGTGTCTGCCGCGGTCTTGCCTCGTTCCAGCCGCTCGAGCACCGCGTGGAGCCGTGTGGCGAGATTGACGGCGTGCGCTACGTCAACGATTCCAAGGCGACCAACACCGATGCGGTCGAGAAGGCACTGACGGCATTTCCCGATGACGACGTGATCTTGCTGCTCGGCGGCCACGATAAGGGCACGCCGCTCACGGACTTCGCGCGCGTCGTTATGGACAACGTGCGCTCGGTCGTCTGCTTTGGCGATGCGCGCGAGCGCTTCACCGCCGCTATGGACGAGGCCGATGTCGATGGCGATGTGGATATCGCCCAGGCGGATGACCTACGCGACGCCGTGGACGTCGCCCGTTCGCTGTCGAGCCGTGGTGACGTGATCTTACTTTCTCCTGCCTGCTCTTCGTTCGATGAGTTCTCGGGCTATGAGGAGCGCGGCCGCGTGTTTAAGGACTACGTGGCCCAGCTTGCCGCTGCAGCGAAATCACAAATGGAATAGGGGTTGCGGTGAGAGAGGAGAGCCCCCGACAAGGTACGAGGAGGCCCGACTCGGACCGTGCTTCCTCGCGGCGCAGCACACCGCGTTCCAGCCGCGGCGGGCAGTCGTTTAGCGAACGCTATATTGCCGGCGTTCCCGCCCGTATCATGCGCCCCCGTTTGATATTCATGGCCTGCTTGTTTACCTTGGTATGCTTTGGCCTGCTGATGGTGTACTCGGCGTCTTCGGTCGAGGCGCTGCACGAGAATGGCTCGGCGACGTTTTTTCTGGGTCGACAGGCCGCGTTTGCCGTGGTCGGTGTTCTGGCGCTGATTGCCATCGTGCGCGTTTTGCCGGACAGCTGGTTTGGGGAGGATGTGCTCAGGATCTTCCTCATAGGCATGATAGGGCTACTGTTTCTGGTGTTCTTGGTGGGCAGCGGCAGCCGTGGCGCCACGCGCTGGCTTAACATCGCCGGTATTCAGTTCCAGCCTTCCGAGTTTTTAAAGCCATTTGCCATTGCGTATTCGGCCATCATGCTTGATCGCTTCTTTTCGCCCGGTGGCAACATCAACGAATTCCTTCGCAAGATGGGCATCTACCTGGGCATTTCGCTCTTTCTGATCTTTATCCAGCCCGATTTCGGTACTGTCCTGATCATCCTGTTGACCCTCATGTGCATGGCGTTGTTTGCGGGTCTCGACCCCAGATTTATCATCGGCGTGCTAATCTTCGGCATTCTCGTGATCGTGATTGCGCTTGTCGCAGAGCCGTACCGTATGGTGCGTATTCAGGTTGCCTTGAACCCTTGGGCCGACGAGTATGGTGACGGCTATCAGGCCACGCTTGCCATTATGGCCTTTGCCTCGGGCGGTCTGTTCGGCCGTGGCATCGGCAACTCAACCATGAAGTACTCGTATCTGCCCGAGGCGCACAATGACTACATCCTGGCCATCATTGGCGAGGAAGTCGGTTTTGTCGGAACCGTGCTGTTCTTCTTGGTGTTTGCGATGCTGATCTACTCGGCGTTTCGCATTGCCGAGCAGGCGACCGATCGCCGGGGCGCGCTTATGGCGTCTGGCTCCGCGGTCATTCTCGCAGTGCAGTTTTTGATTAACGCGCTGGGCATCCTCAACGTGTTTCCCATGACGGGCAAACCGTTGCCGTTTATTAGCTACGGCGGTTCGTCGATTATTGTGTCGCTCATGCTTGCCGGGTTGATCCTGCGCGTTTCGTACGAGAGCGCCCGCCGCGATGAGTATGACCGCCGCCGCGAGAGCTTTGCCGTTATGGATGAGAGTACCGCCGGCGTGCCCCACGTGCGCGGCGAGCGATCTTCGCGTAACGGTTTTACCGTCCTGGATGGCTCTGCGACCGAGCCGGCAGCCCGCCCGCGTCAGCGAACGGCGCCGCAAGGTCGTCCTCAGCGCCCCAGCCCTCGCAACGCGGGCGGCGGATATAATCGAATCGATTTGAACTCGGACCCGTCGGCGCGTCTGCGTACCGACGACCAGGGACCGCGTGTACGAAGGGACTACCATGACCGATAAAATGACCGTTGCTATTGCAGCCGGCGGCACGGCCGGGCACATCAACCCCGCGCTCGCCTTGGCCGAAGAGCTGCGTGACCGTGGCCACCACGTTGTGTTCGTGGGCCAGTCACGCAAGCTCGAGGGTCGTCTGGTCCCCGAGGCTGGGTTTGATTTTGTGCCCATTACGGTCACGGGCTTCGACCGCTCCCGTCCTTGGACGGCGCTGACCTCCCTGTGGCGTGTCAACAAGGCCAAGCGTGCGCTCGCCCGTCATTTCTCAAAGGTCGGCAAGCCCGATGCCGCCATCGGTTTTGGTGCCTATGTCGAGGTTCCGCTGCTGGGGTGGTGCAAGGGCGCAGGCGTTCCGTATCTGCTGCATGAGCAGAACTCTGTTCCGGGCCTGGCCAACAAGATGATGAACTCCCACGCCGCCCGCGTGTGCATCTCGGTGCCGGCAGCGCGTTCGGTCTTTGAGCGCGAAGGTGACCCTGACCACGTGCTCATGACCGGCAACCCCGTACGTCGCTCGGTGATCGAGGGCGATCGCGCTCGCGGCCGCAAGGCACTTGGCGTTCCCGAGGACGCTACGCTGCTGCTCGTCTTTGGCGGTTCACTCGGCGCCCAGCACCTCAACGAGCGCGTGGCTTCGCTCAAAAACGAGCTGCTTTCGCGCAAGAACCTCTATGTGTTGCATTCGACGGGTGCCGACGGCTTTGAGGAGACCGAGCGCGCTTTGGCGCTGACGCCCGAGGAGGCGAAGCGTTACCGCGTCCAGCCTTACATCGACAACATGGGCGACATGCTGGCTGCTGCCGATTTGGTGCTATCGCGTTCGGGAGCATCGAGCGTGGCCGAGATCGCTGCGCTCGCCGTGCCTTCGGTGCTCGTGCCGTACCCGCATGCGACGGCCGACCACCAAACCACCAATGCCCGTTATCTGGTCGACGCCGGGGCCGGCGTGCTCTGCGCCGATGCCGATATCGACGGTTCTGCCTTTGTCGATGAGCTGCTGCACCTGGTCGATGACGCGGCGGCACGCGACGCCATGCGTCAGGCGGCGCGTGGTCTGGCTCAGGATAGGGCCGCCGCTCTTCTGGCGGATGCGGTAGAGGGTTTGCGTTAGTTAGACGGGATATCGTCGGTCGCCCTCGCGCTGATGCGGTAGGTGCGGTACAGTTAACGGGTTACAGGCAGTGTTTACGCAAGGAGTACACGAGCACATGGCTGATTCCCAGACTGCAACCTCCGCGCCCGAGTTTAAGAGCGCCCACTTTATCGGTATCGGCGGCGCCGGCATGAGCGGCATCGCCCTCGTTCTGCACGAGCGCGGTTATGCCGTTACCGGCTCCGACCTTAAGACGTCACGTTATATCCGCCAGCTTACCCGCGCTGGTGTGAAGGTGCATGTGGGCCATGAGGCCGCCACGATCGACGAGGTCAAGCCCGACGTGGTTGTTGTGTCCACCGCTATTCCGGAGTCCAACCCTGAACTCGTGCGCGCTCGCGAGCTGGGTATTCCTGTGTGGCCCCGTGCCAAGATGCTCTCTGCTTTGGGCCACGGCTACACCACCGTCGCTGTTGCCGGCACGCATGGCAAGACCACCACGTCTTCGATGTGCGCCACCATGCTCGACCGCATGGGTCTGGATTCGAGCTTCCTGATCGGTGGCATCGTCGAGGGCTATGACACGAACGGCAAGAACGGCTCGGGCGACTACTTTGTCGCCGAGGCCGACGAGTCCGACAGTTCCTTCCTGTTCCTGAACCCCAACGTGGTCATTGTGACCAACGTCGAAGCCGACCACCTCGATCACTACTCGGGTATCGAGGAGATCGAGGCAACTTTCGCCAAATTCATGAGCCTGGTGGGCGAGGAGGGCACCGTCATCGTCTGTGGTGAGGACCCGCATCTGGTCGAGCTCGCCAAGTCGACGGGCCGTCACGTGCTTTCCTACGGCTTTGCCGAGAGCAACGACATCGTCTGCATGCACCCGGATGTCAAGGGCATCCAGAGTGACTTTATCGTTCGCTTTGAGGACGGCACTGAGCACGCTGTGGAGATCAAGAGCAATCCCGGTCGCCACAACATGCTCAACGCCACGGCGGTGCTCACCGTCGCCCATGTCCTGGGCCTTGACATCGACGCCGCCGCCAAGGCGCTCTCGAGCTTTGAGGGCGTCCGCCGTCGCTTTACCCACGTGGGCGATATCGATGGCATCACCGTGGTCGATGATTACGGCCATCACCCCACCGAGATCAAGGCGACGCTTGCTGCTGCTTCGTCGCTGGGCTACAAGCACGTCGACGTCGTGTTCCAGCCGCACCGCTATTCGCGCCTGCAGGCCCTGTGCGACGACTTTGCCGATGCATTTGCCAATGCCGATAAACTGCTGCTGATTGATGTGTTCTCGGCTGGCGAGATGCCCATTCCGGGTGTCACCTCTAAGATGCTCGCCGATACCGTGCGCGCCAAGCATCCTGGCAAGGAGGTCGTGTATTGCTCCAGCCGTCTTGAGCTCAATCAGGAGCTCGAGCAGATGGTGGGCGAGGGCGACCTGCTGCTCACCATGGGTGCCGGTGACGTTACGACCGTCGGCCCCGAGTTCATTGAGTATCTGACTGCCAAGAAAGACGCTTAAGTCTAATGGGTCTGTTTAACGCCGTCATGGCGCTCTCGGGCATGATCGACACGGATGTGATCGAGGACGAGCGCCTTGCGCGTCATACGAGCTATCGTATCGGCGGCAAGGCCGACCTCTTTGTGACGTGCCATAGCTATCATGCCCTTCGCCGCGCCGTGGCGGTGCTCGATCGCGAGCAGGTGCCGTGGGTCATCATCGGCAAGGGCTCCAATCTGCTGGTTGCCGATGGCGGTTATCGCGGTGCCGTCATTTCGCTCGGACGTGAGTTTCAGCGCACGGTTGTTGCCGATGACGGTTGTACGCTGACGGTCGGTGCGGGCGTGATGTTTGCGCGCCTGGTCAACGATGCCCTGTCGCGTAGCCTCTCGGGCCTTGAGTTTGCCGTTGGCATCCCTGGGTCGGTCGGCGGTGCGATATCTATGAATGCCGGCACACGGACCGAGTGGATTGGCTTGCTGGTTGAGGATGTCGTAACGTTTGACCCGGCATCCGGTATCAAGCATTATGCGGGGTCCGAGATCACTTGGGGCTACCGCGAATGTAGCCTTCCCCGCAATGAGATCATCCTCGAGTGCGTGCTCAAACTTAAACCGGCGCCCAAGGCCGACATTCGCGAGCGCATGGAGCGGTACCTGACGAGGCGCAAGCGTACGCAGCCCATGGGTCGCGCATCCTGCGGGTCGGTCTTTCGCAACCCGCCCGATGCGAGTGTGGGCAAGCTTATCGAGGATTGTGGATTAAAGGGTTTTTCGATTGGCGGCGCGGAAGTTTCGCCCGTTCACGCTAATTTTATCGTTAATAACGGAACTGCCTCGGCCGATGACGTTGCCGCGGTTATCAGACATGTGCACGGAAAGGTGAGGGAGGCGTATGGCATCGAGCTCAGACCGGAAGTTAAATTCCTCGGCTTCTAGAGCATCGAAACCCACCTTCCGCCGCGCCGGAGGGCGTTCCGGCGCGCCTGCCAAACCTCAACGCAATACCGTCGCGCACTCTAAGCTTGTCGGGCATGCTCGACAGACCAGTCGTCCGGTTGTCGGCTCGCAGCTCGGCAATCGTCCGGCCGCAAAAAAGTCCTCGCGTCCCTCGCTGACGTCAAAGCCTGTTATGGGCGCCAAGCCTGCCCGTCCCATGGCAACTCCTAAGCCCTCGACGGGAACTAAGGCGGCGCGTCCGGGTCGCACGCTTGGCGCATCGAAACCGCGCTCGCTGACATCGGTGCCGGCTACCGCCAAGAAGCCTTCGGGTAAAAAAGGCGTCAACCCGTTGTCTTCACTTGGGGCGATGGCAAATAAAACGTCAGACGCCGCTTCTCTCGTTACAGGCAAAGGCAAAATCGTGGGCGGCGTTCTGGCCGTCTTGGCCGTGCTCGTCGTCGTTGCTGTCGTGGTGATCAACTCTGGATTGTTTACCGCCACTGATATTCAGATTCAAGGCAGCGAGCATGTGACGAAGCACGATGCTATCCAGCTGATCGATTTGCCCGAGGGAACGTCGCTTTTTAACGTCGATCCCGACCAGATTACCGAGGACCTCAAGCAGAACCCGTGGGTCTCGGGCGTGGATGTCCAGCGCCAGTTCCCACATACGCTCATCATTACGCCGATGGAGCGCAAGGTCATTGCAATTGCCTATATCAGCTCCGATGACCTTGCCTGGGCCATCGGGGATGATGACACCTGGATCGCCCCGCTGTCGACGTCGGTCGAAGTGGATGACCAGGGCAACGTCATCACGACGGGGCAGGGCTCAAATACCCTGACCGGCATTGATGCCGCGCTGGCGCTCGCTAAGCACTATGGCGCGGTGTTGTTGACTGATGTCTCGGCGGATGTCGCTCCGGTTTCCGGCCAGGCAGTGAGCTCCAAGGCCGTTAAGGCTGGCTTGGATTATGTGCGTGGTTTTTCGAGCGAGTTCTTGGGACAAGTCAAGGATATTTCCACGCCTTCGGTCGAAGCCATCTCGGCAAACCTCAATAACGGCATTGAGGTGTCGCTGGGCGATTCGAACGATATCGTCAAGAAGGAGCGCGTAGTCACCAAGCTGCTTTCGCAGGTAGAGGGCGTAACGTATATCAATGTGCGCTCTCCGGGTAACTATACATTTAGGAACGCTCCGACCTCGTAGCGCTGGTTGATGCTTTGTTGAGGGGCCATACCACGCCGTTTATCTGGTTTGTTTGGTTTTCACGGTCAATTATTTGACTGATACGTTCATAATGTGCAAACATAATACGGTTTACCTTTGCATTTACTTTCAACCTGAAGGTTAATGTGCGCAGGGGTCGACCCATGCTATGGCTATAACCTTTGTTCGGAGGACCGACATGCACGAGACAGAGATCAACAACTACCTTGCCGTCATTAAGGTGGTCGGCGTCGGCGGCGGCGGTACCAACGCGGTCAATCGAATGATCGAAGAGGGCATCCGCGGCGTCGAGTTTGTTGCCATCAACACCGATGCTCAGGCACTCGCGATCTCTGATGCCGATATCAAGGTGCACATCGGCACCGACCTTACCCGCGGCCTGGGCGCCGGCGCCAACCCCGAGGTTGGCCGCAAGGCTGCCGATGAGTCCCGCGACGACATTGCCGAGGCGCTCGCTGGTGCCGACATGGTGTTCATCACCTGCGGCGAGGGCGGTGGCACCGGTACCGGCGCTGCTCCCATCGTTGCCGATATCGCGATGAACGAGGTCGGTGCGCTGACCGTCGCCGTCGTGACCAAGCCCTTCACCTTCGAGGGCCGCAAGCGCAAGAAGAGCGCCGAGGAGGGCATTAAGACCCTCTCCGATTGCGTCGACACCATGATCGTCATCCCTAACGATAAGCTGCTCGACATCGCCGAGAAGAAGACCACCATGCTCGAGGCCTTCGCGATTGCCGATGGCGTCCTTTCCCAGGGCACCCAGGGCATCACCGACCTCATCACCGTCCCCGGTATCATCAACCTGGACTTCGCCGATGTTAAGACCATCATGAAGCAGGCCGGTACCGCCATGATGGGTATCGGTACCTCTTCTGGGGACACCCGTGCCGTCGACGCTGCCCAGCAGGCCATCTCCAGCCCGCTGCTCGAGAGCTCCATCGATGGTGCCACGCGCGTGCTGCTCTCCATCGCCGGTTCCAAGGACCTGGGCATCCAGGAGATCAGCGACGCCGCCGACGTTGTCGCCAACGCCGTCGACCCCGAGGCCAACATCATCTTCGGTACCGTTGTCGACGAGTCCCTGGGCGATCAGGTGCGTATCACCGTCATCGCTACGGGCTTCTCCGACTCCAACGTCAACCGTCAGGACGAGCTCTTTGCTGCTCAGCAGTCTCAGAGCAAGGCCGCTGCCTCCGCTGAGCCGCAGCGCACCGCTCCTGCCACGAGCCCGGCTCAGGCCGCTCCGACCCGCAACGTCGGTGGCACCGAGCTTCCTAACTTCGGCAACGATCAGTTCGAGCTTCCCGACTTCCTGAAGCGCGGTAGCTTCTAAGTCGTTCTTTGCATTGTTGTGCGCAGGGGCGTGTCCGTATGGACGCGCCCTTTTTATTTCGACTTTGTAAACTAGAACCTCCAATCTCTTTACGTTCCCTTTACGATTGCCTCCAGCGCAGCAGGTATCCTTTTAGAGAAGTATGACAGCCGTATAAACGCGGACTGCGCGGCGATGCCGCGGTACTTGTGTTATTAGGAGGCTTTAGTATGGCAGCACGTGCGGACAAAGTTTCGCGTGTCGACCATGATGGAGTTACGTTGGTGGAGGGCGCGACATCCGATGTTCGCTTTGCCTTCACCGAGCGCGCCGGTGGCGTTTCCGAAGATGCGTACTCCTCACTCAACTTGGGCTCGCATGTTGGCGATGACCCCTTTGCTGTTCAAGAAAATCGTCGTCGCGCGCTCGAGGCTATGGGTGCCGCCGAGTGCGAGCACAACCTGCTCATTCCCAATCAGGTCCATGGTGACCATATCGTTGCGGTGGCCTCGAACGGCGCCGATGACCTTGAGGACGTCCGCGAGCAGATTGCTGAGGGCTGCGATGCCATCGTCTGTACGGCGCGTAACGTGCCAGTGCTGCTCTGCTTTGCCGACTGCGTTCCCGTGGTGCTGGTGGCCCCTGGCGGATTTGCCGTGGTGCACTCCGGTTGGAAGGGCACGATTGCACGTATTTCTGCCAAGGCGTGCCAGGCGCTTTGCGATGCTGCCGGCTGCGATGCGAGCGACGTTTCCGCCTATATTGGCCCCCATATCTTGGGTGACGAATATGAGGTATCCCAGGAACTCATGGATCGCTTTGCCGCCGAGTTCTCTTGCATCGATGCGAATACCTCTCGCATGCTTGATCTTTCCGCTGCCATTCGCGAGGCGCTGGTAGATGTCGGTGTCGACGCGGATAATATCGTGGATACCCAGCTTTCGACCGTGCGTCAGAACGACCGCTTTTATTCCTACCGTAACGAGGACGGCACCTGTGGGCGCCATGCTGCGATCGGCGTGATGCTATGAGAAAGATCGTATCGGTTCTGAGCGCCGCTGTGCTTACGCTTACGCTGTGCGCCTGTTCTTCGGGATCTTCGACCTCTTCCATTACCGTGGCCGGCTCCACGACCTGCCTTCCTATCGCCGAGATTGCGGCCGAGGGCTTTAAGGAGGAGACCGGCATCGACGTGCTCGTTTCCGGTTTGGGTTCTTCCGCTGGGATCGAGGCCGTCAGCGCCGGCACGGCCGATATCGCCAGCTCCTCCCGTGGACTCAATGCCGACGAACAGGATCTGGGCCTGACTCCCATCGTCATTGCCCACGACGGTATCGCGGTCATCGTGAACGACGACAACCCCGTCGATAACCTCTCGACCGAGCAGCTCCGCGATATCTACGCCGGCAAGATTACCAATTGGAAAGAGGTCGGTGGCGAGGACCTGAGGATTCAGGTCATCAACCGAGACGAGGCGTCCGGTACGCGCGAGGCCTTCCGTACCATCGTGATGGATGGCACGCCGTTCGATCGCCGCTCGGCTGTTCTTTCGGGTACGGGCCAGGTGCGCGACGTGGTATCTCGTTCGCGTGGGGCCATCGGCTACATTTCGCTGGGCTTCGTCGATAGCCTCAACGCCAAGACCTCGGTCAAGGCCGTCTCGGTCAATCATGTTGAGGCGTCCGAGAAGACGGTCGCGAGTGGCGGCTATCCCATCTCGCGCGACCTTTACTTCTTTGTGAAGGGTGTGCCTTCGCAGCAGGCGCAGGATTACATCGACTATGTGACGTCCGAAAAGATGGACAAGCAGATTCGCGAGGCGGGCTTTATTCCCGTCACCAACGACGAGAAGGGGAGTGAGTAGCATGGAAGCACAGGAAAACTCCCAGACTGAGCAGAATGTTCAGACGCCCAAGAAGCGCGAGCTGGCGCTCGTATCGCGCAGTACCTATATCAAGGAGAAGGCGCTGCAGTGGATCTTCTTTGCCTGCGCGTTCTTGGCGGTCGTTACCGTCATCCTGATTTTTGTCTTTACCACGTACTCGGCGCTGCCCGTCTTTACTGACATCGGTCTGGCTGACTTCTTTAGCTTTACGTGGGCGCCTTCCGAGGGCCACTACGGCATCTTGTCGCTGCTTGCCGGCTCGGGTCTGGTGACCGTCGGTGCGCTCGCCATGGGCGTGCCGCTGGGCGTGGGTACGGCCGTTTACCTGGTCGAGATTGCCAGCAAGCGCGTGCGCAAGCTCATCAGCCCCGCCGTTGACCTGCTGGCGGGCATACCCTCCATCATCTACGGCTTCTTTGGCATGATCATCATCCGCCCGTTTATCGCACAATTGACCGGCGGCCTTGGTTTTGGTGCGCTGACGGCGTGGTTTGTGCTCGCCATCATGATCGTCCCTACCATCACCACGCTCACCATCGATGCTCTCAATTCCATTCCCATGGGCATTCGCGAGGCATCGTATGCCATGGGCGCCACAAAGTGGCAGACCATCTATAAGGTCGTGCTACCTGCCGCGAAGCTGGGTATCGTTGATGCCATCGTGCTGGGTATGGGCCGTGCCATCGGCGAGACCATGGCCGTGCTCATGGTCGTAGGTAACGCCCCGGTTATTCCCGACAGCATTGCGAGCCCCATCTCGACGCTCACGAGCCAGATTGCGCTCGACATGAGCTATTCCTCGGGTCTGCACCGCTCGGCGCTGTTCGGCATGGGTGTGGTCCTGTTTATCATCTCCGCCACGCTGGTGGGTATCGTCCGTCTGATTTCCAAGAAGAAGAGGGGGTAGGCTATGTCCGATTCCGTTGACACGACGGTCGATACGACCTCGTCGCGCGAGCGCATCAAGCGTGCCCTTTCCCACGGCAAGAAGGGCCGCATCAACAAGGACCTGTCCAACAAGATCATGCTTGGCGTGTTTCGTGCCGCTGCCTACATCACCACGCTGGTGCTGGTCGCTATCATCGCCTACGTGGTCATCAACGGCCTGCCACACATCTCGCTCGACTTTATCTTCGGTTGGCCCCAGGGCGTCAACGCCGAGGGCGGAATTTGGCCCACGATCGTCTCGACCGTCTACGTGACGGCGCTCGCCATGCTTATCTGCACGCCGATCGCTGTGCTGGCAGCCGTCTATCTGGCCGAGTACGCCAAGCAGGGCAAGGTCGTCGAGCTCATTCGCTACGCTGCTGACGCTTTGGCCTCGGTGCCCTCCATCGTTATGGGCCTGTTTGGCTACGCCTTGTTTGTCGAGGCTATGGGCCTGGGCCTTTCGATGGTCTCGGCCGCTCTGGCGCTCGCGCTCTTGATGCTTCCCATCGTCATGCGCACCACCGAAGAAGCCATTCGCGCCGTTCCGCGCTATATCCGTTGGGGCGCGTACGGCCTGGGCGCTACCAAGTGGCAGGTCGTCTCCAAGATCGTGCTTCCTTCGGCCTTTGGCCGCATTGCCACGGGCATCGTCCTTGCCATCGGCCGTGCCATCGGCGAGACCGCCGTGGTGCTCTACACCATGGGCCAGGCCATCAATCTACCTATTTCGCCGCTCGATTCCGGTCGTCCCATGACCGTTCACCTGTACCTGCTTGCCAACGACGGCATCAACATGAACGCAGCCTACGGCACTGCGCTCTTGCTGATGGTGATCATTTTGGCCTTCAACCTGTTTGCGCGCTTCCTGTCGCGTAAGCGTCGCTAGTTAAGGAGTCCCATGTCCGTTTATCAGTCCGCTCCCGCGTTGGAGCAAGCGGCCATTACGGCCAAGGATTTCAACTTTTGGTACGGTGACTTTCATGCGCTGACGGGGCTTGACCTCAACATCGCCAAAAACGCCATCACCTCCTTCATTGGCCCTTCGGGCTGCGGCAAGTCGACGTTTTTGCGCTGCATCAACCGCATGAATGACCTGATCGAGGGTACGCGCGTCGAGGGCACCATGACGCTCGACGGCAACGATATCTATGCCGAGGGTGTCGACCCGGTCGACCTCCGTCGCCGCGTGGGCATGATCTTTCAGCAGCCCAATCCGTTTCCCAAATCCATCTACGAGAATGTCGCCTTTGGCCCTCGTCTGCAGGGCGTGACTAGCAAAAGTGACCTCGATGACATCGTGGAAGAATCGCTCAAGCGCGCCAACCTCTGGAAAGAGGTATCCAATCAGCTCAACAAGGATGGTTTGGCGCTCTCGGGCGGTCAGCAGCAGCGTCTGTGCATCGCGCGCGTGCTTGCGGTGCAACCCGATGTCCTTCTGATGGACGAGCCCTGCTCCGCCATCGACCCCACGTCCGTCTCTAAGGTCGAGGATTTGATGGCCGAGCTGGCGCCCGAGATGACGATCATCATCGTCACGCATTCAATGCAGCAGGCAGCTCGCATTAGCGACTACACCGCATTCTTCTTGCAGGAAGTTGCCGGCGAGCCCGCTACGCTCATCGAGTATGGTCAAACCGACGCGATCTTCACCAGCCCGGTGGACTCGCGGACGGAAGACTATATCACCGGCCGCTTTGGCTGATCGGTGCGACTAGTCCCAAGCCGATCGGACCTGGTCCGGTGCGTATTCACTGTGCGGGCGGCATGACCGCACCCAACTGATTGGAGTGAACCATGCGCAAACTGTTTTCCCGTCAGCTCATCGAGGCCCGCCACGAGATGCTGAGCATCTACGAGGCCGTCGATCTGGCCCTCCACGATGCCGTGAGGGCCTATGTTACCGACGACCGCAAGCTCGCCACCAAGACCAAGAAGCGCACGCTTTCGATTGACGCACGCTGCGCCAACCTGGAGGCCGTCTGCTACAACCTGATTGCCACGCAGTCACCGGTCGCCTCCGACTTCCGCTTGCTGCAGACGATCATCTACGTCGACTTTAACCTGCAGCGCATGACCGATAAGGTTCGCCAGATTTGCCGCGCCACGCGTCATATGATCAAGGCCGACATCTCGCTGCCCAAGGAGCTTGTCGGCACGGTCGAGGCCGAGGCTGAGGCCGTCTACCAGGTGCTGGGCTCTTCGCTTTCCGCGCTCGTCACCAACGACATGTCCATCATCTGCAACTTGGCCGTCGAGGACGAGCCAGTGCACGCCGCCTACGAGAAGTTCTTCCGCACCTTTAACCGCATGGACACGGGCGATTTTATGGACGACGACAGCAACTATGACGACCTGCGCCGCGCCATCATGGTATCGCGCTATCTCGATCGCATCGCCTCGATTTCCATCGATGCCGCCTGCCGTCTGACCTTCCTGTTGACCGGACAGCGTATGACTGCCGGTGATATCGCCTGCACTGATGAGGATGAGCTCGAGAGCATGCGCGTGCCTTCGGGCGAGGGTGTTATCATGAGGCCCGCCGTCGATGCACGCTACGTTGCCAAGGTGCCCGTTAACGAGGTCAGCGAGGGTCTTCGCTACCTGCTCGATCATCTTGAGGATGAGGACGATGGCGAGGACGACGAGGAGTAAGTAACCCCGTTCGTCGAAAGATTGTAAATACCTAAGTGAGCGCGGCCTTGCACATGCGGGGCCGCGCTCTTGCGTTAGCATGGGACTACTTGTTTGGCTGTCAGCGGAGGCGATTGGCAATGGATAACTATTTGGACTTGATGCGCGCTCGCCGCGAGCAGATTCTGGAACGTTTTTATGCGGCGCTCGATCGCGCGGGCCGTCCCCACGACGCCGCGAGCCTCATTGCCGTGTCCAAGACCGTTGGTGTCGATGAGACCGTTGCCGCCATCCAGGCGGGGTATCGCCATTTTGCCGAGAACCGCCCGCAGGAGCTGGTTCGCAAGCTCACGGGTCTGGCGGAGCATCCGGAGCTGCCCGAGGTGCGCTTCGATATGATCGGCAACCTGCAGACCAATAAGATCAATGCGGTGCTGGGCTCAGCCGAGCTGATTCACTCGGTGGGTTCGCTGCATCTGGCGCAGGCGATCTCGAGCCGTGCTGTTCGCAAGATTGAGGCAGGCGAGCTCGTCGGCCCCCAGCGTGTGCTCATTGAGGTCAATGTGAGTGGTGAGGAGTCGAAGGGAGGCTTTTCACCCTATGAGATTCGCGCCGCCGCGGGTGAGCTTGCAGAACTTGAGGGAATTTGCGTACAGGGGCTTATGACTATGGCGCCCCGGGGGAATAAGGATGTGGCACGCCGCACCTTTGCGGGGCTTCGTGAGCTGAGGGATGAGCTGGAGGCGGCGCATCCCGATTTGAACCTGCCTGAGCTTTCCTGCGGTATGAGCGAGGACTTTGAGTCTGCCCTTGAGGAGGGCTCTACGCTCGTTCGCCTGGGCAGGGTAGTATTTAGCCCGGAGTTTGCAGTAAAATAAGGCTCTGAAGTGCGCACTGATTATCGGGGCGCCTGCACTAAACCGCGAGAGGACACAACCATGGGCTTCCTTGACGAGATTAAAAATAAGATGCACCTGGGCGGCCAGCAGGGTTACGACCAGGGTTATGGCCAGGACGACGACTACGGCTACGATGACGGCTACGACGATGGCTATCAGAACAACGGCTACAGTGGTGCTTCGGGCGAGGGCTTCTACACCCAAGACGAGCCGAGCAACGGCCTGCTTGGCCAGACGCGCCGCGGTGAAGCTGAGTCGGTTGCCGTGTATACGCGCTCCGGTCAGCTGGTCGGCGATGACTCCCGCCATGCCACGACGTATAACCCGCCTTCGCGCTCGCAGGACAGTGTTGCGAGCGGTTATCGTCCTGGTGCCTATGACACGCCGTCGAGCTACGCCGAGAATACCCGCGCCCGTGCCGCCGCTGCACCCGCGCCTGCACCGAGCGATGCCTCGGCCTATGCGAGCAATATCATCAACGCCACGCCGCAGCTGCCGGCCTATGTCCTGCGCCCCGAGAGCTATGACGACGTGGAGACCGTGGTGCGCCGCGTTCGCACCAAGCAGCCTGTCGCACTGATTTTTGTGGGCGTACGCACCGAAGTTGCCAAGCGCGTCTTGGACTTCTCTTACGGCTTTGCCTGCGGTCTGGGTGCCACGGTCAAGGAGGTGGGCGACCGCGTGTTCATGGTGCTGCCCGCCGGTTGCGAGGTCAAAGATTCCGATCTCAAGAAGCTTCGTGCCGACGGCTACCTTAAGTAAAGACAAGACGAGGAGATTCCCATCAACATCTACACTATCGTCCAGCTGGTCAACACGCTGTTCAACTTCTATTCCACGCTCATTGTCGTCTACTGCTTTATGACGTGGATTCCCATGAAGCAGGGTGGTTTGCTTCAGGATATTGCCGCGGTGCTTGATAGCGTGTGCGGTCCGTGGCTCAACCTGTTCCGTCGTTTCATCCCGCCGATGGGCGGTATCGATTTTTCGCCGGTCGTTGCGATTATTGCGTTGCAGTTGGTGCAGAGGCTGGTTCTGCAGCTTCTTATAGGTATACTCGTGTAGAACTGACTTAGTAACTTACGTCGGGCGTGTAGCGCCGAGGCGATGAAAAAGGAGACTTGTTATGGCTATTACCCCTGCAGACATCCAGGCTCAGACTTTCTCTGAGGCCAAGCGTGGCTACGATCCTGCTGAGGTCGACGTCTTCTTGGAGACGCTGTCCTCCGAGGTTGACGCTATGCTCGCTAAGATCGTCGACCTTAAGGGTCGTCTGACTGCTACCGAGCAGCAGCTTGCCGATGCGCAGGCTCAGCTTGCCCAAGCTCAGGATGCCACCGCCCAGGCCGTTCCTGCCGCCCCCGTGACTGTTCCCGCCCCTGACTTCTCCGCTCAGGAGCGCCAGATTTCCGCTGCCCTGATCGCTGCCCAGCAGACCGCTGAGACCATCGTCAACGATGCCAACGAGAACGCTGAGCGTATCCGCAACGAGGCTGACGCCAAGGCCCGCGAGGTTATCCGCCAGGCTCTGACCGAGAAGCAGGCCGAGCTCGAGGAGATCGATCGTCTCAAGGCTTCTCGTGAGGAGTTCAAGGCCGAGTACCTCAAGCTCATCCAGCACTTCATGGACGATGCCCAGAATTCCTTCCCGGCCGATCTGATGGCCTCCACGCCGGTCGGTTCTGCCGCTTCTCCTGCAGTGACTGTTCCCGCCGAGCCGCTGCCCGTCGCTGACCCGGTTGTCCCCGTGGCCGATCCCTTCGCCCCGATCGACAACTTTGCTGCCGACGACCTGGACTAACATTCGGCCTACAATTTAGTGCCTAGAAAGGACCCGCAGCTTGCGGGTCCTTTTTTATGACTGTGCAGGGGCGCGCAACATAAAAAACCGAGCCCTGCACATTGTGGCGCAGAACTCGGCGAATGGGTGAGCGGTAAAAGGTAGGTTTTAGGGCATGTCCCAAAACCTACTTGAGGAGGAAGTCGGAGAGGGGAATGGTACGGGCCTCGCGATGCTCGGGATCGGCGATGTGGTCGGCAGGATATCCACAGACGAGCATGTGATAGGGATAGACGCCCTTGGGCAGATTGAACTGCTCCTGTGCCACCTCAGGCTTAAAATGGCATACCCAGCACGTTCCCAGGCCCTGCTCGGTGGCCTCCATCATCATCTGATCACACACGATGGACGTATCGATTTCGCTGGAATTCATCTGATCATACGGGCGCACCCAAGCATCATCGGTAACGCTGCAAATAAGGAAGATGAGCGGAGCGCCAAAGATAGATCCATCACGAGCAAACCGAGGCTGACAAGCAGCAGCCTTCTCCAGAAGCTCAGGCGTATCCAGCACCATCACACGAGAAGGATGATTATTACAAGCAGAAGGAGCAATCCGCCCAGCCTCAACAATGGCATCCACCACAGCCTGCTCAACAGAACGATCCTGAAATTCACGACAAGAATACCGACCCCGAGCCAGATCCAAATAAGACATACAAGCCCTCCAACAATTAAAAATCAAACAAACCCAAAGTAACCCAAACAGTACCCAAAGCAGCAATCAGCCAAACGCTCATCGAGGGCCAAAGTGTCCGAACGGATACCAAAGGTCCCTTCAGCCAAACCCCCATTGCGCTATAACTATCAGCCAAAGTTCCCAATGGTGGTACGTAAGGGAGCGGGCCCGGCCACTAATAACCTTTTGAACGACTCTGCTTGCAGCCGGAGTGAAAAAGGTTATTAGTGGCCGGGCCCGCGACCGCCGGGACACGTACCCCCAATTAACTGTTCTTCATGACAATCGAATCCACAACATCGGCCACATTCTCGCAGCAGTCGGCGCAGTACTCCAGGAAGGCGTAGACGTCACGCCAAGCGATGACCTCGAGCGGATCCTTGCCGTTAACGTGCAGGTTGCGCATGGCGTTGATGTAGAGCTCGTCGGCCTCGGACTCGATGGTGTTGATCTGGATGACCAGCTCGCGCAGCGTTTTGGACTTGCGGTAGTTGGGAAGCTCGACCATCAGGTCTTTCATGGCGCGGCAGGCGTCAGTCACCTTGTGGGCGATGACGATGGCGTCGGGATGGATGCTCTGAATGTTGGTGAAGTAGACGCGCTGCACGACGCCCTCAATACGGTCGAGCACGGTGTCGAGCGCGCAGCTCATCAGATCCAGATCCTCGCGCTCGAGCGGGGTGATAAAGGCGGTGAGCAGGGCGTCTTCGAGCTCGTGGTGCTTCTTGTCTGCCGCATGCTCAATCGCATGCATCTTATTGAGCATGTCGTGAATCTGCGCGGGATCGAAGTTCTCAAAAATCTGGGTAAGCAGCTCGGCGGCCTGGACGGCGAGGTCGGCGCAGGCGACGTAGTTGTCAAAGTAGAACGAATCGGGTTTCTTAGCCATGGGTGGGTCCTTTCGAGGCGAAGACGGGTGGGCGAAGTGTTGCGGTCCAGATGGACGTTCGGTTTGACTAGAGGAACATCATGAACAGCTTGGCCATGACAAAGCTGATGAGTCCGCAGGCGGGGAAGGTGAAGAACCAGGTGAACATCATGTCCTTAACGACGCCGAAGTTGATGGCCGAGAGGCGCTTGACGGCACCGACGCCCATGATGGCGCAGGTCTTGATGTGTGTGGAGGACACGGGGATGCCGGTAAGGGTGGCAAGCAGCAGGTTCGCGGCGCCCGCGAGGTCGGCGGAGAAGCCCTGATACTTCTCGAGCTTAACCATGCTCTGGCCGACGGACTTTATGATGCGCTCGCCGCCGACGCTGGTGCCGATACCCATGGTGGCCGAGCACAGCAGCATAATCCAGATGGGGATGCCGGCATCGCCGACGCTGGTCTGGCCGTTTGCGAAGGCCACGCCTAAAAAGAGCACGCCGATGAACTTCTGTCCATCCTGCGCGCCGTGCATAAAGCTCATGGCCGCAGCGCTCGCGATCTGAGCGTATTTAAAGAAGACATTGGCACGTCGCCTGTTGGCGGCGGCGAAAAGAACCGAGACGAGTTTGCACAGGACCCAGCCCATGACAAAGCCCAGGCCGATGGAGAGCGCCAGGCCGTAGATGACCTTCATCCACTCGTGGACGTTGACGCTGCTCGCGCCGCCGAGGGCGATAGCGGCACCGGTCAGGCCGGCGATAAGGCTGTGGCTTTGCGAAGTGGGGATGCCAAAACGCGATGCTGTGGCGCCGTAGACGACGATGGAGAACAGCGCTGCGCAGAGGCACGCGAGCGCCATGGTGCTGTTTCCGCCAAAGTCGACGATATGTGAGATGGTGTTGGCGACGCTCGCATTAAAGTGCGTCATGATGAGCACGCCGAGGAAGTTGAATGCGGCGCTCATGAGAATGGCGGCGCGGGCGGGCATGCAACGCGTAGTGACGCAGGTCGCGATGGCGTTGGGCGCGTCGGTCCATCCGTTGACGAAGATGGCGCCGAGCGCGAGGATCACGGTGACGGCAAGGACTGGGTTCGACACAATTTGGCCGAGGAAGGTTGAGAACGTTACGTCCATATATGGGCTTTCTCGAAGTTTGCAGGCACGTTACAAAAACATGATAAATCCTATCACCTCCTGTGGGTTTCTTAACGGAGTTCTGACGTGAGAAGTGGATTTTTTGGCACTAAAATTGAATATTAGTCCTGTTGACCGCGGGTATTCTTTTTGCTAACACGCCATGCGGACACGTGCGATTGCTACGACACTCCAAAACCACAGTCTGTTCGCTTTACAACATGCAAACATGCGTTCGATAATAGGAGGCATGGAATATCGACAGACAGACGGCAAAACTCGGCGCGTACACAAGCAGTATGTGGACGTCGTGGCTCGCATCCTCGCGGGCGGACAAGTCGTGCCAGTCGCCGTCTGCTGGGTCGACGGTCGTTGCTTTACGATTGACGAGATTGTCTCGACCACTGGGTTTGGCCTGACGGTTCACGGCATTCGTACGGCAACCTATAAGGTGCGTTTTGGCGGGCACGCGACCGAGTTGTATCTGGAGGACCAGACGCGTGAACGACCAGATGGCTCGCAGGCCCATCTGATGCGTTGGTGGGTGTGGGCATTCGACCGTACGCTCGAGGGCGAGCGCCGTAGGTAAGGACGCACGGCGTTCGGGTACAATGACAGGAATCTTGTCAGCTACTGCGCCGTTATTTGTGGCGCTTTTTGAAAGGACGAACCTATGAACGATATCCAGGGCTATCAGAACGGCCCCGTCGAGAGCGGCGCAAGCCGCGCCAAGGAGATGTCGCCGCGCGCGTACAATCTCGCCATGTCTGCCCTGATCTTCTTGGGCTTTTGCGCCATGGGCGCCGGCGCCTACTTTACGAGCACCATGTCGTTTGCGCGCATGATGATGAGCGGCGCCGCCTTGCCGCTGGTCTTTGGCTCGTTTATTTTGACCATCGTCGGCATGGTCATGATGTCGGCCGCCGCCAGCAAGCAGTCCGTGGGCCTGTCCCTTGTGGGCTACATAATCTTTGCGAGTACCTTTGGCCTGACCGCGTCGTTTGGCCTTGCCAACTACGACCTGCCCACCATCAACACTGCCTTTATCGCCACGGCCGCCATCACCTTTGTCTATGGCGCCTTGGGCGTGACGTTCCCCAAGTTTTTCCAGCGCGTATATGGCATCGGCTTTGGCATTCTGCTCGCCACTATTCTGGTTGAGATTGTGCTGATGTTCATGGGCGTCTCGCAGACCATCACCGATCTGATCGTGATCGTGGTGTTCGCCGGCTTTATCGGCTACGACACCTATGTTGCCACGACGGTGCCGCCTACGCTGCCCAACGCCGTGCTTATGGCATCCAACTTGTTCGTGGACATCATCAACGTGTTCCTGCGCATTCTGAACATCCTCGGCCGTCGCGACTAGTGGCGAATTGCGGCGGTGTTTGCCGTGCGTGTAAATCGATGCGAAAGGCGGTCCTTCGGGGCCGTCTTTTTTGTATGCGGCGGGGTATCATGGATGGGAAAAGCCGATAGCGGCAGAGACCGAGAAAGGTGACCACTTATGGCAGACGTCGACAACAGGAACCGTAACCGCAGGTCCAACCGAGCGGGTCAGCCCAATCCCAAGCGCGAGGCCCGTGCCAAGGCCGCCGAGCGTCACGTGGCAACTGTGTCCGAAGCGTGCGCCAAGGATATCGAGCGTTCGCTTGCCGGTGTTCGCGAGTTTGACGGTATGCCTGCCGGCTTTGTCGCGGCGATGAAGGCCAAGGTTCAGAGTGCTGTGGCCGCCGAAGAACAGGTTGCCGAGGACGTCGAGGGCGCGGAGGCTGCCGAGGTCGAGGCAGCGCTCGAGCCCGTCGAGGAGCCTGCCGAGGAAATCGCTGAAGCTGAGTCCGCGCCTGCTGAGGAGCCCGCTCCGGTTCTGCCCGAGGTCACCGTGCTCGATGCCTCCGCCACGCAGGCCATCCTGGACAACGGTCGTGGCTATGCGCAGTTCTGCGACATGGCCGTGCTCGCCTTTGCCTCGTTCACCAACCCGGGCGGTGGCTATATTCAGGGTTATCTGGGCCAGGAGGCCACGCTGTGCGCCGATTCGTATCTGTACAACGTTCTCGATATGCAGCGTAAGTGGTACGGCGAGAACCGTCGCCGCAACATCAACTGCGAGCTCTATCGCAACCGCGCCCTAGTGGTGCCTGCGGTGCGCTTCGACCGCAACCACGTGCATGCATACGCCGACGTGATCGTGGCCGCCGCGCCCAACGTTAAGCGCGCCCGCCAGGAGTATCGCGTGAGCGACGATGCTCTGCTGGATGCCCTGCGCGACCGCATTCGCTTTGTGCTTGCCATCTGCGACGAGCTGGGTCGCGAGAAGCTCGTGTTGGGCGCATGGGGCTGCGACAACAACGGCTTTGACGCAGAGGCCGTGGCCGAGCTCTTCCGCAAGGAGCTCGCGTCGGGCGACTTTAAGGTCAAGCAGGTCTTTTTTGCTGTGCCCTCTACGCGCTGGGACGAGGATTTTGCCAAGTTCGAGCACGTGCTGGCAAACTTCCCCGAGCGCAACGAGGAGTCCTATGCTCAGGTTGCTGCCCGCGCCGCAGCAGCCCGTGCCGCCGAGCAGGCCCAGGCTGCTGCCGAGGACGACGAGGATGACGATGACTGGCGCAAGTACCTGTAATCGGTACGTGCTGACAGATAGGTCGAGCCGGCGGGAGAGGCTGCTCCCGTCGGCTTTTTACTAAAGGAAGGGCTTACGATGAAAAACGTTCTATGTTTTGGCGACAGCAACACCTATGGTTACGATCCGGCGGGCATGCGCGACGGCACCGCGGTGCGCTATGCGCGGGATGTGCGCTGGTGTGGCGTGGCCCAACGTGACTTAGGCGAGGGCTGGCATGTAATTGAAGAAGGCCTCAACGGCCGCACGACGGTACGCGACGACATGTGCCATCTGGACACCAATCTTAACGGCATTCGCGCACTTCCGATGCTGCTCGAGGCCCATAAGCCGCTGGACGCCATTGTGATCATGCTGGGCACCAACGACTGTAAGACGGTCTTTAACGTGACAGCTTCCGATATCGCCCGTGGCGCCATGGCGCTGATTCGCGCGGTGCGTGCATTTCCCTGGACCAATGCCGCACCCTGCCCGCGTATTCTGCTGATGGCACCTATCAAGATCAAGCCGCAAATCGCCGATGTATATATGACCGATTTTGACGAGCGTTCCGTCGAGGCCTCGGAGCATTTTGGTGAGTACTACGCACATGTGGCTGAGCAGTTTGGCTGCGACTTTTTGAATGCCGCCGACTTTGCCGAGCCGGGCGATATCGACTATCTGCATATGATGCCCGAAAGCCATGAGAGCCTGGGTCACGCCGTGGCAGCCAAGCTCCAAGAGATGCTCGGTGAGTAGCGCGACCCCAAACCACCGCAAAGGTGCCTGTCCCCTTTGCGGTGGCTTGGGCTGCGAATCTTAATACTGCCACATGTGGTTGACAGGGCCGGAGCCTTTGCCCATGTTCAGGCCGGCGGCCAGAGCGCCTGTCAGGTATGCCTTGCCGGCGTTGACGGCGTCGGCAAGATCCATGCCCTGAGCCAGCGCGCAGGCGATGGCGGACGAGAGCGTGCATCCGGTGCCGTGCGTGTTGTCGGTCTCGATGCGCTTGTGGCGGAACCACGTGGTGAGTGGATCTCCCAGATGGTTGCCCTCGTCATCGAGTGGCGCGGGTTCGGCCAGTACATCGTTGGCCTCGTTGACAAGATGCCCACCCTTAACGAGGGATGCACAACCAAAGCGGCGGGTGAGGAGCATGGCAGCATTTTGCTGCGTGCGCTCGGAGTCGACCTCGTAGTCGAGCAGGGCCATGGCCTCGGGAATATTGGGCGTGATAACCGTCGCCAGCGGGAACAGGCGGCGGGTGAGCGCCTCGGCGGCATCTTCGGCGATGAGGCGGGCGCCCGAGGTGGCGACCATAACGGGGTCGACGACGATATTTGTCGCGTCCCAGGCGCTCAGGCGGTCGGCGATAACCTCGATAATCTCGGCGGAGGAGACCATGCCGATCTTGACGGCGCTGGGGCGGATATCGTCAAAGACGGCATCGATCTGCGCCGCGACAATGTCCGGGGAGATGTTCTGCACGGCGGTGACGCCCAGGGTGTTCTGTGCGGTGATGGCCGTGATGGCCGTCTCGGCATACAGACGGTGTGCCGTGATGGTCTTAATATCGGCCTGAATGCCGGCGCCGCCGCTGGAATCGGATCCTGCGATGGACAGGACGGCAGGTACGTTACTACGATCCATGTTCGCTCTCTTGTTCGGTCGGATTCAAATGGGTCTTCTACCTGCATTATAAAGTTGTCCGGGCCGGCTATATGCCGATCCCGGGCGGGCGGTGCAATCTTTACGTAAATATAAACAAATGTTCACATGTCAACAATTGACGAGCACCTTGTTGCCGATTGTGGCTCCAGTGACGCGTTAATCCTCCATGCCAAGATCGATCGTCGTGCCCTCGAACACCTTGTTGACGGTACGGACGGCGCACATCTTGCCACACATGGTGCAGGTGCCCTCGGTGGCGGCGGGGGATTCCTCGTAGCGCTTCTTACCGGTGACCGGATCGAGAGCACACTTCCACATGGCATCCCAGTCGAGCTTGCGACGTGCCTGGCCCATCTTGTCATCCATGTCGCGGGCGTGCGGCACCTTCTTGGCGATATCGGCGGCGTGCGCGGCAATCTTGGTGGCCATGAGGCCATCGAGCACGTCCTGGGCGTTGGGCAGGCACAAGTGCTCGGCCGGCGTCACGTAGCACAGGAAGTCGGCGCCGGAGCTGGCGGAGATGGCGCCGCCGATGGCAGCGGTGATGTGGTCGTAACCCACGCCGATATCGGTCACCAGCGGCCCGAGCACATAGAACGGGGCGTTGTGGCACAGACGCTTCTGCAGTTTCATGTTGGCGGCGATCTCGTCGAGCGCCATGTGGCCCGGGCCCTCGACCATGACCTGGACGCCGGCGGCCCAGGCGCGCTTGCACAGCTTGCCCAGCTCGATCATCTCGGCGGTCTCGGTGGCGTCGTTGGAGTCGTAGAGACAGCCCGGGCGGCAGGAGTCGCCGAGCGAGATCGTCACATCGTACTCGTGGCAGATCTCGAGCACCTCGTCGTAAAACTCGTAGAAGGGGTTCTCGTTGCCGGTGACCTCCATCCAGCCAAACAGCAGCGAGCCGCCGCGGCTGACGATGTTCATCAGGCGGCCGGTCTCCTTAAAGGTCTTGATGACCGATTTGTTGATGCCGCAGTGGATGGTCATAAAGTCCACGCCGTCCTCGGCGTGTGCGCGCACGACCTCGAGCAGGTCGTCCTTGGTAAGCTTGACCAGCGGCTTTTCCATGTAGCCGATGGCGTCGTACATGGGCACCGTGCCCACCATGAGCGGCGTCTCGTCGATGAGCTGCTGGCGGAACTGGCGCGTCTTGCCCGAGTTGGAGAGGTCCATGATGGCGTCGGCGCCGTAGTCCTCGGCGATCTTGACCTTCTTCCACTCCTCGGCGGCATCGGCCTTGTCGCCCGAGATGCCCAGGTTGACGTTGACCTTGGTGGCCAGGCCCTCGCCGACACCAAAGGCGCGCATGCCCTTTTTGATATGCACGATGTTGGCGGGAATGGCGATGCGGCCGTCGGCCACGCGCTCGCGGATGTACTCGGGGTCGCGATGCTCGCGCTCGGCGACCTCCTTCATCTGCGGTGTGATCTGCCCGGCGCGGGCGAAGTCGATTTGTGTGACGAGCTTGGGCTCGGTCTGTGTGCTCATTGGCACGGCTCCCTTCGTTGGCATTACCCATATCAGGTTTGCGGGTCAGGGCGGGCGCGCCCAATCTCAGCCTGTCGTCTTGTCCTGCAAGCTCCCCGTTATGTCATGGGCTCAAGTATAGCCTGAATGGGTACGATTGGGCCAACGAGCGTGCCTGTGGGGAGGCGAACATGGAAGACAAGCATCTATATCGAGAGACGCAATGGGATGTATCGGCCGAGGAAAGCCGTGCGCACCATGGCCTTGTCGCGATTGGTTTTGCGGTGCTTGCCGTGCTGGTGATTGCCTTTTTTATCTGGACGTTTGGCGGTCACGGCGGCGCTGCATGGGAGTTCGAGGCCGACGATGCCCTGCCGATCATGACAGTGAAGGTTACGGGCGGCAATACCGTTGCCGCGCCGGGCGACTATTGGTATTCGCGCGATGGATTTGTCCAGCTTCAGCTGAGCGGTGGGTCTATTCCTGGTGAGGAAATCGAACGCGTGACGTATGATGCGGCGCTCAAAACGCTGACGGTGAAGCTCAAGAATCAGGGCGACGTGCCTACGACTATGGATATCGCGCTGACGGAATGGCGCTTGGAGCCCCCATCGGGTGTTGCGGTGTCCGAGGTAGAGCACGTTAAGATTACCTACCAAGATGGCTCGACAAACGAAGTTGCCAAAGCCGACGGCTTGGCGGAATAGACGCCGTGCCTAGGCAGCACATTCAAAAGTAGCGGTGGTCCTACAAGGTCTGTTCGTTCAGGAAGACCAAAGTGTTCTTATTTGAAAGCTCGGGAAAGTGACGATAACCAACGTCAAACGCGGTGAGCCCGCTTGCATCCTCGAGCTTGTTTTCTGCCATCCAGCGCACCATGGAACCACGTGCCTTTTTGCTGGCGGTCGAGCGCTGGATGGGCTTGCCGTTGCGGATGCCTTCGCCAAAGAGGCACGTGACGACCGTGGCGTCGCCCGCGAGATGGGGCAGAACGGCTTTGGCGTACTCTACGCTGGCGAGGTTGACGATCGTGGTGTTTGAGCCTGCCGGGGCGATAGCCCGCGCGAGCTTGTCGCTCCAAAACGCATAGAGGTCTCGGGCATCGTCAACGGCGAGCTTCGCGCCCATCTCCAGCCGATATGGTTCGACGGCATGAAAGGGGCGAACGCACCCGTAGAGGCCAGAGAGGATCCACAGGTGGCTTTGCAGCCATGCGAGCTGCGCGGAATCCATCACCTCGGGCGCCATGCTCTGGTATTGAATGCCGTGGTAGGACATGACGGCAGGGGAGAGGTGACAGGCGAGTGCGGGATTGTCGAGATCGCCGTTTTTCAGGATGGGCCCGAACTCATGCAGGGTGTTGAGGCAAGGCCCTAGCAGTTTGTCACTCACGTTCCATAGCGCCTGCAGGCTGTCGCTGCCTTCATTCCGCTCGATATCTAGCAGCGCGCGGTGGAGGCGAGCCGTCTCGCGCGCAAAGGGTGGAATGCCCAGGACTTCAAAAGCATCTTGGGCCGCGCGCATCTGCTTGGCGGGCGAAATGACGACCTGCAGCATGGACTCTCCTCTGCCAAAAAGGAAGTTGCGGTGGAATACGGTCTGTTTTGGCCGTTTATGGGCCAGTTTAGTCTGTATTTCACCGCAACTGATGAAGGGTTGGTTACGCGCGCTCGATGAAGGCCTTGTAGCCGCGATAGGCCTCGTAGATATCGGCCTTGTTAGCGACCTCCCACAGGGCGTGCATGGACAGGACGGCAACGCCAGAGTCGATGACGTTCATGCCGTACTTAGCCATGATGTATGCGATGGTGCCGCCGCCGCCCGCGTTGACGCGACCGAGCTCGCAGGTCTGGAAGTCCACGCCGGCCTCGTCCATGATGTCGCGGATGAGGGCCACATACTCGGCGTCGGCGTCGTTAGAGCCGCCCTTGCCGCGGCTGCCCGTGTACTTGTTAAAGCACAGGCCGCGACCCATGAAGGCTGCGTTCTTGGTTTCGAACTTGCCGGCGTAGCCCGGGTCGAAGCCGGCGGACACGTCGGAGGAGAGCATGCGGCTGCGGGCGAGCGCGCGGCGCAGGGCCAGCGGGCTATCCTCGCCGGCGAGCGTCATGATCTCGGCGACGGTGTTCTCGAAGAAGCGGCTCGTCATGCCGGTGGCACCCACGGAACCGATCTCCTCCTTGTCGACGATGAGTGTGATGCTCGTGCGCTCCACGTTGGCGACGTTGATCTGGGCGAGCATGGACGGATAGGCGCAGACACGGTCGTCGTGGCCATAGCCCAGAATCATGGAGCGGTCGAGGCCCATGTCACGGGCGGGGCCGGCGGGCACGACCTCGATCTCGGCGGAGAGGAAGTCCTCCTCCTCGACGTCGTACTGCTCCTTGAGGATATCCAGGAACATCTGCTTGACGGGCTCCTTGGGAGCGTCCTTGTCGTCCTCGTCAAACTTGACGGGGCGGCCGCCCACGATCACGTCGAGGATCTCGGCGTCGACGGCGTCCTTGGCGGGCTTGGCCATCTGCTCGCTCGAGAGGTGGATCAGCAGGTCGGAGATGGTAAAGACCGGGTCGTCGGCCTTGTCACCGATGTTGATGTCGACGGTGGTGCCGTCCTTTTTGCAGATGACGCCCACGAGTGCGAGCGGGGAAGCGACCCAGTGGTAGCTCTTGACGCCGCCATAGTAGTGCGTGTCGAGATAAGCCATGTCGCCGGCCTCGAAGGCGGGGTTCTGCTTGAGGTCCAGGCGCGGCGAGTCCACGTGGGCGCCCAGGATGTTAAAGCCCTGCTCGAGCGGGGCGGTGCCCAGGTTGACGAGCATGAGGTCCTTGCCGTGGTTGGCGGCGTACACCTTGTCGCCGGCCTTGAGCGCGCGGCCCTCGGCGATCACGGTCTCCAGATTGACGTAGCCCGCCTCCTCGGCCATCTTGATACCGGCCTTGACGCACAGGCGCTCGGTCTTGTTCTCACTCAAAAACTGCTTATAGCCGCGGCAAAGCTCCTCGAGCTCCTCGATCTGCTGTGGCGTGTACTTTTTCCATGCGCTGGGACGCTCCATGACGCAGGCTCCTTTCGGATCGATCGTGCTGGTTGATGTACCGTGAGCCATCGTATCACGCGCGGGCCCGCGGCGGCAGGGAAGCCTGATGTGCGGTGGCCGCGGGGCGGGGAGCGTGTAAACTGGTGTGAGCAAACCGTGCCCAGCCCAAAGCGAGGTATTCAATATGTCTGAAAAGCGCCGTACCTTTGCCGTCATCGACGGCAACTCGCTCATGCATCGCGCCTTCCACGCCGTGCCGCCGACCATGAACGCGCCGGACGGTCGCCCCACCAACGCGATCTTTGGTTTTCTGAACATGTTTCTTAAGATGATCGACGCCTTTAACCCCGACGGCGTCGTCGTGGCGTTTGACAAGGGCAAGCCGCGCGTGCGTATGGAGATGCTGCCGCAGTATAAGGCGCAGCGTCCGCCCATGGACCCCGATCTGCACGCGCAGTTCCCTATGATCAAGGAGCTGCTCGCCGCGCTCAACGTGCCGATTCTGCAGTCCGAGGGCTGGGAAGGCGATGACATCCTGGGTACTATGGCGCGCCTGGGCGAGCAGGCCGGCTGTGATATGCTGCTGGTGACCGGTGATCGCGACATGTATCAGCTTGTTACCGAGCACGTCAACGTGGTCTCGACCCGTAAGGGCCTGTCCGACGTGGCGATCATGACACCCGAGAGCGTGGACGATCTGTATCACGGCATTACGCCGGCGCTCGTGCCCGACTTTTATGGTCTGAAGGGCGACACGTCCGATAACATCCCCGGCGTGCCGGGCATCGGCCCCAAAAAGGCGAGCGCGCTCATTGCGCAGTACGGTAGCCTGGACGAGGTCATCGCACACGCCGATGAGGTTAAGGGCAAGATGGGCGAGAACCTGCGTGCGCACATCGACGATGCGCTGCTGAGCCGCAAGGTCGCGACCATCCGCACCGATGCGCCTGTTGAGCTCGACTTTGAGGCGACGTCCTTCCCGGCGTTTTCTGCCGACGAGGTGTCTGCGGCGCTGGGCACGCTCGGCATTACGGCCATGCAGAACCGTTTCTTGGCGCTGATCAGCGGCGAGGGCGGGGCTGCTGCTTCCAGCACGTTTGAGATGCCCGCCGTCTCGCGTGCCGCTGCCGACGATGCCGAGGCGCCTGCTGCCGCTGCCGTCGAGATCGCTCGCGCGATTGATGCGGGTGAGTGGATTGCCGCCGTGGTGGATGATGACAAGGAGGAGGGCGCGCTTTTTGGTCTGACGCGCACGCTGTGGCTGGCGACGTCCAAGGGGCTGTTTGCTCTTGAGGAGGGCGACGGCGGTGCGTCTGCCGTGGTCGATGGCTTTAACGTTGCCCACGGCCTGATCGCCGGCGTGCTTGCGCGCCTGTTTATGGAGGGCCGCGTGGCGAGCCCGGATATGAAGGCGCTGCTGCATGAGCTTTCGCCCATCGATTCTTCCGAGCCCGAGCTCATGGATCCGCTGGTCGTCGATTCCACGCGCATCTTCGATACCGTTGTCGCCGCCTACCTGTTGGATTCCGACCGCTTCGAGTTTGATGAGGCGTATCTGGCCGATACCTATCTGCAGATGACGCTGCCTGCGGCACGTGGCGCAGAAGGCGCTGGCGAGGACGCTCCTGCGCCCGCCGCTCGCACGGCGGCCTTGACGCTGGCGCTGGTCGCACCGCTGCGTGACCGCATGGCCCGCGAGAACGCCGCCAACGTGTTCGATGGGATCGAGATGCCGCTCGTGCCGGTGCTTGCCAAGATGGAACGCGCGGGCATGCTCGTAGACCCCGACCGTCTGCATAGTCTGTCCGAGGGACTTGCTACCCAGATCACCGATGTCGAGCGCAGTATTCGCGACCTAGCGGGTGACGAGACCTTTAACGTCGGCAGCCCCATGCAGCTCTCGCACGTGCTGTTTGATGTGATGGGGCTTCCGACCAAGGGCCTCAAAAAGACCAAGCGCGGCTATTATTCGACCAACGCCAAGGTGCTGAGCGACCTTGCCCGCGACCACGAGATCGTACGCCTTATTTTGGACTGGCGTGAGAAGTCCAAGATTAAGTCGACCTATCTGGACACGCTAGGTCCGCTGCGCCGTGGTGACGGGCGTGTGCACACCACGTACAACCAGACCATCACCGCGACGGGGCGTCTGTCTTCGAGCGACCCCAATCTGCAAAACATTCCGACGCGCTCGGAGCTGGGACGCACCGTCAAGACGGCGTTCTCGGCGGGCGAGGGCAGCGTCTTTTTGGCAGTGGACTACTCGCAGATCGAGCTGCGTCTGCTGGCGCATCTCTCGGGCGATGAGCATCTGGTGCGCGCCTTTAACGAGGGCGAGGACTTCCATGCCGAGACGGCCGCGCGCGTATTTGGCGTGCCGGTGTCCGAGGTGACGCCCGACCTGCGCAGCCGCGCCAAGGCCGTGAACTTCGGCATCGTGTATGGTCAGCAGGCTTACGGTCTGTCGCAGTCGCTGCATATCTCGATGGCCGAGGCGCGCGACATGATTGACCGCTACTACGAGGCATACCCGGGCGTGCGCACGTTCCTCGACAACGTGGTGGCGCGTGCCAAGCAGACGGGTTACGCCGAGACCATGTACGGCCGTCGTCGTCATATTCCGGAGCTCAAGGCCAAAAACCCACAGCTCCGCGGCTTTGGTGAGCGCACGGCCATGAACCATCCCATGCAGGGCACCGCGGCCGACGTCATCAAGATCGCCATGGCCCGCGTAAGCCGCCGCCTGGAAGAAGAGGGCTTTGCCGCCCACATGATCTTACAGGTGCACGACGAACTGGACTTTGAGTGCCCCGTCGACGAAGTCGAGCGCCTGACAGCTATGGTCCGCGACGTCATGGAGCACGTAGTAGACCTCCGCGTACCGTTGATCGCCGAAGCCAGCACCGGCATAACTTGGGCCGACGCGAAATAGGAAAGCACTCCGTAAGGCAAGCTCGCCCAAGACGCAAGCCCCCACACTCTTAAGATTTGGGACAAACACTACTGATTAATTTGTCCCACAGTAACCAAAACAGAGGGGAGCCCCTTCCAACAAGGGGCTCCCCTCTGCTCAAATCATTTCAGCTAAGTATCTAGACACTTAAGACGCCATCTTGGCGGCAGGTAGGTAAACCTAGGGCCTGGCCGGGCGGCACGGGTTAACTTTTCGTAGATTCCGCACGCAAAGAAAGCCACTTAATGTGGCTTTCGTCTTGCGCAGGACCTGACCGAGCGAAAAGTTAACCCGTGCCGTCCGGCCAGGCCCGATGGGACGGCTACCGAGCCGCCAAGATGGCGTCGATGAGTGTCAGTACGCCCCCGTCGTTGTTGCTCGGAATACGCCACTTGGCGTGCGCGTTCATGTGCTCCTCGGCATTGTTAACGATAAAGCTGTGACCGACGCGCTCCAGCATGGGGATATCGTTGTAGGTATCGCCCACGGCAGCGGCGTCGGCGATATCGATGCCCAGGTGCTCGCACAGGTGCGCGACGCCGGCGCCCTTGTCGACGCCCAGGTTCATAAAGTCGATCCACTCGCGCCCGGCGTTGGTGACGTAGAGCTTGTCCGAGAACTCGGGGCTATAGGTCTCGCGGAATGCAGGCTCGGCATCATAGGCGGGGAAGAAGATCGAGATCTTATTGGACTCGATATCAATGCCCTCAAAGCTATCGACGTAGTTGATTGTGTTGTAGTAGACGCTGATCTCGTCGTGGTATTGATGGTCGCGGGCAAGCACGTAGAACTCGTCGAAGCAGCACAGGACGGGGACAGCGCGAGGATCCTCCGAGGCGCGCTTCAAGACCTGCTGGTACAGCTCCACGTCGATATTACTCTTATAGATATAGCTGCCGCGATAGATCACGCACGCTCCGTTGTCGGGACAAAAGGCGAGGCGGTTCTTGATGTCCTCGAACATCTCCTCGAGCTTGGGGGCGGGGCGTCCGCTGGCGGGGCAGAATACGATGCCGGCGTCAGCGAGCTTGTCCAGACGCTCGTCGAGACCCTGGGGCAGCACGCGCTCGTCGGTCAGCAGCGTCTTGTCCATGTCGACGGCGATGAGTTTAATGTTGCCGATGTTAGCGTCTGATTCATAAGTCTGCATAAATGCGCCTTTCCGTTTCCAGATTGTTTCGGGCGTAATGACCCTCTGCTATGTAATCGAGCGTATTTTCGCAGGAATGGTGCGTACTTGCACTGCAATTCACAAACTAATGAAAAAACTTTTCAGAAATTTGAATTTGTCGCTTGTACAGCAGGCACTTTAGCGTAATATAGCGAGCATCGAAAACGGAGACGGAAAAAGACCCGTTTACCGAGGAAAAGGTACCGTTTACGATATTAGAATTGCGTCCGGCGATAGGTGAAAGGAGAGGCAGATGCAGTTCGTAAAGATCATCACCACTGCAGACAATGCCATCCGACGCCAGCGCGCAATTTCCCGACGACGATAACAATCGTCTCTGTCCGCATGGGGCGAATTGCCTCAACAGAGTCATTTTGAGGTCGTTGGGTTTAGCACGACATAGCTACATGTTTCTAGGGCATGTATGTGCTGTTTTTTACTATTTAACCTGATATTGCACGGTATTTGACCTTGAAATGACTTGCAACTGACCGATGCTCTAATTAGCTACCAAGGGCGAAAGGAAACAGCCATGAGCAAGGAAAAAGTCGTTCTCGCATATTCCGGTGGCCTTGATACATCTGTATGTGTCAAGTGGCTCCAGGACGAGAAGAATCTCGATGTCGTTTGTGTCTGCGGCAACGTGGGCCAGGAGGAGACCGGCCTGGATGCCAAGAAGCAGAAGGCGCTCGACTTGGGCGTTCTCGATTGCCAGGTGCTCGACCTGCGCGATGAGTTTTCCGATGAGTTCCTAATCAAGGCCATCGCCGCCAACTCCATGTACGAGAACAAGTACCCGCTGCTCTCCGCCCTGTCTCGTCCGCTGCTCGCCAAGAAGCTTGTTGAGGTCGCTCACGAGTTTGGCGCGACCTACGTCGCCCACGGCTGCACCGGCAAGGGTAACGACCAGGTTCGTTTTGAGGCTGCCGTCAAGGCCCTCGACCCCGAGCTTAAGGTTATCGCCCCGGTTCGCGAGTGGGATCTGAAGTGCCGTCCCGACGAGGTCGCCTATGCTCACGCCCACAACGTGCCGGTTCCCGAGGGTGCCAATGACAACCCCTATTCCATCGACGATAACCTGTGGGGTCGTGCCATTGAGTGCGGCCATCTGGAGGATCCCTGGAACGAGCCGCTTGACGACGCCTGGGTTATGACCAAGAACCCCGAGGACACGCCGGACACCCCGACGTATACCGAGATTGAGTTTGAGGCCGGCAAGCCCGTCGCCGTCGACGGCAAGAAGATGAAGCTCTCCGAGATCGTCATCGCCCTCAACAAGATCTCTGGTGACAACGGCTTTGGCCGTCTCGATCTGGTCGAGGATCGTCTGGTGGGCCTCAAGAGCCGCGAGTGCTACGAGGTTCCCGGCGCCCTGACGCTCATCACCGCCCACAAGGCGCTCGAGGATATTTGCGTTGAGGGCGACCTGCTCAAGACCAAGATCAAACTCGAGCAGGATTGGGCCACCGCCGTATACAACGGCCAGTGGTACAGCCCGCTCAAAAACGCGCTCGACGCCTTTATGGCCGACACCCAGAAGTTCGTGACCGGTACCGTTCGCCTGAAGTTCTTCAAGGGCAACTGCCATGTCGTCGGCCGCAAGAGCCCCTTCAGCCTCTATGACTACGGTCTGGCCACCTACGACCGTGACACCACGTTTGACGAGAAGGCCAGCGCCGGCTTTATCGAGATTGACACGCTGTCGCTCAAGACGTGGGCTAAGGTCCAGGGTCCCAGCTCTGCTGCAGCCCAGGCCTAAGGCTTCTCTTCCTTGGTATCCGCGCGGCCCATCCGCGTGATACGTAACGGGCGCACGGGGTCCCTACCTTTCGTTATGCTTGCTGACACTTCTTAACATCGGTGGCCCCTACGTTCCGCCCGCATATATGATGCCGCGTCTACGGCTGAGTCCGAGCCCCGCCGGGGTTGTCCGGCGGGGCTCCTTCTATCAATTTGGCGGCTCTGTGCCTATATATATGAGGAGTATCCATTATGTTCAACGCTATCGCGCATGCCTTGCTTGCCCTCGCGCCCGAGTTCGATGCTGCAAAGGTCGAGGATGTTCCTATGAGCCTGAAGGCCTGGATCGATGGTTCGCAAGGCAACATCCGGAGGGAGAAGTTGGGCACCAAGTGCCTCGTGCGTCACTTCTTTGCATATTAGCTACATGGCCCTGTGCACGGTGGGGAATGTGTAAAACTAGCGGTTGAAAAATCGCTTTAGCGACATGGCTCATTGCTTTGGGCGCTTGTTTTGGTATTTGGAGAAAGGGGACGGTTCCATGGCTCTTTGGGGCGGTCGTTTTGAGGCGGGAGTGGCCGAGGTCACGCAGGAGTTTGGCGCGTCGCTGCCTGTCGACAAACATCTCTATAAGCAGGATATCGCCGGTTCTAAGGCGCATGCCAAGATGCTGGCGGCCCAGGGCATCATCAGTGCCGAGGACGAGCAGGCGATTGCCGAGGGCCTGACCGGAATCGAACAGGATATCGATGCCGGCAACTTCACCTTCGATATCAACGATGAGGACATTCATATGTCCATCGAGAGCGAGCTGACGCGCCGCATCGGCGAGGCCGGTAAGCGCTTGCATACCGGGCGTTCGCGCAACGACCAGGTGGCGACCGATACGCGTCTGGGCGTCAAGGCGCTGGCCAAGGAACTCATGGAGGCCAATCTTGAGCTGCGCCATGTGCTGGTGGATGCGGCCAAGAAGTACGACAAGGTGATTCTGCCGGGCTACACGCACATGCAGCATGCTCAGCCCGTGCTGCTGTCGCATCATCTGCTGGCGTATTCCTGGATGTTCGCGCGCGACTTTACACGCCTGAAGGCCGCCTTTGATGCCGCTGACAACTGCCCGCTGGGTGCCGCCGCGCTTGCCGGTACGAGCTATCCGCTCGATCGTCAGATGACGGCTGCCGAGCTTGGCTTTGCGGGTGTGATTCCCAACTCGCTCGATGCGGTTTCCGACCGTGATTTCCTGCTCGATCTGCATTACGCCGGCTCCGTCATGGCCATGCACCTGTCGCGTCTTTCCGAGGAGATCGTGCTGTGGTCGAGCTCCGAATTCGGCTTTATCACGCTTTCCGACTCGTATTCCACCGGCTCGTCTATCATGCCGCAGAAGAAGAACCCCGACTTTGCTGAGCTTATCCGCGGCAAGAGCGGTCGCGTGTACGGCAACCTGGTGCAGCTGCTCGTGACCATGAAGGGCCTGCCGCTTGCTTATAACAAGGACTTGCAGGAGGACAAGGAGGGTGCGCTCGATACCGCCCATACGCTCATGCAGTGCCTGTCGGTTATGGCCGGCATGATCTCGACCTGGACTGTCAACGAGGACGCCATGGCGCGCGAGTGTGGTGTGGGCCACTTGGCAGCCACTGATGTTGCCGATTACCTGGCAAAGCGCGGCCTGCCGTTCCGCGAGGCACATGCCGTGGTGGGTCATCTTGTCCTGATGTGTGAGAAGCGCGGCTGCAATCTTGAGGACCTGCCGTTTGAGGTGTTTCAGGAGGCAAGTCCGCTCTTTGAGCGCGACATTACCGAGGCACTCGACATCCCGTCGATTGTCGCCGCGCGCACGACCGAGGGTGGTACCGCCCCTGCTGCCGTTGCCGTGCAGTTGGGAAGCGCCGAGGCGCAGCTCGCGGCCGATGAGGGTGTGTTTGGCTCGTTATCCAAGGTCGTCGAGATGGGCCACGGAGCTAATTAGCTTATTGGATGCGTCTGTCTGGTGTGTTCATCATATTTTGCCTTTACGGGTGCCCGCTACGGTGGGCACCCGTTTTGTTATAGAGAAGGAAGGAGCTTGTCGAGAACTTCTGTAGGACATTTGCGCAGGTTGTGAAGGGGGTGCGTTCACGGGCGACAATCGACCGCCCGTTCTGTTCGTTGCAGTTGAAAGTGGGACGGATGGTACTCTAGTCGGGCTTCGAAACAGAAGTGACACATATGGAGCGCTTTAATAAATATTAACGCTTCAATAAACGGCTTTTTGTTTAACTGCAGCTAGAACTCTGTTACGATGCAGTCCAGGCGGGTGCCGGAATGGGACTTGGGCACGCGCGAACCTACTTGAAAGGCTACCTTATGGCTATCGAGAAGACCTTCATCATGATTAAGCCCGACGCCGTGCGCGATCGCAAGATCGGCGAGATCGTTGCTCGCATTGAGCGCAGCGGCCTTGTTATCGAGCGTATGGAGATGACCACGCTCGAGCGCGCTACCGTCGAGGAGCACTACGCCCATCTGGCCGACAAGCCCTTCTTTGGCGGTCTCTGCGACTTTATGACGAGCGGTCCGGTCGTCAAGATGGTCGTTTCCGGCCTCTCCGCTGTCTCCAAGATGCGCACCCTTATGGGCGCCACCAACCCGCTTGATGCTGCCCCCGGCACCATTCGAGGCGACTTTGCTGTCGATGTCAACGCCAACGTGATCCACGGCTCCGACTGCCTGGAGAACGCCGAGATCGAGATCAAGCGCTTTTTTGGCTAAACCAGCTTTGACTCCTTAAAGCTGTTAGCGTGTGGCTTGGGCGCCGCGGAACTTCATCCGCGGCGCCCTTTTTATTCCAGTAGACTTTTGGTAAACCCCTACAAATCTACTAAAGAGCCCCCGTCCGGATGTTTCTTCCGGGCGGGGGCTGGCGTTAGCGTCGTATGGCTTTGTGAATCTTTAGGCCTCGTCGACGATCTTAAGGCCGCGCGTGTGGTCGATCTCGTTGAGGAGGTTAACGCGACGCTCGTGACGGCCGCCCTCAAACTCGGCGTCGAGCCACTCGTCGACGATCATCTTGGCGAGCTCGGAGCCCACGACGCGGGCGCCAAAGGCGAGCACGTTGGTGTTGTTGTGCATGCGCGAGAGCTTGGCGCTGAAGGGCTCGGAGCACACGACGGCACGAACGCCCTCGACCTTGTTGGCGGCCAGGCTGATTCCGACGCCGGTGCCGCAGATCAGGATGCCCAGGTCGACGTCGCCGTTGGCAACTGCCTTGCCCACCTTGTAGCCGGCGATGGGGTAATCAAAGCTCTCGGAGGTGTCGGTGCCAAAGTTCACGACCTCGCATCCGCGCTCCTTCAGGTGCTCGGAAATGATGTTCTTGAGCTCGACGGCGGCGTGGTCGTTACCGATACCAATCTTCATGAGTGGTTCCTCTCTGGTCCGTGCGGCGGAATTGCTAAAGGTTTTACCGCGTTCGACTGCATGATAGCGCGACTTTTGCGTAAACACTCGGGCGTTTTTTGGTCAAACGCTTTAGCAGGCAACAAGGCCGGCCTCTCATGAATAATGCCGCCAATTTGTGCTTGAGCGCCGTCCGCCGGAACCGTGGTTGCGGTTTTTGATGCATTGTTATCAAATAAAGGAGCCAACTTTTTTGAGAGTCCAGCCCGTTATGCAAGCAGGAGATACCTATGCCTACCGATTCCATCCGTGATGCCGCATTTTGCGATGTTTTGAACCGCGAGCTTGTCTGTGCACTCGGCTGCACCGAGCCCATTGCCGTTGCCTATGCAGCGGCGCTGGCGAGCCAGACGCTCGGTTGCGAACCCGATCATATGGATGTTGCCTGCTCGGGCAACATTATCAAGAACGTTAAGAGCGTGACCGTGCCCAACTCGGGCGGTATGCACGGTATTGAAGCCGCGGCCGTGCTGGGTGCCGTGGGCGGCGACGCTAAGACCGCGCTCGAGGTGCTCGAGAGCGTTAACGATGAAGACCGCGCTCGTGTGGCCGAGCTCCTCGCCGACGCTGGCTACTGCGATGTGTCGCTTGTCGAGGGTGTGCCCAACCTCTACATCAAGGTGACTGCGACGGCTGGTGGCCATACCGCGGTCGTCGAGATTACCGATCACCACACCAATGTCACGTGCCATACGCTCGACGGTATTCCGGTATGCGGCAAGTCGGCGGGGGAGTGTGCCGCCTGCGCCGAGCGCGTGGTGGCCGAGCGGGCGGCGGATAAGGCCGACACACCCATGTCGATCGAGTCTATCATCGACTTTATCGAGGCCGGCGACATTGAGGATGCCCGCGCGGCCGTCGAGCGTCAGATTGAGCTGAACGGCGCGATCAGTGCCGAGGGCCTCGCGCACGCTTGGGGCGCCGAGGTGGGCCGTACGCTGCTGGGCGCTCGTGCCGATGACGTCGCCTGCCGTGCGCGTGCGCGTGCGGCCGCCGGCTCCGATGCCCGTATGAACGGCTGCGCGCTGCCGGTCGCCATTGTGTGCGGCTCGGGCAACCAGGGCATTACCTGCGCGCTGCCCGTCATGGAGTATGCCGAGTACCTGCGTTGCGACCACGAGCGTCTGGTGCGCGCCGTGATGCTGTCCGATCTTATCGCCGTGCATATCAAGAGCTATATTGGTGCGCTTTCGGCGTTTTGCGGCGCTATTTGCGCCGCGTGCGGCGCCGGCGCTGCGATTACCTGGCTGTGCGGTGGCACGCGCGAGCAGATTGGCGCGACGGTCTCGAATACGCTCGGTAACGTGGGCGGCATCGTGTGCGACGGCGCCAAGGCGAGTTGTGCCGCCAAGATTTCGGCTGCCGTCGATGCGGCGATTCTGGGACATGACATGGCCATGCAGGGGCGTGGCTTCCGTGCCGGCGAGGGTTTGATCCAGGATACCGTCGAGCAGACGATTGCCAGCATGGGCTACGTGGGCCGTGTGGGTATGAAGGACACCGACGTCGAGATCCTCAACATCATGATCGGCAAAACCGTCGTCGACTGCTAGGGGCTCTGGGGCACTGCATCTTGTTGTTGAAACTATCGCGCTTGTGGCTGTAAAGCACCTGTCTGCATTGCGGACAGCGAGGATCTCGCGGTATGTCACCAGGTCGTTCTCGCGCTTGATGCGCTCGAGGACGGTTGCGACAACAAGCGCCGCTATCGCCGGCAGGAACGCCGCAGCCGCGGCGACGCCGGCGCCCCAGGTGCCCTCCATCCAGTTAAACGCCGGCGACAGTATCAGTGCGAACGCCACCGCCAGCAACGCGAGCATCAGCACGGCCAGCCATAGCATCCGCGTTCCCATGCGCTTGCGATCTCTTTCGACTGCCTCTTCCATAACGGTCACGTCTCCCTTCACGAGCGTGTCTATGGAGGTGCCGAATAGGATGCTCAGCATGAGCAGGCTCTGGACGTCCGGATACGTCTTGTCCCGCTCCCAGTTCGAGATCGTCTGACGCGACACGTAGAGTTTCTCGGCGAGCTGTTCTTGGGAGAGCCCCATCGCCTCGCGCCTCGTCTTTGCTCACCGGCACGTCGAGCGTCTCACCGAGGGCGACGAGCATCTCCGCGTCGGGCACCGAGAGCCCGCGTTCCCATTTGGAAACCGTCTGCCTCACCACGTTCGGCTTGAGCGCGAGCTCCTCCTGCGATAGCCCTTTCGATTTCCTGAGGGCCTGGATGTTCTCGTTCAGCATGGTGGATCCTTTCTCTCGCCCGGTTCCTACGTTACCGCAATGCTGCCCGCAGATGGTCCGTTGCCGCAAGCAACGGGTCGTAACATCGGCGGGGATTGTTTGAGTTCACAGGGGATGCAAGCTCCTTATAATATGACGTCCATTTAATCTACCTGCGGTTTGCAACCATAGGGTGCCTGCAGGTTGCGTAAAATGAAGCCTCAAGTTGGTGGTTTCCGCCATGTGGCTACCGTAGTGTGTAAGTCGCCGGCAGGAAAGCACCGAACGCTGGGATGCCGCGCCCGCGCCGTCGCCGTGAGCCAAGATCATGACGCCCGAGCGGTCGCTCCCAGCCAACGAGAGGACCTACTATGAGCTTCCGTACCAACCTTCAGTATCTGCGCGCCGAGCGCCATATGACCCAGGAGCAGCTCGCCATGCTGCTTGGGGTGTCCCGCCAGTCCGTCACCAAGTGGGAGGCCGAGAAGTCCTACCCGGAGATGGATAAGCTCATCAAAATGTGCCAGATTTTCGAGTGCTCGCTCGATGACCTGGTGCAGGGTGACCTTACCGATCGCGCTCCGGCACCCGCCGTCGCTACCGTGCCGCCCGGTCCCGCGACGGATGTGTGTGGCTATGACGACCACATGCGCTCGTTTGCCAAGCGAGTTCCCACGGGTGTCGCCGCGTTTATCCTGGGCGTTGTGGGGCTCGTGCTTTTTGAGGAAGGGACGGCTCTGCGCGGCCTGTTCAATAGCAGTATGGCTGCAAGTTGGGGCGAGCTTCTGGGGCTGGCCGCCCTGTTCTCCGGCGTGCTTGTGGGCATTGGCATCTTGGTTTCTGCTGGCATGGAGCACTCTGCTTTTGTGAAGGCGCATCCCTTTATCGAGGATTTTTATACTGACGATGATCGTCTTCAGGCGCGCCAGGTGCTGGTACGCGGGTTGGTTACCGGGCTCATGCTCATCATGATGGGGGTTCTGCTGGGCAACTTCATCGAGCATGAGTCTGGCGCGGAGGCTCCTGCGGGCGCTGCGCTGCTCGCCCTGGTCGCGGTGGGCGTATGGCTGATTGTCCATGCGGGCATGATGTACGGTCGCGTGGATATCGATGAGTACAACCGCGATGCGGTCGAGGAACTCGAGGTTGAGGACATCGCCCGCATCGATGTTCCCGAAGCGGTGCGCAACGAGCTGCGCTCCGCAAAGCGCACGCACGAGAAGATCGAGGCTGCTTGCGGTGTCATCATGCTCGTTTCCACCATCGTTGCGCTGAGTTGGCTGTTTTTGGGTCCTTCGTTCGCTGGGACCACATGGGACGCCATCGGTAGTGGGCGTCAGGCGGCCGATTCCATCGTCGGCTACTTTTGGCTGCCTTGGCCAATTGGAGGCATTCTCTGCGGCATCGTCAGCATTCTCATGAAGGCCTTCGGAAGGGACCGTTGAGTAGCTGGAATTTTACTAGTGCTTGCAGTCAATTTGAAGTCTTCGGCTGCGGGCACCTTCGAGTCCGCATCACGAGCGCACGCCGCCGCCCAAAAGCGCTGATTCTTGACGCGCGTGATGCGGACTTCGGCAGATGCTGCCTCTAGTTCAGCAACCCCCACACGGCAAAGCCGAGTGCTCCGCCGATGGCGGCCGCGGCGATGAAAGTCAGCAAGTCGTACGCCAGTCGATGCTTCGTCGGCCACGCGCGGCGGGGGAGTGCCCGCGGATCGCGCTCGATGTTCGCCTCGCCGTTCATGAAGGCGAGGATCTCGCGGTATGTCACCAGGTCGTTCTCGCGCTTGATGCGCTCGAGGACGGTTGCGACAACAAGCGCCGCTATCGCCGGCAGGAACGCCGCAGCCGCGGCGACGCCGGCGCCCCAGGTGCCCTCCATCCAGTTAAACGCCGGCGACAGTATCAGTGCGAACGCCACCGCCAGCAACGCGAGCATCAGCACGGCCAGCCATAGCATCCGCGTTCCCATGCGCTTGCGATCTCTTTCGACTGCCTCTTCCATAACGGTCACGTCTCCCTTCACGAGCGTGTCTATGGAGGTGCCGAATAGGATGCTCAGCATGAGCAGGCTCTGGACGTCCGGATACGTCTTGTCCCGCTCCCAGTTCGAGATCGTCTGACGCGACACGTAGAGTTTCTCGGCGAGCTGTTCTTGGGAGAGCCCCATCGCCTCGCGCCTCGTCTTTATCTGGTTGCTGATGTCCATCGTCACCTCCCGGTCGTGAAGGAGCGTCCCGCGAACACATCGGGTGCGCTATCGAATCTGTTGTACATCATATGCGGCAAGGCTTGCCGGGCGCTGCAAAAATTGTTTTGCATGGGGTTTACCTGCATGATTGTTGCTGCGATGCGTGCCATCGCCGCGGGGAGATCTGGCTTGTGGAGGCTTGCGGGGCGATGGCTTAGCGATGTTGTCGAGCAGTCGTCCAGGTGCGCAGGCCCATGGCGGCGTAGCCGATTGCGGTATAGGCAACCCCATGGAACGCAAGGTCCTGGCTGCCCTCGACCGCGAGGGGAAACAGGAGCGCGGGTCCGATTCCGAGCGCTGCGGGTACCCAGAAGAGCGTCCTCGCGGAGTTCGCGGCGAGCAGACCGAGGGTGATTGCAGTTGCGGGGAGCACGGGGTAGATCAGCGCCATCATGGCGATCATGCCGGCATCGGATGGGACGACGCTCACCAGGAGGACGGGGATTGCCCAGCAGACGCCAACGATTGCGATCAATGCGATGAGGGACGCGCGTACGGTGACGTTCATGGGGCACCTCCTAACGGGAATCGCCCCCCATTCTGGCATACATCTTCAGAATGGGGGGGCTAAGGGGGATACCATTTCGGGGAACGGGTGCGTACCCGCGCTTTTAACTCAGCATCTTGGCGAGCATGCCGATGCCGACGCCCACCAGTCCGCCGGCGATGGCGCCGATGATGATCTGCACCGCGTTGCGCGTGCCCTTGACCCAAGGGTTCATCTCGCGCTCACGGCGCCCCTCGAGCGTGTCGCGATCGACCTGCTCGCCGCGGCTAAACGCCAACACCTCGCGGTACGTGACGAGGTCGTGCTGCTTCTTCATGCGTTCCATATACACGAACGCCACGAGCATCACGACGAGCGCCACGGCGGCAAACGCCGCGGTGGGCGCGATGTGCATGCCCCAGCCCCATTCGAACTGGAACGCCGCCCACGCGCTCAGCACCAAAAACACGACCGCGCTCACGACCGTGATTGTGGAGAGGGCGTTGTACTTCTTGACCGCTTCGTTCATTACCTGTGCCATGGTTTCCACATCTCCTTTGATGAGGGAGTCCACGGTCACCCCGAACACGTTGGAAAGCAGCAGCAGGCTCTGGACATCCGGATACGTACGGCCGCACTCCCAGTTGCTGATGGTCTGGCGCGACACGTAGATGCGCTCCGCCAGATCGTCTTGGGACAGTCCGAGCTCCGTGCGATGCTCCTTGATGTGCGAGCCCAGCTCCATGCGTTTGCTCCCTAGAGGGTCGGGGTGACCCCTGTCGAGAGCCACCATGTCATTGACGCGAGCATCGTACCATCAAAGGTCTTTATATTTGACCCCCACGGGGCAAAATCGAGCTGTCAAAAGGCTTTATATACGACATCTAGCTGGGAAAAGAACGGTCTCCAAAGGCGGGTGCCTCCGGGGACCGGTTGGTGCGTATAGAGGGGGCGAGCTTGCTTTGGGTTGGTGTTGGCCCCGCCGCTCGGCTCGACTTTGGAGCGGCGGGGCTCAACTCTGCCTCGGCGCTGGCGAGGCAGAGCGCGGCTTTGCCCCGACGTCGGCCGCGCCCGAGCCCTGTCTTCCCGGCTTAGCCCTCCTCGCCTTTGGGCGTGCCCTTGAACGAGGGCTCTTTCTTTGGCAGCCTTCCCGCGCGTTTGAGGGCGTCTCGCAAGATCCATTCCACCTGACCGTTGGCGCTGCGCATCTACGAGTACCAGCGCCCGCTTGAGGGGACGAGCAGAACCCCCCAGCTCCTTCATGCGCTTGAGCGCGCGGATGTTCGCCTCGGGGATGGCGTGATTGGAGTCGAGGAAGGTCTCGTCCATATCGCTTGCAACAAGGCGGTACATGCTAGTACACCATGCCCATGGCCTCGCGCACCTCGGCGAGCGTGGCCTCGGCGACCTCGTTAGCGCGGCGGTTGCCCTCGTGCAGGACGTCCTTGACGTAGTCCATATCCTGCACGAGCTCCTCGCGGCGCGCGCGGATGGGGGCGAAGTGCTCGTTGACGGCCTCGGTCACGCACTTCTTGAGCTGGCCGGAGCCGCCCATGCCAATCTCCTCGGCAATCTCGACCTCGGAACGGCCGGTGCAGATGGCGGCCGTCGAAAGCAGGCCGGACACGCCGGGGCGATTCTCGGGATCGAACGTGATCATGCGCTCGGAGTCGGTCTGGCTCTTCTTGATGCGCTTGGCCGTCTCCTCGGCGGTCATCGAGATGTTAATGGCGTTGCCGTAGCTCTTGCTCATCTTGCGCCCGTCCAGGCCGGGCAGCAGCGGGGTCTCGGACAGCAGCGCGTCGACCTCGGGGAACACCTTGCCGTAACGGTTGTTAAAGCGGCGGGCGATGGTGCGGGTGAGCTCGATGTGCGGCAGCTGGTCGCGACCGACGGGCACCACATTGCCCTTGCAGAACAGGATGTCGCAGGCCTGGTGCACCGGGTAGGTGAGCAGAAGGCCGGTGAGCTCGTGGCCCGAGGCCTCCATCTCGGCCTTGACCGTGGGGTTGCGAGCCAGCTCGGCCTCGGACACCAGCGACAGGAACGGCAGCATGAGCTGGTTGGCTGCGGGCACGGCGGAGTGCGCGTAGATCATGGTCTTGTCGGGATCGATACCGCAGGCAAGGTAGTCCATGACCATGTTGTACACGTTGTCCTGGATGTTATCGGTGCTGTCGCGGTCGGTGATGACCTGGTAGTCGGCGATGAGCACGTTGGTGTGCACGGCCATGTCCTGCAGCTCGACACGGCCCTTGAGGGTGCCGAAGTAGTGGCCGAGGTGCAGGCGGCCGGTGGGGCGGTCGCCGGTGAGCATGGTGTACTTCTCGGGGTGCTGCGGCAGGTCGGCGCGGATCTGGTTGCTGCGCTCGAGGCTGACCTCATAGCTGAGTTCGTTGGGCATGCTGTCTCCTTTTGGGTTGAGTGCCCGGCCGGCATTGTCGGTCTTGGTTGAAGATGAAGCTACCAGAGAAACGGCGTCTCTTGCCGGAATCAACGATGGTTTTCGCCTTGTCGTCCCGCAGGGTCGTTTCCCTTCTTGGGAAGGAGCCCCTCGATATGCTCGAGCCGCTCCTCATGGGCCACGTGCGCCGCGCGCTCCTCGGCGGCGAAAGCGTGGTCTTCGGGCGTGACGGTCTCATCTCGCTGAGTCTTGGGATTGTAGTGGTGACGCAGTACTGGCTCAAACAGGTGCAGGCGCGCGGCGAATAGCGCCGAGCACGCGAACAGCAAGAGGAAGATCACCACGCGGGCTCCCACGGGGACCTGGTTGATCACCATGGCGCCGAGGGAGAGCAGTAGACGCCATGCGTAGATGAGCAGGACCGCCTGGCGCTGGTCGTAGCCCTCCTGGATCAGGCGATGGTGGATGTGGCCCTTGTCGGCCTCACCCATGTGGACCTTAATTACCCTGAGCACGTGGTGGGCATCCCCGCCGAGGAGATGAAGGCCAAGCTCGACGCACACGATCTTAAGCTCAACGGCACGGCTCTTCGCTTTCGCAGCGATTTTATCAATGGGGACCTGGGCAACCAGGATCCCGCGCTCGCTGGAGAGGCGCTTAAGCTCTGCTATGAGGCCTGCGATTACTGTCGCACCTGCGGCGGCGATACCGTGACGATCTGGCTCGGCCACGATGGCTTCGACTACAGCTTCCAGATCGACTACACCCACGTGTTTGACAACCTCGTTAAGGCGTTCCAGGCGGTCTGCGACTATGCGCCCGACCTGCATATCTTCATCGAGTACAAGCCCTATGAGGAGCGCAGCTACGCCTATATCGATACGATGGGCCTCACCGGCATGATCCTCAACGCGGCGGACCGCGAGAATCTGGGTGTCACGCTCGATTACTGTCACATGCTCATGAAGCACGAGAACCCCGCGATGGCTACCGATATCTTCGGCCGTGCCGGCAAGCTCTACGGCATTCACCTCAACGATGGTTACGGCGTGATGGACGACGGACTCATGATTGGCATGGCTACGCCTGTCAAGATGCTCGAAATGCTCTTCTATCTCAAGAAGTACGCCTTTGACCGCGCCGTCTACTTCGATACGTTCCCGATTATCGAGGATGCGGAAGGGGAGTGCGCTCATAACCTCGTTATGATGAAGCTTATGAATGACGCCCTGGAAAGCGTGGGCCAGGAAAAGATTCAGTCCGTGATCGATGCAAACGATGCGCTTGCAGCGGCCGCGCTCGTGCGCGAGCTCTTCTGCACGATGGGGGGTAATCATTATATGAAACGCGATTGGGAAGCTACTGCCAAGGGCATTCTTGCCGCCGTGGGCGGCCCCGAGAACATCTCGGGCATGACGCACTGCGCCACTCGTCTTCGCCTGAACCTACGCGACGATTCCAAGTGTGACGACGCGGCCGTCAAGGAGGTCGACGGCGTGGTCAACACCGTCAACTCGGCCGGCCAGTATCAAGTGCTGATCGGCACCGAGGTGCCCAAGCTCTATGAGAAGTTCGAGCCGCTCGTCAAGGGCTCGGGCGCCGAGGTCTCCACGAGCACCTCCTCCGATGAGGGTATCGTCTCCAGGATCTTCTCTGCTATCTCGGGCGTCTTTGCTCCGCTGCTGCCCGCCATGGCCGGCTCCGGTATCCTCCGTGGCCTGCTAATCCTTGCGGTTCAGCTTGGCCTTATCACCGAGGGCACGGGTACCTACACCATCCTCTACACCCTCTCGATGAGCGTGTTCTACTTCCTGCCGGTGCTTCTAGGCTTCTCCTCGGGCAAACGCTTCGGTGCGAGCCCGTACCTGTCGGCTCTGATCTGCGCCTGTTTGCTCTATCCCGATTTTATCGGCTTGATGGGCGATGCGGGCAACGGCGCCATGAGCGAGTTCTTCGGCATCCCCGTGGTGCTCATGAGCTACAACTCCACCGTTATCCCGGCCATCATCGCCATCTGGGTTTACTCGTTCCTCTATAAGTTCCTGGATGAGCATGTGCCCGAGACTCTCAGGCTCGTCGTGCTCCCCGCGGTCTCGCTGATCATCATGGTTCCCGCCACTATGCTCGTGATTGGTCCCTTGGGCGTCTATGCCGGCGAGGGCATTGCCTTCGTGGTCAACTGGCTCATCGCCCGCTCCAACGTACTTGCTGGCATCCTGGTGGGCGGCGGCTGGTCCGTGCTCGTCTCGATGGGTATTCACTGGGCCGTCAACCCTATCATGATCAACAACATCGCTTCCAACGGCTTCGACTACATTTGCCCGGCCACCTTTGCCTGCAACTTTGCCGTTATCGGCTGCGCCCTCGGCGTCTTCCTCAAGGCCCGCGACCAGAAGCTCAAGAGCTTTGCTATGACCGGCGCCGTGACCATCTGCCTCTCTGCCATCATCGAGCCCACGCTCTTTGGCATGCTCCTCAAGAATAAGAAGCTCTTCCTGGCTCAGATTATCGGCGGTGCCTGCGGTGGCGCGTTCCTCGGCGTTTTCAAGGTTGTCACCACTGCCTTTGTCTTTGGCTCCGTCACCACGTTCCCGGCCTTCGTCTCCTCCGATCCGATGAACTTCGCCTTCGCCATGATCGGTATGGTTATCTCGGCTGTTGTCGTCGGCGTGCTCGGCTACATCTTCACCGGTAAGGACGATCAGCTCGCCTAGTCTTGCTTTGAGGCCCCACACCATGTGTCCAAGGCTAAGACCGACTTCCATCTAATAAAGGGTCGCTGTTTATATCGCAGCGGCCCTTTTTTTCTTTTGATTGACATGATTGGAGTAAACTTTGAAAACAGATGAAAAGGACGGAACGCCGATGATTCCGTATGAGCGCATGAACTGATTCTCAATAAGCTTAAGGAGGTCGATCTGCTCAAGATCGACGAGCTCGCGGCCTTTATGCCCGATGTGTCGATGTCTACGCTTCGCCGTGACCTCAAAGAACTTGAGAAGCGGGGGAGCATCGAGTATCTGACCGGCGGCGCGGTTAAGTTGCATTCCGCGGCTCACGAGGCGAGCGTTTTTGAGAAGGGTGCGCAGCGGAGCAGCGAGAAGGACCTGATCGCGCGTTGTGCGGCGGCGGAGGTCGAGGACGGTGAGACGGTCTATGTCGACTCCGGTACCACCGCGATGGCGCTCCTGAGCCTGCTCGTCGACAAGCCGGTGACTATCTACACCACCAACGGCTATGCATGTTGGTTTACGGGCGAGCTTGCTGCTAAGGTGGTGGTAATTGGCGGCGACTTCAACCCCGTTACCTGCTCGCTCACCGGTCCTATGGTTGAGAGCGCGCTGCGCGAGCTGTACTTTGACCGGGCGTTTATAGGTGTCAACGCGGTGGACGAGGACCGCGGCATCATGACGCCAGGTTATCCCGAGGCTATCAAAAAACGTATCGTGATGCAGAATTCCCAGGCGAGTTACGTGCTCGCCGATAGCTCCAAGTTCCACGTGTTTTCAAATGTAAAGGTGTGCGACCTGGAGGGCTTTACTGTTATTTCCGACAAGCGCGACGCCAAAATCGGCGAACGCGTCAAAATGATCACGGCCTAGGACACTGGGGCATCGCATCTTGCCCTCAAGCCGTTGCCCACGTAACGAAGCGTGAGGCAAACGTGCGCCCCATTCCTGATTTGGGGACTAGCTTAGTTCGTCGGCTACTTGGTGCTCGTAGAAGGCTTCGACTACGGCGTTAAAGTCGCGGGCGAAGTCTTCTATGGTTCCGCGCCAGGTGGCGAGTCCCGGCTTTCCCTGGCCAACATAGGCAGTTAGGATACCGCAGGCGGGACTGGGGAAGTCGCGCTTGGGGTCGTTGCCTACCATAAGGACCTCGTGCGGCTCGAGCCCCATTGCCTGCAGCTGCTCGAGGTAATAGGTGGCATCGGGCTTGCAGCGGGTGGCATTTCCCATGTGCGTCACGAGCTCAAAGGGGGCGTCGGCCAGGTCGCCCCAGCCCATACGGCACTCAATAGCCCCCTGGGGAAAGCTGGGGTTGGTGAAGAGCGCACAGCGCAGCCCTGCGTCCTGTACGGCCTGGAGTGCGGCGTGTGCGCCCGGCATGGCATGGGCGTTGATGAGTTCGTCATTCTTGTACGGAAGAACTTCGCGGTCGTAGTAGGTAAACGCCTCGTAGATAAGTGGGTCCGAGAGGCAAATGCCGCATCGGCGCTCGACCTCTTCTTGGTAAAACTCAAGATTGGTGCGATTGTCCGTGCTGCTGCGGCGATTGGCGTTGAGGTCGACCAGGATGGTGCCGAGGCGTGCCATCGTGCCACCGCGGCTGCGGCGCCCGATATCCGCGAGCATCGAAGAGACATCCTTAAAATATCGAAGGATGAACGCGTTGAGGTTGATGCTAAGAAGCGTTTCGTCCATATCGAAAACGACTGCTTTGAGCACGCGGGCACCTTTCTCGAAAAATCGATCTAGAATCGTTGGCTCCGGATACTTTACCCCAAAGCCGAATGCCTGGCTGGTTATCGTCAAGTTGCGGAGACGTGTGTTCATAAGATTACGAAAAAGTCTCCACACGAGTAAAAAATCGCAGTTCACGCTTGAAATCGAACTCATTTCCCCGTAACCTATACGAACGTGATTGCATAAGCGTCACATTAGTATCTGTCGGCTCCCGAGTGTTCCTAAACGTTGTGTGCTTGTCGCACCCTTCTGTAGGTCCTAGCAATCGGGGCCCCGTAGTTCGAAAGGGGTCCACCTTTGAGTGAGATTCAGAACTCGTCCATTTTCTCTCTTGACGATGTCAACGAGGAGGAGATGAACAACCTCATCGACGGTACGATTACCGACTTTGATGAGGGCGATCTCGTTAACGGCACTGTCGTTAAGATCGAGCATGACGAGGTGCTCGTTGACATCGGATTCAAGTCCGAGGGCGTTATCCCGGTCCGCGAGCTGTCCATCCGCAAGGACGCTAACCCTGCAGACATCGTTGCACTCGGTGATCCCATCGAGGCTCTGGTTCTCCAGAAGGAGGACAAGGACGGTCGTCTGGTCCTGTCCAAGAAGCGTGCCGAGTACGAGCGTGCTTGGAACCGCATCGAGGAGAAGTTCAACTCCGGCGAGAACGTCGAGGGCGAGGTTATCGAGGTTGTCAAGGGCGGCCTGATCCTCGACATCGGCCTGCGTGGCTTCCTGCCCGCTTCCCTCGTCGACCTCCGTCGCGTCAAGGACCTCACCTCCTACATGGGCACCCGCATCGAGGCCCGCGTCATCGAGATGGACCGCAACCGCAACAACGTTGTCCTCTCCCGTCGCGTCGTGCTCGAGGAGTCCCGTAAGGCCGAGCGCTCCGAGATCCTGTCCAAGCTCAAGTCTGGCATGCGTCTCCACGGCACCGTTTCCTCCATCGTCGACTTCGGCGCCTTCGTCGACCTCGGCGGTATCGACGGCCTCATCCACATCTCCGAGCTCTCCTGGAACCACGTCAACCATCCTTCCGAGGTTGTCAAGGTCGGCCAGGAGGTCGAGGTCGAGGTTCTCGACGTCGACCTCAACCGCGAGCGCATCTCCCTGGGTCTCAAGCAGACCACCGAGGATCCGTGGCGCGCACTGGTCAAGAAGTACCCCGTCGGCGCTATCGTCGAGGGCACGGTGACCAAGCTTGTCCCGTTCGGCGCTTTCGTCGACCTGGGCGAGGGCATCGAGGGTCTGGTGCACATCTCCGAGATGGCCAACAAGCACGTCGATCAGCCTTCTCAGGTCACCCACGTGGGCGACAAGGTTCAGGTCAAGGTCATGGAGATCGACCTCGACCGTCGTCGTATCTCCCTGTCCATGAAGTCCGCTGCTGAGACTCTGGGCGTCGAGATTGAGGTTACCCCGCTGCCTTCCGAGAAGAAGGACGAGGAGACCGACGCCGAGTAAATCGGTTTGACGATCACTTGTTTTAAGGGATCCGTCCGCAATGGACGGGTCCCTTTTTGCATTTAGTGCCGAGATGCACGATGCTGCCCGGGCAGTTCGTTTGCTATTGGGTTGTCGGTGCATGAAAAATTGCCGACATCCCGCCTCGGGGAGGAGGCGGGAACGCACCGAGTAGACGGAGGGGTGCGGAGCGCGGTCGCGTCTCGACTGACGACGTTGCCCATCGACGGAACTATTGTAGCGCATGGGTGGTTCTTGGTTTATCGTGCACGCGCTTGGGTTGTGCCATTGCGTGTGCTGGCGGTGTGCTACACTCTTTCACTGCTGAGTGGGCCAGACGGTCGCGCGATGTGCTGCTTGCGGCACGCGTGAGGAAAGTCCGGGCTCCAGAGGGCGGGATGCCGGCTAACGGCCGGGCGGAGTGATCCGACGGAAAGCGCCGCAGAAAAGAAGACTCCCACCTGCGCCGCAAGGCGTAAAGGGAAAAGCTGAAACGGTGGTGTAAGAGACCACCAGCGTCGTGGCAACACGGCGGCTTGGCAAGCCCCATCCGGAGCAAGCGCGAATAGGAACGCTATGGGCCGGCCCGGTCCGCGTTCGGGTAGCGTGCGTGGAGCTGCACGGTAACGTGCAGACAAGATAAATGACCGTTCACGACAGAACCCGGCTTATCGGCCCACTCAGCTTTTTTGTTGACGCTGCGAACCCGTCAGCGCGGCAATCTGCCTTTCAAGCCTTCGGGCATGACCATAAGGTCAATGCCCTCGGCTTTCAAGGCACCTTGCTCGCGCTGACGGGTTCTCGCTTTCGTTGACGGAATCATCGGCGTTGTCATTCTTTTTACTAGGGTTATCGTATTATTGAGGCTGTTTGTTGCTTTGCTTGTTGTTGAGGGGCTTTGTTGGACAGCTTTTTTACTCTGCAATCGAATATTGAGGCTTCGGGCGAGTTTGTGGACCGCAAGAGCCGGTTTATTGCCCAGTTGATCCATATTGAGTCCGAGGACGAGGCGAATGCCTTTATCGAGATGGTTCGCAAGCGTCATTATGACGCTCGGCATAATGTGCCCGCGTGGATTTTGGTCGATGGACGCGAGCGCCAGAGCGATGATGGCGAGCCAAGCCGCACGAGCGGAATGCCGACGCTCGAGGTGCTGCGCGGTGCGGGACTTAAAAACGTATGCTGCGTTGTGACGCGCTATTTTGGTGGCACGCTGTTAGGGCCCGGTGGCTTGGTGCACGCCTATACCGCGGCGACGCAGGCGGCGGTGGCAGCTGCTCGGGAGGCCGGTCAGATCGTTGAGATGACAAGCGTCGTGCCCGTTGACGTGCATGTGGCCTATCCGCAGTATGAGCAGGTGCTTCGCTTGGCGCAGGATTCAGGCGCCAAGGTTTCGGATACCGATTACGCGGATGCCGTGACGATTCATTTGGTATTTAAGGCGGGGGAGCAGGAGCCATTTTGCGCCAAGATGCGCGAGCTTATGGCGGGACGCGAGGAGATTGAGGTCGGCGCCTCCGAATTTGCCGAGTTCTAACGGCGACGGCCGGTGTGCTTTTGGATGGATCCCAAGCGCGCCGGCCGTCGTTTTATGTTGCCGCCGTTTACTCGGCGAGCTGCTTTAGCATATCGCATGCGATTTCGACGGCATCGTCGATGCAGCCGGGACAGCTGCGGAGCGGACCCTTGTCCGATCCGACGCCCTTGAGCGTGCCGCAGACGGTCGTCGTGTTCTTCTCGCCAAAACGCTTGGCGATCTCGCGCGACAGCTTGTAGGTCTGGCCCTTGGTCTTGGGGTTTTCCATGCCGTCGCTCATTACAAAGCCCATGATGGCCACGGCGCCCGAGATAGCGCCGCAGGTTTCGGTCATGCCGCCCATGCCGGCGCCAAAGCCCTCGGTGAGGGTAAAGGCGACTTGGGGGTCAAGCCCGACGGCGGGCGCGAGCGTGCAGGCGACGGCCTGCGCGCAATTAAAGCCACTGGCGTGGTACTCGGCAGCCTGAGCCTGACAGGCGGTGATGTCGAGCTGGGCTGTATCGATTTGCTTCATCGTTGTCTCCTTGGTCACGGTGTACCCGCCTATGGTACCCGTGACGGGGCATGTAATCATCGAGAGCTTCATGTATGCCTCATTTATATCCATCGAATAAATGCCTAAGGCTGAGACGAATGCCCCTGATTTATTTGTCTCATAACCTATCGGCGGGATGGGTTGAGAGGGGTGCGGGGTAGCGGTATCGTGAACCGAATAAAATCAAAACCCAAGTAAGGGAGTTGGATATGAGCGAGCAGACCATCGGTACCACGTGTGTTCAGGGCGGTTATCGCCCGGGCGATGCAGAGCCGCGTCAGGTGCCTATCTACCAGTCAACCACGTGGAAGTACGACACGTCCGAGCACATGGGCAAGCTGTTTGACCTGGAGGAGTCGGGCTACTTCTACAGCCGTCTGCAGAATCCCACGTGTGATCTGGTTGCCGCCAAGATCTGCGAGATGGAGGGCGGCACTGCTGCGATGCTCACGAGCTCGGGCATGGCTGCGAACTTCCTCGCGATCTTTAACGTGGCCGGTGCCGGCGATCACGTGGTCGCGAGCTCTGCCATCTACGGCGGTACCTACAACCTGCTTGCCCATACCATGGGCCGTATGGGCGTTACCTGCACGTTCGTTGCTCCCGACTGCACCGATGAGGAGCTGGAAGCAGCCTTCCGGCCCAACACCAAGCTCGTCTTTGGCGAGACCATCGCCAACCCCGCCCTCGCCGTGCTCGATATTGAGCGCTTTGCCAAGGCCGCGCATGACCACGGCGTGCCGCTGATGGTCGACAACACCTTCCCGACGCCCGTGATGTGCCGTCCCTTTGAGTGGGGCGCCGACATCGTTACGCACTCCACCACCAAGTATATGGATGGCCACGCTGCCTACCTGGGCGGCGTGATCGTCGACCACGGCCAGTTTGACTGGATGGCTCATGCGGACAAGTTCCCGGGCCTCACCACGCCCGACGAGAGCTACCACGGCGTGACCTATGCCGAGAAGTTCGGTCGCGAGGGCGCCTTCATTACCAAGGCCACCGCTCAGCTCATGCGCGATCTTGGCCCCATGCAGAACCCGCAGGCGGCGTTTTTCCTGAACAGCTCGCTCGAGAGCCTGCATGTGCGCATGCCGCGTCATTGCGAGAACGGCCTGGCCGTTGCCAAGTTCCTGCAGAGCCATCCCAAGGTACGCTTTGTGAGCTATCCGGGCCTGGAGGGCGACAAGTACTATGACCTGGCTCAGAAGTACATGCCCAACGGTACCTGCGGCGTCGTGAGCTTTGGCTTTAACGGCGGTCGCGCGGCAGCTGAGACCTTTATGAAGAGCCTCAAGCTCGCCCAGATCGCCACGCATGTGGCCGACGCCCGCACTTGCTGCCTGCATCCCGCTAACGCCACGCATCGCCAGATGAACGATGAGGAGCTCATCGCCTGTGGCATCTCCGCCGACATGGTGCGCCTGTCGTGCGGCCTCGAGGACACGGCCGACCTGATTGCCGACCTTGAGCAGGCTCTCGAGCAGTGCTAGGCTAGCGTTCGCATAAGTCGCCGATGCCGACAGAGGGCTTCGGCGACCTTTACGTTCCGATTCCGTAGGCGGGACCCCAATCGCGGCTGTTTGCAGGCGATTGGGGCCCCGTTTTTGTGTTGCGCCACTCGAAAGGATGGATATGGAGAAAACCGCAGAGCAGCTGCGCCGCGAGCACATTGCCCTAGAGGGCGACACCCATGGCAAGAACAAATGGGCGATTCTGTTTACCGTGCTCATCATGACGTTTATGGCGTGTCTGGATTCGACCGTCGTGACCGTGGCACTGCCCGTGATGCAAAAGGAGCTGGGCGTGGGCCTCGACCGCATCCAGCTGGTGAGCTCGGTGTATCTGCTTGCGACATGCGTGGCTATGCTGCCGTTTGGCCGTCTGGGCGACGTGCGCGGCAAGGTGGGCGTATTCCAACTGGGCGTCATCGTCTTTACGGTCGGCTCGCTGCTGTGCGGCCTTTCGGCCTCGCTCGAGGTTCTTATCCTGGCACGTATTGTTCAGGGAGTCGGTTGCGCGGCGGCCATGGCTAACAACATGGGTATCATCACCGAGTCGTTTCCGGCGCGCGAGCGCGGTCGTGCCATGGGTCTCCTCGCGACTTTCGTGGCCCTCGGCATGATGTGTGGTCCCGTGCTCGGCGGCATGCTGGTGGCAAGCTTTCCCTGGGAGAGCATCTTCCTCATCAACCTGCCCATTGGCGTCATCTCGTTTATCGTGGGGCTTTACACACTGCCGCATGTTAAGCCGGAGGCCGGTGAGCGCCCCATGTCGCTGGCGGAGGCCGCGCGTCGCTGCTTTGCGAGTTCGGCTTTTACGATTAACTTGGCATGCATGCTTATTGTGTTTATCGGCATCGGTGCATCTGAGTTTGTGCTGCCGTTCTATTTCCAGGATGCCCATGGCTTTAGTTCCGATATTTCCGGACTGCTCTTTTTGGCGCTGCCGATGGTGAATGCCTTTATCGGGCCGCTTTCGGGTACGGTTTCGGACCGTGTTGGCTGCGAGGGTCCCACGGCGGTCGGCCTGGGTGTGTACGTGTGCGGTCTCTTTGCGGTAAGTACGCTCGACGAGCACTCTTCCATCCCCGTGATCGTGTGCTGCGTCGCATTTATGTCGTGCGGTACGTCGATTTTCCAGAGTCCCAACAACTCGCTGTACATGGGCTCGGCTCCGCGCGAGGCACTTGGCTTTGCAGGTAGCTTGGGCAGCTTGGCGCGCTATGCGGGCATGGCGCTGGGTATTACGGCAGGTTCGCATATCCTCTATGGGCAGATGAGCGTGGCGATGGGCGAGGCCGTGACCAGTTTTGTTGCAGGCCGTCCGGATGTATTCCTATTCGGCTTTCGCTCGGTGTTCTATGTGTTGATGGCCGTGGCCGCTGTGGGCTTTGCGCTTGCCATGGTGCGTTTGGTGAAGATGCGCGCCCGTCATTAGCGTGTTGGGAGGCTGTCTGCCACGAATCGCGCCGTCCCAAAAAGACTGGTTTGTGGTGCGATGCGGCTTGTGGGGCGGGCGGGGGTCGGTCCGTGGTAGACTATCGAACAACGTTTATTAATCGCGCGGTATCGTTGCCGCGAGAAGGGGTTGCGCCATGCAGGAGCTTGAGGATCGTATTCGCCATGACGGCATCGTAAAGGCCGGTAACGTCCTTAAGGTTGATGCCTTCCTCAACCACCAGTGCGACGTTGAGCTGTTCGATCACATGGGCGCTGAGTGGGCCCGTCTGTTCGAGGGCGTCGAGATCAACAAGATCCTGACGATCGAGGCTTCGGGCATTGGCATGGCCTGCATTGCAGCTCAGCATTTTGGCGGCGTGCCGGTGGTCTTTGCCAAGAAGGCCCAGTCCATTAACCTCGACGGCGAGCAGTATGCCACGACCATCTACTCCTTTACCAAGCAGAAGGAGTACCCGGTCATCGTGGGCAAGCGCTTCCTGTCCGAGGGCGATAAGGTCCTGATCATCGATGACTTCCTGGCCAACGGCTGCGCGCTTGAGGGTCTTATCAAGATCTGTGAGGCTGCGGGTGCCGAGGTGTCCGGTATTGGCATTGCGGTGGAGAAGGGCTTCCAGGGCGGCGGTGATAAGCTCCGCGAGCGCGGCTTCCGCGTTGAGAGCCTGGCCCGTATCGCCGATATGGACTGCGAGACCGGCGAGATCACCTTCGCCTAAGCGCGCAACACAAGCGATTGGTATGCGATGTGACAAAGGGACCGTCCCTTTGTCACATTTTTTGTATGAGGGGAGGTGTTGATATGGATGAGAACAAGATGGGATGGCGCGAATATGCGCGCTATGCCGAGATGTCGGTCGAGGAGTTGGCGCGCGATTGTGAGGTGCAGGTGTTTCGCGCGACGGGTCCGGGCGGACAAGGCGTCAACACGACGGACTCGGCGGTGCGCATGAAACATATCCCTTCGGGAATTACCGTGACGGCGCGCGAGAGCCGCAGTCAGTTCCAAAACCGTAGTAGCTGCCTGCGTAAGCTGCGCGCTGAGCTTGAGCGTCGCGGGCGTCCACCGCGCCGACGCGTAAAGACCAAGGTGCCTCTGCGCTCTCGCCAGCGCAGGCTCAATGACAAGCACTTCAACGCCATCAAAAAGGCCAACCGTCGCAAACCGGGCGGGGAGGAATAATCTTCTCAATAAGTTGCGGTGAAATAGGGACTGTTTTGCGGCTTTAGCTGTATAAACAGTCCCTATTTCACCGCAACTTAGGGGTGGTTATCGGGTGGGGTGCCAGACTTGGAGGGCGCCGGCGAGGACATCAACCTCGATGCGCGAGGCGACAACGGGCTCGCCGTCGGCCTGGATGGGGTAGTCGGGCTCCTCAAAGGTGAGCTCGGCATGGCGGCAGCGGCGCATGCGAACCGGCGGCAACTTGGTGTGGTGGCCGTCCTTGGCCGAAAGGAACATAGGCAGGGCTACCGCGCGAGGGACGGGGCCGCAGGCGTAGCAGACGTCGAGTATGCCGTCGCAGGGGTCGGCATCGGGGCAGATGCGATAGCCCGAGCCATACGTGGGGCCCAGCTGTATCGCCATGATAATCGCCCTCACGCGCTCGGCGGGCGTGCCGTCAAAGCTGACTGTCATGGGGTAGTTGCGATAGCGCAGGCCAAACTGCTCAAGTCCCGAGAGGGTGTAGAGCGGAGCACCCGTCAAGCCGGTCTTTTTGCGCAACTCGGTGGTGCCCAGACCAATAGCGGCATCGATGCCGACCGAAAGCGTCTGGTCGTAGTACTCAACGGTAGCCTCGCCGCTGCCGCTCGCAGGGCTCCACGAGCGAATGCGCCCGATGTCCTGACGCTGCAGCTCGCAGGTGAGCAGCGCGCCAAAATCCTTGCCGGAGAAATCGTCGATGCCGAGCGTCTGGGCAAAATCGTTTCCGGAGCCCACGGGCAGGACGGCAAGAGCGGGGCGGGCGTCCTCCTTTTGCGTCATAAGCCCGTTGACGACCTCGTGAATCACGCCGTCGCCGCCAAGGGCGATAACGGTGCGATAGCCCTGAGCCTGCGCGGCCAGCTCCTTGGCGTGTCCTATACGCTCGGTCAGCACCAGGTCAAACTGGGATGCGCGTGCAGTCATGTCCAAAAAGCGTTGCAGGCGCTCGGCAACTTCGCGCGCCGCGCCCGACTGGGCGGCTGGGTTGGCGATGATGAGCGTGCGACCAAAATCAGTTGCGTGCATGGGGCGACTCCCGGCGTGTGACATGACAGTGCGGTCGCGCTCAGGTCGAATTGCCCCCGATTGTGGCTGCACGGCGATTATTACATCTACTCTATCAGGTCGTTGTGGCGCTCGATAGCATCCGCTACCGTACCGCCCTCATCCACAATAAGCGAACGGCGCTTGGGCGAGATAATGCGCTGGGCGGGGTACACGCCGCGGTGTCCGCCGGTTAGGTAGCTGATAAAGGCCACGATGACAAAGAACCCGGCGGCCGTGCCGTGGAACAGGTCGATGGCCATCATGCAGGTGGTGATGGGCACGTTGAGGCCGGCGCAGAATACGCCGAGCATGCCGAGAGCCGCCAGAAAACTGGGGTCAAGCCCGGTAAGGCAACCGATCCAGCCACCGAGTGCCGCACCGATGCCAAACAGGGGCGTGACCTCGCCGCCTTGGAAGCCCGCGCCCAGGGTAAGCGCTGTGACGACCAACTTGATGGCTGCGTCCGCCAGGGTGGTGTTGCCTGCAAATCCGGCGCCGGAAAGCCACGTGGAAAGGCCGGCGTAGTCCCAGGCGTCAAGGAGGGCATAGGCGGCCAAAACCACGAGTGCGCCTATGAGTGCGCGGACGAGGTAATTGGTGATAAAGCGATCGTACAGGCTTTTGACGGTTCGAACCGACCAGGCAAAGAGGCGTGCCGTCAGGCCGAAGAAAATGGCGCTGATAACAACGATAACGACCGTTTTGGGCGTCATGGCGGGAACGTTGGCGATGACATTCGCCTCGTACTCGGTTCCCAAGGCAAGCGACGTAAAGTAGCCGGTAAACGAGGCGACGAGGCAGTAGATGCCCGCGGTGTAGTCGATCTTGCCGATAAAGCACATCTCCATGCCAAAGAAAGCTCCGGCAAGGGGCGAACCGAATACGGCGCCAAAGGCCGACGAGATGCCGGCGAGCATGAGGTCGTGGTGGTCGTGCTTTTTGAGGTGGGCGAGGTTCGAGATGTTGCTGGCGATGGTACCGCCAATCTGCACCGCGGCTCCCTCGCGACCGGCCGATCCGCCCGTTAGGTGCGTGAGCGTGGAGCAGACGAAGGTGAGGACGGCCATGCGCATGTGGATGAGGCGTGTGCCCAGAGCGGAGTCGATGACCAGGTTGTTGCCTCGTTTGGCGGCAAGGCCGTGGTTTTTGTACACCCACGCGGTGGCAACGCCCACAACGGGAAGCAAGACGTAGACCCACGCGTGGTGCTCGCGATAGTCGGTCGCGATATTCAGCGAGGCCAAAAACGCCCAAGCGGCAACGCCCATGGCGAGCGAGACGATGACGACGAGTGCGAGCAACTTGGCGCTCGCGAGTAGGTTGCGGGCGTTGCGGCGCGTGTCGGCGGCCAAGAGATGCTCGGAGCGGGTGAGCTGATGCCTGCCGGCCATGATGACGTCGTTCAGGGAGAAAAAGCCGCCGTCGTCGAGCGACTGAGAATGATCCTGCGCTTCGTTTGCGCTTTCGGGTTTGTCGGTAAAAGTCATACGTTCCTCTTTTGGGTTGCAACACGAGCATTATAAAACGCGGTAAACGCGACGAGCCGGTGGGTTGGTTTTGGTTCTGTTTCGCGGCTTGCGGCCGACAGATGTATTTGCGGGTACAGGCCAAGTCACGGTCGCGCGTCGAGGGATTATACTGAGAGAAACATAAAGAATCGGCGCTTTTGTTGCGCGCCGCAGCATGCTAGAGGTGTATATGGCTGAGAAACTCATTCCGTTGGAGGACGCGCAGGCGATCGTCTTGTCGCACGTGAATCGCACCGAAGTCGTCGAGATTCCCGTGTGGCAGGCCGCCGGTCTTCCCTTGGCAGAGGGTGCGGTGGCCGATATCGACATCTCGCCGTTTGCCAACAGCGCTATGGACGGATATGCCGTGCGCTCGGCGGACTTGGCGCAGGCATCTGGCGAGGCGCCGGTGACGCTCGACGTTATCGGACACGAGGCTGCGGGCCATGTGTTTGAGGGCACAATCGGCGCGGGCGAGACGGTCCGCATCATGACGGGCGCGCCGGTACCCGAAGGTGCCGATGCCGTGGTGAAGTATGAGATCGTCGATGTGCTCGTCGGTGACGGCAACGAGGGTTCGCGTGTGAGGTTCTCGGCGCCTGCCAAGGTAGGGGAGAACGTTCGCTCTGCCGCCGAGGAGGCCCATGCCGGCGATGTTGTGATGCACGCCGGCGAGGTCGTGGCTCCGGCGGGCGCCGGCTTGTTGGCGAGCGCCGGGTATGCGAGCGTGAAGGTGCATGCCGCGCCGCGTGTGGGCATTATCTCGCTGGGCACGGAGCTGGTCGCGCCGGGTGAGCTGCCGGCGCGCGGGCAGATTCGCGACTCCAACTCGTCGGCGTTGATGGCCGAAGCGCTCGATGCAGGAGCCGAGCCCGTGTTCTACGGCATTGCGCCCGATGATGAGCAGGCGATTGCCGAGCTGGTGCATCGCGCCGTGCTGGAGTGCGATTTTGTCATTACGAGCGGTGGCGCCTCGGCAGGCGACTACGACTACGTGACGGCGCTCGTCCGGCGCGAGGGCGAGGTGCTGTTCGATCGCATCTCGATGCGTCCGGGCAAGGCCATCACGTTTGGCTTGCTTGGGGGTAAGCCCTACCTGGGACTTTCAGGCAATCCGGCCGCGGCGTATGTAGGCTTTGAGATGCTTGCGCGTCCGGCGATCCGCAAGATGCGCGGCTTTGCCGAGGGTGCGCGTCCCGTGCAGCAGGCGACGCTCACGCACGGCGTGAAAAAGCGACAGCATCGCCGCTTCTTCGATCGCGCCACGGTTTTGCGCGACCCCGAGACCGGTGAGCTGTTGGTGACCGAGGCCAAGACGCAGAATTCGGCGCTGCTCGGCACGATGCAGCGGGCTAACTGCCTGTTGCGTGTTGACGAAGGACCGTGCGACCTCAAGGTGGGCGATGTCGTGGACGTTGTTCGCGTCGACCTGCCCGAGGGCGCCGTGTTGTAGGAGGAATGCTATGGAGTTGAAGATTTCGATCGTGACGTGCTCGGATACGCGCGACCTTGCCCAGGACGAGGCGGGTGCCGCACTCGAGGAACTTATCGAGGCGCAGGGCTGGATGGTCGCCTCGCATGTGGTCGTGCGCGACGACGTCAGCGAGATCGGTGATGCCATTGTGGAAGCCGCCGATGAGTGCCACGCCAATGTCGTGCTCACCTGCGGCGGCACGGGGCTTTCGATGCACGATGTGACGCCCGAGGCGACGCGTGCCGTCTGCGAGCGCGATGTGCCGGGCATTGCAGAGGCAATCCGTGCGTACTCCATGACCAAGACGCGCCGCGCTATGCTCTCGCGCGCTATTTGCATGCAACGAGGTCATACACTTGTCGTAAACTTTCCCGGTTCTACGAAGGCCGCCCGCGAAAGCTGGGAGGCCATAGCGGACCAGCTGGAGCATGCGGCTCAGATGACAGCGGGCGGCGGGCACGCCAAATAAGCGCACTACCTGCGGCGGAGCGACCTTACGGGCTGCTCCGCCTTTTTTATGCACCTTTCTTATGCAGCGACAGTGCAGCCATCTCGGGGTTATCGGTAAAAGAAACTTATTAGACGAGAACTAATTATCACAAACATTATTCGCGCAGAAGTATAATCTAGTAACAGAATAAAGCCTGCGGCGGGGTGCCCGGGCATGGCGTTCGAAAGGGTTGAACATGTTCGATATGGTTTCTCGCCGCGGATTCGTCTCGCTTTCTGCTGTCGCCGCTGCTGGCCTTGGTCTTGCCGGCTGCTCGGGCAACAAGACGTCCGAGCCGGCCGGATCCGATGCCAGTTCTGCTAAGGCATCTTCCAAGAAAGCTGTCGAGCTGCAGGTCTTTGCCGCCAACTCGCTCGAGAAGGCTCTGCCCGAGGTTCAGGAGCTTTTCACCGAGCAGACCGGCACCACGTTTGCCGACACGCAGTTTAAGGCGTCTGGCGACCTTGTCGAGCAGATGCGCGCCGGTGCTGCCGTCGACGTGCTCATCACGGCCTCCAAGGGCACCATGGACGACGCCGAGGCCGCTGAGCTCGTCGACGCCGACACGCGTGAGGACATGTTCGTCAACGACCTTGTGATCATTCGCGCCGAGGGCTCCGACACCAAGGTCGAGGCCATCGCCGACGTTGCGAACCTGGACAGCAAGATCGCCATCGGCGACGCCAAGACCGTCCCCGCCGGCAAGTACGCCAACCAAGCCCTGGCCTCCGTGGGCCTCTACACCGGCACCGAGGGCGACGACGGCGAGTATGCGCCCGAGATCGCCGACAAGGTGGCCCTGGCCGACAAGGTCGGCACTGCTGCGTCTTACGTCTCTACGGGCGACTGCGTGGCTGGCTTTGTCTATAGCTCCGATATCTTCCGCTACGACGGGATCGAGGAGGCCTTCGTTTGCCCCGAGGATTCGCACAAGCCCATCGTGTATCCCGGTGCTGTCGCCGATAGCTCTGAGCATGCCGACGAGGCCAAGGCGTTCATCGACTTCTGCCTGACCAACAAGAAAGCCCAGAAGATTTGGGCCAAGTACGGCTTTGAGCTTTCCGCCTAGTGCGGCTTGGCGCGATAATTCCATCGTTTTGTGTTTCACTCCGTCCTTGTATTCGCTTGGAGCTTTTCGTGCTTAATAGATTCCGCATGCTTGTCGCCTGTGCTTTGACCTTCGCGCTTTGCTGGGTGCCGGGATTTGCGTTTGCTGGGGACGTTGAGGACGGGGCCCAGGTTGCTGCGACCGCTCATGGGCTTTCCTATGGGATCGAGGGTTTTGAGCGGCTGGCCAAGGGGACCGCTCGTGCCATGGAGGGCCAGCCTGAGGGCTACCGGTTTCCCGTTGACGAGGACGTGGACCTTGTAGTGGCGCCTGCTGCCGATCGCGTTGTGGTGTGGATATCGCCCAAGGCGGTCGAGAAGTATGGATTAGATCCGCAGGACAGCGAGTGCGTATCGGGTCTCAAGGCCCTCGTCTGCAAGCTCGACAGCGCAAACTGCATGGGAGGTGCGCAGCTAGGGGACGTGGATCTTCCTTGGTATGTTACGGCGGAAACAATGTTTGATGCCGGCGGGTATACCTATGGCTTTGACGAGCACGGTGCGGATGGGGACCGCTATGTAGTGATCGCATCAGCCTCGGGTGATGCCAAGGGCGGCGCGCGTTGGCTTGATAGCGCTCAAATGGTAGAGGCATCGTCTGTCGTGTTGCGGGATGAGCAGGGGCCCTTGACCTCTCTGGCCTCCTTTTTGGGCGGCATCGACTATCGCCCGTTTTGGGTGTCCATTAAAACGAGCGGTCTTGCCCTGCTGATCTCCTTTGCGCTGGGTCTGTTCGCCGCGTGGAAGACTATGGGTACCTCGAGTCGCATCAAGGGCCTGCTCGATTCGGTCTTTACGATTCCCATGGTGCTGCCGCCCACGGTCTGCGGCTTTCTGCTCCTCATGCTGTTTGGTCGCTCGACCGGGGTGGGCCAGTGGCTCATCGCACACGGTGTCTCGATCGTCTTTACGTGGCCCGCGGCGGTGATATCTGCCGTGGTGGTGTCGTTTCCCCTGGTCTACCGTACGGCGCTCGGTGCCTTTGAGAGCCTTGACACGCAGATGCTCGATGCCGCGCGAACCCTGGGCTGGTCCGAGCGTCGCATCTTTACCAAGCTTATGATGCCGCTTGGCTGGCCTTCGATTGCCGCCGGTACGGTCCTCGCCTTTGCCCGCGCCATGGGAGAGTTTGGCTGCACGCTGTTCTTTGCGGGCAACTATGCCGGCATTACGCAGACCATTCCGATTGCGATTTACTTTGAATGGATGGGCGGCAATACGTCGGTGGCCCTCTTTTGGGTCGTGGTCGTAATCGCGTTCAGCTTTCTGGTCATTCTGTTCATTAACATGTACACGGCGCATTCGCAAAAGTATCGCGAGCGGGGCCTTTCCCGTGCGGAGCGCAAACAGGCCAAAGAGCTCGCCGGACAGGGCGATTCGCTTGACCCGGTGGGCGGCGATGCGCTGCGTATCGATCGCGAGGCGCTGGCCGAGCTCATGCGCGATGATGCCGCTTTGCAGGGAGGTCGATAGGCCATGTCGCTCGTTCTGGATATTAAAAAGCGCTATCCCGGGTTTATGCTCGACATGCAGCTTGAGGCCGGCGAGGAGCGTGTGGCGCTGCTCGGTGCCTCGGGTTGCGGCAAGAGCTGCACCTTGCGCTGCATTGCCGGTGTGGAGACGCCCGACGAGGGCAAGATCGTCGTCAACGGCGTGACCTTTTTTGACTCGGCGGCGGGCATCAACCTGTCGCCCCAGGAGCGCAAATGCGCCCTGCTGTTCCAAAACTATCAGCTGTTTCCCAACATGACGGTGGCCGATAACGTATGTGCCGGCGTAAAGGACGCGGGCGACGCCGCGGCGCGTAAAAAACTTGCCGAGCGCTACCTGGGCATCTTTGGTCTAGCCGATTTTGCCGACCGCTATCCCGCGCGCCTCTCGGGCGGTCAGCAGCAACGTGTGGCGCTTGCCCGTATGGTGGCGGCTCACCCGGGCATCTTTATGTTCGACGAGCCCATGAGCGCACTCGATTCCTATCTTAAGAGCGCCCTCGAACAGAACATGCTCGACCTGTTCGATGTATGCAACCGCACCGTGCTCTATGTGAGCCACGACATCGACGAAGCGTGCCGCCTGTGCCAGCGCATCTGCGTGATGCACGACGGGCATGTTGAGGAGATCGGCTCCGTCGAGGACGTGGTCCGCCGTCCGCAGACGCTGGCGGCGCTGCGCCTGACGGGCTGCAAGAACACAAGCCGGGCGCGCAAGATCGGCGACGAAGAAGTTGAGGCGCTCGATTGGGGCATGACCTTTAACGTGGGTCGCGAGGTTCCCGATAATGTGGCGTACCTGGGCATTCGCGCGAGCTACTTCCATGTGGACAACCGTGCCGAGCGGGGTCGCAACAGCTACGACCTGCACGTGGCGCGCGTGAGCGATTCGCGTTTTGAGCGCCTTGTGCTGTTGGATGCGCCGCGGGCCGATGCGCCAACGCGTCTGCAGTGGAAGGTCAACAAATTGAGCGTACCAGCGGATGGGTTACCGCAAGAAGGCGAGACCCTGCGTATGCATTTTGATGCCAGCAGGATCCATCTGGTTTGTCGGTAGCGCCGGGTAATGCCGTCGGGGATATAAGTCTCGGCGGCTTTGTCTTGCCGTTCGCCTAATGGGGAATGACAAACTCTTATCAACACAGATAATTATTTATTAAACGGCGGCACACGACGCTGTCGTACGAATGTCAACGGTGTTCGCATGGTCGACGACCGTTGATAAAGTTGACCTTAACTTGTAAAGGAGGACGCGCACATGCCGCAGACGACATACATTCGCCGCGTTGCCGCGCGCGCCCTGTATATGGCTCGGAGTCGCATATGAGCAGGTATGTTCACGGCTCCGGGAGAGACGACGCACAACTAAATAATCGACCGCAAAGCAGGTTCCCCAAAATTCCGGGTTTAGGCACGGCTGGGTTTTCGCCGCCCACCGTGCAGCAATACCGTAGTTATCCGTATTTGGTTCGAGAGGGGAACCGTCATGGCTGAAGAATTCGATTTCCATCCGATGTGGGAGAGCCTCGGCATGAATCTTGCCGATCACGACATGCTGCTGGGCGCTGTGGGCCAGATGTACGGCGATATGTTCCTGACGCAGAACAATCGCCCCAAGTCCACGTCCTACCTGGATTTTGTCGCCACCAACATCCACAGCGGCCGTATTAAGGAGATGCTCGACAAGAAGGAGGCCGGCGAGGCCACCAAGATCGTCGGTTCGTTCTGTGTGTACGTGCCCGAGGAGATCGTGCTTGCCTGCGATGGCATCCCCGTTGGCCTGTGCTCGGGTGCCGACTGGGCGACCGACAAGGTCGAGGAGCATCTGCCGCGCAACACCTGCCCGCTCATCAAGAGCTTTGCCGGCTTTAAGCTGGGCGAGGTCTGCCCCTACATTGAGTCGAGTGATCTGGTGGTGGGCGAGAACACCTGCGATGGCAAGAAGAAGGCCTACGAGTTCTTTGCCACGCAAAAGAACATGTACGTCATGGATATCCCCAACGTGCACGACGAGTCGACGCTCGTGACCTGGAAGGCCGAGGTTAAAAAGCTTGCCGCCAAGATCGAGGAAGAGTGCGGCGTCAAGATTACGCCCGAGCGCCTGAAGGCTGCCATCCACGCCGTCAACGAGAAGCGTCGCGCCCTGCAGCGCCTCGCTGCCACGCGCGCTGCCGATCCGGCGCCCATCAGCGGTCTCGACAGCCTGCTGACCGTTCAGGCCGCCTTTATGGACGACACGCCGCGTCTGACCGGAGCCATCAACGAGATGGCCGCCGAGTGCGAGCAGCGCGTTGAGGCCGGCGAGGGCGTGGCGCCCAAGGGGACCAAGCGCATCCTGTACACCGGCACGCCCATGGCCGTGCCCAACTGGAAGCTGTTCAACCTCATCGAGAAGGCCGGCGGCGTTGTGGTAGGCGAGGAGTCCTGCACGGGCTCGCGCTACTACAAGGACCTGGTCGACGAGTCCGGTGAGACGGTCGACGAGATGCTCGACGCCATCGCCGAGCGCTACTTTAAGATTAACTGCGCCGTCTTTACGCCCAACGATCAGCGTATGAAGGACATTGTCCAGATGGCCAAGGACTTGCATGCCGACGGCATCGTCGACGTGGCCCTGCAGTTCTGCACGCTCTACGAGATGGAGTCGTTTGCCGTGGAGAAGGCTGCCGAGGAGGCCGGCATTCCGTTTATGCACATCACGACCGACTACGCCGGCGAGGATGCAGGCCAACTGCAAACCAGGATTGAGGCTTTCTTGGAAACCATTTAGGGGTATCCGTCCCGGCGGCTTCCCCAGGCACCCGATCTTGCCGTTCAAACCATCGTTCGCGTACCAAAGTACGCGGCGCTTCTCTTTCACGGCAACCTCGGGCACCTGGGAAAGCCGTTTCCTTGGTTGGTCAAAAGGTTTGTTAAGGAGTTATATGTCGGAAAATATGGAGCAGCCGTTGCCATCCACGTTTGAGGAGTTCAACGAGCAGCGCAAGGCGGCGTTTATTCGTGTCAAGGATTACAAGCAGGCGGGCAATCGTCTGGTCGGCTTTTTGTGCAGCTATACGCCGCTCGAGATTATCGATGCCGCGGGCGCCTCGAGCGTGGCCCTTTGCGGTACGTCCGATGAGGTGATTCCCGAGGCCGAGAAGGTGCTGCCGGCAAATCTGTGTCCGCTCATCAAGTCGACGTATGGTTTTGCCTATTCGCAAAAGTGCCCGTTTACGTACTTTAGCGACATGATCATCGGTGAGACCACCTGCGACGGCAAGAAGAAGATGTACGAGCTACTCAACGAGCTCAAGCGCACGCACATTCTGCATCTTCCGCAGGGTCGCGATCGCGCCTACGAGCGTGAAGGCTGGTACGAGGAGTGCTGCCTGCTCCAGGAGGAGCTCGAGAACTTCTACGGCATCACGATTACCGACGATGACCTGCGCGCTGCCGTCCGTCGTCGCAACCGCTTGCGTGCGGCCCAGCTCGAGATGTTTGCGCTGCAGGCCAACCAGCCGGCGGCCATGAGCGGCGTCGACCTGATGAGCACCATGTTTGCCGGCACGTTCAGCTTTGATATCGAGGCCTATGCGCAGCAGCTGGAGCAAAAGATTGTCAAGCTGCGCGAGGCCTACGAGGCCGGCGAGCACCCGGTTGCGGCGGATGCCAAGCGCATCCTGATCACCGGTTGCCCGGTGGGCGGCGTAATCAACAAGATCGGTCGCACCATCGAGTCCAACGGCGGCGTGGTCGTGTGTATGGATGACTGCTCGGGTGAGCGCACGGCGGCCATGATGGTCGACCCGGATGCGCCCGACATCCTGCGTGCGATCGCCGACCGCTACCTGGATATCAACTGCTCGGTTATGACGCCCAACGACGGTCGTATGGAGAACACGCTGGCCATGTGCGAGAAGTATCACGTCGATGGCGTAGTGGAGAGCGTGCTCCAGGCGTGCCACACCTTTAACGTGGAGAGTGCACGCATGCAGGGGGCTGTCGAGGGTGTGGGTATTCCGTATATGAAGATCGAGACCGACTACAGCAACGGTGACATGGGCCAGATCGAGACTCGCATCGCCGCCTTCATCGAAACCCTCTAGCTTCCTCAGGCACCGGATCTTGCTCCTCAAACCGTCGCTTGCGTACCCAAAGTACGCTGCGCTCCTCTTTCGGGGCAATCTCCGGCACCTGAGAAACCTAGAGCTAAGGCGCCTGAACGCGCAGCTGTCTTTGATGTTTAGATTGGGAGAGAGCCATGATAGGGATCGGGATCGATATCGGGTCTACGGCGGCTAAGGCTGCTGTGGTCGACGGGGAGGGTTCGGTGGCGTGGACGTGCGTGCAGCCAACCGGGTTCTCCTCGGTCGATGCTTCCGAGCGGCTGCGCGAGGCGCTGGCAGCGGCCGGCTATGACGTGGCAGCCGACGATGTGCGTGTGGTCGCGACCGGCTACGGTCGTGTCGCCGTGCCCTATGCGCACAAGGTCGTGACCGAGATCACCTGTCACGGCACCGGTGCCGTGCGCCTGTTTGGCGACCACGGCACCGTGATCGACGTGGGCGGCCAGGACACCAAGGTTATTCAGCTTAAAAGTGGCCGCGTGGCCAAGTTTGCCATGAACGACAAGTGCGCCGCCGGCACGGGGCGCTTTTTGGAGATCATGGCCGACCGCCTAGGCATTTCCCAGCAGCAGATGGCGGACCTCGCTCGCATCGGCGAGCCCACCAAGATCAGCAGCATGTGCACGGTGTTTGCCGAAAGCGAGGTTATCAGCCTGATCGGTCGCGGTGAGCCGCGCGAGAACATTGCGCGTGGCGTGATCGACAGCGTGGTCTCGCGCGTGGCGACCATGGCCGGGCAGGCCGCGGGCGCCCCGTACTACCTGACCGGTGGCCTGTGCGAGAACGCCTTCGTGGTGGAGCGGTTGGGCGAGCTGCTGGGGTCGCCGGTGACCACCTCGCCCCAGGCTCGCTTTGCCGGTGCCATCGGCGCGGCGATTCGCGCACAGGCGCTCAATTAATGCATCCGCCGCAGGCTCGCATTCATGCGTATACTGGGAGAAAATGATTGACCGATGAGAGGAGGTATCGATGGCTGACGATCAGATTAAGCTCACGTCTATGACTGCCGCGAGCGGTTGAGCCGCTAAGTTGGCTCCTGGAGCCCTCGCCCAGGTCCTGGGCGATTTACCCAATGTGCATAACGACAACTTGCTCGTGGGGTTCGATACCTCCGACGATGCGAGCGTCTTTCGCGTTGGCGATAACTTGGGTCTCGTGCAGTCCATCGACTTCTTCCCACCGATGGTCGACGACCCGTTTTTGTTTGGCCAGATCGCCGCGGCAAACTCGCTGTCGGACATCTACGCCATGGGCGGGCGGCCGAGCCATGCCATGAACTTGCTGTGCATCCCGAGCTGTCTGGGCGTTGAGGTTGCCGGTCAGATTCTGGCGGGCGGCGCCGACAAGTGCGTCGAGGCGGGTTGCTCCATCGCGGGCGGTCACACCATCAACGACGACGAGCCCAAGTACGGCCTGTCCGTGAGCGGGTTTGTCGCGCTCGACCGCATGCTCGCCAACAGCGGCGCGCGCGTGGGCGATGCGTTACTGCTGACCAAGGCGGTTGGCTCGGGCATCATCACCACGGCCATTAAGGGCGAGCTCATCGAGCGGGACGAGGCCGCAGCCATGTTTGACTCGATGCGCACCCTCAACGAGCCTCCGATTCGTCTGGCCGAGGGACTTGAGCTTCACGGCTGCACCGACATCACGGGCTTTGGCCTGATCGGGCATGCGTGCGAGATGGCCGAGGGCTCGGGCGTGCAGATTGAGCTTGCGTCGGGGGCGGTGCCGCTCTTTGACCAGGTGCTCGACATGGCGCGTTTGGGCATTATCCCCGCGGGCTCCTACCGCAACCAGGACTTCTTTGGCCCGCGCGTGACGGCCGACGAGGACCTTGAGCCGGGCATGCTCGACGCGCTGTACGACCCGCAGACGTCTGGTGGCCTGCTTATCGCGGCACCTGCTGCCGATGTGGATGAGCTTGCGAGCCGTCTACATGCCGAAGGACGTATCGCCGCCGTCGTCGGTCGCGTGTACGAGCCGGTACCAGGCGGTCCTGCCGTTCGCGTTGTGCATTAAGGAAAACCGTTTATGCGACCGCCTACTGTTCTGGGCGGTCCCTTTTGAAAGGAAAAACTATGTCTACCAAAATTGAAGTCAATGCCATGGGCGATGCCTGCCCGCTGCCCGTCGTCAAGACGCTCAAAGCCCTGAAGCAACTCGATGGCGAGGGCACAGTCGTGACCTCGGTCGACAACGAGACCGCCGTCAAGAACATCTCGAAGATGGCGCAGGAGAAGGGCTGCACGGCCTCAGTCGAGAAGGTTTCTGACGCTGAGTGGCACGTGACCGTCGCGACCGCCGGTGCCGTGGCCGTTGCGGACCCCGAGCAGGACGGCGCCGCTTTCTGCGACGCCAGCGCCGGCAAGGGCAAACTTGTCATTTCCGTCTATACCGATTGCATGGGCCGTGGCGACGACGAGCTGGGCCACAAGCTCATGAAGGCGTTTGTCTTTGCCGTGACGCAGCAGGAGGAGCTGCCCGTGACCATGCTGTTCTACAACGGCGGTGCCAAGCTCACCGTCGAGGGCTCGCCGGTGCTCGATGACCTGAAGGGCTTGGCGGAGCAGGGTGTCGAGATTCTCACCTGCGGTACCTGCCTCGACCACTATGGCATTAAAGACCAGCTTGCGGTGGGCGAGGTCACCAACATGTACGTGATCGTGGAGAAGATGGAGCAGGCCGTGCGCGTCGTGCGCCCGTAGCGTATTGGTTGGAGTTGCCATGAGGGAGAAGCGCCCGGCGCTTGTCATCACGTTTCCCACCACGGCGGCCGCCATGGGTTGCGAATCCCTGTGCATCGAGCGCGGTCTTCCCGGGCGGACGATTCCCGTGCCCGGGGAGGTCGCTGCCGGCTGCGGTTTGGCGTGGAAGGCGTTGCCTGCCGATGAGGAACTGCTGCGCGGCGAACTTGCCTCGGCGGGCGTTCCCACCGAGGGCTTCACCGTGATCGATATGTGGGAGGTCGTGCGATGATCTATCTGGATAACGCGGCAACGACCATGCACAAGCCGCAGGTGGTCATCGATGCCGTGACGCAGGCGATGTGCTCGCTCGGCAATGCCGGGCGCGGCGCCACGTCGGGTGCCCTCGATGCCGCTCGTACGATTCACGCTTGCCGTGCCAAGCTCGCGCGCCTTTTGGGTTGCCCGAGGGCGGACCATGTGTGCTTTACGCCCAACTCCACGGCGGCGCTCAACACCGCCATCAACGGGGTGGTGCGCCCCGGCGACCATGTGGTCACAACGGTGCTCGAGCACAACTCCGTACTGCGTCCGCTCAACCGCCTGGCGGCAGAGCAGGGTGTGACGGTTGAGCATGCGGGCTGTGATACCAACGGCGTGCTCGACTACGACGAGCTCGAGCGGCTTGTCACGCCCGGTACGCGTGCTGTGGTGGTGACGCACGCCTCCAATGTGACCGGCAACGCGGTCGACATTGCGCGCGTGGCTGCCATCGCGCATGCGGCCGGTGCGCTGGTGATCGTCGATGCCTCGCAGTCTGCCGGCACGGCGCATATCGATATGCAGGCCATGGGCCTCGACATTGTGTGCTTTACCGGCCATAAGGGGCTCATGGGTCCGCAGGGGACCGGCGGCCTGGCCGTGGCGGAGGGCATTGACGTGGCTCCGTGGGCCATGGGCGGCACGGGCGTGCACAGCTTCGACCCACTGCAGCCGCTTGAGTGGCCCACGCGCCTTGAGGCGGGCACGCTCAACGGCCACGGCATCGCGGGCTTTTCCGCAGGCCTCGACTTTATCGAGGCCCAGGGTGGGGTCGAGGCGATTGCTGCCCACGAGCGTGCACTCGCTGATCGCTTCCTTTCCGGTGTGCGCGAGATTTCGGGGATTAAGCTCTACGGTGCCTTTGACCAGCCGACGCGCTCTGCGATTGTGTCGCTCAACGTGGGCGATATCGACTCTGCCGAGATCTCGGATGCACTCATGCAAGGGTGGGGGATTGCGACGCGCCCCGGCGCCCATTGCGCCCCGCTCATGCACCGTGCGCTGGGGACCGAGTGCCAGGGCGTCGTCCGCTTCTCGTTTGGGTATTTCAACACTACCGAAGAAGTCGACACGGCTATCGATGCTCTGTGCGATTTAGCCTGCTAAAGCTGCTAGACCGTTTATACTTGCGGGACGGGTGTTTTTGCCCGTCCCGTTTTTGTTTCGACCCGAAAGGTGTGCATATGGCCTCATCCGCTCCGCGCGGTTTGCGCTCCGACCATGTCGTCACCGTCGGCATTGCGCTGTTTTCGATGCTCTTTGGCGCCGGTAACCTCATCATTCCGCCGTTGCTGGCACTTCAGGCCGGCACGGCCACGCCGCTTGCCATGATTGGCTTTTTGATTGCCGCCATCGGCCTGCCCGTCATGGGCTTTATCGCCGTCGCGCTCGCCGGCACGGCCCGCGAGCTGGCCGGGCGCGTGCATCCTAAGTTTGGTGAATTCTTCGTTGCGGCGGTCTACCTGGCCATCGGTCCGTGCCTGGCCATTCCGCGCACAAGCTCTACGGCGTTCGAAATGCTGGTGCCGCTGCTACCCGAGGGCGTTTCGCTCGGCACGGCACGTCTGGTGTTTGCCATCGGGTTCTTCGTCGTCGCGTTTGCGCTCACGCTGCGTCCAGGCGTCATCACGCGCGTGCTCGGCCGCATTACGGGCCCTGCGCTCATTGCGCTCATCGTGCTGGTCGTGGGTGCTGCCGTGATCTCGCCGCTGGGACCGGCTGCCGCGCCGCAGGCCCCCTACAATGCCGGTGCTGCCGTGCAGGGCTTTCTGACTGGCTATCAGACCATGGACCTGCTCGCGTCGCTCGCCTTTGGCATCATCATCGCCGAGACCATCCACGAGTTGGGTGTTACCGATGACAAGCGCGTGGCCTTTGAGATTTCGCGTTCCGGTGTGATCGCCGGCGTGCTCATGGCTATCATCTACTGCGGCTTGGGCCTTGCCGGTATGCAGCTCGGCACCGTGATGCCCGACGCCACCAACGGCGCCGCCATCCTCGCCCGTTCGGCCTCCATGCACTTTGGGCTTGCCGGCACGGTCGTGGTCTTCGCCATCTTCTTCCTTGCCTGCATGAACGTGTGCATCGGCCTTATCAGCTGCTGCTCGCGCTACTTCTGCGAGACGTATGTGGTCGAAGGGGGAGCAGAGGCCTCCGAGGAGGCCATGCGCCGTCCCTTTGCGGTTCTCGCCTTTGTGTTCGCAGCGTTTTCGTGCGTGCTCTCCAACGTGGGTCTCGACGTGATCCTCATGTTCTCGGTGCCTATGCTCAACGCCTTGTATCCCGTCGCCATCGTGCTGGTACTGATGGGCCTGGTGCACGGCTTTTGCGACGCTCATCCGCAGGTGTGGGTCTGGGTCGGCGGCGTGGTCGCGGTACAGAGTGTGATCACCTCGGTCCGCGACGCGTTCTTTGCGGGTGCGTGGCTGCCGTTTGATGTGCTGCCGCTGGCGGATATCGGTGCCGCGTGGGCGCCGGTTGCCGTGGTGGCATTTGTGATCGGTCTGCTCCATAGTCGTTTTGTTGCACATTCGAGGAGCTAAGGCATCAATGCTTGCACAGGCGGGGAGTCTCCCCTATAATTTCCTTCGCTTTGGGACACGCAAGGTTTAGACCTTAGCTGCTCAACACCTTCGGGACGTGGCGCAGTTTGGTAGCGCGCCTGCTTTGGGAGCAGGATGTCGCAGGTTCAAATCCTGTC
>DXZS01000017.1:127031-242743 GCA_019419505.1 Collinsella sp. | reverse complement strand
CGCACATGTGCGGATGAATGTGGGAAGTGTTCGGATGAAGTTGATAATCAAGGGCGTGCCTAAGCCCATATTTGCGTTTTCAAAATATCCCGAATCGGCTGGGCGATTCGGGATACAATGTCAATAGAAAACGACGCACCCCGCGTAAGTGTACGAGAGCGCGGGCGGCCTAGTTTTCAGTTTTTGTTAAATGCCCGGGATCCGACCCCCGGGCATTCTTATTTGCGCTTTCGGCGCAAATGCCGTCCACCGTCCGCACCGCGCGTGCGCCTACGGACCTTAAACCGAACTTCATACGAGTCAAGAAACGCGATGACGAACGAGCCCACCGCCGCGAGGGCGGCGAGCGCGTTAAGGAATTTCAGCATATGGTGACCTCCGATCGAGTCGTCGGCCGCCCGCGCACGGGATGCGTCGCAAGGATATTTTACTGCGAGTGTATGCACCCACGCCTGGTAAACGCGATTTTGACAAACATTTGTTCGATAGTTACAAACACGGTTCCTCATCCAGCGGAGCCTGGCCGCATTGTCCGCGTTTGCCCGACGTGTTTGCGTTTTCAAAATGTCCCGGATCGGCGGGGCGATTCGGGATACAATGTCAATAGGAAACGACGCATCCCGCGTAAGTACTTAGGAGCGCGGGCGACCAGTTTCCGACGTTGTTAAATGCCCGGGCTCCGAACCCCGGGCATTCTTATTTGCGCTTGTTGCAGCGCAAATGCCTTCTACCGTCCACACCGCGCGTGCGCCTACGGACCTTAAACCGAACCTCATACGAGTCAAGAAACGCGATGACGAACGAGTCTGCATCGGACGATGGAGGCTGGCTGCGTTGTCCCAAAAAGAACGGGGCAGACTCCAGCGCGGAGTCTGCCCCGAAAAGAGAATGGCAAAGCAAGAACGTCGATGGACGAGAAAAGTGTCCGCAAGTCTCATGGCCATCACATCCCACCTGCCAAAGGGATGGGTGAGTGAGCGTTACTCCTGCTCGGACTCCTCAGCCTGCTTACGGCTGCGGATGAGGTGCGCCACGCCGATGCACAGCACCGCGCCACCAGCGATCCAAGTGAAGGTCACGCCGTTGAGGCCGGTGAGGGGAAGGCCGGTGCCCTTCTGGTCGGTGACAGTGAGGTGTACCTTGCCGTCAGCGGCCTCGGTATTAGTTTGAGCCACCTTGACGAGATTCTCATCAGTACCAGTAGCAAGAGTGCAGCCCGGGTTAACAACAGTCGTATCGTCTGCCGGAAGCGTCCCGCGAGTAATGGTGAACGTGATGCCAGCGCTGTGGGAGTTGTTATATCCAGGCGCCGGTTTGACCTCCGTAAGGACGTAAGTACCCTCATCAAGACCAACGACGTTGATCTTGCCGCTTGCGTCGGTCTTCAGCTTAGCCTGCTCGCTATCCTTCGTCTTGGTACCATCCGCCTTGATAAAGTTGTTCGTATCATCCTTCTCCTGCAGCGTGAACTCAACGCCCTCGAGCTTCTTAGGCTTGCCAGCCTCATCCTCGTCGCTACCGACCTTGGTAACATCGATACCATAGGTGTAGTCATAGGCAGGATGGTCAACCGTAGTGCCTTCACCTTCACCGTGCGGGTTGTTGGAGTAGGTAAGCTTAACCGTATTCGTCTGTGCGGTACCGAGCAAACTGCTGAATTCTGACTTGAGCGAACCGTCAGTATTGCAAACCTTGCTAGAGTCGAGCTTGGCCTGGTACTCAACGGTCACCTTAGAGTTGCCGTTCAGCAAGATAGGAGTGCCACCCTCAGCCGTGCAATTCTTGAGATTAAGGAAGTCGACAGTCAGCGTGTCGCTATCGTACTTGGCAGTGTAGCCGGTCTTAACCTCGGTATTGCCAATTTTGACCTTAACAACTGGCGTCTTGCCGTCAGCCCCAAGACTAGGCGTCATGGATTTGGGAAGATTATCCGTGAAGGTGTACCTGTAGGTGCTGTAAGTGTCGATGTTACCCGCAACGGTACCGGTAAGCTGATAATCGATAAACTGATCCATTCGGGAGTCCGCAGCCATGTTGGGATTCGTGAACACATTATCGCCAAAAGAGCTGCCTTCTTTGTCATCCTTGACGGCCTTGGTTACAGTGGGGACCTGCTTCTTGGGAGTTAAGTTCTCAGCGGAACCGCCAACAACGGCGAAAATGGGCGAACTGAAGGTATCCGTGTTACCCTTTTCAGCATTAGCATCCTTGCCGACACTCTTAGTCACGAAGAGCCAGTAACCAGTAGCCAAGTTATCAAAAGAACCGGTGTTGTCAGCATTTAGCCAGCCGTCATTGCCTTCAAGAATGTTCGCCTTCTCAACGGCAGCAGCGATCTTGTCGAGCACGCTTCCGGCCTTGACGTTATTACCCACAACTTCGTTCCCGTGCGTTTTGATGAACTGAGCCCACGCCTGAGCAGATTCAGCATCTTTGCCAGTCGGCAAGCCATCAGGCTTGGGGTCATCGTTATTAAATGCCGTAGTCACTGCGCTCTTTACGGGACCACTTGCCCAATCGATATCGGAAAGCGTCTTTTCCACAGTGGAGTCCCAGGTACCATCATCCTTCTGGTCTTGCGTGACCTTCGCCGAGAAAATTTTGATTCCCTTAAAGGTCGTATCCTTGTAGATATCCTCCTTAATCGTCACGCTGCCGCTCTCGGCCACCTTCGGCGTACCCTCAGCAAACGCCATGGTCACCGGGGCCATGACGCCGCCGAAGCTCAGGGCTGCGGTGAGGCCGGCGGTTACAGCCAGGCGTGCGATGTTCTTGCTCATGCTCATCTTCTTTTCCTCCGTTTTCCAGTTGGTTCTCATTCGATCGGTCATCATCTGTCTGTGTCTTAGCATCTACTTCGCTACGTCTCGCCCCGCTCTCTGTGGGGCTGCCAGCTACTCTTTATGGCTGCCACCTCCCCGCTTGACCAGGAGCGCGACCACGATGAGCGCGGCTCCGGCGACCGCTGCGGCGGCCGCGGCGTACATTGCCATATCGCCAGTCGAGGGCATAAAGCCTCCGGTGGTAATGCTAGGGGGTGTGCCGGTGGGCGTGTTGATGAGCGACGCCTCCAGGCTGCCCGTCGACCCGTCCGCGCTGTCGGCGCGCAGGGGCGACTCGGCCGTGATGGTGAGCTTGGGCTTGGCGGCGGCCACCTGGTCGACGTCCAGGCCCTCGGCCTTGACTGTCACGGAGCGCGTACCCTCAAAGGCGGTGTAGCCCTTGGGTGCCTTGAGCTCGCGGACTTCCAGCTTGCCCGAGTCCACGCCCGAGACGGTCACGCGGCCGTCCTCGCCCGTGGTGACGGTGGCCTTGCCCTCCGCATCCCACGTGCCGTCGGCCGCCAGCGTGCGGTCGCGGTCGTCTACGATGCTCAGGACCGCCCCGGCAAGCGGCTTGTCGCCGTCGCTGCCGCGCTTGGTGAGCGCGAGATCCCAGGTGTAGGCGCACGCATCGTCGCTCGGCGTGCGGGTGAAGCCGGCGTCGCCGGACTGGTCGGCAAAGGGAGAGCGCGGGTAGCGCAGGTAGACCTCGTTGGGGTTGCCCTTCGCGATGCCGTGGTTGCACGCGCTGTTGAGCGGCGCGTTGTACACGGCGACCACGCGGGCGCCCGCGGCGAAGGCGTCGGCCCCGCCGAGCGCGGCGATCAGGTCGCCGGTGCGCACGGTGAAGGTCTTACCGTCGGCCGTTACCTTGGTGGCGCACTGGGCCGTGATGTCGGTCCAGCCCTTCGCGGGGTCGGTGCCGGCGCGGCCGTCCTTACCGGCCGAGACGGCGTCGAAGCCGCCGTCCGCGCCCGCCGCCACGTACACGCGCATGCTCGCGGCCACCTTGGAGGGGTCGAGCCCCGCGCCCATGGTGTCGACGAACCGCACCGTATAGGTGTCGTAGGCAGCAAGACCCGCTGGAACCGTGGCCGAGAGGCGCCAGTACAGGTCGTCGGCGACCGTGGCGTCGGCGGCCTTCTGCCAGGCGGCGGTGCTGTCCTCCAGCACGTGCTTGGCCACCTTGGGAGTGGCGGCCTTGGGCTTGACGGTGACGGCGCTGCCGCCGACCAGAACCATGATCGGCGCGGTGCCGACCTCGCCCTGGGCGATGGCGTCGTCGTCGGCGACGATGAGCCAGTAGCCACAGGACAGCTCGGTCGTCGTGCCCGCGTTAAGGGCCACGGACACGGCGTCAGAGCTCTGGAGGGAACGAGCGAGCTGTGCGCTCAGCGCGCTCGTAAGGTGGGAATCGGTGTTGAGCCACTCGGCAGCTTCCTGCGCGGTGGACTGGGAATTGGGCATGCCGGCGCTGTGCAGCACAGGCAGCGCGGCGTCGCGTGCGGCGTCGCTTGCCCAGGCGAGGTCGGTGGCGATCTTGGCGTCGCCGCTGTCGTCGACGACGTTGGCGCTAAAGATCTGGTAGGCGTCGTAGCTGCGCGCCACGGTGCCGCTCACCGTGATGGAACCGGTCGAGGTCGGCGCGGCCTGCGCGGAAGCGGGGAACACAACCGCGCAGGTGCCGATCAGGAGGGCAAGCAGCGCAAACAAGATCGGGAAGGAGCAAACTTTCTTATTCACGACGCTCGCCTCCCTTCGCATTCGCCTTGCGACGAATGTGCATCCAGGCCGCAGCAGCGCAAAGCACCGCCGCGCCGGCAAGGTATGTCACAGTGACGCCCGACATACCGGAAAGAGGCAGAGTGGTGGAGTAGGTGTTGGTGAAGGTGGAGGCGGGAATGGCGTTGGGCGCGGCGTCCTTGCCGATGGTGTTACTCACGGTGTTGCCCATGTCGTCCTTCACCTGCGTGACCGTGGTGGAGGTGGTGAGGCCGGAGTACTTGCCAGTGGTCTCATCCATGACGGCCTTCACCGTGACGGCCACCTGGTACTCGGCCTTGGAGTAGCGAAGCTTGTCGATGGCACCGGTGGTAGGCGCGACCTCCTTCACCGTGTAGGTGTAGGTCTTGGCGCCAGTCGGGTTCGAATCGTCGATCTCGGCGAGGTACTTTTTGGAGAACGAGATACCGCCAAAGGATGCCACGATGTCGTTGACCTTGGTGGAGCCCGCTGCGGGAGCGACGGAAATAGTCGTCGGATCAAGCTTAGGTGCGCTATCCTTATTTGCCCCCGTAGCCTCGATGCTGAACTCGAACGGCACATATTTGTCTTTATCGCCCTTCGGCCAGTCCGTATTGCGAACAGATTTGGTCACCGGGATCTTCACGGACGTAGTGGTAAGGGCGTCGGAAATGTAGACGTTGTTCCCGTCAATCGTCGGGCTCTTTCCCTCGGTCCACGTGACGGAACCGTTCTCGTTTGACACCGTGAACTCATAAACCGTGGTGTTCAGTTCGTAGCCAAACGGAGCCTGGGTCTCAACAAGCGTGTACGTGCCCGGCAGCAGGCCCTCGAGCTTGAACTTGCCAGGCGCGGTGTCGGTGTCTACCCACGTGGTATCGCTCGAAGTCGACTGGTCGCTCACCTGATCTCTCACGGTCCAGGACTGGTTAACGGCCGCACCATCGGCGTCATTAGTCTTGGTGAGTTTCCACTCAGAACCAGCCAAAGGAGTGTGTTTTGTGTCGCCCTCCCCCACCTTGGTCCAAGACACCGTACCGGTGATGATCTTGGTGTTGGGAATGGCACCTGTGGGGTTATTCTCGAACGGAACATTTTTGCCGTTCTCATCCACGTAACCCTGAACGTAGTTCGGCTTCTCGCCAGTATTGTTCATAGTGGCATAGTAGATGGTGTCTGACTTCTGGTAGCCAGCCGGCGCCGTCTCCTCTTTGATGTAATACGTGAAGTAGTTGGTATCGTTGGAATTGCCGATGTTTGCCTTCTGGTTCAGATAGTTGAACTGAAGCTTGCCATCACCCGAAGCGTAATCATTTGCGCCACCGTCAGTCACCGTCACGATAGCGTCCTTGCCCACGACAGCATTCTCGACAGAACCATAGATAGCCCACGAGGAACCAGGAAGCGACGTGTTGCCGTTCGCCGCATCGACCTTGCTCCACGCAACGGCGGAGCCGTCGGGCGTATACGACCCAGACCACGGGAAGTTGTGACGCTCCTGATCAATATCGATGACGGAAGCCGAGTTACCCTCACCAAATGCTGCGGCAACCTTCGGGCTGTTCATTGAGAAATCGACGCCCACATAAACGCGGCCGTTGGTAGTCACATGGTCGTCGAAACTTCCGTTGGGAACGAGAATCGATCCGATCATAGCCGCCGCAGGATCGTCGTCAGTCCACTTGGCACCGGTGGCTGTGCCGCCGTATCCCCAGTCCGCGCGGTTTTCTCCCGCGATGCCGCCTCGAATGGTAAGGCTTTGCGTATCGACAAAGTTCCACATGATGGACTGGGAGGCCAGCGAGTATTTCGCGTCAAGGTCTTTCTTGGCGTACTGACTCTCGTAACCGCGAGATATTTCTGTATCTCCCCACCAGAAGCGCCAGCCGTTGTGGAACTCGACAGGATTAGTACCTCTAACGTTCACGACAATGGATGCGCCTTCGGGGATATTGGTGAACTTAAAGTCGACGCCGCGGTAGTAGACGCCATCCTTCCAGTTGGAGAGCTCGGAACCGGCGATAGTGAAGACCTGTTGCATAGAAGTTCCATCGCCGGTAAAGGTGATGAGTCGCTCGGTGTTGCGAATCTTATTGCTCGGGATTCCGGTATCGAGCGCACCGGAAACAGACTTGCCGCTACCATCGAATTTGAGTGTATAGCTTGTTCCGTCGTTATTGTACTTGTTGATGACGTAGTTGCTATTAGGCTCTGCAAAGCCGTTGACATCCACCTCGCCGGTATCTTCAAACGAGTCGAGCTGTTTCGATAGCTTCGAGAGGTACCCATCTTCACCGTTGTAGCTCGAATAATCGTTATTGTTGACATTAGTCAAATCAACAGTTTGATTGAACAGGTTGCTTTCCTGAGAGTTCTTGCCCTCGTACCAATTACCCTGCGTTGTCACCACGGATTGGCGTTCATTGTTATCGCGCCAGTATGTGATGGGGCCTGCGATCTGCGCAGTGTAGGCAAAGCCGGAAGGAGTCGCGCCCTCAGAAGGTCTCTGCTGTCCGACCCAAGCGCCTTTGTTCCAAGCGCCAACGGTAGTCGCCCCCGGCAAGTTGCCGTTGTAACCAACGCTCATTTTGGTGATCGCACTGTCGATTCCGGCGACCGCAAGCACGGTGCTGCCGTAGACAGGACGGAACTGGGAACCAAAACCAACGGTGCCAAAGCGGAAACCAGCGCCGCCACTATTATTATAGGGCCAGCTCTCTTTGAGTGGATTCATGGCAAGCTTGCCACGGACCACGGTAAGGCCCTCCGCCTCAGCGGCATATGAGCCGGTGGGGGCGTTGTCCGCATCAAGATCGATAGTGCCGTCGCTCGGCTTATCGCTCGGCTTACCACCGATGTACATGTCGCGGCCGACGTAGGTGGCCACGCCGGGATCAGGGGTTGAGACATTGATATTCGTACCGATACCGATAGACGTGGGAACGTAAATTCCCGGCTTCACGGTGGCCGTCGCTCCCGCTGAAGCCGCATTCGCACTCTGAGCCTGCTCAACACTATTTGAAGAGCCAGACTCGCCGCCATCGGTCTCGTCGCTATTCTGGTTTTCGGCATCCTCGCTGGTGTTACCTACAGCAGCGGACTCACTTGAGGAACCCCCCCCCATTACAGTTTCCGCGGTAGAAACTGTCTGGGCATCGTTGGCGATGGCCTGCGAGATCGGGGGCATAACGAGCGACAGTACCAGGCTCAAAACGGAGGCTCCGCACAAAACGCCTGCCAGTACACGGCGCGTCGCTTTTTTACTCTGCTTAGATTTGTCCGAATTCGCTTTCATCGATGTCTCCTCCCCAAGAGACCGCGTTCTTGCTCTTTCGCCATCAAACGTATCTGCGCAATCTGTAATTGCGCTCGTTTAGTAATGTAATTATAACGATTGTTTAAACATCTGAGCAAATAAAACCGATAGTTTTGTAGTGAGTTCTCAATTCTCTTGACAATTGCTCGGATTTGCCTTCGTTTATTCGCTATCTATTTTTTGTTTCTGCTGGTAATTTAGTTGCGTATTATTTTTTAATGGCATTAGATTTATTTGCACAACATTTTGCTCAAGAGCAAACATCCTGTGAACGGTCGAAAATCGACCGTGAGCGTTGGGTCATTGCCCGGGAGGAATATCCTACCAAATTGATGAGAATATCTTAAACCCATCGGTGGTTAGAAGTATGATGTTCAGACAACAATATTTGAATTTTCCCACAGATTTTAGGTATCAATTCGCCCAAATCGCCTGAGGCCACCGCAAAAGAGTCTGCCCCCTTCTGCGGTGGTTCTCCCCCAGCGCTACAGCAGATGTTCCTCGATAAAGATCGCGATGCCGTCTTTGTCGTTGCTGGCGGTTACAAAATCGGCGGCGGCACGGGTGGCGTCGCTGCCGTTTGCCATGGCCACGCCCACGCCGGCGTCAGCCACCATGCAGGTGTCGTTGTCCGCATCGCCAAACACGCAGATGTTCTGGAGCTCCATGTCGTTGAGCTCTGCCACGCGCACAAGGCCGCGCGTCTTGGACACGCGCGGATCCATGAACTCGTAGAGCCGCTGCGTGGTTTGCAGAGCCGCCGCCTTAACAGTGTTATCGGCAAACGTCGACGCCCGCTCAATCACCCGCGGCATTACCTCGGGTGCCATGGTAAACATCACCTTGGGCTGCGGCTCGCGCAAAAACTCGGCAAAATCGACCACCTGGTAGGGCACGCCGTCGACGCGCGACAGGTGCTCGACGCACGCGTTGCTCTCGGGCACGTAGAACACGCCGTCTCGGGGGCAGACGGGCGTTGCCGGAAGGTCCGCCATGTGCTTGCAGATGCGCGCGATGGTCTCGCCCGGCAGCGGATAGCTCAGCTCGTTGATGTCGTGCGCGCGGTCGATGACCTCGGCGCCACCGCAACCCACGAGCACGTCCACCAGGCCTTCGATGCCCCAGAGCTCGTACATGGCCTCGGTCGCGTGGGCGTCGCGCCCGGTGCACAGGCCAAAGAGCACGCCGCGCTCGCGCAGGGCGCGGATCGCCGCCACGGTGCGCGGGGACACCGTGTGCTGGCTCGTGAGCAGCGTGCCGTCGATATCGCAGAACACGGCTTTGATGTGGCTGAAGGTGGTGTCCATGGGGGCCTTTCTGGGTTGTGCGGCGGTGTGGGGTGCATTCGCAAACGGCGTACATGGTATACCAAGGCACAGGCGCGGCCCGTCAAAGCAAAAACCACCACAAAGGTGCCTGGCCCCTTTGCGGTGGAAGTGACGTTTGCGGGCCAAACCATCACAACATTCGATGTTTTTCGACAAAATCGCGATTTTCATCGAATGTTGTGATGGTTTCTTACCGCTTTGCGGCACGATCCAAATGATTGCGACCAAACAGCAGCAACGCCGCGGGAACTGCCGTCACGACCATGCCCGCCCCTACGAGTGTCCGTTGTACGCCAAATGCCGCCGCCAGCCACGGGGCAATCGCCAGCGGCACCACGCCGGCGAACATATTGCCAAAGCCCATGACCGAATTGACGCGGCCGAGCTGCTCAAGCGGGGCCGTCGTTTGCACGATAGTGTTGTGGAGCGGGTTGACGACACCCCAAGCAATGCCCAGGGCGATCTGGCCGACGAGGGCCACGCCCACGTACGGCGTCCCCACATAGAGCAGGCTTCCCAGGCCTACGGACATGAGCGCCACGAGCAGCGTTTTAAGGTTGACCAGGTGCGACGGCAAGCGGAGCGCAAGCACGGCACCCAGCACCGCGCCCACACCCGAGGCCGACGAGAGCCAGCCCATCCACTCAACGCCGACGCGTAGGACATCGCGATAGAAAAACGACTCGAGCGGATCGAAGGCTCCGTAGCCAAAGTTCGAAAGAAAAATGATGCAGAACAGCAGGGCGAGAACGCTGTTGGTAAAGACCGTCTTGATGCTGGTCGCGAAGGTGACGCGGGAGGATGCGCTGGAGTTGGGGCTTTGTCCCGCACGCTCCCCTTCCTCTGCCGAATCGGCATCCGCATGCCCGGCGACATGGCTGGTCTGCGGCCTAAAGCCCCAACCGGCGACGAGCGCCAGCACGGTAAAGAGCATCATGAGCACGAACACCGCGCGCGACGACGCAGCCGCCGCGACAAAGCCGCCCAGCGTGGGTCCGACGATAATGCTCACATTTGAGAACATGGCGATGGCGGAATTGATGTCTTTGAGTTCGGCGGGGTCGTCGGTGAGGTAGGCCGGATAAGATGTGGCGATGGGTTGGGCAAATCCCATCGTAAAGCCTAAGAGCACCGCGCCGAGCAGGACAATGCCGGTCGCACCACCAAAGGCAATGATTGCCGTGCCGGTTGCAAGCGCGCCGACGATGCTCAGCAAGAAATGGCGTCGCGGGCCCCAGGCATCGAGCGCCGCTCCACCCGCAAAGGATCCCAGGATCACAAATACATTCATAAACAGGACGGCCAGCGATGTCGCCACGACTGAGGCATCGTCTGCATAGGTGAGCGTTCCGATGACGCCGATAAAATAACTGGTCTGAAAGCCAGTGTAGATGAGAAAGCGCATTGCCACCAGGCGTTTAGCCTGCGTGGACAGCGATGATTGAGGTTTTGAGAAAAGAGAGGCGAGCATGGAGACTCCTTGTTTCATACGAATACGGGCGGTGGGCATTCGCCACCGTCTGTCAAATCAATCTATCCGCATGAAACATTAAGGACGCATCAAGCCCCTTCTCTCCGTTTTTCGCCCGTCATGAACTACTTGGTAGATTGTAAGGCATGTCTCACACATCTACCAAAGCAAAAACCGCCACAAAGGTGCCTGGCCCCTTTGTGGTGGAAATCACGTCTGCCCAGATAAAACCTGCCAAAATAAACCTGTCCCTATTTGGCAGGTTATGGCAGCACAGCGAGCCGGCCCTTAAAGGTGGTCTTGGATGAGGTCGCAGATGGCTCGGGCGTCGTTGATGTTGATGGCTCGGGTCGCAAAGCCGGCATCGAAGGCCTGACGCGCCAGGGCTTCGTTGCAGGCAAGGGCCAGCGTGCGGCCATCGACCAGGTCGAGCGAGCTCTTGCCGCGTAGGCGATCGACGCCGGAGCGCGCGACCACGATGTTGTCGAAGCCCTCGGTCTTGTAGCCCTCAATGATCACCACGTCGACATTGTTGTAGCGCGACAGCAGCTCGCGCGCGGGCATCTCGTCCTCCTCGCGCGTGTCGGCGTACTCCGCCCAGCGCGTGGCACAGATGAGGCCCACGTGCTTGGATCCGGCCTGGTGATGGCGCCACGTATCCTTAGCGGGCACGTCGATATCAAAGCCGTGATGCCCGTGGTGCTTGAGCGAGCCCACACGCAGGCCGCGGCGGGTGAGCTCGGCGATAACCTTCTCGACGAGCGTGGTCTTGCCCGAATTTTGGTAGCCGATAAACGCGATCGCGGGGACGGCCGGGGCCGGAACTGCGGGCGCGACGGCGACGGATGCGCTCGCGGGTGCGTCACCCGCGGCTCCCACGGCCTCAACAGCAGCGGCCTGACGCTCGGCGCGATCCCACACGCCCGAGCGGCCGCCCTCCTTGTGCAACAGGCGAACGTCGACGATCTCCATGCCGCGATCGACCGCCTTGCACATGTCATAGATGGTCAGGCACGCGGCGCTCGCGCCGGTCAGGGCCTCCATCTCGATACCCGTCTTGCCCGTCACGCCCGCCGTGACCAGCACGTGAAAGCCAACCTGTCCGTCCGCGCGCGCCGGCGCCCAGCCCTCGGGCACGTCCTCGGCCGGCGTCCCCGCCGAAGCGATGGGCGCAATGTCGCACTTGCTCTTGGTAATGAGCAGCGGATGGCACATGGGGATGATATCGCTCGTGCGTTTGATGGCCATAATGCCCGCCACACGCGCGCAGGCAAGCACGTCGCCCTTTTTGGCGCGGTCCTGCAGTACCATGGCCTGCGTCTCGGGGTGCGTGAGGATGGTGCCCTCGGCGATGGCGATGCGATGGGTCTCGGCCTTGTCGGACACGTCGACCATACGAACCTCGCCCTTGGCATTCACGTGCGTCAGCTCGTCGCGGCGGGCGTCGCGGGCGGGCTGGGCAGCAGCGCCGGCAGACGGCTGCGCGGACGCGTCGGCGTTGCCAGTATTCGCCGCAGCCGTGGCTTTGTGGGCAGACATCGCGGCCCTGCGAGCGGCCTTGGTGGCATCGGCGTACCTGCTCTTGGCCATATGATCATCCTCCGATTTGGGACATAAATCGTTGCGTGCCCCCAATTATCGCGTGTTCCTGCGGTTTGTGGGCCACGGCATCGCGCCAAATCGAAAGTACCTGCATATCATCACCACGGCGCAGGGCGTCGCGCACCGAATACTCGGCATCGCTGAACAGGCACGGACGCACGTTGCCATCGGCCGTCAGGCGCAGACGGTTGCAATTCGCACAAAAATGGTTAGACATGGCGCTAATAAAGCCGACCGTTCCCACCGCGCCCGGAAAGTGCCAATAGCGCGCAGGGCCCGCACCGGCAGGAGCGTCATTGATGTCGAGCGGCTCGAGCTCGCCCAGACCCACCGCGGCGGCCCCGGCATTGATGCGTGCCCGCAGCTCGTCGCTCGGCACGGTATCGCTCGCATCCCACAGCGCCGGATTGAGCGCGGGCGCATGCGGGTCCACAGCGCAATGCGAGCTCGTGTGCTCGTCGCCAATAGGCATGTATTCGATAAAGCGCAGGTGAATGGGACGGTCGATAGTCAGACGCGCGAGAGCCGCCACATCCTGGTTGAGTCGGCGCACCACAACGCAGTTGACCTTAACGGGCTCAAAGCCCCAAGCCAGCGCCGCGTCGATGCCAGCCATGGTCTGCTCGAGTCGACCCAGGCGCGTGATCTTTCCAAAAAGCGTAGGGTCGAGCGTGTCGAGCGAAATGTTGACGCGGTTAAGCCCCGCATCTTTGAGCTGCGGCGCCAGCTTGGGCAGCAGGGCGCCATTGGTGGTAAGCGAGATGTCCTCGATCTGCGGAATCGCGCGGATGTCGCGAATAAGCGGAATGATACGGCGGCTGACCAGCGGCTCGCCACCCGTCAGGCGCACGCGGCGAATGCCCTCCCCCGCCACCAAGCGCACAAAGCGGGCGATTTCCTCGGCGCTGAGCAGCTCGTCGTGTGCACGGGGCGCCACGCCATCGGCCGGCATGCAGTAAATGCAGCGGAAATTGCACTTGTCGGTAACGGCAATGCGCAGGTAGTTGATATCGCGGCCAAAGCCGTCATGTTGCACGTGCCCGTCCACACAGCCTTCCCCTCACGCGGCGTTTTATTCTTCGGAAAACATAATACCCCACGAGAGAATCATGCCGACACCCGTATGACAGGACAGGTCGCTTCGAGCAAAACGGACTTCCCAAGCCCATCCTCAGCACAGACCATCACAACATTCGATGCTTTTCCCGTTTTTGGCAAAAAACGTCGAATGTTGTGATGGTCTGCCTGCCCACGACACCCCGCAGAAGGACCAAAACGCCCCTAAAGGCCGCCGTCCCAGTGCCGAATCACGAATTCTCGCAGGTCGTTCTGCCGTTTCTGGAACGCTTCGCTTCGGTCGCACTTAAGGCCCATAGCGAGCGCGATGGTGTTCATCGCCCGATGCAATTGCAGCTGATGGGCAAACTGAGTCCCGGTGAGGACGATCATGCTAAAGCCCAGCGCGCTCAGCACGGTCATACGCTCCGCATCCGACGCGCTGCGCTGTTTATCAAGATGGTCCGAGCCGTTGTATTCAATCCCCGTACCGCTCGCAGGCGCATATACGTCGATCTCGAAATACCCGGCCTTTGCGAGATACTTGAACTCGTTGGGAACATCGACCCGATGGTTGAGCTCAACCTTGGCGTATCCCAGCCCTCCCTGGGAACGTTTTGCTACGACCATGATTGCGGTGGCCGTCTCCATGGGCGACCGCGCGCCATCGCGCACGCGCTTGAGCACGGCGGCCGCGCGTATAGCCCCCTGACGAGATCGGTTCTCATTGCAATAAGCAATCAAATCGGCAACGGTATACCTCTGCCCCATCTCGATATAATCGCCTGTCGACAGATGATTCAAATGGTATCGGGCGCAGATTTCGTAGCCATATTCCAACTGCTCGGGCTCACTCATCCACGAACCCGCTTGGACAAAGCACATGGCCTCATCAACCACCAGAAGGCCCTCTGCCACCTCGATAAGATGGCCTGGAGGTACCGGCGCTCCAAATACGCGGCGCCTAAATCCAGCCGGCGTCGAGCACTCAAAATCGAAGTTGACGAGCGTATCGATATGGTCGAGCTCTTCTCGTGGAACACCAAGCGAAACCAGATAGTCGGCAACGATCCCAACTGCCGTTGAAGCCCTCAGCCCCTTGGCATCGAGCCCCAATTTGGGCAGGCTCGCGGTCAGCTCCGCCTCGCCAGCAAGCGAGTCCTCATCGTATAGGCTGCTTGCTCGCGAGAGCGGCTCGGACGGGCGCGCCACGTTGTGGTACAGCCAGGCAGTCTTATGGGACAGGACGATCGGCAGGTCCATGAGCCCTCCAATGGAGTCGGATAACCAACCTTATTCCCCTGCCCCCGGGTCCGCACACCTTCGTGCGCGAGAAAGCGATTCCACCCGGTCGAGTGGTAGAAAAACCATCACAACATTCGATGCTTTTCCCGATTTTGGCAAAAAACGTCGAATGTTGTGATGGTTTGAGGCGAGGTGAGAGGCACGGAGGGGTCAAAGCATCGTGCTCGAACGGGTTAATCCAGCTCTTTTAAGCCATGTGCCAGCTGCCAGTACTCGCCGTGCTGGGCGAGCAACTCTTCGTGCGTGCCGCGCTCGATGATGCGGCCGTGTTCGAGGACCATGATGGCGTCGGCGTCGCGGACGGTGGACAGACGGTGCGCGATCATAAACGTGGTGCGCCCGCGCATGATGCGATCCATACCGCGCTCGATGAGCTTTTCGGTACGCGTGTCGATGCTCGAAGTGGCCTCGTCCAGGATGAGCACCGGCGGGTCGGCGACGGCCACGCGCGCGATGGCGAGCAGCTGGCGCTGGCCCTGCGACAGGTTGGCGCCGTCGGCCGTGACCGGCGTGTCGTACCCTCTAGGCAGGCGGCGGATAAACGAATCCGCGCAGGCGGCCTCGGCGGCGGCGCGCACTTCCTCGTCGGTCGCGTCGAGCTTGCCAAAGCGGATGTTCTGCGCAATGGTGCCGCTAAACAGGTGCGTGTCCTGCAGCACAATGCCGAGCGATCCGCGCAGGCTGGCCTTAGCAATGTGCTTGACGTCGATGCCGTCGTACGTGATCTCGCCGTCATCGACCTCGTAGAAGCGGTTGATGAGGTTGGTGATGGTCGTCTTTCCGGCGCCTGTCGAGCCCACAAACGCGATCTTTTGCCCCGGCTTGGCAAACAGGTTGAGATCCGTGAGCACACGGGTGCCCGGTACGTAGGAAAAGTCCACGGCATGGAAGCGCACGTCGCCGGCAAGCGGAACCAAGCCGCACGTGAGCTCGGTACCGTCGGCGGCCAACGCGCGGCCCGACTCATCAACGGCAGCCACGTCATGCAAGTGCCCGTACGCGCCCACGCCCTGACCCTCGGGGATCTTCCACGCCCACGCGGCGTCGCCCGTCTGCACCAGCTCCACGCGGCCCTCGTCCACCTCGGGCTTAAGGTCCATAGCCACAAACAGGCGCTCGGCACCGGCCAACGCGTTGAGCAAGAAGTTGCCAAGCTGCGTAAACTGGTTGATGGGCATGGCCGCCTGGCGCACAAAGACCAGGTAGCTCGCGAGCGCGCCCACGTCGGCGAGCCCCTTGATGCAGAGCATGCCGCCCGCCACGGCGACGATGGCATAGTTGACGTAGCCAATCACGACGGTCATGGGCACCATGGAGTTGGCATAGCTCACGGCGGCGGTACCGGTGCGGCGAAGCTCGTCGTTGCGGCAGGTGAAGCCGGCGACATTCGCTGCCTCACGGTTAAAGACCTTGATGACCTTTTGGCCCGAGACCATCTCTTCGATATATCCGTCCAGGTCGCCAAGCGATGCCTGCTGGGCAGCAAAGAAACGCTTAGAGCGCGCGCCTGAGTAGCGCGCATACAGCACAATGGCCGCATCGCACACGAGTGTGATAATCGTGAGCTGCCAGTTAAGGATGATGAGCATAGCCGTGGTGCCCACAACCTGAATGGCGGCCTGAATCACGTTGGCAAAGCTGTTGTTGAGCGCCTCGGAGACGGTGTCGACGTCGTTGGTGAAAAAACTCATGATGTCGCCCGAGCGCGTGCTGTCAAAATAACTGAGCGGCAGCGTCTGGATGTGCGCGAACAGGTCGCGGCGAATATCGGACACCACGTGTTGGGCCGCGCGCACCATAATCTGCGAGTAGCCCAGGGCCGAGAGCACGCCCGCAGCGTAGATGATCGCCGTCAGGATGACCTGCTTGGCGAGCAGTTCCTCCCCGCCCGTGGCCAAACCGTTAACGATGGGGCGCACCATGTAAGTGCCGGCGAGGCTCGCGATGGCGGCAACGGAGGCGAGCACGCCCACCGCGAGCAACGAGAACTTGGCATGCCCCATGTAGGAGAGCAAGCGGCGTACAGTGCGCTTGAGGTCGGCCGGGCGTGCTTGGGCTGCGGTCTTAGGCATGGCGCTCACCCCCTTCCAAGGGTGATCCGCATACGACGGAGGAAAACGGATCATTCGCGCAACCATCGTCGCTGCCGTCGCCGGCGTCCGCGTTCCTCGCAAACTCCATCTGCGAGGCATAAATCTCCTGGTATATGTTGTCGCCCGCTAGCAGTTCCTCGTGCGTGCCCACGCCGTGGACACGACCGTCGTCCAATACCACAATGCGATCGGCATCCATGACACTCGCGATGCGCTGGGCGATGATGAGCACGGTCGTATCGGAAATCCGGGCGATGTGCTCGCGAATCTTAGCGTCGGTCGCCATATCGACCGCGCTGGTGGAGTCATCAAAAATGAGCACGCGCGGATGCTTGAGCAGCGTGCGCGCGATGCACAGACGTTGCTTCTGGCCACCCGAGACACCGGCGCCGCCTTGGCCCAACTCGCCGTCCAGCCCGCCGATGCGATCAAGGAACTCGTCCACGCACGCCGCGCGGCAAGCCGCGAGGAGCTCATCGTCCGACGCCTGCGGATTGCCCCACTGCAGGTTCTCGCGCACGGTGCCCGTGAACAGCACATTCTTTTGCAGCACAATGCCCACGGCGTCGCGTAGGGTCGCGAGGTCGTAGTCACGCACGTCACGTCCGCCCACAAGCACGGCGCCCTCGGTAGCGTCGTACAGGCGCGCAATCAGCTGCACAAGCGAGCTCTTGCCCGAGCCCGTGCCGCCGAGGATGCCCACCGTCGAGCCGCTCTCGATACGAAGGTCGATATGCTCGAGCACATCCTCGGCTGCATCCGCGCGGTATTTAAAGGAAACGTCGCGAAACTCGATACTGCCGTCCGCTGGCGCCGCAGTCGCGAGGTCTCCCGCAGGGTTGGCGATAAAGGGCTCCTCATCGAGCACCTCTGCGATACGGCCCACACTCGTGAGAGCGCGCGTGAGCAGCAAAAACACGTTGGAAATCATCATGAGCGAGTTCATGATCAGCAGCACGTAGCTCATAAAGCCCGTGAGCGAGCCCACGCCCAGCTTGCCGGCGAGAATCATGTGGCCGCCAATCCACAGGATGGAGAGCGCAGCCACGTACATCGACAGCTGAAACACCGGCAGGTTGAGCACCGCGTTGCCAAAGGTCTTCGTCGCAGTGCCGGCGAGCTCGGTATTGACGGTGTCGAACTTGGCCTCCTCGTGCTCGGTACGAACGTAGGCCTTGACGGCACGCACGGCGGTGAGGTCTTCCTGTACCACGCCGTTGAGGTGGTCCATCGAGGTCTGGAGTTGGCGGTAGAGCGGACTGACGCGATAGGTGATGACGCCCAGCACGATTGCCAGCACGGGCAAGATGATCGCAAAGACGGTGGCGAGCGGGCGCGACAGCATCAGCGCGTAGATAAGGCCGACGATAAGCGTCACCGGGCCGCGAACCATAGGGCGAAAGCCGTTGCCCACAGCATTTTGGATAACGGTGATGTCCGTGGTCATGCGGGTGACGAGCGAGCTGGCGTCGTAGTTGTCCAGGTTACCAAAAGCGAGCGTCTGAATCTTTTTGTACTCGGCCTCACGCAGGTTAGCGCCTAGGCCCGAGGCAACGCGGGCGGACGTGCGGGCATAACCCAAGCCCAGTACCAGCGAAAGCGCAGCGCACACCAACATGTACGCGCCCTGCAGCAGCATGTAGTTGATATCACCCGCAGGCACGCCCACATCGATGATGTTGGCCATGATGACCGGGATAAACAGCTCGAGCACCGTCTCGACCGACACAAAGAACACGCCGAGGATGGCATCGCGATGGTATGCCCCTAGATAGGAAAACAGTATTTTGAGATTGCGCACGCAGGTTCAACCCCCATCAAACGTTGTTCGCAAACGCACGTATTATTGCGCGCCGAATAATGGTGTCAAGTATTCCGAAATCGTTTTCTGCAAGGTTAGCGCCGGCGGCGAGTTCTCGTGATGTGTGTCCATATTCACTCGGAATAATGATGCGCGAGACTTTTTCGCTCCGGCGTCAACACAAACCTTGACTCTACAATCGTTGTAGGGTTTTCACTACACTGGTACCTAACCGAACCAAGTAAGAAAGCCCCGCCCATGGAACACGACCTCACACGCGGCAATGTCCTCAAGACCATCGCGGTCTTTGCCCTGCCTTATATGCTCTCGTACTTTTTGCAGATGCTCTACGGCATGGCCGACCTGTACATGATGGGGCAGTTTAGCGGCGCCGCCGGCATCACCGCCGTGGCAAATGGCGCGCAGACGCTCTATATGATTACCGTGGCGCTCGTGGGCCTGGCCATGGGAACGACGGTGGTCGTCGGCCACGCCGTGGGGTCGCGTCGGTTTGACCGCGCCGAGACCGCCATCGGCAACACCATCACGCTCTTTATGGGCGTCTCGGTAGTGCTGGCCGCCGTCCTGCTCGCACTGTGCCCGCAAATCGTGGCGCTCATTGGCACGCCGGCCGAGGCGGTCGAAGGCACCGCCGCCTACCTGCGCATTTGCTTTATCGGCATTCCCTTTATCGCCGCGTACAACATCCTCTCGGCCATCTTTCGCGGGCTGGGCGATTCGCGCTCGCCTATGTACGTGATCGGCGTGGCATGCATCATCAACATCGCGCTCGACTTTCTGTTTATCGGCCACATGGGGCTCGGCCCCGTGGGCGCGGCGCTCGGCACGGTGACCGCGCAGACGGCCAGCGTTGCCCTCGCGCTCGTATGGCTCAAGAGCCGTCGCACGAACATCCACGTTAAGCGCAGCGACCTGCGCCCCCAGCCCGAGGTGCTCGGCAGCATTCTTAAGATCGGCGTGCCTGTGGCCGTGCAGGACGGCTGCATCCAGGTGGCGTTTATGTTTATCACCGTCATCGCCAACCATCGCGGCCTGGTCGACGCCGCCGCCGTGGGCCTGGTCGAGAAGATGATCAGCTTCTTGTTCATTGTGCCGAGCTCCATGGGCGCCACCGTCAGCGCGCTCACGGCGCAAAACGCCGGCGCGGGCAAGGGCGACCGCGCGCGCCAGGTACTCAAAGACGCCATGACCATCTCGGTAGTGTACGGCTGTCTGATCACAACGCTGATGTGGCTGGTGGCACCGGCGTTTATCGGCTTTTTTGCCAAGGACGCCGCGGTGGTCGCGGCCGGCACCGGCTATATGCGCAGCTACATTTTCGACGCGATTTTTGCCGGCATCCACATTTGCTTTAGCGGCTTTTTCGCTGCATACGGCAAGAGCTACATCGGCTTTGCGCACAACGTGCTGGCCGTAGCGCTCATTCGCGTGCCGGGCGCGTGGCTGCTGTCGAATGCCTATTCCGACACGCTGTTTCCCATGGGCATCGCCTCGCCGTGCGGGTCGATTTTGTCGGCAGTCATCTGTGTTATCGCGTTTACCGTGCTCAACCGGCGCGGAGCTTTTGACAAGCTGGTGGCGTAGCGGGGCAACGTGAGATCGCCCTGATCGACGACATCATCAGCGACGACCCCGCGACCTATGTGACGCAGATCACGGTGCCGGTTGCCCCGTTCAGATAAGAACTGCCTAGAAAACGTTCGGCTGAAGGCAGAATCTTGACGTTATAGGCCATATTTTGCCTCAAGGTCATCGAGAGCCTCAAAGGCATCACGCGACGTGCCAGCAGCACGCTCCCGCTCGGCCACAGCTATACGAGCCATCAGACGAGCCTTAGCCTGTTCCTGAACCATGAGGTCATAGTCTTCAGATCGAAGTACAACAAATTTGCTATAGCCGTTTTTTGTAACAGTCACTGGACCAGGAGCCTCCCAACAAGCTTGCTAAACGCCGGGGACAATCCCCGATATGGCGGTTTTACTCCTCCGGAATCGGAAACGCACGGATGAACTCTGCAGGCGAGAAGGTCTTGATGGTCGAGCGCACAAAAGCGGCGCGGTCACGCGTGATGATAAAGTCCACACCGGCACGCTCGGCCATCGCACGGATACAGCCGTCCTCAAAGTCCGGCTCATCGGAATAGGCGGAGGCGAAACAAGCCTCTTGGTCGAGAGACTCTACCGAGTAGCTCTTAAGGCAGTCGCGCACTACCTCGCGCCCGCGCGCCTCGCCGGCCTGTTTAGTGAGAATGTAGTACGCGTCCTTGAGAGAGCAGGCCGAAACAACGCCCTCGATAAGCCCCACGTCAACAAGCCCCTTGATGGTTTGCGCCGCCCCATGCTCCGGCCGGCCCGGCAGCACGCAATCGAGCAGAAAATTGGTATCGAGAAATGCTCTCATAGGTAGCGCTCCCTCGCGACGCGCTTTTCATCTTCAACCGTCATCGTATCGAGCGGCGTTCCTTTTGGCATTTTGGCTACGATATCGAGATACTCCTGGTAGTCCTCATTCTCCGCGAGCATCTCGCGAATCTCCTTCCAGGTGATCTTGGGATGCCACATCGTACCCACGTCGCGCTTGGGCTTGCCCGTGCCGCACGTCGGTTTTGCGCCCCCACGCTCCTGGGCAGCGTCATATTCCACCGTAACTGGACCTTCATAGTCGAGCGGTACGATCTTGAACAACGGCTTGCTCCGCTTGAAGACCACAACCTCCTCGCCCTCATTGGCAACCTTTTCGGCCACCTGCGTAAGGTTTTGGCGCAGCTCCGAAAACGCGACGGTAACCATAACGGCTCCTCTCAACATATATCTTTACTGCTTAGTATACACGTTAATGTTAATGTTAAAGTGTATAAAACTCATCACAATGGGGCAGCCCCGTTGTGGGACCTCACTGCGGGGCCCCTTTGCTTTGTATGAATCTTCTATCGCTCCGGAACGACACCGCTCCGCAGGGTCACCCTCAGCAACCTACATGACGCAGATCATGCTGCCCGCCACCACGCCCAAATAAAAACCTCCCGGAAAGTATCAACCTTTCCGGGAGGTTTTCTAATTTGATTATCGATGCACTAAGCCTCTGGCACCTGACCAGTAGCCAAGATTTGCTCGAGTGCGTCCTCGTCCAGCACGGGTACGCCCAGCTGCTCGGCCTTGGTGAGCTTGGAGCCCGCTTTGGGGCCGGCAACCAGGTAGCTCGTCTTCTTTGACACACTGCCCGAAACCTTGGCACCAAGCACCTTGAGCGCCGCGCCCGCCTCGTCGCGCGTGCGGTTGACGAGCGTGCCCGTGAGCACGAAGGTCAGGCCCGCGAGTGGTTGTGCGTCGGCGAGCTCGCCTGCCACGCCGGCATCGGCTGCGGCTTGCGCGTGTGCGGCACCCAGGTCGACCTCGAGCGACAGACCCGCCTGGCGCAGGCGTTCCAGCACGGCGAGATTCTCGGGCACGGCCAGGAACTGCTTGACGCTTGCCGCAATCTTGGGACCGATGCCCTCGCACTCGGCGATGTCCTCTTCGCTCGCCAAGATGAGCTTATCAATCGACAGGAATCGCTCGGCGATAACCTCGCCCACGCTCTTGCCCACGTGGCGGATGCCCAGGGCAAACAGCACGCGACCGAGCGGCTGGCTCTTGGACTTGTTGAGCTCGGCGATGATTTTCTCGGCCGTCTTGAGGCCCACCGGAATGGGGTCGCCCTTCTTGACGCCCTTTTTGCTGTTGGAGCTGGCATAGGTGCGCCCTGTGTCCAGGCCTGCGATGTCGTCGACCGTGAGCTGGTAGAAGTCCGCGACATCGTGAATCAGCCCGGCGGCGATCATCTTGTCGACGATCTCGTCGCCCAGGCCGTCGACGTCCATGCAGCCGCGGCTCACCCAGTGAAGCAGGCGCTCCTTGAGCTGCGCGGGGCAGTCGATGGAGACGCAGCGGTAAGCGACCTCGCCGTCCTCGTGGACCACGGGGCTGCCGCACACGGGGCAGATCTCGGGCATGTGCCAGTCGACCGAATCGGCCGGGCGCTTGTCGAGCACCGGGCCCACGACCTCGGGAATCACGTCGCCCGCCTTGTGCACGATGATAGTGTCGCCCTCGCGCACGTTTTTGCGGCGGATCTCGTCGATGTTGTGCAGCGTGGCGCGCGCGATGGTGGAGCCGGCAACCGTCACCGGGTCGAACTCGGCGACCGGCGTGAGCACACCGGTGCGGCCCACCTGGATGCGAATTTCGCGCAGGATAGTCTGCTTTTCCTCGGGCGGGAACTTAAAGGCAATGGCCCAGCGCGGCGCGCGGGCGGTAAAGCCCAGGTCGAGCTGCTGCTGGAAGCTGTCGACCTTTACGACCACGCCGTCGATGTCGTAGTCCAAGTCGCCGCGGTGCTCGAGGGCCTGGGCGCAGAACTCGTGGACCTCGGCCGGCGTGGCGCAGCGTGCCACGTTGGGGTTGACGCTAAAGCCGGCGCTACGCAGCCAATCGAGAAACTCACGCTGGCTGTGGACGTGCAACGGGTCGGTATCGGCGATGGCATAGATAAAGGTGGCCAGGTCACGGCGCGCCGTGACCTTGGGGTCCTTTTGGCGCAGGCTGCCGGCGGCGGCGTTGCGCGGGTTGGCGAAGGGGTCGCGGCCCTCGGCATCGGCCTCTTCATTCAGACGCACAAAGCTGCCCTTGGGCATATAGACCTCGCCGCGTACCTCAATGGTGCGCTCGCGGTCGGCGCCCATGTGGGCGAGCGCCGGCTCGGACAGGTGCATGGGAACATCCTTGATGGTGCGCACGTTGAGCGACACGTCCTCGCCCGTGGTGCCATCGCCACGTGTGGCTGCGCGTACGAAGGTGCCGTTTTGGTAAGTAAGGGCCACGCCCAGACCGTCGATCTTAAGCTCGCAGGTATAGGTGACGCTACCGGCACCGAGGGCATCCTCAGTGCGCTGGAGCCACGCGTCGAGTTCGTCCAGGTCCATGGCATCGTCCATGGAATACATGCGCGCCATATGCGTGACCGGCGTAAACTGCTCGCTCACGTAGCCGCCCACGCGCTGGGTATAGCTGTCGGGCGTCACCAGGTCAGGGTAGGTGGCCTCGATTTCCTGCAGTTCAACGAGCATTTTGTCGAAGGCGGCGTCCGTGATCTCGGGCGCATCGAGCATGTAGTAGCGATAGGCGTGGTAGTCGAGCTCGTGGCGCAGTTCGGCCGCGCGCGCTGCCGCCTGGGCACGGGCATCGGTCGGTGCGGTGGCTTCCGCGGTCGCGGGTGTTTCGGTATCGATGTCCACGCCGTCACCAAACAGGCTCGATTGCTCCATAGCGGCACTCCTTCGCTCGATTTCAAACGGATACAAGAGTACCACCGGTCGCAACGGGGTCGAATAGCGGTCTCAAACCGCACCGAATCGGCAGCCGCCAGACTGGGGTGGACAGTTAGTTCAGATACGTATAAATCCTAGAGCTGGATTAGACACGAACACCCCTGTTTCAACTAATTTGGGTCCCCTGAGACCATGTAAACGTCCCGCTCTCCCTCCCAAACACCCATTCGAGCCCCATCCCAATCATAAAATTGCTCAAAACGCATGCTGAACCGCCTCGGGTTTATACGTATCTGAACTAACTGTCCAGGCTCACCCAGAATCGAGCAACTTCGTATGCTCCTTTATGTAACTCAATTCATCGCAGTTAATATTTTATATTGTGTTTGCAATATATTTTGGTATTATCAACGTGAGGTGATTGAAATGAAGAATCAGTCCAAACGTTTCCTAACCATCCTCGTCCCCCTTGTCCTTATAGCAGCCGCTTTGCTCGGCTTTTTCTGGAAGGACATTCCCTTTTCGAAGGGACTTTCCTTGCGGGGCGTAGTCGTTGCTGTGTATCACCCTTCCGCCAGCGGGGCGAGCGAAGGTCGCTTCGTTATCGCAAGCGAGCAATTCCAATCCGCACCGCTGCACCTCAACTTCAAAATCGATTCAACCATCCCCATTAAGGATCAGGATGGTAAGAAGGCAGAAGTCGGAGCCATCAAAGAAGGCGTCTACGTTGACGTAACCTGCACCGTCAACACCAGCAGCGATACCGATCCCACAAAGCTGCCCGCCCTCATAACGCCAACAGCCATCATGATTACGCAAAAGGAATAGCTCGATGTCAGAAAGGAGTTTAAAAAATAATCACCAGATAGTTAGGAGCCAATGATGAAAAAGGTTGCTTATTTACTCGCCGTCTGCCTTGTTGGGTTATCGTGCATGACCGCGCAGCCCGCCTTCGCAGCAGAAACCCATTCCTCTATCATTTCGCCAGTTGCCGAAAGTCGTTCAATCTACACCGCTGAAACCACCCTCGCCTATTCGAACGGCGTCAGGCTCCATGTTACTTACACCGTTAACGATACCTATGGAACGATAACGGGCATCAAATCCATAAAGAACTGGACCTCCAATTCTCGAGTTAGCAACATCAGCTGGACTCATAGATACGGACTCAGCAACGGAAGCGTCGTCGTAACTGTTACTTACTATTACAACGGCAGTTGGCATTCTGAAGCAAGAACCATCTATGCTTAGGATTTTTTGGCTGCGGCATTGCCGCAGCCTTTTTGGGGTTAATTATGGAAAGCTCAGATAAACGATGCCGTTTTAGCAGTGTGATGTTGCTCGCCACTTTGTCTGTCGCAGCAATCATGGCGGCCTTCTCAGCGTTCAGCGTTGCCAACGAGGCGCGGGAGGTGCTCTTTGCACCCACTCCCTTCTATATTAACGGTGAGTCCATTCCGAGCGCCGTCCTTACCGCGCTCGCCATCCGCGACGTTCTGGCCCTGGCGCTTTCAATCGCATGCCTGATTGTCTACTTGAACTTCTGCCTTGACGTCGTCAGCACTCAGTCGATATTCACGCGAAAACAATGCCGGCGTTTTCTGGTTGTTAGGCTTCTGCTGCTCATTTCTTCAATTGTCTCGATTACCTTCGATAACCTATGTGCCGTCCAGCTCCCCAACGACGTCAGTATTACCGCAATTGGTATCTTTGGTTTTAACGCTTGGACACTGGTTCTCGCTTTGTTTGCGCTATCTCTTTCGGCTATCTTTGAGTACGGGCGACTCTTGCAGTCGGACGTTGACGCCATTATTTAGAAGGAGGGCAGCATGCCAATCGTCATGAGACTCGATCGCGTCATGGCGGATCGCAAAATGTCCTCTCAAGAACTTGCCGACATTATCGGCATCTCGCCCGTTAACGTTTCGCGCATTAAAACGGGGCGGCTCAAGGGCATTCGCTTTTCGACGTTGACCGCGATGTGCGAGGCACTTCACTGCAAACCTGGCGACATCATCGACTGGATGTCGGACGAAGAGTACATCGAGGCATTTGGAAGCCTTCCCAGCGACGAAGACTAACCAAAATGATCTGTTTTCCTCCGTCCCCAACGGATCAATATGAAAAGAGGGGGCTGTCCCGCGTTGGCGGGACAGCCCCCTCTGGCTTCGATATGTGCGATACGACTCGCTAGTAACCCTGGCCGTAGCCCTGGCCCCGCTGGCCCAGCAGCTCCTCCAGATACTGGCGTAGTTGCTCGTCGGTGATGCTACCGTTGCCGGTGTCGGTCGCACTGTCGTCCTGCTGCTGATTCTGAAGCTCCTCGTCGGAGCCCAGCTCGACGGTGACCTTCTTCTCTTCCTTGCCGCGCACGAGCGTGATCTCGACCTTCTCGCCCACCTCGTGGCTACGCAGCGCAATGATCAGACCATCGGCACTCGTGATCTCGTCATCGCCCAGCTTGGTGATGACGTCACCCTCCTGGATGCCGGCCTTGGCGGCGGGGCCGTCCTCCACAACGCTCGCCACATATGCGCCGCTATCGGTGCTCAGCTTGTTGGTGCGGGCGTTGAGCGCATTGACGCTCGAAAGCGTGGCGCCCAGGTACGGATGAACCGGCGTCTTGCCGTCGATAATCTGGTCGGCGATGTTCCTAGCGTAGTTGACCGGAATGGCAAAGCCCACGCCCGAGCTGGAGCCCGAGTAACTCTCGATGAGCGAGTTGATACCCACGAGCTCGCCGTTATCGTTGACGAGCGCGCCGCCGGAGTTGCCCGGGTTGATGGCAGCATCGGTCTGAATCATGTTGGCATAGATGGTGTTGCCGCTGGTAGAACTCATGGCCGTGGAGCGGTAGAGCGCCGAGACAATGCCCGTGGAGACAGACTGCTCGTTGCCGAACGGCGAGCCGATCGCCATGACCCACTCGCCCACGTTGAGCTTGGAGGAGTCACCGATCTCGATTGGGGTGAGCTTGGAGGATTCGGCATCCTTGAGCTTAATGACGGCGAGGTCGCTCGAGGCATCGTTGCCCACGAACTCGGCCTCGTAGGTGGTGCCGTCGTCCATGGTTACCACGTACTGATCGTAACCATCGACCACGTGGTTGTTGGTGAGAATGTGGCCCTCGGTATCGAGCACCACGCCCGAGCCGACGCTACCCGAGCTGTCCGAATTGTCGGCAGACTGCGAAAGCGAGCCACCCTGACTGCCACTCGAAGTGGCGGTAATGGAAACCACGGAGGGCAGCGCCTTGGCAGAGACAGCCTCGGCCAGCGTGGTGTCCTCGGAGTCGATCTTGATCTTTTGCGTCGACGAGCCCGAAGCGCCCGCCGTCACGGCATTCTTGCCGCCGCCGATATCGAGCGTGCCGCTCATAATGAGCGCGATGACCAACAGAGCTCCGCAGGCACAGCCGGCGAGCGCCGTAATAAAGATCGGCAGCTTTTTGGTCTTGGTCTTGACCACCGTGTGCTTGTTCACGACCTGTTGACCACCCAGCGGCTGGCCGGTCTGCGTGTCGTAGGCCTGCACATAGGGAATGTTGTTACCACCGGCAGGCGTCGACTCCACCTGCACGCGCGGCTGCTGCTGAGTCTCGCCGGCGTTGCCCGCATCCTGGGGACGCTGGGAATCGTTCTCGCTCATAGCTGCGATCCTTTCGTCTAATAACCAAAGGCCCGCCAAACATGTGGCGGGCCATCATTGTTCACGTTGAGTTGTACCCCAAGCTGGGCAATCCCGAGCACTAGATGCCAAGATTTCAGCTTTGCTTAAGTAATGACATGCTTATAGGCCAATTCGTTTTATGCCGTCATGTCTATTCGATATAGCAGTCGATAGCAAAACTATATGTTGAATCGTTAATAAAGTCTGTAATCGTCGCGCCCATACCCGATCCGCACGTCCACTTATCCTTCTCCGCATCGTATGGCGTTGGCCCCCACCCCGTTTCATATGATGCTTCGCTTTCTGTGAAGTAGTTCATCACATATTTATCTTTCTGCATGAGCGCATACCAAGCGTTTGCATACATCACAAGCGGATCGGTTTGAATTATCGAATATTTTCCTGACCGAATTGCAATGCTTTGCCCATCTTCAGAATATTCAACAACAATCTCAATCTTTGCCAACACCGGCAGTGAATCATCTGACTCCCTATGAACCGTCACCAAATTCTTAGTTGCCGCTCTTGTCAGGGACGCTGCACCGTCATTATTCCTGTTTATGCTGCCAACAGCCATTTTTCTATTTCCGGCACACAAGACATCTTTGCTTCGCGCCGAGGACACAATAACCCCAGCCTCATTCCGAACTATCATGTCGGTCACAAGCGTCAATCGTTTTTGCACATTCGTAGGCTGCGCAGCGTTGGCCCCTCTCGCCCCAGCAAACATAACAGCTCCTGATGCCAAGACGAATAGCTGTCTTCTGTTGATCATTCCTCTCGCTCCTCACCGATTTAGTTAACTTTTTCCATATAGTAGGGATGCAAAGTTTCCTCTTCTAAATTGGCATCACTTGCGAAGAATAAAATCCATTTCTCTCCCGCCTTCAGCCCTGAAGCAGTTCCGGTATTAAAGTAACTACGGATATCAATCTCTTTCCGCCCTCCGCTTGACACGAGAGCCTCAAATTGTCCGTTATGAATATCCGACAGCGTCTGTACTTCAACTGAAATATGTTCGTCATCTTTTCCACCGACGACCGAGGGGCTCGGTTGATAGGCCGCGACAACCAATATCCCAAGAAATGCGCAAAGAAGCCCCAGCGTTTTACGTATGCGCTTTCTATCATCTTCGCCGTCACTCTCCACAATACGTCCCTTCATGCGATATATAAATCGTTGTGTCATATGGAAGAAAACGCAGCTGATTGAACCAACCATCCCAGACAACAAGCATATATTTCTTATCATTTGAATATGTATTATGCATAGCCACATATCCCGCAACAGCCATCGCATGAGCGTCATGGCTTGACCTGAGAGTCCCAGAAAAAATACTGAGATTTCCAGAATCTGCAGTTGCCCTGAAAGAATCCCAAGATGGATACCAAGCAAATGATGTCTCAAGCCTTTTCCCGCGCCTAGCACAGAACTCCTTAATAGCCGGGGCAGCATTTGGAGATGGAGTCCTTCCTTGGGTAAAGTAAAGGCCCGTAGCTTGATCGAATGACTTATTTGGATCGCCGGATGTTCCCGATAACTGCCAAAGCTCAAGATATAAGTCTGGCAATTTGAGCCGGTTTAGCGTTACATAATGGCTGCTTACCGCAAACATCGCAGACACATCGCAAGCATAGGTCCCCGTTTCTTTAATAACCTCTGATTGTGTAGGCGTTATCATCCCTGAAATAGTTTTACTTGCGTCAATGACATATCCTTGTTTATACAGGTCTTTGGGCAATACGAAAACATCCTCGAACCTGCCTGGAGATCCGCTGCGGCTATTTCCCACAGAAAACACCGCTGTTGACCGGCATCCCTTCTCATCTAAAACAACGTTATTATCCAGATCTGCAATACCAAAAGACAGCTCGTTAAATTTCAAAGCAACGATGTCATCTTGGGATGCGAGAAGGGCTATTTCATCGCTTGTATTCTCAATGGGCATAGGAGCGTTCGGAGCCAAGCAGTATTCGCTGATCCACCAAGATCGCTCTGAATCAAATACGACGTAGCCATAGTTAACGTCATCCCGCTTCGCGCGAACGATATACCCGATTGATTCCCCATCGGAATTCACCATTTTTACTGGGTCACAAGCGGTCACCGGCTCATCCGATACGTCATCAAAGAAAGCTTGCGCTTGCTCCACAGCTATTTGCGGTGTGACACGAACCAAGTCGTCGTCTCCAAAAACCAACCTTGGAGACATCAGGGCGGCAAGCAATACTATAAATCCGACAATCACCTTTCTCGAATAACGCATTTCTTCCTCCATCCGTGCAGTAGGGAGATACGGTAACTAAATGGTATTCGTGAGATAGTGCTATACGTTTGATATTGTTTTTACTGACACACTTTAAATCGGTGAAAGGTCTTCTTTTCGCCCTAAACGAGAAAAGGGTACTGGAGAAATCTCCGGTACCCTCACATTCCTCTATTTACTTGCTAGTCCTTAAACAGATAGCCCACGCCGCGGACGGTGGTGATGTGCGCCGCGATCTGCGGGCCCACCTTAGAGCGGATGCGTCGGATGTGCACGTCGACGGTGCGCGTGCCGCCGCAGTACTCAAAGCCCCACACGCGGTGCAGCAGCACCTCGCGGCTGTAGGCGCGGTTGGGGTGCGTCGCTAAAAAGCTCAGCAGCGAGTACTCCATCAGCGTCAGGTCGATGGGCTCATCGTCGAGCGTCACCTGGTAGGTGGCCAGGTTAATCTCGAGGTTATCGATGTTGAGCACATCGTCGGCGGTGACGGTCTCCTCCTCGCCCATCAGGCGCTGCGCACGAGCCTTAAGCTCGTTGGGCGTCGCCGTGGGACATACAAAGTCGGCATGCGCATGATTGGGCAGGCGCAAAGTACCGAGCGCCTCGTCGTCGACGATCACCAACATGGGGACGCCGCCACGATCGTCAAGCCACTTGGCAATCTGATCGATACGGTCGCTGCGGATGCCGTCGGAATCGAGAATCAGCAGGTCAAAGTCGTGCGCCGCAGTCGGCGAATCGGGGGTTGCCAGGCTCACCTCGACACCCAGGGTGGTCGTCAAGCTGCGGGCAAACTCGTGGAAGCGCGTCGTGCGCGCCATGAACAGGGCACTCTTTTCGAACATATCGGCCTCCAAAGAAATGAGCTCAATCGTACTGGAACAAGCCAGCGCGATTAGGAGTTCGCCAGGTAGTGCTTGATCTCCCACTCGGTGATTGTAGACTCAAACTTATGCCACTCGTCGCGCTTCTTTTTGAGGAAGAAGCTGTGGATGTGCTCGCCGAGGGCATCCTTCATAAACTGCGAGTCCTCAAACACGTCGAGCGCCTCTTTGAGCGAGCGCGGCAGCGGCGTGTAGCCGGCCTCGACCATCTGACGGTCGGTAAGCTTGAGCGTCTCGGCCGTGGCCTCGGGCGGGAGTTCCAGCTTGCGCTCGATGCCGTCGAGACCGGCCGCCAGCGTGACGGCGTTGACCAGGTACGGATTGGCCATGGGGTCGGGGCTGCGAAGCTCGATGCGCGTAGACAGCTGCTTGCCGGGCTTGTAGACCGGAATGCGGACCATGCTCGCGCGGTTGCGCAGGCCCCACGTGGCGTACTGCGGCACGGAGTCGCCGCCCGTGGTGATGCGCTTGTACGAGTTTACCGTGGGGTTGGTGATGGCGCTGATCTCGCGCGCGTGCGCCAGAATGCCGGCCATGTAGCGCTTGGCGATATCGGAGAGGTGGTACTTCTCGTCGTCCTCGCCCCAAAAGACGTTGTTGCCGTCGTGGTCGAATAGCGACTGGCACAGGAACATAGCGCTGCCGTCCTCGCCCGCCAACGGCTTGGGCATAAAGGAGGCGTGGCAACCGCTCTCGTAGGCCTGCTGCTTAATGATGAGCTTGGCCGTGGTGATGGCGTCGGACATGCTCAGGGCCTCGGCGTGGCGCAGGCTCATGCCGTGCTGTGAGCGGCCGGCGGCGTGGAAGGTGTACTCCACGGGCACGGACATCTTCTCGAGCGTGAGGACTGTGTTGCGACGCAGGTCGCGAGCGGCATCGCTCACCGAAAGATCGAAGTAGCCCACGTTGTCGAGCGGCTCGGGGGTGTGCTCGTCGGGGAAGTAGTAATACTCCAGCTCGGCACCCACGTTGAGCAGATAGCCAGCCTTCTCGGCCTTGCGGAACATGCGGCGCAGGGCATCGCGTGGATCGCCGGCAAAGGGCTTGCGGTCGGGGGTACACACGTCGCAGAACACGCGGGCGACGCCGTTGTGGCTCGGGCGCCACGGCAGGATCTGGAAGGTCGAAGCATCGGGAAACGCCAGCATATCGGCTTCCTCGGGCGTGGCAAAGCCCTCGATGGCCGAGCCGTCAAAGCCAATACCCTCCTCAAAAGCGACTTCGAGGTCCTCGGGGCTAATGGCAAAGTTCTTGAGGCGGCCGAGAATGTCGACAAACCACAGACGCACAAAGCGGATGTCACGCTGCTCTACGGAGCGGAGTACGTAATCGATGTTCTGCTGGTTCATGTCGCTCCCCTTTCTTTCGGGCGGGTTTCGACTGGTCTATATCGCAGATACTATCGCAGAAAAATGTTTCCGCAGGGTTAAAGCGTATCAAGCGCTCAAAAAACGTGTGTGAACAGGCCGTTGCGAACGAGCGACTAGCGCGAGGTCGAAGCGCGGTATTCGATGTGACCGGGAATCTCGATGCGCTTGGGGGCGAGCTTTGCGGCCTCGCCCACGGTGGTGGTAACGACGTCGATGCGCTCGGACAGGCGCTCGACCACGCGCTCGGCAATGGTGAGGGTATCCTGCGCGGCCGTGGTGACGCCGCCAAAGAGCACATGGTTCCAAGGGTAGTCGTCAAACGTCGCGATCTTGAGCCCTGCCGGCAGCGAGGGGCCAAGCTGGGCCAGCGCCTCGGTCAGGCGCAAGAAGACCAGGCCGTTGACGGCAATGAGGCCGAGCTTTTTACCTGCATAGCCACGGATGGTCTCGTCCAAGCGACCGACGCCCGTGGCGCCACCGTCGGCCAGGGTGACGACCTCGCCCGCAAGGCCGCGGCGCGAAAGCTCGTCGGCAAAGGCCTCGGCGCGCACGCGACGCACGGGGCTGTCGTCGCTTGCCTCGGTGAGCAGGCACAGGCGCTCGCTGCCAGCGGCAGCCAAGGCGCCTACCAAGCCGGCAACCAGCTCGCGGTTGTTAGATGTCACCAGATCGACACCGCCGGCGGCAACATCGCGGTCGAGCAGCACAACGGGCAGACGTCCCGCTGCCGCGGCAATTGCCTCGTCATTGCCTCCGCAGGTGTTGACGACCAGACCGTCCACGCCGGCATCGATAAGTCTGGTGAGCGACTCGGCCTCCTTTGTGGGGTCGTTGCCGCTAATGGCCGTCATGAGCGAGCAGCCGCGCGCGGCGGCGCTGGCGGAAAGGCCCTCGAGCATGGCGCTCGAGAACGGGTTGGCGATGTCGGCCAGAATCACGCCGATAAGGTTCGTACGCGAGGAGCGCAGATTGCGTGCGGCGGCACGCGGGCGATAGCCGGTACGCTCGATAACCGCCGCGATGCGAGCACGGGTCTCCTCGGTCATTTGCCCGGGGCGGTTATTGAGATAGCGCGAGACCGTGGCCGGACTCACGCCCGCCTCGGCGGCAATGTCCTTGATTCTCATCTGCGCCATAGCGCACCCCGTTTCCCAATTGTCGGCGGTCTGAGCCATTTTAGGCATTTTTTTAAAAATCTCGGTTGCAAAACGCTGTAGGTGAGTATACTACAACTCGAAACGAAACCGATTTCGTAAACCGATTTCGGAAAGCGTTGGCACGGAGGTGCAAAGATGTACCCTACCGTCTTGGCACCTCCGCGCCAACGCCATATCAAAGGTGTACGCACGAGCAAGAAGGAGCTACGCGACCATGGGTAAAACGGTTCTTACCTTCGGCGAAATCATGATGAGGCTCTCGCCCAAAGACCATCTGCGCATTGAGCAGGCAACCGAGTTTGACGTCCGCTACGGTGGCGCCGAGGCCAACACCGCTCTTTCCCTGGCCTACCAAGGCGACAAGGCCGCTTACGTATCCGTTGTCCCGGCCAACCGTCTGGGCGAGTGCGCCCTGCGTTCGCTGAAGGCCTACGACGTCGACACCACGCGCGTCGTGCGTCAGGGCGACCGCCTTGGCTCCTATGTGTTTGAGGTCGGTGCCTCGCAGCGCGGTAACGGTTGCGTCTACGACCGCAAGTACTCTGCCATCAACATGGCCAAGCGCGACGTCTTTAACTGGGACGAGATCCTCAAGGGCATCGATGTCTTCTATTTCTCCGGCGTGACCCCCGCCGTCTCCGATGAGATGGCCGCCGCCTGCAAGGATGCGCTCAGCGCCTGCCGTGCCAAGGGCATCACCACCGTGTGCGACGTGAACTATCGCGGCAAGATGTGGTCGTCCGAGAAGTCGCAGGCCACCATGAGGGAACTCCTGCCGCTCGTCGACATCTGCATCGCCAACGACGAGGATGCGCCCGCCGGCCTCGGCATGACCTGCGTCTCTGGTTCCCTTGCCCATGGCATCGAGGAGCGCGACACCTACGTCGAGATGGCCCGTCAGATTTGCGCCGAGTACGGCTGTAAGAAGGTCGCTTCGGTCGTCCGCAACATCTCCTGCGTCGAACGCTCCATCTGGATGGGCATGCTCTATGACGCCGAGAGCGACGCGCACTGGTTCTCCCCTGCCCACGACGTGCACGTGCTCGAGGGCGTTGCCGCCGGCGACGCTTTCAACGCCGGCCTCGTCCATGCCCTCATCAACGACTTTGACCCGCAGGACGCCGTCAACTACGCGATTGCGGCCTCGATCCTCAAGCTCACCATCAAGGGCGATTCCAACTTGGTGACCGCCGACGAGATCGCCGTTGTGGCCAACGCCGCCGACGGTGGCACCCGCGTCGCGCGCTAGTCCGTCTCCATTCCGCGGGCCGCAGCTTTCCAATCCCATACCTCTGCGGCCCGCTCCCCGATTCCTCCGGCCGGGCAAAACCACCAGTCCCATTCCGGTTTTGCCTGGCATTCCCTACACGACTGGTCGAGCAGCCGGTTTTGGAATTGCTTGAACCCCAAGCAGTGCCTCCGATAACCAATCCAAAATCGGCTCCTGACCAGCACATTTGCCAATCATGCGCCCATGCGCGCCACACATCGAAAGGAACATCATGTTCGATCAGTTCTACACCACGCTTGAGTCCCTGGGCATCGTGCCGGTCGTTGTGCTCGACAAGGTCGAGGACGCCGCTCCGCTCGCCCACGCCCTTATGGCAGCTGGCATGAAGTCCGCCGAGGTCACCTTCCGCACCGCCTGCGCCGCCGAGTGCATCGCCGCTATGGCCGAGGCCGAGCCCGAGATGTGTGTTGGCGCCGGCACTGTCCTGACCGTCGAGCAGGTTGAGCAGGCCCGCACAGCCGGTGCCAAGTTCATCGTCTCCCCGGGTTACAACGAGGACGTCGTGAAGCACTGCATCGACATCGACCTGCCTGTCCTTCCCGGCACCGTGACCCCCTCCGAGGTCACCGCCGCCGAGAACCTGGGCCTCAAGGTCACCAAATTCTTCCCCGCGGCTCAGTATGGCGGCCTCAACACCATCAAGGCCCTCGCTGCTCCGTTTGTCGGTCACCGCTTTATGCCTACCGGCGGCGTGAGCACCGCCAACGTCGAGGAGTACCTGAGCTCCTCCGCCATCATCGCCTGCGGTGGCACCTGGATGGTTAAGCCGGCCCTGTTTGCCGACGGCGACTTCTCCAAGGTCGAGCAGATTGCCCGCGAGGCCATGGACGTCGTCAAAAAGGTCCGCGGCTAGGTTTAGCTCTCTATCGTGAAAGGGGGCGTGCCCTAGACCTCGCCCCCTTTCTTTTAAAACGGCTCGGAAGCGCGCCGTTTCCGTCACGAGCAAGAACCAAAACCGTCTTGTATGCTGATAGAACGTGACGGAAGCGACACGCCCCCGAGCCGCTTTGCCTACTCGGCTGGCAGTCGCACTCAACTAAGACACTTCGACAAAAGCCGAACCATCAAAACAGCTGCGGCACCGTCTGGAGGAATGGACCCTTGCTTCCGGTCTTTTCCTCCAAGCGGCGCCGCAGCGTTTTCGTGCCCCGATGTGCCCCGGCACTTGCGGTGGAATACGGACTGCTTACACCATCAGAGCCGCAAAACAATCCCTATTTCACCGCAACTAATGAAGAGAACGAGTTAGATGGCCGAGTCTTTGGACAGCTCAAAATAGTCAGGATGTAAGGCGATAACCGGGCCCTGCTCCTCGGGCATCAGGTGCAGGTGTGTCTCGGCCAGATAGCTCGCCGTGTCGGTATCGCCCTTTTTAATGGCCTCGAGAATTCGGCGATGCTGCCGACGAATCGGCTCCCAATCCAGATCCTGAGAGACCATACGCAACCAGTTGTATCGCTCAAAATGCGTATTGACGCTCTTCATCCAATCCCACAACATGTGGCGGCCGGCAATCTCAAAACACGTCTCATGGAACAGGTTGTCCAGATCGAAAAAGCGACGCGTTTCGCTATGGTCGAGCGACTCGGACTCGGCAAGAATCTGCTCGAGCCGATGCTTTTGCTCGGGCGTGGCGGCCGAACAGCATTTAATAAGCACGCTTCTCTCGAGCTTCTCACGCAAGAAGCAGGCGTTTTCGGCGTGTTCCATGCTGATCTTAGAGACGTAGGTGCCGCTTTTGGGGCGCGTTTCCACCAGCTCCTGCTCACGCAGGCGTACAAAGGACTCGCGAATGGGCGTGCGCCCGATTCCCGTCTCCTTTTCCAGACCAATCGCCGAAAGGCGCGTGCCGGGCTTGAGCTCGGCATAGATGATCTTGGAGCGCAATGCGTTGTATGCCTGATCTTGCAGGCTCTGATAATGCTGGTGTTGTTCCATAAAGCCCTCGGATAAGTCCTCGGTTAGTCGAATACCACCATGCAATACTATCGCATCGACACGCCCCAGCTCCCAATCAGTCTTTTTGGGACGGGGCTTTTTGGCTACCCTGAGCCGCAGGTCGGCCCCTTGCCACAAAAGTGGCCCATCTACTACGTTAACACGGATAGCCTCGGCCATACCGAAAACCGTGAAAACAAAACCGCAGGTAGACAGCTTGTCGATTTTCGAAAAAGCCGACTATGGTTGACCCCTGCGGCTTAAACGTAGTAGATAGGCCCTTTTCGTGGCGCAGCACTACTGCACCCCAAATTGGCACCCCGAGCCCTCGTGAGTTGCCAACAAGCTGTTCGCCCAGCGCTTTATCCGCGCGGCATTCGGAAAATAGCACCACCGTAAGAACCCGCGAACAGCGCTATACGTTGCTATATCTCACTATACTTTGCTATATCTTGCTATACTTTGCTATATCTTGCTATATCTTGAGCAAAGGTGGCTCACATGCAAACAAACCCTTTTAAGCCCACAGCAGGTAAAACACCCCCCACGATTATCGGCCGCGAAGATGTACTCGAAGAATTCAATGAAGGCCTCATCAACGGGCCTGGTGCCCCGGGGCGCCTAATGCGCATAGCCGGCGTCCGTGGAACGGGCAAGACGGTCCTCCTTGACGAGTGCTCACGTTTGGCGCAAAGCCGTGGCTGGACGGTCATAAAAGAGGTCGCAACCGAGGGACTTTGCCAACGCATTCTCGAACAGCTGCAGCCCAAATTCCAGGCCAAACACGCCAGATTTGAGCCCACCGTAGCTGGCATATCCATCGGCAGCATAGACATTGAGCGAATCGGTCCATCGCTACGCGACGCCATGAGACAGACAATATCCAAGAATGAAAATGGCCTGCTCATCACTCTCGACGAGGTTCAAGACGCAGAGCTCGATGAGGTCCGAACGCTCTCCATTGCGATTCAGCAGGTTATCGGCGAAGACCTTGATATCGCCTTTGTTTTTGCGGGGCTGCCTTCGATGATTGAAAGCATCATCAACGGAAAGACACTTACGTTTTTGCGCCGTGCCCTCCCCTTTGACCTGAAGGCTGTGGCAGTAACCGAAGTGTCGTACTCCCTCGAGGAAACCATTGAAGCGTCTGGCATGGAGTTGCAGCCAGGTATTGCCGGCCAACTTGCCGAGGCAACGCAAGGTTATCCTTTCATGATCCAACTCGTTGGATACTACGCATGGCAGTTGGCAAGACGCGCACATACACCGATTATTGGAGAAGAAGAAGCCGAGCGCGGCATTGCAACGGCACGCGAACGCTTCTGTGCCATGGTGATTGAGCCCGCGCTACAGCGCATTCCGCCCACGTGCATCGCTTATCTGCTGAGCATGGCATCTTTGGGGCAGACGAGCTCGACCAGCATGGTTGCCGATGCCCTAAACAAAACGCCTCAACAGGTGAGTTCCGTCCGCAGCCGCCTGTTAAGAGAATCGATTATCGAGGCTCCCTCGTACGGCAAGGTCTCATTTGCCATCCCCTACATGCGCGACTACCTCTACGAGCACAAAGCCGAACTGGAAGTTGAACTGTAGAAACGGCAACTGCCCTGCAAGACGAAAACCGTTTTCGTACGGATTAAAGCAGACGTAAACGATTTTCGTCTTGATTTGCGTACGGAATTAAGACGTAAATTGCGCTTTCGTACGCTTATTACCAGACGCAAATTGTTTTCGTCCGGCCATGCGTCCCCAATCTAGACGAAAAGAGCCCCGAGCTCGTATTGAACTGCATCCCAATTCTTGGACGGGCGCCGATGCCCTGATCTCTGCCATGTCGAGGTGCGAGATCAAATCCTTGGCGCGCTCGCCGGAGTGGTATGCCTTGTTCGGCGCCACCTTCCTGTAGAGCTTCTTGAGCTTCGTCTTCCCCTTGTTGCCCGGCGGCATCTCCGTCTCAGGTGGCAGCCCTAGGAAGGACAGGACGCCGGGCAGGTCGCACAGCATCACGTCCTCGATGTCGGCCTTGGCCGCCAGGTCGACGACTCTCTGCGCTGTCGGCGAGATGTTCGGGGTGCTGCTACCGCCCGCTGGTTCGGAAGCTGGCGGGCAGTAGCGGGCAGTAGCGGCAGTAGCGGTGTGGCTCGATAGGCCCGAATATCCGTAAGGAAGGTGCTCGCTCTCATATGTGCTGATATGCCTCGCCTCGCGAACCTTGGGATGCTTCCTGAGGTAATCCCTCAATTCGAGCCACTCTTTATGCTCATAACGCTTCGAAATCGTTTCCCCGTCGACAGTTTCCTTCACATAATGGTATGTTCGAACGCCTTCGAACTTGCCGAACCCGTTCTCGACGCTGAAGTTTCTGAACCAGCGCGAAAACCCATTCAGGTCCATGAAGTTGACTTGGGGATGCCTGTCTTTCGTTCGTTCGAATGAGTGGACGAGCGGAGTGCCTTTGACTTGTTCCAGGCCGAAGGCTTCCATTTCGCGGGCCTGCTCCTTTTTCCAGAATTCGAGATACGACGTCAGCGTCTCGCTTATCGAGATCCTCCGCACGCTTTTCTTGCTTTTGGGCGAGCGAACGCTTCGATCGGCCGCGAACTGCTGCTCAATGAGGATGCTTCTGTTCTCGACGGAGACATCGGACCACGTCATCCCGAGGGCTTCTGCCCTTCTCATGTCGGTGTCGAGCATGAGCATCACGCATGTGATGTGCGCGTCCGGTTCTCGATTGAGTAGGATGTCGAGTAGGCGAGCGGCGTGATGGTTCCTTCGCGGTTGTCGTGGAACTTTTTTGCGTACGAGCCGACGGTGTCCCTCGATTTTTGGACGTAGGTGCCGCTGTTGAGTTCTGCCTTGTAGGCTTCGAGTGCGGCGTCGACCTCTCGGCTTTTGGTGGTATGTATGGTCTGCCACGGCGAATAGCGGTATTTGCCCGTGACCGGATCCTTGCCGAGGCTGTGACGGTAGCGCCACGTGTATTTGTCGCGGCGTTGCTTCGTTCCTTTGCCTATGACGAGAGGTCGGTCGTTCATCGTGTTCCTTGCCTGAAGTGCCTGAGAATCGCGCTCGGTTGCGCGGAATGGCGCAAAGGGCTGGGGCGGGTGGGCATTACCCTTGGTGGAGGGCCCTGCGTGGGGTCACACCCCAAGGGTAATGCTCCGCCTGACCGCTTTCAAGCTCGTTGTGGGTCGAATTTGGGTCGAATAATTCCGCGTACTTTTCTTTCGTAAATCTATGAAAACATCAAATGACCTGGAGTTATATTGACTTCAATTTGGGTCGAAATGTCTGAATGAAACAACGTCGTAGCGACCTCATAACCCGAAGGTCGGTGGTTCAAATCCGCCCCCCGCGACCATGAAACTTCAGGTCGGAAGCATAAAAGCTCCCGACCTTTTTCTTTGTCTAGGGGTTTCGGCATCTCTCGTTCTTTGGGTACCTCGAGGCGGGCAATCAGATAGATGCTTACGAGTATCATAGGGTCTTTTTACGTCGCGGTCGTGTCTCGTACTGGTGCGCCGCTCTTTGTGGGACGTGTCACTTTGCCATAGGTTGTCCGGCGGCGGGGCGCAGGTCGTTCCCCGTGGCGTCGCTCCTTTCGACGCTACGCTGCCTGGCTACTCGTTCCACTGGTGCTTTTTCATGTCGACGCAGCCGTTGTCTCGGAAGGTGACTCCTTCCTCCGTCAGTAGTGCTCGCTGGTCGGGGAAGTTTGGCGCGAGGCGTCCCGCGTGGTTGACGACGCGGTGGCAGGGATAATCGCCGTAGCGATCCGCCTCGCTCAGCACCGCTCCGACCAGGCGAGAGTTTTTCTCCCTGCCGATGAGGCGCGCTATCTGACCGTACGAGGCGACGCATCCCGCCGGAATCTCTGCCACGACGGAGAGAATCTCATAAACCAAATCTTCGTCCAGGACTTTTCCCATCGTATCGCTCCCGTGTTCGCTTTTGCCTTCGGGGGCGCGGCGCCGATCACCCGTGCTGCGATTTTCGCAGCTCCTCTTACCGAAGCATCGAGGGAAAGCGCGTGCGTGTCAAGGTTGTCTGGTCCAGTTGCTGGCTCGATGCCTCGAGATGTTCGCCTCAAGTGCGACCTGCCCCTATTGGAAAAGGATGCCGAAGATGTATTTGGTGATGGCGGAGCGGCGGATGACCCCCACGAGTTTGCCCTCGTCATCAACCACAGGAAGCTTCTTGAACTTCTTCTTCGCCAGCAGCGAGGCGACGCGGGCGATGCTCTGCTCGGGACGGGCACACACTACCTGGCGCGTCGCGAAATCCATGACGCAGCGATCCTTCAGGTCTTCGATGCGCTGCTCAAGGCTCTGATCGTCGAAGTACAGCATGGACGCGTCGCCGCCCGTGAAGATGGTGTGAGCGCGATGCTGCGCGATGGCTCCCATGACATCGCCGTCGGAGATGAACCCGACCACCTGGTTGCGCTCATCGATTACGGGCATGCTGCTCACCTCGTTTTCGGCGAGCATGCGCACCACGTCGGAAATCGTGCAATCCTGCGTGCAGGTGAACGGCTCTTCAATCATGATGCTCGAAACGGGCGTCCCCTCGAGCTCGAGCGGGATGCGCTCGGACAGAATCTCGGACATCGCTTATGCCTCCTTCGTTTTCGGTGCGGTTTTCTTGGTGCGCACGCTGAATATGGCGCAGATAAGGGAAACGAGGCCGATTGCCGCGCACACCTTGTAAGCGACGCCCGCGCCCACGGCGGTGGCTACTTGGGTGCTCGCATCGACGCCGGCCGACGCGGTGACGCTTGTCATGACCGTGATGATGAGCGCCGTGCACAAACCGCCGGCGACCTGGCGGCCGGTGTTCGCGATGGCGTTGCCGTGGGCGATCATGTCATTTTTCAAGGCATTGACACCCCATGTGTTTACCGGCATGTTCGCGAGCGACTGGCCGGCGGACTGCAGCATGCAGAACAGCGCAACCACCAAGATGGGCGTGTTTACCGTCGAAAGCGAGAGCAGGAACAGGGCGCCGGTCATGAGGGCCAGGCCGACGATCGAGATGGCACGCGGACCGAACTTGTCGAACACCACGCCGGAGATAGGGCTGATGATGATGCCCACCGCCGCGGCGGGAAGCATGGCCATGCCGGTTTCGAAGGCCGAAGCGCCAAGCGAGGTTTGCAGCAGCAACGGCAACAGCGTGTTGGTGACCAGGCATGCGGCGTTGATGAGCGTGACGATGATGGCGGCCACGCGGAACTCGCGCGTCTTGAGCGTGCCCAGTTGAAGCAGCGGGTCCTCGATTTTGCCCTGGCGTACGACGAACAGCACCAAGCACACGACACCCGCGACGATCGAGCCGAGCACCACGGGGTTGCCCCAACCCATCGACGAGGCGCTCGAGAACCCGTAGAGAAGTCCGCCGAAGGCGATGGTGGAGAGGACGACCGAGGGCAGGTCGAGCTTGGGGTTCTTCAGCTCGCCCACGTTTTTCAGCATGAACACGCCCAGCACCAGCACGAGAATTGCGAGGGGGACGATGGCGCCGATCATGGTGCGCCAGCCGTACGTGTCGATCACCGCGCCGCCTACGACGGGGCCGACCGCGGGACCCGCCGACATGACGATGCCCGCCATGCCCATAGCCGTTCCTCGTTTCTCGACGGGGAACACCAGCATGGGAACCACCGAGACAAGCGGCATGAGCACGCCTGAGCCCGCCGCTTGCAACACGCGACCGATGATGAGGAACAGGAAATCAGGGGCTGCGGCGCACAGCAGCGTGCCCAGCGCGAACACCAGCGTCGCCCCGAAGAATAGCGCGCGGGTGCTGAACTTGTCGATAAGGAACGCCGAAACGGGGACCATGATGCCGCTCACCAGCGGGTATATGGACATGATCCACTGGGCAGTCGAGGCATCGATGGCGAAATCGGACATGATGACCGGCAGCGCAGGCGACATCACCGTTTGGTTCAGTAGCGCCAAGAAGGCACCCAGGACGACGACCGCGACGATGCGGATCTGGGTACCGGTAATGCGCCCATTGGCGGGCGCGACCGTACAATTATCAGACATAAGCTTCCTTCGTATCTATTCGATTCTTCGCCGAAGGCGCGCCGGCCCACGGGCGAAATAACATGCACGTGCTATGCGTGCATCAGATACGACAGGAAGAAAGCGGCTGCTCAGAGCGCACTTGGGGAACAACAGGAGAGGCCCCGTATACCAGGGGCCGCCGAATTGCGATGTATGCTTTGGTCAAATTCTTCATAGCGGGGAGGTATGCCAGCAGCCGTCTTCGCCCCTTTCAAGGGATGTAACCCAGACGTTGATTTTCTTCACCGAGGCGCCATCGTTGACAGGTGGCGTGCTTCTCTATCGCCACACCGCGGGGCGAGGGAACGCCGCGGCGAGCTTGTACATCGGCTATGTGTGCAGCTGCGAGCGTGTCGCCGGCGCGCGCTGGGCGCCAGTCCGATCCGGCCGACTCTTGCCGACGGTCGGTCGCCGTCCTCCTCCATCTCCGCCTGCTCTGTTTTTGCTCGGCTCCCTTGTCGTATCATGGACGGACGAGAATTGAGCGAAGACGGTACGTATGAACATCCAGATATTCGGCACGAAGAAAAGCTTCGATACTAAGAAGGCGCAGCGCTATTTCAAGGAACGTCGTGTGAAGTTCCAGTTCATCGACTTGAAGGAAAAGGGGATGAGCAAAGGCGAGCTCGAAAGCGTGGCGCGCGCCGTCGGCGGGATCGACGCTGTGATCGATCCAAAGGCGAAAGATGCCGACACGGTTGCGCTCGTACAGTATCTTGCTGCCGACCAGAAGTTCGAAAAGGTGCTCGATAACCAGCAGATTCTTCGTGAGCCCATCGTTCGCAACGGCCGCCAGGCAACCGTTGGCTACGAGCCTGACGTGTGGAAGGGCTGGGAATAAAGCGGCTGGGAATAAAGTGAAGCGCCCACGCCCGTGGTTTTATCCACGGACGCGGGCGCTTGCGTAAGACGTCTCTTGTCGTTTGAGTGGAGCGCCCCGGCGGCGCTGAACAACGCGCCCCGGTGACGTGGCTCGGGGCTCTTTGTGCCGCGCATCTATGAGAGGAGATATTTGATGCGCATGGGCGCTACTCCATGTAGCCACCCTGAATGGCGGAAACTGCATGCTCGGTAAAGAACTTGAGCGTGCCGGAGGTATAGCGATTAGCCTTGGGCTTCCAAGCGGCTCGGCGCTCGGCCAGGACGGCGTCGACCTCGGCCGGCTCCATCTCCTTACCGGCGATGCCCACGATAGACAGCGAGCGCTCGGGGATGTTGATCTGGATCAGGTCGCCCTCCTCGATCAGGGCAATCGGGCCGCCCACGGCAGCCTCGGGCGAAACGTGACCGATAGCCGGGCCCTTGGAGGCGCCGGAGAAGCGGCCGTCAGTGATCAGGGCAATGCTCGCGCCCAGCTCGGGGTCGCTGGCGATAGCCTCGGTGGTGTAGAACATCTCGGGCATGCCGGAACCCTTGGGGCCCTCATAACGAATGATGACGGCGTCGCCGGGCTTGACCTCGTGCGTCAGGACGGCGTGGATAGCGTCCTCCTCGCAGTCGAACGGACGTGCCTTGAGCGTGGCCTGGAACATCTCGCGCGGAACGACGGTGTGCTTGACGACCGCGCCCTCGGGAGCAAGATTGCCGTGGAGGATGGCGATGGAACCGTCGGTGCCGAAGGCCTGGTCAAACGGACGGATGATGTCCTCACGCTTGAGATTCCACTTCTCAAGGTAACGACCGCACTTCTCGTAGTAACCGTTGTTCTTGAGGTCCTCGAGGTTCTCGCCGAGAGTCTTGCCGGTGACGGTCATAACGTCGAGGTGGAGCATCGACTTGATCTCTTCCATGATGCGCGGCACGCCGCCCGCATAGTAGAAGAACTGCGCCGGCCACTCGCCTGCGGGACGGACGTTGAGCAGGTAGTGGGCACCACGGTGCAGGCGATCGAAGTCGTCGGCGGACATCTCGATGCCAAACTCGCGGGCAATCGCAGGGATATGCAGCAGCGAGTTGGTAGAGCCCGAAATGGCGCCGTGGACCATGATGAGGTTCTCGAAGGACTCCTTGGTCACGATGTCGCGGGGGCACAGGTTGTGCTCGGAGAGCCACACGGACTGACGGCCAGCCTCGCGCGCAAATTCGCGCAGGTCGGAGCTCGTCGCAGGCAGCAGGGCCGTGCCGGGGAGCATAAGGCCCAGGGCCTCGGCGGTAACCTGCATGGTCGACGCGGTGCCCATAAACGAGCAGGCGCCGCAGCTGGGGCATGCGTTGTACTTGGCAAACTCAAGCTCCTCGTGGGAGATCTCGCCGCGCTCGTAGCGGGCAGAAATCGCGCCGAGCTGCTCCAGGGTCAACAGATCGGGACCGGCATCCATGACACCGCCGGTAACGACGATGGAGGGGATGTTGATGCGGCCCATGGCCATGAGGTTCGCAGGCAGGCCCTTATCGCAGCTGGCGACAAAGACGCCGGCGTCGAACGGGGTGGCCTTGGCATGGATCTCGATCATGTTGGCAATCATGTCGCGGCTGGGCAGCGAGTAGTTGATGCCATCGTGGCCCTGGGCCTCGCCGTCGCAGATATCGGTGCAGAAGTAACGGGCACCGTGACCGCCAGCCTCGGCAACGCCAGCACGGACCTCCTCGACCAGCTCAAACAAGCCGGCAGAACCCGGGTGCGAGTCGCCAAACGTCGACTCGATAATGACCTGCGGCTTGTCAAGATCCTCGATGGTCCAGCCAGACCCCAGACGCAGCGGGTCCATCTCGGGGCTGATGGTGCGGAACTTGCCGGAACGCGGCTGCAGCTTGGCAACCAGGTCGGCTGCCTCCTGCTGAATCTGTGCCTTGGTCTTCTCGTCCATAATGCTCTCCTCTTTTGGTTTGAACGGTTGTACCAATCGTTGGTTAATGAATCAGGTGTAAATGGGTACCGAGCGATGCACTCGGCAAAAGATGCTTAGCTACGCGAACTAGGCGAAGAACGAAATCACCAGGGCGCAGGCAAGACCCGAAAGGCCGATGAGCGTCTCCATAATGGTCCAGGACTTGAGGGTTGTTTTCTCGTCAATCTCCAGGAACGAGGAGCACATCCAAAAACCGGCATCGTTGACGTGCGAGAGGGCCGTGGCACCGCCGCAGATGGCACGCATGGCGGCCGAGCACGCAACCAACGACCAGGTCGTCTGTATCAAAGAGCTCTGCGACGAATCCGAGCGCCTGGCCGAGGCCGGTGAGGATTACTCCGCCGCCGACACCGCGTTCCACAATGCCATTGCCGAGAGCTCCGGAAACCTCGTCGTTCCCCGCCTGATGGGCGTGCTCAAGGCATCCGTCCCCCTCTTTATCGACGTGACCGGCAAAAAGCTCGTCGAGGAAACTATCCGCACGCACCGCGATGTGGCCGACGCCATCGCCTCGCGCAATCCCACCGCCGCGCACGACGCGATGTATCTGCACCTGGTGTATAACCGCAACATGATCGCAGAGGGCACGCAGGAACAGAGCGAATAAACGTCCGCGCGGCAAGGGCGAAATCACCGTTTACCTTTTAAAAGTGAACGTTCACCTGATTTTAGGAGAATCTGATTTTTAAATCCTCCTCTTCTCCTATACTGACCTTGTATGAAAAGCAAGACTTATATAGATGAACGTTTCTTTTGAAAGGATCGCTATGTCTGATCTTATGGACAGCTTCCGTCTGGACGGCAAGGTCGCACTGGTAACCGGCGCCACCTATGGCATTGGCATGGCTATCGCCGAGGCGCTCGGAGAGGCTGGCGCCAAGATCGCCTTTAACGCACGTCACGCCGACAAGGTAGCCGAGGCCGAGAAGCACTACCGCGAGCTGGGCTTTGAGGCTCATGGTTACGTGGCAGACGTCACCGACGAGGCCGTCGTTGCCGAGCTCATCGCCAAGATCGAGGCCGACTTTGGCACCACGCCCGACATCCTGGTCAACAACGCCGGCGTTATCCAGCGCACCCCGATGCTCGACATGAGCGCCGAGGACTTCCGCCGCGTCGTCGATATTGACCTCAACGCACCGTTTATCGTGTCCAAGGCCTGCCTGCCCGGCATGATCGCCAAGGGCCACGGCAAGATCATCAACATCTGCTCGATGATGAGCGAGCTAGGTCGCGAGACCATCGCCGGCTATGCCGCCGCCAAGGGCGGACTCAAGATGCTCACCAAGAACATCTGCTCGGAGTTTGGCGAGGCCAATATCCAGTGCAACGGCATTGGACCCGGCTACATCGCCACGCCGCAAACCGCACCGCTGCGCGAGAAGCAGCCCGATGGCAGCCGTCACCCGTTTGACCAGTTCATCATTGCCAAGACGCCGGCCGCCCGTTGGGGCACGCCCGAGGATCTGAAGGGCCCCGCCGTGTTCTTGGCTTCCGACGCGTCGAACTTCGTCAACGGCCATATCCTTTACGTCGACGGCGGAATCCTCGCATACATTGGAAAGCAGCCTCAATAAGCGTCGCCGCAACTGCCCACATCAGGTTTCATCCACTCGTTTTTCATTTGAGTTGCGGTGAGATAAGGATTGGCTTTGGCTTCTATCAGGCAAAACAGTCCGTATTTCACCGCAAGTTAGAAATAGAAAGGTAATTCGCAATGAAGATCGCTCTGATCAATGAGAACTCTCAGAACTCCAAGAACCCTATGATCGAGGCTGCGCTTAAGAAGGTCGTCGAGCCCATGGGGCACACCGTCTTTAACTATGGTATGTATGCCGACGCCGACTCCACGCCCCTCACCTACGTGCAGAACGGCATCCTTGCCGCCGTGCTGCTGAACTCCGGTGCTGCCGACTACGTCGTAACCGGCTGCGGCACCGGCGAGGGCGCCATGCTCGCCTGTAACTCCTTCCCCGGCGTGCTGTGCGGCCACGTTGCCGACCCGCTCGACGCCTACACCTTTACCCAGGTCAACGATGGCAACGCCGTCGCCATGCCCTTCGCCCTCAAGAACGGCTGGGGCCAGGAGCTCAACCTCGAGTACACCTTCGAGAAGCTCTTTGGCTTTGGTTCGGGCAACGGCTATCCTGCCGAGCGCGTTGAGCCCGAGCAGCGCAACAAGAAGATCCTCGACGGCGTGCGCGCTGTGACCATGCGTCCACTCGTCGACGTCCTGGGCGAGATCGATCAGGACCTGGTGAAGGGCGCACTTGCCGGCGAGCACTTCCAGGAGTACTTCTTTGCCAACGCCACCGACGAGGCCATCATCGCCAAGGTCAAGGAGATCCTGGGGCTCTAATCGCACGACTCATTGCAGCTAACGCAAGCGACGGCCGTCCAACGTACGGGACGGCCGTCGCTTTTTGCTATTTACCGACTGACGCCGCGGAGACAGGTCCCCCATGCACCAAGGGGTTGACTAGAGCTCGCAGGCAACCTTGTAGCCATCGCCAATGGCGTCGCGGATGTTGCCGCACTTGTTGGCATCGCCCAGCACGTGGGTGGCAACACCGGCAGCGGCAAGGTCATCGGCCAGCTTGGTATTGGGACGATAGCCCATGGCAAGCACCAGCGTATCGGCACCGGTGATGGTGTGGACCTCGCCGTCCTTTTCATAACTGATGGTGTCCTCTGTGATCTCGGTCACCTTGGCCTCGGTCAGCACGTGGACGCCCTTGGAGAGCATGCGCGTGATGAGCACCGCGCGACCGGCACCGCCCTCGTTGGCAGCGAGCGTCTTGGTCATCTCGATAACGGTGACATCGCGATTGGCCGGCGACAGGTCGTTGACCAGCGGGGCCAGGTAGTCGGCCGTCTCGCAACCGACGGTGCCGCCGCCGACGATGACAATCTTCTTGCCCGGGAAAGCCTTGCCACCCAGCAGGTCGTCAGCCGTCATAACCTGCTTAAAGCCCTGCATGAAGGCCGGGGCAATGGGCTCGGCGCCATAAGCCAGGACGACCTCGTAGCCCGCGTAGTCACGCTGAATGTCCTCGGCAGTAAGCTCGGTGCCAAATACGCACTTCACGCCGGCCTCGGCCAGACGACGATACTGATACTTGATCACGCGGGTGAGTTCCTGCTTTGCCGGCGGAACGGCTGCGATGCGCATCTCGCCGCCCGGCTCGTCCTGCTTATCCACGAGCACCACGTTGTGGCCGCGCTTGGCGGCAATGTAGGCTGCCTCCATGCCCGCGGGACCGGCGCCCACAACCAGTACGTTCTTGGCCTCGGCGGCAGGCTCGTAGCCGGCCTCGTCGCGCTCCACATCGGGATTGACGGTGCAGGAGATGCGCTTGCCAAACATAATGCCGTTCAGGCAGCGCAGGCAGCCGATGCAGGGGCGGATGTCGTCGGCGTTGCCGCCAGCGGCCTTATTGCAGAACTCGGCATCGCACAGATTGGCGCGGCCCATCATGCAGATGTCGGCAGCGCCGTCCTCGATCAGCTCCTCGGCGATCCAGGCCTCGTTAATGCGGCCGACCGTGGCAACGGGAATGTTCACGTGCTTCTTAATCTCACGCGAGCAGGCGGCGTGCGAGGCCTGCTGCGTGCCGGCAGCGGGAATGGCGGAGCCGCGCTTGATGGTGGTGCCGCCCGACACGTGGATCATGTCGACGCCGGCCTTCTCCAGGCGACGCGAGACGTAGATCATGTCGTTGAGGGTCAGACCACCATCGGTGTACTCGTCGCCCGAGATACGGACGTCGATGATGAAGTCCTTGCCGCAGCGCTCGCGAATCTCGGCGATGACCTCGAGCAAGAAGCGCATGCGGGCGTCGAGCGAGCCGCCGTACTCATCGGTACGCTTGTTATAGAGCGGGGTCAAAAAGCCGCCGAGCATGCCGTGGGCGTGTGCCGCATGGACCTCGACGCCATCGACACCGGCCTTCTGCATGCGCACGGCAGCGTCGCCAAACTGATGCGTGAGCTCGTGGATCTCGTCGACCGTGATGGGGCGCGGTGCCTCGCGGGCGTAAGACGGGCCCACAAAGGACGGAGCGATCAGGCGAGGCGTGCCCGGAATGTTAAAGGCCATGTAGGCGGGGTGGAAGAGCTGCGGCATGATCTTGCAGCCATACTCGTGGACGGCCGCGGCAAGCTTTTCCCAGCCGGGGATAAACGTGTCGTCGTAGCAGCACATGTCACCCGGCAGATAGGTATAGGTGGGCTCGACCGTCACGACCTCGGTGATGATGAGGCCCACGCCGCCCTTGGCGCGGGCACGGTAATGATCGACCAAGTCATCGGTCACATAGCCGTGATCGGCCAGGTTGGTGGACACCGGCGGCATAAAGACGCGGTTCTTGACCTCGGTTGTACCGACCTTGATCGGGCTAAAGAGCATCGGGTAGGCAGAGGACTCCATACAGGCTTCCTTTCGTTTGAGCCGCTCGGCGGCAGTTGCTAACGTACCTATCGTATCAGTATCCGCTGCATTCGCACACGCTCGCACTCCCCGCCTTCAATCCCGACCCTCACAAAAAAGTTGCGGTGGAATACGGAGTAGATGAGACTTTTGACAGCCAAGACAGTCCGTATTTCACCGCAACCGATGGGTGGGATGGAGTTAGAGGCCCAGGTAGGTAGTCATGCCTTCGACGGCGAGCTTGGCGCCGGCTACGGCATGAACCACCGTGAGCGGGCCGTTAACCACGTCGCCGGCGGCAAAGACGCCGGGCACGGTGGTCATGCCGTTCTCGTCGACCGAAAGCAGGCCGCGATGGTCGGTCTCCAGACCACCCGTCGTAAGCACAAGCTTGTCTTTGGGCACCTGCGAAGCCGCAATCACAACCGTATCGGCAGACACATGGTCAAGCTCTTCCTCGTAGCCCACCACGTTGTTGTCCTCGTCAAAGATAGCCGTCTCGAACACCGGACCGTTATCGTCGATGGCGCAGATCGCCTTGCCGCACATAATCTCGGCACCGTCAAGCTCGGTCAGCTCCACCTCGTCATCGATGGCAGAGATATGGCGCGATCGGGCATACACGGTGACCTTGCGAGCGCCCGAGCGCAGGGCCGTACGGGCAACGTCCATGGCCACATTGCCAGCACCGATGACCGCCACGTTCTGCCCAATTGCCACGCTCGTAGGATCGACCAGATAATCGATACCAAACAGCACGTTGCCGCGCGACTCGCCGGGAATACCCAGCTTTCGAGCTCGCCAGGTACCAGTACCGACAAAGACCGCATCGTAGCCGTCGCGCAGCAGGTCGTCGATGTGGAGCGCACCGCCGATGGTGGTCGAGGGGCGAACGCGCACGCCGAGCGAGCACATCACGTGGCGGTACTTTTGCACGAGCGAGCGCGGCAGACGGAACTCGGGGATACCGTACTCCAGCACGCCGCCGATCTCGGGCCGCTGCTCAAAAACAGTGACGGCGCAACCCAGCTGCGCCATCTTAATTGCCACGGTAATGCCGGCTGGGCCGGAGCCGACCACAGCGACCTGCTTGCCGCACGACGGCGCGACCTTCCACTCTTTGCGGTCCAAATACGCCGTAGAGATATAGTTCTCGATGCTCGAAAAATGCACGGGCGCGCCCTTGCGGCCCTGGATGCACGCGCCCTCGCACTGGCCCGAATGGTTGCAAACCATGGAGCAGACCGCGCTCATGGGATTGTTCTGGAACAGTAGCTCGCCCGCCTCTTCTAGACGACGCCGTTTGAACAGGTCAATGACCTGCGGAATAGGCGTCTGAACCGGGCAGCCCTTAAGCTGACAGAATGCCCTTTTGCAACCTAGGCAACGATTCGCCTCTTCGACAATGTGGATAGCCACGCAACTCCCCTTTTTGATTCAATCCAATGGGGCGACGATAAAGATCTTTCACCGCTGCCCCAGTCAGGCAAACTTAATCGACCGCCACGGCAAAAGCCGATGCTACAACTCGCAATGCGGAGCCCCGCAGCGAGCGGACATGTGCTCGAGTGTCGCCAGACAGTCAGCCGCCGTCGCCGGCACACTGTTCTCGACCACGCAGGGAATCCCAGGGCAGGCGGCAGCCGCCCAGGCCACCACGGGCTCAAAGTCATATCGTCCCGTCTCGCCCACGCCATGACACACCAGGCGCGAACCCGTACCGTCGCACCAACCGGCTTCATCCTCGTTATCAACGACCTCAAAATCCTTGGCGTGCAGCGCGCGAATCTTACTGCCGCATAAGTAGAGCATGCGCGCTGTGATTTCCTGCGCTTCGTCAACGACACTGGGGTGCAGCAGCGACACTGGGTCATAGATCACGCCGAGCGACGGGCTCGAGACGCGCTCCAGCACCTCACGGCAGCGATCTGGCGTATTAACCGTCTCGTTCCAACCGGGCTCGATCAGTATTTGCCCACCCACGGCCTCGGCCCGATCGCAGACGCGTGCAAGCCCGTCTGCAAACGTATCGAGTGCCTCGTCGGTCATGCGGTCGTCCGCGACGCGGTTCTGCGCATTGGGGCGACCGGTCTCGGTGCCAACCGGGCATCCGCCGAGCATCTGGGCAAAATTCAAGCACGCCTCGTACTCGGCAATGTTATCCATGAGCTGTTGGCGATCGGGCATCGCCAAATTCTTATAGCAGCCGAGCACGGCGACCGAAACGCCCGCCTCGTCGAGCACCGCGCGCAAATGGTCGGCAAGCTCGCGGGTCAGGCCGCCTCGATCGATCCCCATCGATGCGTAGAGCACCTTGCTCGGCAGCTGAATGCACGAAAAGCCCAGCTCTCCCGCCATGCGAATGCGTTCCTCGACGGTCCCCTGCGGAAGGTCGTGCAAACGTACGCCCGGAGTAATAGCCCCCACGTTATTCACATCCCTTATGAGCGTTGATGCCCGGGGTGTATCCGCCAAACGGGTCCTCGATGGAGCACACGCCCGAGGGGGCGAGCGGATCGCGCTTACCGGCCAGCTTGTCGTGATGCATGGTCTCGATATAGGCAAGCACCAGCGGCGCCACACCCTTTGCATCATTTTTGACCACGGGCTCGCTCATGTAGTAATCAAACGTGCCCTCGCGGTGCGCGGTGTTTCCCAAGCCCGCAACCAGGCAGATGTTGTCGAGCGCCAGCTGCCCGTCATACTCGGACAGGCAGGTCTCGCAGATGCCGTCGAAGGCGCGACGGCCGTACTGGTAGTAGCGCTCACCCAACACGCCCAGACGCACGCCCTTCATGATGGCGTTGGCAAAGATCGCGCTGCCCGACTCCTCCAGATAGTTGGGGGCGATATTGGGCAGGTTGATGACCTGGTGCCACATGCCGGTCTTCTCGTCCTGATACGGCAGCATGGCGTCAATCAAGTCGTGGAACATCTTGCGGATCTCGTCCTTCTCAGCCGACATCGAAGGCGGCATAAGCTCCCAGGTGTCGATGAGCGCCATGGCAAACCAGCCCTCGGCGCGCAGCCAGAAGTTAGCCGAAAGGCCGGTGACCGGGTCGCACCAGAACTGTTTGCGGCTCGCGTCGTAAGCGTGATAGTACAGACCGTTGAGGGGGTTGCGCATCAGGTCATGCACAACCTGGAACATATGGAAGCTGTCCGAGCAGGCACGACGGTTGTGGAAACTCAGCTCGTACTGCATGTAGAACGGCTGCGCCATATACATGCCGTCGAGCCAGATCTGGTTGGGGTAGACGGCCTTGTGCCAAAACACGCCCTCTTTGGTACGCGGCTGGGTTTCGAGCTGACGATAGATGGTATCCATGGCCGCACGATACTTGGGCTTGCCCACCAGGTCATAGAGCTTGTAGAGGGTCTTGCCCGCATTAACGTTATCGAGGTTGTACTCCTCGGGGTTGTAATGTTTGATGGTACCGTCGTCCTGGACAAAGAAATCGATGTAGTCGTCGGCGAACGTCAGGTAGCGCTGCTCACCCGTAATCTCGTACAGCTCGATGAGCGCCTTGATCATGCAGCCGTCGATATAGTTCCAGGTGTTCTCCTTACCGGCGCGAATCTTTTCGATATTCCAAGCCGGCGCCTGCGGCGTAGAGGTTTCGATCAACTGCTCGATATAACGGTCCAGGATTTGATTGCAACCCATTGCTGTCCCCTCTGACGTTAATGATAGGTGAACGTTAACCCTAGTGTAACGCGAACGGGGAATATAGGGTGAACGTTAACCCTATATTCCCCGCGAACGGCAGACTTTTAACGGCAAACGGCGGCTAAGCCCGCGGCGATGCGATGCGCCAGGCGCTCATAGCCAGCCGGGCTGTAATGCAGGCCGTCCGGCATATAGAGCTCGCGGTGCTCCGGCAAAAACGGGCTGATGCCGCTTTGCGCATACAGGTCAATCACCGGAACGGAGTAACGGTCACAGACCTCCAGCATCGCTCGCACGTAGGCGTCTTGCGTCAGACCCAAATGGTTCGCCTCATCGCTTGCCGGGATATCCTTCTCGTGCTTACCACTCGTCTTGCATGGCGTCATAAACACGAGCTTTGCCTGAGGTGAGCGCGCCGTGATGGTTCGGATCAGATAGTCGACCGCACCATAGAACTCATGCACATCGATGCTGCCCAACTCGCCAAGCGGCACGTTGCGGCTAAAGTCGTTAACGCCGCCAAAGACAACATAGACATCGGCCGCATCGTCGATGCCGTCCAAGCGCTCGACAAATGAATCGGTACGGTCGGCCTTGATGGCGATACGCGAACCCTTGATGCCAAAGTTCTCGACGACTGCACCTCCCAGCAACGCGCCCAGATGCGAAGTCCAAGAGATGTCGTTGCCGCCTGCGCCGCATCCGTTATCCCCCCATGTGGTCGAATCGCCAAAGCAGCAAATGGTCGATTCACTCAAGTTCTTCGTTTCCATAATCTTCTCCTCATCCGCCCATTGGCGGCCATACAGGTACGTACTGTTTATTTGCAGCATGCCGAGGGGCTATGCACGGTCGCATTTCGCAACGTGCGAATCGAGCCATTCGATATCCTCGACAAGATGTGTCACTCCCAGATGGTGTCCACCCGGACACACCTCGTGCCGCAGAGCATCTCTGCGGCCCAGCAACTTGTAGGCATCGCACACGATCTTGAGCTGTTCATCGACATTTTTCAGCCCGCGCGAACCGTTCAGATGATCTTCTTCGCAGCTCTGCACTAACAACGGGCGCGGCGCAATAAGCGAGGCAATATCGCCCATGTCGAGCAAGCGCCAAAGTCCGGGTGTGTAGTTGCAGCTGCAATTGCCGTTGAGGTGCAGCAGCGAATCATCGACACCGTACAGGTAGCCCGAGACAAACGCCTTGCGCACACGCGGGTCGAGTGCGGCCAGGTACAACGTCATGTAGCCGCCACCCGAAAAACCAAAGCAACCCAGGTCATCCATGGCAATGTCGCCGCGCGCCTCCAAGTAATCGATCAAGCGCATGTTGTCCCAGACGTTGAGGCCCGCGGCCGTAAGACCCAGTGGCTCGGCCATACGTGCTTGATTCAGACACGTACCGCGCAGGTAGCTGTTCTCGTCATCGCCCTGACCCTTCCAGTCACGACGGTATCCCCAACCGCGTGCGTCGGGGCAGACGGTCACGTAACCCATACGCGCCAAACGTAGACCGTAGTCGTAATTGAACTTACGCACAGCATCATCGACCGCCGGCACGCCCGTCACGCCCGCAACACTTGCGGCGCCTGCTCCCTGATGGCCATGCGGGCAGATATAGCAGCGTTTGAGTCCCCACTCATCAAGCTTAGGATGAGACGGCTCCAACAGGTAGAACGGCATCCAAACGTCGCGCTCCACCTGCAGCATCGCATGGGTGCGCACGATACCGCCGGCAATCTGCACCCGATCGAGTTCGCGCGCCTCAATCGACACGCGATCCATAATCGATAGGCCCAACAGGTCAAACAGTCGAACCCTCGTCGCAATCTGCCATGCCTCAAAGTCTTCGGGCGTCGTGCCCTTAAATGCGGCGGAGCGGCCCTCACGCTTAAGGCGCTCACGAAATGCCAGTTCGTCTTCGTAATAGGTGTCGATATGCACCGTGCGACCGTTATCGGAAAGACTGTCGGTCTCCGCAGCGTCGCCCGGGCCACCTTCGGGGTCCCAGCCGTCCGCACCGGAAAGCACCTGTTCGCGGGCGTATCGGGTAGTGGCTGTCGCATCGAGCTCGTGCGCCCATGGCGCCCAGTTTTCGGCATCACTCGCCGGGCCATGTAGGCTTGCACCAGCGTAGTGCGCCCTCTCGTGCGCCGCTGGCTTAGCCCAATCCCACCAACCTTCGCGCTTGATATGCTGTCCCAGCCAGCAATCGATCAGCACGGTCTGGGCCCACTCACGCCAAGGACGACCCAAATAGACCGAATCCGGTGCCACATCTTGCGGGGCTGTAAACGAGCAGCTGTGGAACACGAAGCCATATGGCTCTCCCTCGGGCGTCGATGCCGCCGTCACGTAACCGTTCACGTCCATATCGCGGTTGAGCGAGCGAATCTCGCACCCCTCAAAGTAGGCACGCGCGCCGCCAAAGATAAAGTCGACATCGCCCTCGATCCGGCAACGTCGAAAATACTGGCGCCCCACCCGACGCGGCGCAAACTGCTTGGGCCCAATGAATCCGCCCGGTTTGACTTCGCGCGGGGGCAACGGGCCCAAAAACAGCGTGTCCTGGCGCCCCGTAATGCAACAGGCGTCGACCACCAAACGGTCGCCGTCGGCGTACAGGGCAATCGCCTGCCCCACCTCGCGACCGTCGCCGGCATCGTTGACGATTGTGAGGTTCTCGAGCCGCACGTCGTCGGCATCGACCAAAACGGTATAGGTCCTAAAGGTGCCGAGCGTGCCGTCGACGCCCGAGCCGTCCTCCGAAGGCATCTTGGCGCCCAGACTGCCCACGATACACACGCTGTCAGCCGTCTCGCCCACCAGCGTCACATACGGTCGATGAATCTCGACCCGTTCGCGGTACTCACCCGGCTCGATATGGATTGTCACCGGTTGCTCGGCATCCGGATAGAGTTGATCGGCTGCCGCCAAGGCATCGGAAATCGTTGGATATGCTCCTGCCGCAGCCCTCGAAACGCGCAGTGTATAGATGCTTTCGCTCATCGTCCATCACGCTCCCAGGAAGCGAACTGCTCAGGCCAGCCCTGAACCTGTGGCTGAATATGCTCGGCGCAGCCCTTAAATGCCGTTAGGGCCGTGGCGAGCGATGCCCCATGCTTTCCATGCGGAAAGACATGTAGGCTAAAGCCAATCCCGTGGTCGGCAAGAGCCTGCGCAAGAAGGAGGCTATTTTGAACTGGTACCGATGCATCCTCGGCGGTATGCCACAAGAACGTACGGGGGAAGCCCTCGCCCACCATATTCTCGATCGACAACTTTTGAGCCAAAGCGCCATCGGCACCCGTTAGGTGTTCAAACGAACCACGATGAGCATAGGCCCCCGAGCTTACGACCGGATAGCCCAAGCAAAGTGTGTCAGGCCGAATCGACTCAGGCGATGCCGCGATCGACTCTGCAAGCCAGGGTTGGTCCCAAAGCGCCCCGAGCAAGCCAACCAGATGCCCACCGGCCGAAAAACCCATGACCGTAATCCGATCAGGATCGACACAGTACTCTGCCGCATGGCCTCGGACGGTATCGACCGCCCGCGCGAGTTCTTGCAATGCCAGCGGATAGACAGCCGGAGCAACCGAATAGTTCAGTACAAACGCTTGGTAGCCCATCGCCAACAAACGAAGCGCTACCGGCTCGCCTTCGCGCGGCGAAACGTGATCGTAGCCGCCTCCTGGCACGACCACAACTGCAGGCAGCGGTTTTAAAGCATAAGCATCTTCGGTCGGGGCAAAAACATAAGACGTAATCGTGGCAGACGAGCCATCGACCCCGACAGGAATCGTTTTATTGAGCATGTATTCCCTTTCACCATGATGCGTAGCGCAGCGCACACGGCCGTATCGCACAAGGGCTGCATTGCCGATTTATCCGACAATGCAGCCCTGGTCATCAACCCGAGTTAGGAACGGACAACCTTGTCGACGTTCTGGAGCTGCAGCTCCTCGCCGTCCTGGCCCTCAATAACCACATTTTGCAGGTCGAGTACCTTGACGTTTTGCGCGATGATGCCCTGGCGCACCATCGGCTCCACACCACAGGCCATGGCCGGCACAAAGGGCTCGGCATCGTCGGCAAAGGTAACGTGAACGTCTTGGAACGTCAGACGTGTCACCTTGCTCTCGGGCAGACCCGTGATATAGGCCGCGGCAGCATGGCAGTTGGTGGCCTCGATATCGCAAAACGTCGTGGCACCAAAGCCGGGCGTGCGGTCGTCGACGGGCAGTGCCTCGCGAAACTGCACGTAATCGGTCTTGCCATCCTTGTCACAGAAGTAGAAGGAGTTGACCACGAAGGGCGTGAGCACCTCGTCCATGCGAATGTGCTCAAAGGTAATGCCCTCGTTGACGGCATCCTTGCCGCGCCCGCGGCGGGTCTTGACGCGCAGGCCGCGGTCGGTGCGCTCAAAGAGGCACTTGCTCACGGTAAGGTCCTTGATGCCGCCGGCAGCCTCTGAACCCAGGACCACGGCGCCGTGACCATCGTGCATGTAGCAGTGAGAGATCAGCACGTCGTGCGTAGCGGGACGAAGCTCGGGCTCAATGCCCAGCTTGCCGCTCTTGATGGCGATGCAGTCGTCGCCCACCGAGAACTGACAGCCAAGGATACGGACAAAGCCGCAGCTCTCGGGATCGAAACCGTCGGTGTTGTGGGAGTTCTTGGGACCCTCGATCGACAGGCAAAGCGCGTCGACATGCTCGCACAGGACGGGATGGATATTCCACGCCGGGCTGTTGCGCACGGTAAAGCCGGCAAGGCTCACGTTTTGGCACTCGGACAGGAAGATCATGCGCGGACGGGCGACCTCGCGGCCCTCCTCGGGACGGAAGATGTTCTTAAAGTCCTTGTTCCACCAGTTGTCCTCGGCAAAATCGGTCTGACCGTCAATCGCGCCGCGACCATAGATGCACACGTCGTGCACGCCCAGACCCGTAAAGGTAGAACAGTAGGTCGAGAAACTCTCGCCCTCCCAGCGGCCCAGGGGCAGCATATCGGTGCCGGCATACCCGGCGCCCTCGTTGCCCGTGACCGTTCCCGGAATGTAGGCAAGCGCGGCACGATCGTGGCGGGCCAGCAGCACCGCTCCCTCGGCGAGCTCGATGTTGATATTGCTCTTAAGGAAGAGAGACTTGATGCGATAACTACCGGCGGGGATCAGCACGCGGCCACCCTTGGGGCAGGCCATGATGGCAGCCTGGATGTTGGTGGTGTCATCATGCTCGGCATCGCCCTTGGCGCCACAGTCGCGAACGTTGATAGTAAAGGGCTCAGCCGGCGTGGTGACACCTACGCTCAGCTCACGCTCGCCACAAACAAAACGAACCAGGTTACGCTTGCCGGGGGTCAGGCCGTCGACATAGGTCTCGACCGTATTCGTGGTACCAGCGGGCTCGTCGTTGACAAAGATCTCCCACGTATCGGCGCAGGTAAAGTAACCGCCGTCGTCAAGCTCGATAACCGCCGCGCGCGCGTTGCGCCAGATAACGTTCGTCTCCATGGGTTTCTCCCTCAAAAAGATGCTCTAAAGGCAAATTGTACGCTGTTGAAAAAAGGCCGTGCCTGCCGGCGGAGTTCCGGTGGCACGGCCCTGTGATTTGGACGATATGTCGGCCTTACTCGGCGGGAGTTACGCTACCGTCCTGGAAGCCAACGTTGTTGTGGGCAAAGCAGTCCTCGTACTTAAAGCCGGAGAGCTCCTCGCAAAGCGCCTTGACCTCGGGCTTGACGTCGGCCATCTTGCCACCCTCCTTGACGCGGTGAATCTCGTCGCAAAGGATGTCGCACTGCTCCTTGTCAATCTTGATGCCGCGGGCAAGGACGGCCGCAAGCAGGAAGAAGCCGGCGCAGCCGATGATCATGTAGCCGCAGATATACAGAGGAACGGTAGCGGGCTGGGTCACGGCGTCGCTATTGCCGGCGGTCTGAATGAAGCCGGAGGCAGCAAGGACGATAGCCCATACGTTGACGGCGATAGCCTGGGCGATCTGCTGGCAGAGCTGCTGCGCGGAGCTGTAGATGCCCTCGCGACGACGCAGGGTGATGAGCTCATCGACATCGGGGATGTAGTTGAGCAGGACATCGGGCAGATACTGGAAGCCGACGTAGAAGAACTTCCAGATGGCGAAGATGACGGGGTAGGCGATCATGGCGATGGCGACCGTGGAGGTGCCGTTGACCTGACCAAAGGCGAAGTAGTTGTAGGCGATGATGCACGCAGCGCAACCGACATTTGCGAGGTACCAAGACTTGTGGAAGCCCTTCTTGGCCATGAGGGCGACCCAGATGGCGGTGCAGACGATAGCGACGACCTTGCCAGGCATCTCCATCACGGACTCGTAGGACTTAGGAATCTGCAGGCAGTAGACGATGAAGAAGGACAGGCAGGCAGACCAGCAGGCAGCAGCGAGCTTCGTGGAGACCTGTGCATACAGGACCTTGCGGAAGGAATAGTTGCGGAAGGTGGAGATAACGTCGATAAAGAACTTCTTGATGCCCTCGCCGACACTCTCGATCTTCTCCTGAGCGACCTCCTCGGGGGTGTGCTCCCACGTGGACAGGTACACGCAGAGCAGCGAGATTGCCATAACCGAAGCGTTGACCGTAGCGATGATGAAGTAGCTGAACGGGTTGGTCTCGCCGAAGGTGCCAAAGCCAAAGCCGACGAGTGCAGCCATCAGGAAGCCGGCGGCGTTACCAAAGAGATGCTTGTAGCCGGTAAGGTACGTACGCTCCTTAAAGTCGTCGGTCATCTCAATGGTAAGCGGCGACAGGTTGGCGGTGCAGAACGTGTACGCGACGTTGTAGATCAGGTACAGCACAAAGTAGTACGGGAAGCCAAACGGCGTAGCCACGAAGATGAGCGGCTCGGCGATCATCATCGGGATGGCCAGCAAGATCCAGAAACGACGACGACCAAAGATGCGGCCAATCTTAGTGGCATAGAAGTTATCGGCCACAAAGCCCATCAGCGGGCAAAGAATGGCGTTGACATAGATGGCAAACGAGCTGATCAGTGCAGCCTCGCCTGCGGACAGGCCACACTCCGTGGACAGGAACAGCACCATGTAGCTGTGCGTAAAGGTCAGGGCACCGGAATTGAGCATACCGCCCATACCAAAGCCCAAGCGCGTCCAGAATGTGATCTTACGCTTTTTTCCGATCTTATTAGTCATCGAGCTCCCTCTCTTTTCTCGATTGTCTTGTAACAAGACATTTGAGTCCACACTGACGTCTGTCTGCCTAGCGTTCAGGGTGAACGTTTATCTAGATTATGCGCGATTCCTTACAAGAGGTGAACGTTCACTTGCATATTATCCCCGAACGGTCGTTTTTTATCGCTGAACGGACACAATTGAGGCTCTAAGACCTATTGTCTGCTGGTAAAGATGCCATGCTGGACACCCATGAGATAGGTGAACGTTTATCGTATTTTCCAATTTTTTCACTTAACCACAAAACAAAAACCCCGCCGGGAACACTCCCGACGGGGCCGACGACATAGCGCTACGCTTGGGTGCATTTGCCACTACAGGCAGACGCCGTCCTTCCAGATGCTGATCTCGTGACAGCCACGACGCTCGGCACTCGTGAGTTTACCGCTCGCCGTCTCCAGCACCAGCTGGTATAGATCGTGAGCAGCCTCGTCGAGCGTGCGCTCGCCCGTGGCAATCACGCCGGCGTTAAAGTCCATCCAGTTGGCCTTATGGTCGCACAGACGCTGGTTGGTGAACACCTTGAGCGTAGGCGCCGGCGCGCCAAACGGCGTGCCGCGACCGGTCGAGAACAGAATCACGTGGCAGCCAGCAGCCGTCAGGGCCGTGGTGGATACCATGTCGTTGCCCGGACCGCACAGCATGTTCAGGCCGTGTTTAGTTGCCTGGCCGGCATACGGCAGCACGTCGACGATGGGGGCAGATCCGCCCTTTTGCACGCAGCCGCAGCTCTTGTCCTCGAGCGTGGTAATACCGCCGTCCTTGTTGCCGGGGCTCGGGTTCTCGTAGACGACCTCGTCGTGGCTAATAAAGTAGTCCTTAAAGCCATTGAGCATATCGGAAGCGGCGTTAAAGACCTGCTCGTTCTCACAGCGATCGAGCAGGATACTCTCGGCGCCAAACATCTCGGGCACCTCGGTAAGCACCGACGTGCCGCCGCGGGCGACGACCATATCGCTCACGCGACCAATCGTGGGGTTGGCGGTAATGCCCGAAAGACCGTCAGAGCCGCCACACTTAAGACCAATGACCAGCTCGGAGGCCGGAATGGGCTCACGCTTGGCCTGCTTGGCGAGATCTGCCAGCTCGGACAGTATCTTGTGCCCCTCGATCTGCTCGTCGGCGACATCCTGGCAGGTGAGAAAGCGAACGCGCTCGTGATCGAAGTCACCGAGCTCGTCGAGCACCTGCTGGTGCGTGCAGTTCTCGCAACCGAGCGACAGGAATAGCACGCCGGCCGCATTAGGATGACGCGAGAGTGCCACCAGCAGACGACGCGTCTGGGCATGGTCGGCGCCGGTCTGCGAGCAGCCAAAGGGATGCGGGAAGTAGTAAACACCCTCCAGCGAGCCATCGACCAGATCCTGGGCCTGCTCACACATGGCACGGGCGACTTCGTTGACACAGCCGACCGTGGGGATGATCCACAGCTCATTACGCGTCGCGGCACGACCGTCGGCGCGGCGGAACCCCATAAAGGTCTCGGGCTCAACCGGCTCGACGACCGGATGTGTGGGGTTGTAGGTGTACTCGACCTCGCCCGAAAGGTTGGTCTTGACGTTATGTGTATGAAGCCACTGACCGGGCTGGACATCGCCCGTCACATGGCCGATAGGAAGGCCGTACTTGATGACGTCCTCCCCCGCGGCAATCGAGCGCACGGCCATCTTATGACCCTGCGGAATATCCTCCGCGGCCACGACCTCGCCCACCCCGGGAACCGCGACGGCGGTGCCCTTGGCAAGCGGCGACAGCGCGACGATCACGTTGTCGGCCGGATTGATCTGGATAGTGTTCATTGCAAATGGTCCTAACCCTACAGGTTGAGCAGAAGTCGAGACGCGGGCACGCCGTCCCGCGCCCGCGTCTGCGCCGGAAATTTACGCCTGAGCGTTGGCGAAGGCCTGCTTGGCGCCCTCGGCACGCACGACGGCGAGCGCGCTGACGACAAACTCCTCAAGACCTGCGATCTGCGTAAGGTCCTCGCCCCACATCTGCTCGTTGGTGAGCACGTCGTGCACCAGCTGGGCATCGTCGGCGCCGGCATGGGCGGCGTAGAAGTCGAGCACGAAGGCGTCGTCCTGAGCGGTGTACTCGGTGCCGTCGGAGCGACGCAGGTGCAGGCCGTCGCCCTCGCGGGACACGAGCTCCTGCGTGTAGAAGGAGATGAGCGTAGCGAGGCTCGTCGCCAGGCACTTGGGCAGGTTGCCGGTCTCGGCAACGTAGTCCTTGAGCGTGGGCAGGTCGCGAGCGCGCCACTTAGCCGTGGAGTTGAGGCAGATGGAGAGCAGCGCGTGGTCGATAAACGGGTTGTCGAAGCGGTTTTCGACGGCGGCGGCAAAGGCCTTGCAGTCCTCGACATCCAAGTCGGTGGCGAGCGTCGGGATAACCTCGTCGTAGAGCATGGTGTTCATGAAGCCGCGAATGGTCTCGTCATGCATGCAGTCACGCACGATATCAAAGCCGGCAACCCAGGAACCCGGAACGAAGGCGGTGTGGGCACCGTTGAGGATGCGGACCTTGCGCTTTTTGTACGGGGTGACGTCGGGAGTCACAAAGACACCCGGAAGACCAGCCTTCACAAAGGGAAGCTTCTCGGCAAGTGACTCGTCGCCCTGGATGCCCCACATCTGGAAGGGCTCGCGCACGGCCAGGAAGGGATCCTCGTAGCCCAGACGCTCAGCCACCGCGGCGGCCTCGGATGCGTCGCGGATACGGCCTGGTACGATGGTGTCGACGAGCGTGGTGCAGACGGTGCAGTCGTTAGCCATCCACTGCGCAAACTCGTCCTCCCAGCCCCAGTCGCTCACATACTGGTTCATGATGCGCAGCAGCTCCTCGCCGTTGTGATCGATGAGCTCGCAGGCGAGGACGATGACGCCCGGCTTACCGGCAGCCCAGCGGGTGTGGAGCACCTGGGCAAGCTTGGCGGGGAAGCTCGCAGGTGGCATGTCGTCGGCCTTGCAGGACGGGTCATAGGCGATACCGGCCTCGGTGGTGTTGGAGACGATGATCTCTAGGTCGTCGGAGACAGCGACCTCCATCATGGCGCAGTAGTCATCCTCACGATACGGGTTAAGGCAGCGGCTGCAGGCGCTGATCACGCGGGACTCGTCAACCGTGTTGCCGTTCTCCTTGCCGCGCACCAGCACGGTGTACAGGTCGTCCTGGGCATTGATACCGTCGGCAAAGCCAAAGGCACCGCTGATGGGCTGCACCATGACGACCTTGCCGTTCCAGCCGGTGGCCTCGTTGCCCATGTCAAAGAAGCGGTCGACGAAGGCGCGCAGGAAATTGCCCTCGCCAAACTGCAGAACCTTCTCGGGAGCATCCTTGGGCAGCAAATAGCCCTTGTAGCCGATCTTCTCGAGCGCATCGTAGCTGATGTTCTCCATCTATGTGTCTCCTTAGATGTCTGTTAGCGTGCAAGCAAAACGGGGCTCCGCGTGTGGCAACGGCGCCCAGGGTTCGATGTGATTCGATGCGGGCTTAGGCCTCGACGGTGTCCAGGTCAAAGCCAAAGTAGCGGACCGCATTGTTGTAGCTGATGTCGCGCACGATACTGCCCAGCAGCTCCATGTCGGCCGGGTACTTGCCCTGCTCGACCCACTCGCCGATCACGCTGCACAGCACGCGACGGAAGTACTCGTGGCGCGGATAGGACAGGAAAGAGCGGGAGTCGGTAAGCATGCCCACAAAGTTGCCCAGCACGCCCTCGTTTGCCAGGGCCGTGAGCTGCTCGCGCATACCGACCTCGTTGTCGTTGAACCACCAGGCGGAGCCGTTCTGGATCTTACCGGCGGTCGGAGCCTCCTGGAAGCAGCCCATGACGGTATCGATCATGGTGTTGTCGATGGGATTCAGGCTGTACAGGATGGTCTTGGGCAGACCGCAGGTCTCCTGGATGGAGTTGAGGAAATCGGCGAGCTGGTCGGACGGCGTGAAGTTGGAGATGCAGTCGTAGCCGGTGTCGGGACCGAGCTTGGCGAACATGGCACGGTTGTTGTCGCGCTTGCAGCCAAAGTGCAGCTGCATGGCCCAGCCCAGGCGGACATACTCGCCGGCGACAAACTGCATAAAGGCAGTCTTGTACTTGAGGACTTCTTCCTCGGTAAGCGGCTCAGCAGCCAGGCCCTTGGCAAAGATAGCCTCGATCTCGTCAGCGGTAGCCGGTACGTACATAACGTAGTCGAGTGCATGGTCGGATGCGCGGCAGCCCAGCTCGTGAGCAACGTCGTAGCGCTTGGAGATGGCAGACTTCATGCCCTCAAAGTCGCCGACCTCAACGCCGGCAACCTCGGAAAGATGCTTGCAGTAGTCGGCGAACTCCTGGCCGCGCTCGATGCGCAGAGCGGCGTCGGGGCGCATGGCGGGAACGACCTGAACGTCAAAACTGTCATCGGCGGCAATCTTCTTGTGCCACTCAAAGCTGTCGGCGGGGTCGTCGGTAGTGCAGATCATGCGGACGTTGGACTGCTTGATCAGGTTGCGGCAGGTAAAGCTGGCCTCGGCGAGCTTGGCGTTGGCAAGGTCCCAGACCTCCTGGGCAGTCTTGCCATTGAGGACGCCCTCGTAGCCAAAGTAGCGCTTAAGCTCCAGGTGGCTCCACTCAAAGACGGGGTTGCCAACGCAGCGACCCAGGGTCTCGGCCCACTTTTGGAACTTCTCGCGAGCAGGGGCGTCGCCAGTGATAAAACGCTCGTCGACGCCGTTGGCGCGCATCAGGCGCCACTTGTAGTGGTCGCCGCCCAGCCAAACCTCGGTAATGTTCTCGAAACGCTTGTCCTCCCAGATCTCCTTGGGAGAAATGTGGCAATGGTAGTCGACGATGGGCATGCCCTCGGCAAAGTTGTGGAACAGCTCCTCGCCGGTCTTGGTGCTCAGCAGGAAATCCTGATCGTCCATGAAGTTTTTCATCAAACAACCCCTTTGTTTGCGGAGCGGGCGCACAATACGCTCGTCATCCTCTAGGTGAACGTTCACCATCTTAGTGCAAAATGCGTTACGAGGTGAACGTTCACCTAACCATCATGGGGCGAACGGTAGGTTTTGACCGATTAACGGTTGCCGAGCCATGGATCCTGCGTTGGATCGGCATAAAGAAAGGCCGATGACGGCAGATTCGCCATCAGCGGCCTTCGAAACAATTTTTCGATCCCCTGCCAAAAAATACGCGGCAAGTAGGGAACTCCCTAAACGCATTAGATTCCGGCGAGCTCGCAGTAACGATCGACGTTGCTGGCAAACACCATCTCAACAGCCCCCTTTTGCACAGGCTCCGCCGGCGTCTTTCCCCACAGCAGATAATCGCCCAGCGTCTTAGCGCCGCGATACGCCAGGCTCGTCGGGTCCTTATAGACAGTATTGGTAAAGATACCGCGGCGCAAGGCCAGGGCGCTTTCGGGAAACAGGTCGTTGCCGATCACCATAACCTGACCGGCCTTGCCGCTCGAGACAAGCGCATCGGCAACCACTTCGGAACCAACGGCAAAAACGCTACAAATGAGCTCAGGGGCGTCCGGCGCACTCAAGCGCTTTTCGAGCTCATGCTTGAGCTGTTTGACTTGCGCATGGGCACCTGCAAGATCCTCGACCTGCCATGGAATATCTCGTTCGCGCAGGTAATTGTGGAAGGCACGGGCGGTTAGATAGTGTGAATCGGTATATGGGTCGCCCGTCAAAAGGAGCACGCGGGCGTCGGCCCCAGAAGCATTGACCAGGTTTGCCGCCTGCTCGGCCATAAGGCTACCTGCCGTCGAATAATCGGCCAAGCTCGCACCCAAACGATTCAAATGCGGACGGTCGCCGTCGACAAGCTCAATCGTCACGCCCGCCTCGGCGATCTGCCCCAAAAGCTCAGTCGCACGATCGTCGCCCGGCGCATAGGCGAGCAAGCCATCAATCTTCTCGCCCACCTGCAGACGCTCGTCGATTTGCTCAAGTGCATCAGCGTAGCCGCCCACGCCAAATTCAACGCGCTCAACCGTAATGCCCCGGTCGATGACCTCCTGTTCAAAGCGATTGCAGCCTTCCCACAGGTAACGGAAAAAGTACGCTCCCTCGCGCGATGCGCGGGGCAGGCAAAACACCAGATTGATATCCTTGCGGCGCAGGCTTGAGGCACTTGTGTTGCGGTGATAGCCCATGGCCTCGGCCTTAGCGTTCACCTTGGCGCGCACGGATTCGCTCACGCCGGCCTTTCCCGTCAGGGCCTTGTGCACGGTATTGATGGAAACGCCAAGCTCGGCGGCTATGTCCTTCATGGTTACGCGAGCGCTCATGCGGTTACTCCGTTATAGATAAGTTGCCAATTAATAGTCCAGTTAACGATACCCCAAAAATACTCTTCGACTCGCCGAGCGCTCTCTCAAATGCGCAAAGCGCCCCGCGAACGGATGCCCGCGGGGCGCTTGGATGTCCAGACCTTATTTGATACCGCGGCCCAAGTCTTCGGCGATTTTGTCTACGCCCTTAAGCGCGGCACAAGTCTTTTTGTTGGAGCAATGCCCCGTGCAAACGCCACCCTGAGCGCAGTCGGCGCAGGTGCCCTTGCGGTAGATGCGCACGCATACCGCGACAAACGCAATGCCGATAACAGCCAGTACAACAATATCGATAGGCGCCATAGCAAGCCTCCTCTAGTTAACCGCCACTTACTTTACCCCATTCTCCACCTACCAAAAAGAGACAGGTTTATTTTGGTCGGTTTTATCTGCGGAAACGTCACATCTCCCCCACCAAAAAGCCCGAGCGTCGCTGGGACACCCGGGCTCATGGAAAGGGGTTAATCCTTATTCGGACTTAAGCGGAAACTGCGGCGGAAGCAGTGTTGGTCTCGTCCTCGTCGGTCCATGCATGCTTGGGCATGGGACGGAAGATCTGGAAGAGCATCGCAACCAGCAGCACGATGGCGACAACCGTCCAGATGCCAAACTGACCCAGAACAAGCAGGTTGTAGAACTGGTTGATGAACAGGCCGATCACCCAAGCGAAGGCGCACTCGTAACCGATGGCGATCGCAGTCCACTTGCCGGAATCCATCTGGTTGCGGATGGTGCCCATGGCGGCAAAGCACGGAGCGCACAGCAGGTTGAATGCGCCAAAGGCAACGCAAGCGCCCATAGTCGGGAACATGCCGGCGAACGCGGTCCACAGGCTCGGGTCAGTCTCGGCGGCGTCGGCCACGGACAGCAGCGAGCCGGCAGTGGCGACGACGTTCTCCTTAGCCACAAGGCCCGAGACGGTCAGCGCAGTTGCCTGCCAGGTGCTAAAGCCAAGCGGGGCGAAGATCCAAGCGACCAGGTTGCCCAGCATGGCGAGCACGGAGTAGTCCATGAACTCCTCGGGGATGCCCTCCATTGCAGGCAGGAAGCCAAAGGAGCCGTTGTAGCTACCAAAGTTGGAGAGGAACCAAACCACGACGGTGGACGCGAAGATGACCGTGCCGGCCTTCTTGATAAAGGCCCAGCAGCGCTCCCACACGTGCAGCGCCCAAGAGCGAATCGCCGGGAAGTGGTAGGCAGGAAGCTCCATAACAAACGGCGTCGGGCGACCGGCGAAGAGCTTGGTCTTCTTGAGCATGAGGCCCGAGGCGATGACGGCAAAGACGCCCAGGAAGTAGAAGAGCGGACTGATCCACGCGGCGGTGGTGGAAGAATCGCCGATGATAGAACCCATGAGCAGGGCGATAATCGGCAGCTTAGCGCCACAGGGAATGAACGTGGTGGTCATGACCGTCATGCGGCGGTCCTTCTCGTTCTCGATGGTCTTGGTAGCCATGACGCCGGGAACGCCGCAGCCCGAGGACACGAGCATGGGGATGAAGGACTTACCGGACAGGCCAAAGCGGCGGAACACGCGGTCCATGATGAAGGCGACGCGGGCCATGTAGCCGCAGTCCTCCAGGAAGGACAGCATGACGAACAGCAGGAACATCTGCGGCACAAAGCCAAAGATGGCACCCAGGCCGCCGACGATACCGTCGCAGACCAGAGAATCGACCAGGCCACCGTCCTCGGTGCCGCCCGCCACAAGGGCGTCGTGCACCACGGTGGTGATACCCGGGACATAGGGGCCGTACTGTGCCGGGTCGACCGAGTCGGCATTGTCGCCCGCAGCCTCGACGGCCGCGTCGTAGGCGTCGCGGCCCTGACCGAGCACGTACCAACCGTCGGTGCCGAAGAGCTGGTCGTTGGTGAAGTCGGTCACCGTGCCGCCCAAGGTAGAAACGGCGATGTAGTACACGCAGAACATGATGACCACAAAGATCGGCAGGCCCAGGATACGGTTGGTAACCACGCGGTCGATCTTCTCGGAGGTGCTCATCTTTGCCGGAGCCTTGGTGAGGCACTCGTCAATGATGTGGGCAATCACGCCGTAACGCTCGCCGGTGATGATGGACTCGGCGTCGTCGTCGCAGTCCTGCTCGCACTGGGCGACCAGCTGCTCCACGCGAGCGGCCTTCTCCTTGGTGAGGTTGATGAGCTTGCAGGCGTCTGCATCACGCTCGAACAGCTTGACGGCGTAATAGCGGCGCTTGTTGGCGGGAACGCTCGCAGGCAGGTTATTCTCGATGTGGTCCAGAACGTCCTCGATGGAGGAATCGAACTTGTGCTCCGGCACTTGGCCCTTGGAAGCAGCGAACTTCTTAACCTGCTCGAACAGCTCCTTGATACCCTTGTTCTTAAGAGCCGAGATCATCATGACCGGGCAGCCGAGCTTCTTGGAGAGCTTGTCCGTGTCGATCTTGTCGCCGTTCTTCTCGACCAAGTCGGCCATGTTGAGGGCGACGACCACGGGCAGGCCGGTCTCGATAACCTGAAGCGCCAGGTACAGGTTGCGCTCGAGGTTGGTGGCGTCGACCACCTGGACGACTACATCGGGCTCGCCGCTCATGAGGTAATCGCGCGAGCATTGCTCCTCGGGGCTGTAGGGGGAAAGCGAGTAGATGCCGGGGAGGTCTGTGATGGTAACGTTCTTGTCGCTCAGAAGCTTGGCTTCCTTTTTCTCAACCGTGACGCCGGGCCAGTTGCCAACGTAGCCGTTGGCGCCGGTGATCAGGTTGAAAAGCGTGGTCTTGCCGCAGTTGGGGTTACCCGCCAGCGCGACATGGATCTGAGAATCCGCCATTCAATCCTTCTTCCTTGTGTGCCCGCGCTGCTTTCTCCGCGCAGGCTGGATAATGTGCTTCAAAGTTGCAGCATTAAGTTAGAAAAACCTAACTTTATCTGCAGAAATATACGTAGCGAGCCCTTACTGGACCTCGACGACGGCCGCCTCCTCCTTGCGGATGGAAAGCTCGTAGCCGCGCACGTTGATCTCGACCGGATCACCGAGCGGTGCCACCTTCACGACCTTGAACGAAGTGCCCTTGATGAGCCCCAGGTCCATAAGGTGGCGGCGAAGCGCACCCTCACCGTGAAGCTTGACGATGGTAGAGCTCTCGCCCACCTTAACGTCACCCAACGTCTTCATCCTCTTGTCCCCCTTTCGGTTTTTATCAAATGCTGCGAACTAACCGACGGTCATGATGTGCATGGCGACCTTGGAATCGATGCCAAAGCGTGCGCCCAGCACAGTGACGATGATATTGGCGCCACTCGAGCTCACCACGTGGATTTCGCTGCCCTCGACAAAGCCGAGGTCCTTGAGGTGGTGCTTCATATCCTCATTGCCCTTTACACGAGACACGCGCACGGTTTCGCCCGCTTTTACCATCGAAAGCGGCATTGCCGGCATCTGCGGTCCGCAAGACATGAGTGGCTCCTAACGTCAGTTCGTCCTTAACATCGACACGGTAAAAGTTAACCACGCCTATGTTCGCTATAGTAAACTAACACGTGGTTAACTTTTTGGAAAGGGTCCACATTCAGATTTCGAAAAAGTTTCCTATACGAAACAAAACGGCGCGGCAAAGAGCTGTCCTTTGCCGCGCCCTGTCATGCTTAGAGCGAGAGGTTTCTGATCGACGTAACGCAGGAAGCCTCGTCTACGCCCGAAACGCGAAAGATGATGTCCTCGCCGCACTCGCCGTAGAGAGCCATGAGGCCCATAACGTCGCGACCGTCGGTATGGCGGTCGCCGATGCTGACCGACACGTCGCTACGGTGCTTGGCAATGATGTCATAGAGCAGCGCAACCGGGCGGGCGTGTAGTCCCAACGGATCTTTAATCGTCTTTGTAAACTCGACCATGTCCCCTCCCACGACATCACACATTCGGCCGGCAAACCCAGCCACGTGGTAGTTATTGTAGCGTTAGATGCTTATCGAGGGCCCCTCCGGATACCCCATGGTCAAAAAGTGGCAAATATGAGTACTGTCACCAATTTAGTAGCAGCAAAATCGAAAGCTAGTTGCCTACTTTGAGCGATTCGAAGAGGTTGAAAGCCGTCAAACGCCCTTTAAAGGGGGTTTGATAAATTGATTTTGAGCCCATTTTTGCTCAGAACAGGCCGATAGATATGGCACTTATTTTGCAACAGTACTCATATTTGGCATTTTTTGCCCACGGGGTCCAAAGCCATGCCCCAAAACACAAAAGGAGGGGCCTCGTAAGGCCCCTCCTTAGGAAAGGGAATCGATTTGTTCCACAGCCGTAGATTAATCCTAGCCGCTACTCCATCATGTCGAGGACGGAGGGGCGCAGCTCGCTCTCGGCGGCCTCGGGATCGGTCTCGCGCAGACGGTTGATGTAGCGGTTGTACCACATCACGGCAAGGCCCAAGAAGACAACCACGCCGCCAACGTTGTAGACCAGCGTCAGCCACAGAGGCTGATCGAGCGGAATGGTGCCGCAGATAAGCACGAAGCAGAAGACCACAAGCAGGAATGCGGCAACGACCAGGCCAAAGCTGCGCGAACCCATGCGGAAGCCACGGGGAGCTGCGTCAAAGTTCTTGCGCAGCATAAAGTAGGCAAGCAAAATCAGCAGCGGTGGGAGCAGAGCGGTGGCAGCAGTCATGTTGGTGACGATCATGAGCAGGTCGTCGAGGTTACCGGAGCCCAGGGCCGGAATGATCAGGATGGGGACGACGATGGCGAACTGCAGCCAAGCAGCGCGGGCAGGAATGCCATGCTCGTTGAGCTCGACGATCTTGCTACCAAAGACGCCCTTGGGGATCTCGGTGAAGAAAACCTTGATGGGAGCAGAGGTCCACATCATGAGGGAGCCCAGCGTGGCGGCGAGAAGGATCAAGCCGATGGCGCGCGTAGACACTTCCATGGGAATGCCAAAGTGGGCAAAGACAGCGCCGAATACGTCGAAGATACCGGTGGAGATGGCAACGCCGCCCTCGGGGATGAACAGGTTAACCAGCAGCGAAGCGCCTGCATACAGAAGGCCGATGGTCAGGCCGGCGATAACGACGGTGCGCACGAAGGCCTTGACGCCACCCTTAAGGTCGTTAAGGAACACGCCGACAGACTCAGCGCCGCCAACGCCCTGGATGATCCAGGCAAGCGTACCGAAGAAGCCCCACGCAGTTGCGAAGTTGCTCATGTCGGGAGCCATGTTAGCGGGAGTAGGAGCCGTAGCGAACTCAACGCCGCCAAAGGCAGCAGCCAGGGACAGCAGGATGAACACGGCGGTCAGGCCGAGAGCCGCGGTCGAACCGAAGGAGGAAATGGAGCCAATCCACTTAGCGCCCTTGGTCGAAACCCACGTGGCAATAGCAAAGACGACGATCTCAATAATGGTGATCCACAGCTGCGAAAGCTCAGCATTGGCACCAAAGAACACGTAGCTCGCGTAGATGATGACATTGGGCAGGACGGACGCAAAGAAGAACAGGTTGACGAACCAGTAGCTAAACGCCGTCAGGAATGCCCAGCGGCCGCCCATCGAGGTCTTGACCCAGGCGTACACGCCCGACTCGGAGTCCTTGTTGAGGCCGACAAACTCGGCGGTAACCAGGGTATAGGGGACAAAGTACAAAAGCGTGGCGAAGAAGAACGACGGCGCGGCTGCCAAGCCGATAGCCGCGTTGTTGTTGATGATGTTCTTGATACCGAACACGGCGGCGACCGTCATGCCCAGCAGAGCGAACGAACCAATCGTTCCTCGTTTTTCAGAGCTCATAAGCCCTCCCAATCATCTATTAAATGTCATCTAAACCCGTCCGAGCTGCAAGTGCAAACACGGACGGTGCACCTGCTAAGGGGAATGGGGAAAAGGGAGTCAACAAAGCCATCCCCCTTAACGGCGCGAAGCAAACGTCCAGGCGGACGAATACTACTTGTTGGGGAAGGAATATCCTTCAACCGTCACGTGCAGCACCACGACGCGGGGATCCGCGGCATCAGCCACGACACGGTAGGCCTCGTCGATCTCGACGACAGCAACGCCGCCGGCGGGAATCGTCACAGTCTCCCCCGTACCCTCAAAGCGCTCGCGATCATCGATATCGCTGTAGGCGCGGGTGCAGGTGAGGCCTGCCTTGGGGGCAACCTCGACAGTCAGGTCGCCGTCGAGCGGGGCGAGCACGGCATGATAGCGACGGTGACCGACCAGATCGGCGGCAGCGGCCTCGTGGGCGTTCACCCACCAATACACCAACGAGTCGCCGATGGAGTACGCCACATCGTGCTGCAGTTCAGAAACGCCGTCGAGCGCCTGGCCGGTACGCATCCACTTCTTGACGGACTTCATCTGAGCATCGAAGTCGGCACGCGAGTTAAAGACATGCATGGCTTATGCCTCCTTAATGGGTGCCAGCGCCTGAGCCAGATCGGCAGACGTCAGCGGTCGCAGGGACACCTCAAAGCTGAAGCTCTCAAAACGGGTGCGGTAGGAATCGAGCACCTCGGAACCCCAAGAGTTCGAACCAAGGCCGAGCAGCTGGTCGTTGATGTTGACCGTGACCGTGTCGCCCTTGACAAGGTCGTAGACGTGCTTGGCGTTATCGATGGCCTCGCAGCTATAGGGCCATGCCGAGAACGAGAACGGGTTGGAGGCAGCGTCAACCGGACGGGTTACCAGCACGCCGTCACCGTGGCTGGAGCGCAGGGCAACCCAGCGGGTACCCTCGCGGTTGGCGCAGTCCTGAGGCATAACGTAGGGCGTGAACATGTCGTCGACCGTAGTGCGGTAATGACCGACCGGGTTGGCGCGCAGCGAGTCCGGATAGTTCTCGCCTGGGCCGTGGCCATACCACTCGACGGCACGATCGCAACCGGGGACCTCGAAGGAGATGCCGATGCGCGGAATAATGTCCGAGTAATCGCCGTAGGGCTCGCCGGAAACCTTGAGGTCGACACGACCGCTCGGAAGCACGGTGTAGACGAGCTCGACGCGCATGCCGAACGCGCGGACGGGAGGAGCGATACGCTGGCTCACGGTAACGACGACCGCATTGCCATCCTGCTTCCAAGAAACCTTGCGGGTAGACGTCTGCATCACATCGATGAAGTTGTCCTTCCACAGGGAGTCATACTCCTGAGCGTGGTTGTCGACGAGCGGATGCCAAAAACCAACCTGGGGACCAGAGGCCATGACGTCGCGGCCGGATGCCTTCCACTCGCTCACGGTACCGTTGACTTTGCTGAAGGCCAGCTCGCCGTTGAGGGAGTGAATGCGGATCTCCTGCTCGGTCTCCTCGACCGTAAGCTCAGGACGAGCGGGGGCGGCGATGGCCGGCGCCGGATGGTTGGCGATGGCAAACTGGCTAGCACCCAACTGGAACATCGGCTCGCACCAGACGTGAGCGGCCATGGTGTAGGCGCGCACGGTCAGCAGGGTCTCGCCTACCGCGGCCTCGTGAATCACTAGCGGAAGCTGGACGGACTCGCCGGGGGCAACCGCACCGGGCATGAGCGTCTTGCGGCAGACCACGTCGCCGTCCACCAGGGTCTCGGCCGACAGGCACACATCCTCGAGGGTGGTAAACCAACGCCTGTTAGTGACAGTCAGCTCGCCTGCCTCGGCGTCATAAGCCATGCGGACCGGGCAGATGACCTGGCCGTACTCGGTAAGGCCCGGGCTCGGCTGCTGCCAGGGGAACACCATGCCATCGATGCAGAAGTTGCTGTTGTTGGGGTAATCGCCGTTGTCGCCACCATACATATCGTAGGCAACGCCGTCCTCGGTCACAGCAGCCAAACCGTGGTCGCACCATTCCCAGATAAACTGGCCTTGGATGCAATCCCAGCGATCGAAGACCTCCTGGTACTCGGACAGGCCTCCGGGGCCATTGCCCATGGAGTGACCGTACTCGCAGTTGATGCGCGGCTTGGGGAACGGATGCTCGCCAAAGTCGTTCATCTGCGACACACGGGAGTACATGGTGGAAATGACGTCGACGGTATCGGCGTTGCGGTCCTCCTCGTAATGGACCGGGCGACCATCGAGCTCGTGAGCCTTGGCGTACATCGCGCGGATGTTGCAGCCATAGCCGCTCTCGTTGCCCATCGACCACATAATGATGCAGGCGTGGTTGCGCTCCTGCATCACCAGGCGCTCGATGCGGTCGACGTAGGCCGGCTCCCATGCCGGGTCGTCGGTGACCAGGGCGATATTGCCGATATTCTCGAAACCGTGGCTCTCCATGTCGGTCTCGGCGACCAGCATGATGCCATACTCATCGCACAGCTCGTAGAAGCGCGGGTCATTGGCATAGTGAGAGGTGCGCACCGCGTTGATGTTGTGCTGCTTCATGAGCTCCAGGTCGCGGCGCATGCGATCGAGGCCCACGGCGCGGCCCTTGTGATCGTCGTGATCGTGGCGGTTGACGCCATGCATCTTAAAGTAAGTGCCATTGAGGTAGATATGATTGCCCTCGACCGTCACCTCGGCAAGACCCTGGCGATGCGGAACGTACTCGCTGACCTCGTCACCGTCGTAGACCTCAAACGTAAGGTCATAGAGGAAGGGGTCCTCGGGGTTCCAGAAGTGGGCATCGGTCACGCTGCACTCGGCATGGCCGTCGATGCACTCACCCGTAGCCACCACGTTCTCGCCATCGCTGAGCGTATACACGACGCGGGTAGCGCCCTCGGCCACCGTATCGAGCGTAATCAGAGCGGTATCGCCCTCGCGGTGCGTGCGGAACCTAAAGTCGACCAGGTGCGCGGCGGGGCGCTGCATAAGGTACACATCGCGGAAGATGCCCGAGGCCCACCACATATCCTGGTCCTCGATGTAGCTACCATCGCTGTACTGCAGAACCTTGACCGCAAACAGGTTGTCGCCCTCGACGAGCGCATCGGTCACGTCGAACTCGGCGGACAGGCGCGAGCCCTTGGTCATGCCGATAAACTGGCCGTTGACGTACAGCTCGCCATAGCTCTCGATGCCGTCAAAGCGAATGATCTCGCGAGCGCCGGCGGGAACAGCGGGAAGGTTGACGATGCGCTGGTAGACGCCCGTGGGGTCATCGGAGGGAACATACGGCTGATCCACCGGGAACGGGAAGCCCTCGTCGGTATAGGCAAGGTTGCCGTAGCCATCTACCTGCCACAGGTGCGGAACTTCCACGTGATCCCACTCGGGCTCGTACGTGGAGAGCTCCTCGTTGGAGACGGCAGCGGGGCCCTCAAAGAGGCGGAACTGCCACGAGCCGGACAGCTGGACAAACCCGCGCGACAGCTCGCGGCTGTACGTTGCAGCGAGATCGGCGGTCTCGTAACCCATAAAGTACGCATGGGGTGCCAGGCGGTTCCTATGGGTGAGCGCTTGGTTTTCCCAATCGTTAATGGCGTCCATGGTGATGCTCCTTCGTCATCGTAGTGATTATTGTGCAACCGGTTGTCCTTATCTTACGGGCGATGCAAAAAGCTGTGCAACCGGTTGTCCGCTGAACGGTCGATTTGACCGGGTTAACGGTGCAACCGGTTGTACAACCGCGACACTTATGTCACCCTGAGTATCGAAACACAGCACAAGACATCGTTCTTAAGCTCGTAGGCAACCGCCACGCCCGCAGATATCTCCCCCCATACGAGGTGTATTCGATTGCGGCTTGGTTGCAAAACGACGCCGGTCACCGGATATCATGAACGCTGTTCAGACGCACTATAGTAAGCTGTATCCGCACCAGCCCGTATCAGTGACAACATCGACCGCATTTTCCAGGAGACGCCATGACCCAACCAGTTCGCACCGCACCTACGCTTGCCGAGGTTGCCGCAGCTGCCGGCGTGTCGCGCTCCACGGCATCGCGCGCTCTCAACGATTCGCCCCGCATTAGCGAGGAAACCAAAAAGCGCGTCCGCGCGGCGGCCAAGGAAGTCAATTTTGTCCCCAACGCTCGTGGCCGAGCGCTCGCTGTCGGGCGCACGGAAATCATCGCCGTGCTCGTGACCGAGCCCCTGAGTGAACTCTTCAGCGACCCCACCTATAGCGAGTTTTTGAGCGGCATTACCGAGGAACTGTCGGAGTCGTCCTATCTGCCCGTTATCTTGCAGGCGTCTTCTACGCATGAGCGCAACCGCGCACGCGGGCACTTTGAGCGCCGCTCGTTCGACGCCGTGATCGACGTCTCCCCCTACAAGGGCAGCGAGCTGCTCGAGGTGCTGCGTGAGCTGGGCGTACCTACCGTGTTGTGCGGCCAGCTCGAGGGCCACCCCTATCGCGATGTGTTCTCGACGGTCTACTCTGACGACGAAGAGGGCGGACGCTTTGCAGCGCTCGCTATGAAGGAGCGAGGGCGCAAAGATATCGTCGCCGTGTTGGGACCGCAAGACAACCCCGCCGTTGTCGACCGCCTGCGCGGCTACCGCGCCGTCTTGGGCGAAGACCTCCCAGACGCAAACGTTATCTATACCGGCTGGAACAACGGAGACGGCTATCAGGCCATGCACCAGATCCTCGCGCGCGAGATTGCTTTCGATGGCGTGCTCTGCGGATCGGACCGTATCGCGGCTGGCGTCATCACCGCACTCAACGAGGCAGGCCTATCCGTTCCGGCGGATATTTCTGTCGTCGGCTTCGACGATCACGAGATTGCGACGCGCTGCGTCCCCGCGCTCACGACCGTCCGCCAGCCCCTGCGCGAAGAAGGCCACATGGCCGCCAACATTGCGCTCGACATGATCAAGGGTGCCGAGCCCACCACCTCCGTGATGCACATGCAGCTGATCCAGAGAGACTCGCTATAAGAAATTGGGGCAGGCTTTCCGCCAGACAGTTGTTACGGAAAGCCTGCCCCGTTTTGAGTGCTCATTCTGGGGCACAGTTTCCGTTAGACAGTTCAACCGGAAACTGTGCCCCATTATTTTGCCGAATTCTGGGTCGCGCTTTCCCAGAGGACCCCCTTTGGGAAAGCGCGACCCGTTCTGGACCCAGATTCCGGGACGCACTTTCCGCGACGCCCGGTCACCCCATGTCCTCACAATCTCGGCGCATAAAAAACGAGGGAAGGCACACGTCCTTCCCTCGTTGCAAGCAATATGTAGCCGCTTGCCTACATCAGGCGCAGGCTGACGTCCTTGAGCTGGGCGCCGGAAACGGCACTCGGAGCACCCGACATAAGGTCGGAGCCGCTGGCCGTCTTGGGGAACGCCATGACGTCGCGGATGGAGTCGGAACCGGTGAGCAGCATGCACACGCGGTCCAGGCCCAGAGCAAAACCGCCCATCGGGGGCGCACCAAACTTGAGGGCCTCCATGAGGAAGCCGAACTGAGACTCGGCGCGCTCCTCGGTAAAGCCCAGGAGCTTGAGCATGGACATCTGCATCTCGGCGTTGTGGATACGCATACCGCCACCGCCGGCCTCAAAGCCGTCCATGACAAAGTCGTAGGTGCACGAACCGGCTGCCAGGGGATCGGCCTCGATCTTGGCGATGTCGGTCTCGGTCGGCAAGGTAAAGGGCTGGTGCTCGGCAGCATAGGCCTTGCGATCCTCGTCCCAATGGAACAGCGGGAAGTTGACGACCCACAGGAAGTCGTGACCCTCGCGCTTGATCTCAAGCGCATTGGCCATGTGCGAACGCATACCGCCCAGGATCTCATCAGAGAGCAGGCGCGGGCCGGCGGCGAACATCACAAGGTCGCCGGGCTCGACGTCCATGCGCTCGCGCAGAGCGGCCATCTCCTCGTCCGAGAAGAACTTGACGATGGGGCTGTTGATGGAGCCGTCCTCGCGGAAGGCGATCCATGCCAGGCCCTTGGCGCCAAACGTGGAGGCCACGCCGGCGAGCTTATCGATCTTGGCACGTGCCCAGGCACCGGCGCCCTTAGCGTTGATGGCCTTGACGACAGAGCCCTCCTCATTTGCGGCGGTCGCAAAGACCTTGAACTTGGAGTTGGCAAAGATGTCGGTCAGGTCGACCAGGTGCATGCCATAGCGGGTATCGGGCTTGTCGGAGCCATAGGTGTCCATGGCCTCCCAGTAGTCCATGCGACGCAGCGGCGTGGGCATCTCGACGCCCATGCGACCGAAGGCATCGGCAAGAACCTCTTCGAGCGCGCTCATGACATCGTTCTGGTCCACGAAGGACATCTCGATATCGACCTGGGTGAACTCGGGCTGACGGTCGGCACGCAGGTCCTCGTCGCGGAAGCACTTGGCAACCTGGTAGTAGCGCTCGACGCCACCGACCATGAGCAGCTGCTTCAGAAGCTGCGGGGACTGCGGCAGGGCGTAGAAGTTGCCCGGCTGGATGCGGCTGGGAACGATGAAGTCGCGGGCGCCCTCGGGCGTGGACTTGAACAGGGAGGGCGTCTCGACCTCCATGAACTCACGGTTGTGCAGTGCCTCGCGAATGGCAAAGGTAAAGTCGGAGCGCAGCTTGAGGTTGGCCATCATCTCGGGACGGCGGAGGTCCAGATAGCGATAGCGCAGGCGGGTGTCCTCGCTGGTCTCGATGCCGTCCTCGATCTGGAACGGCGGGGTGACGGACGTGTTGAGCACCTCGGCATGGTCGGTCAGGACCTCGATCTCGCCGGTCGCGAGCTTGGTGTTGGTGGTCTCCTCGCCACGGGAGCGCACGACGCCGTGGATCTTGATGGGCCACTCGGGACGCATGGTCTCGGCGATCTTAAAGGCGTCGCCGTCGGAGTGCTCGGGGTCGAAGGTGAGCTGCGTGATGCCCTCGCGGTCGCGAAGATCGCAGAAGATAAGGCCGCCGTGGTCGCGGCGACGGCTCACCCAACCGGTGAGGGTGACCTCTTCGCCCACGTTCTCGCGGCGAAGCTCGCCGCAGGTACGGGTGTGCATGGAATGCTCGTCGATGGGACGGGTCTGGCTCATACCAGTGATCCTCCTTTATGGATCTGTGCCGCCCCGTGTCGTTCCGGGCGGCGTCGTACAGATTTGCCCAGCCTGCGTAAACCGCGCAGCCAGACATGGCGTTCTATCTTATCGCACCTGTGTCGATGTGCCGCGGAAAAGTAGCTCCTGCCCAAAGACTTGACGGAGACGAAACAATTGACGCACCGCGGCACCCGCCCGCGCTCGTCACGTGCGACAATATGCCCCAATAAAACAGCACTTGGAAAGGCCCGTCATGACTGCACGCCTCATTGTTATGGATATCGACTCCACGCTCATCAACCAGGAAGTCATCGACCTGTTGGGCGAGGAAGCCGGCGTGGGCGAGCAGGTAGCACAGATCACCGAACGCGCCATGCGCGGCGAGCTTGACTTTAAGCAGGCGCTCGAGGAGCGCGTGGGGCTGCTTGCCGGCTTGGATGAGAGCGTGTTCGAGCGCACCTTTGAGCGCGTGACGTTTACTCCCGGCGCGCTGGAGCTTGTGCGCTCGGCGCACAGCAAGGGCTGGAAGGTCGGCGTGGTGAGCGGCGGCTTCCACGAGGTCGCCGACAAGATCGTGGCCGCCGCGGGCATCGATTTTTGCCTGGCCAACCGTCTGGAAGTCGTGGACGGCAAGCTCACCGGCAAGCTGGCGGCAGACATTGTGACCAAGGAGTCCAAGCTCATCCAGCTGCTGGATTGGGCGGTTGAGTGCGGTGTCGACATGGCCCACACCGTCGCGATCGGTGACGGCGCCAACGACATCCCCATGATTCAGGCCGCGGGCACGGGCATCGCGTTTTGCGCCAAGCCCAAGACGCGCGAAGCCGCCCCGTTTGCCATCGATGAGCGCAACCTGATGCTCGCCATGGACATCATCCTGCGCGACTAGTCGATCCTTCTAACAAGAGAATCAGTCTGTCCTATAGTTTCCGAACAATTTTGTCTTAGTGTTCGGAAACATACCCTTTGAGTGCTAGACTTTGCGCCGTCGAAGGGAACATATATGGATAAGCGAGATCTTGAGCAATTGCTGAGCGATGTTGCCGACGGAGTAGTCACCCCGGCAGTCGCCCTCACGCGCCTCCAGACGGCGCCAACCGCCGATCTGGGTTTTGCGCAGCTCGATCTTTCGCGCGGGGTGCGCCAGGGAGCCGGCGAGGTTGTCTACGGCGCCGGTAAAACCGCCGAGCAAATTGCCGCCATTATCGAGGCGCTGCGCGATGCCGGCCAGGAGCGCATCCTGGTCACGCGCCTGGATGCCGAAAAAACAGCCCGTACCTCGGAGCTCCTCGACAACGGCATCGACCTGGGATATGTCCCGGACGCCCAGCTCGCCCTGGTGGGCGGCAAGCCCTCCCCCACCGGAAACGGACGCATCGTCGTCGCCTGCGCAGGCACGAGCGATCTGCCCGTCGCCGAAGAGGCGGCACTGACGGCCGAGTTCTACGGCAACGAGGTCGATCGCCTCTACGATGTGGGTGTCGCCGGCCTGCACCGCCTGCTCGCTCATGCTGAGGAACTTGCCCAGGCGCAGGTGGTCATCGCCATCGCCGGCATGGAAGGCGCCCTGGCGAGCGTCATCGGAGGCCTTGTGAGCTGTCCGGTCATCGCCGTCCCCACCAGCGTGGGCTATGGCGCGAGCTTTGGCGGCGTGGCCGCACTGCTCGCCATGCTCAACTCCTGCGCCAGCGGCGTTTCGGTCGTCAACATCGACAACGGCTTCGGCGCCGCCTACCAGGCAAGTCTTATCAATCATCTGAGCGCTGGCACGCCCTGCGCCCGTTAAGGAGCATTCCATGTCCAACCATCAGCACGCGCTTATCATCGACGGCACCTCGGGCATCAGCGGCGACATGACCGTCGCGGCCCTGCTCGACCTAGGCGCCAGCGAGGAGCACCTGCGCGAGCAGCTCGCCACGCTTCCGGTCGGCGGCTTTGAGATTGCCGTCACCCGCGTAAACAAGCATGGCATCGAGGCCTGCGACTTTGACGTTCAGTTGGCAGAGGAGCTCGAGAACCACGACCACGACATGGCCTGGCTCTACGGCAACGAAGCAGCTGCCGAGCACATGCACGAGCATGAGCACCACCATCATGATCATGGCGAGCACGAACACAAGCACTGCCACGAGCATGACCATGAGACCCACGGCCATGGCCACGAGGGTCACCATCACGCCCACCACCATCACCACCGTTCTTTGGCGGACGTCACCGCTATCATCGACGGCTCGCAGCTAAGCGATGGCACCAAGCGTCGTGCGCTCGCCATCTTTACCGCGCTCGCCGCCGCCGAGGCAAAGGCCCACGGCAAAACGCCCGAGACCGTCATGTTCCACGAGGTAGGCGCCGTCGATTCCATCGTCGACGTCTGCTCTGTCGCCATCTGCCTCGATGACCTAGGTATTGAGGACATCGTGGTCGAGTCGCTCTCCGAAGGCCACGGAACCATTCGCTGCGCCCACGGCCTTATGCCCATTCCCGTCCCCGCTGTCGTCAACCTGTGCCAGGCGGGCAATATCGCCCTCACGCCCGCACCGGTCGCTGGCGAGCTCGTGACGCCCACGGGCGCCGCCATCGTCACCGCGCTGCGCACGTCCGAGCACCTGCCGGCACGCTACCACATCGAGGCCGTCGGCTACGGCGCCGGCAAGCGCCCCTACGAGGGTTGCTCCGGCACGCTCCGTTGTCTACTCGTTGACGTGGATGCATAGCCATGGATGCCCGCAAAGAAAAAAGCCGCGCTGCCATCGTTGCAGCGTTCTCCGAGCTGCTACGCGAAGAGGATTACGGCAAGATTACCGTCGGCGACATCATCGCTCGTGCCCATGTTGGTCGGGCCACGTTCTACGGCCTCTTCAAGAGCAAAGACGACCTACTGTCCGAGCTCGTGAACGACATCTGCACCCACGCCCTCGACGACGATGGTACGCCGCTCGACGACCCACTCGTGCAAGTCGAGCATATCCTCAACAACCTCTGGGAACGCCGTCAGGGCGTTCGAGCCCTCGTAGCCGGAGCCGGCTCGCGCGTCTTCGCCGACTGCTTACGCAAGACCATCATGTCACGAGCAGCCGAAACCGTCCCCACCGACCCAAACGGCCCCGCCGGCACCATGGACCGAAGCTTCCTACTACACCACATAGCCTCAAGCTTCGTAGGAATGGTCCAATGGTGGGCCTGGCACAACTTCCAAGCAAATAAGGCCGAAGTAGCCAAAGACTACCTATCAGCCATTAAGCCTCTCTTCAGCTAAGTAATAAGCTCATCCCAAAGCATCGCCCCAACCCAAGCCGCCACGCATCCCAAAGTGTCACTCGCGCTTCAACGCCCCTATCAGCAACAAGCCCCTCCCATCCAAATTCAGATATATATGTTGGGTTGCTTGTTCGAACACAGGCAAGAATGCCCAGGGCTCGGCAAGGGTTTACTTTCCAACGCATTCCGCAGGACGCAAAAAGGCTCGCCGCACAAAGTGCGCAGCGAGCCTTTTTGCATGTCCGAGGACACGTTGGAAAGTAAACCCTTGCCGAGCCCGAACCTTATAGAGCCGTCCTTCGACTAGAACATGCCCAAGAAACCATGCACAAACAACGCGGCCACAATAGCACCGACAAACGGAGCGATGCCAGGAACAAGCAGGCCATACTTCCAGTTGTTGTCAGCCTTGTTCTTAATCGGCAGCACCTGATAGGCCATGCGAGGACCAAGGTCACGAGCCTGGTTCATGGCGAAGCCGGTGATGCCGCCCATGCCCATGCCGACAGCCCAAACGATCAGGCCGACGCAGATTGCGAGCATCAGAACGTTCTCGCCGGCGCGGCTAGCGGCAGCAAGGATGGCGCTGATGAACACGAAGGTGCAGATAGCCTCGCAGAAGAAGTTACGAGCATAGTTCGTGCCCTCGGTGGTGGGGTTGGTCGAGAAGATGTTGCGCTGGGCAATGGGGTCGACGACGCCCTCGGAAGCCTTGAACTCATCGGCATACATAAACCAAGCGATCACGGCACCCACAAAGCCGCCGAGCATATCGGCAAGCATGAAGGGGATGCAGTTGCCCCACGGCACCAGGCCGACGATGCACTGGGCAAGCACCATAGCGGGGTTCATGCACACGGCGCCGCCAAAGACAAACAGACAGACCGAGATGCCAAAAGACCAGGTGGTGATGGCAAACATATGGCCAGAGCCCTGATACTTGGTGCCCTTGAGCACGGTATCGCAGTGCACGCCCACGCCAAAGACGATCATGAGGGCCGTCGCGCCGAATTCGCAGAGGAGTTTGGTAAGCATAAAACCTTATCTTTCTTGTCGGTTATAAACGATTCGTTTAGGCCGCGTACTAGTGCTGAGCGACGACAACGCCCAGGCCATCGGGAATGACGGCCACCTTGGCATCGGCACCCTTCATCTCAAAGGCGAGCTTGAGCGCCTCATCGAGGGTGTTGACCGGCGTCATGTGCATATCCTTGATCATCCGGTGATCGCACAGGTCGGTAACCATGATCACAGGGTGATGCGCCAGGATGCGGGCAAAGATCTGGCTCGTCCACTGGTCGGGCAGGGTCTCGTCCTTAGGACGGTCGATGCAGGCGCGCTCAAACTCCGCAGGATCGTTGTCGGCGATGTTGTGATAGAAGCCCTCGCCACCGTGACCGTCGGCACAACCGGCGACATCGATAATCACGCCGCCCTCGGGAAGCGTGGCCTCGGCAGAGCACATGCCCTTCACAGCCTGGTAGATGTTCTGGTCGAGCGGGTAGCCGCCGTTGGTGGTGATGGCAATCTCGCACTCGACGGGCTCAACGCCGGCAAGGCTCTTCACGAACTCGCAGCCGGCCTCGTGCGCCTTGTGGATATCGCCGGCAAAGGAGCCGATGACCTCGTGCTTGCCGTTGAGCACCACGTTAAGCACAAAGGCAAGGTGAGCCATCTCGGCGGCAGCAAACATGTCCTCGCTCACGTGGTTGTGGCACAGGTTGCCGGCACGCGAGTGGGAATCATTCACAAACTGGCCGTTGTGGTTGTACATGATGGTCTTGTAGCTGGCGATGCCAGGCAGGACGGACTTGCGGCTACCAGAGAAACCGGCAAAGAAGTGCGGCTCAATAAAGCCCTCGGCAAGCAGCAGATCGCAATCGGCGGCAATCTTGTTGATGATGCACTCGCCACCGGAAGGCAGGGTGCCAATCTTTTTCATCATGCTGTCGTCAGTCGCGACGTGCATAACGATTTCCTCGTTGGCAACAATCTCCTCGCCATACTTGTTGACGAGTTCCTCGTGCGTCGACGGACGGTGCATACCCGTAGCAACCAAAATACGCACGCGAGCCTCGGGTGCAGCGGAATGGATGTGATGCAGCAGAATAGGCATCGTCACACGCGAGGGAACGGGGCGCGTATGATCGGAGCTAATAATGACGATATCTCTCTTGCCAGCACAAAGCTCCTCGAGCGAAGGCGAGCCATAAGGGTTGGCAAGTGACTCCTCTACCAGCTCTTCCTGCGATTTCGTAGTCTTAAACTCGTTTTGATGACCTTCCATCACACCCGCGAAGTTCTTATCCTCGAGCTCCAGATGCAACGTCTTGTGGTCAAACGGCAGTTCACATTCAAACAATGACGAGCGCCCTCTTCCTTTTCAACTGACACACTAGATAAACCGTTGGAAGGATACGCCGCTCACCGAAAAACACCACCGTCCACCGACTCATTAACACAACGTTCATATTTGACCCACAACAAAACGGCCGCGACCCCAAACGGGACCGCGGCCGCCTGTCAAAGACACTATAGACAGGATGATTTACGCAGCGCCGAGGCAAACATCTAGCCCGAGACGTACGCACGTAAGCCATTTTGCATAAATGCGTTAATTAATTGCATAAAATGGCGCATGGATTTCTAGCCGTAACAGGGTAGTGCCCTCCGGAGCGTGCATTTTTGCGAGTATTCAGCATCGCGGGATAAGATTTTGGTGCCAAAAGTCTTTCAAAAGGTAGATAGTCCTCATGGCTCGTCCCATCTGGATGGCATGCGGCGAGAAACCAGCCATATATGAACATCGACAAAGCCCAATCGTCATGCAAAAGCATCAACAGGAGCCGCGAACGTCACCCATAGCCTTATGCACCAATCTTTGGCTGCTGAAAACTCCGTTTTTTGCACGTCGCCCCAAGCACCACCCTCACCCAGCGGCTGATCCGCCGAAGACCGGACATCGCAGGGCCCGCCATTAGTTTACTTTTAGGCACACTCCGCAGGACGCAAGAAGCCCTCGCCGCACTCCACGCTATGCGCGAAGCGCGCCTTATTCCCTTCAGCTTTAATCCCAGAAGACCGAGGACGAAGGGGCCCGATGGGTTTCCCTCTGAATGCATTCCGCAGCACGAAGCCCCCCCTATCCACAGCTCCGAAGGAGCAGGATAAGGGGGCTTCAAGTGCGAGGACGCATTCAGAGGGAAACCCATCGGGTCCCGGTGAGAGCCACAGGGCTATCGATTACCCCGTGTTCTGCAATCCTGCCGAGACGCCGGTCACAGTCGAAAGAATCAGGCTCATGTACTCGGCCTTCTTCTCCTCGGTCATCTCGTCCTGGTTCATACGCACCTCGCGAAGGGCGCGGACCTGGGCGATGGACAGGGCGTCGACGTAGGGGTTGCGCACGCGAACGGCACAGCCAAGCACACGGCGGCGCTGCAGCGGCCACTCGTCACCGACGATGGCAAGGACCCACTTACGAGTGAGCTGCATCTCGGTGAAGACCTTCTCGGATAGATCCTGGCGATCGCCCAGGTGCAGATACATCTTGGCGATGCGCTGGTCAGTCTTGGCGATCGACATCTCGATGTTGTCGATAAAGGTGCGGAAGAACGGCCACTCCTGGTAGGCAGCCTTAAGCTGGTCCAGATCGCCAAACTGCTCGCAGGCGGTGCCCAGGCCGTACCAAGCGGCCAGGTTAATGCGTGCCTGGCTCCAGCTGAAGATCCACGGAATGGTACGCAGGTCGTCGAGCGACTTGGCACCCAGGCCGCGCTTGGCGGGACGCGAGCCGATCGGCAGCAGACCGACCTCGGTCAGCGGCGTCACGGTCGAGAACCACGGTGTAAAGTCCTCGGTGTTCAGCAGGTCCAGATAACGCTCGTGGCTTGCGGTGTTGAGCTTCTCGGCCATATCCCAGAACTTCTGCGTGGTCTCGGTGTTGGTCTTCTCGACACTCGGGGCCGACTGCAAAAGCGTTGCGGCAGCAACGGACTCAACATGGCGCTGAGCCAGCGTGCGGTTGCCGTAACGGGCAAAGATGACCTCGCCCTGCTCGGTGAGCTTAAAGAAGCAGTTGACCGAACCCTTGGGCTGCGCCAGCACGGCCTTATTGGCCGGGCCGCCACCACGGCCCACGGCACCGCCGCGACCGTGCATGAGCACCAGGTCGATATCGTTCTTCTCGGCCCACTTGGCGATGCGCTCCTGCGCGGAGTGCAGCGCGAGCATGGCCGTGGTAGGACCGGCGTCCTTGGAGGAGTCGGAATAGCCCAGCATGACCTCCATGCGGCGGTTGGTCTGGGCAAGGCGCTTTTGCACCACGGGCAGCGTAAGCATCTGGTCGAGCACGTCGACGCAGCCCTCGAGGTCCTCGAGCTGCTCGAACAGCGGGATCACGTCGAGCTCGGGGACATCCTCCTCGTGTGCAAAGGACAGGTGGGCAAGCTCAAAGACGTCGGCCACATGCTGGGCGCTCTTGGTGAACGAGATGATGTAGCGGTGCGCCATCTTCTTGCCGTAGCGCTTTTGGATGGAGCCGATAGCGCGGAAGGTATCGATGACCTCGCGCGTCATGGGCTGCAGGTCGCCATGGATACCGTTCTCGTGGATATCCTTAAGGGCGCGGGCATGCACCACGGAGTGCTGACGGAACTCCATCTCGACCATATGGAAGCCGAAGGACTCGACCTGCCAGATGATGGTTTGGACCGGGCCGTAGGCAGCACGGACGGCACCGCAGGCGGCCAGCGAACGCTGGACGACGCGCAGGTCATCCAGGAACTCGTCGGCGCTGTGGTACATGGTGTCGGTGATACGACGGACGGTGGCGTTCAGGCGGTCGGCCATGACGAGCATGACGGCGCGATGCGGCTCGTGCTCGGAGATCAGCTCGGCGCGGGCCGTGTAACGAGGGCTCATCTCGACCTGATGGTTCCACAGGTTAATGAGCTCGGCCGACGGCTTGCTGTAGGTAGCCTCGAGCGTGAGGTTGCGGCCGATGTGGCGGCACTTGTCCTCGAGCTTGAGCACCATGTGCGTAAAGTACTTGGCGGCGACCTCACGGCTCACCTTGGCGGTGACGTTGGGGTTACCGTCGCGGTCGGAACCGATCCAGCTGCCGGGATGGAAGAACGCCGGGCACAGCGGCGGCACAGTACCGGCCTTGTCGCCCAGCACCCAATCGTCAAAACGACGATAGATAACGGGGATAACGTCGAACAGCGTGTTATCGAAGATGTCGATGATGGTATCGGCTTCCTCGACCGGCGTGGGCTTCTTGAGCGCGATGGGACTCGTACGCACCAGGGCGTCGATCTCCTGCAGCATATGGCGCTCGTTCTCCACCAGGTCGGAGCCGCCCAGACGCGGACGCTCCTCCAGCAGGTTGGAGATACGGCGGATCTTGCCCTCGACGGCCTTACGACGGGCCTCGGTGGGATGTGCGGTAAAGACAGGGTGGAACTCGAGCTTGTCGAGCAGCTCGTTGGCACCCTCGACACCCAGCTCATTCACCAGCTGGTGATAGGCAACGGTAAGCTCGTTGGCAGGATCGACCTCGGTATCGGTCGACGCACCGGCCTCGCGCTCGCGCAGCTGCGCCACACGGTAGTTCTCCTCCGACAGGTTTGCCAGATGGAAAAAGCTCGTAAAGGCGCGAACGATGACCTGCTGCTTATCGAGCGGCAGGCTGTCGATCAAATCGACGACCTCACGAAATGCCACGGCAGTGGGCTCGTCGGCGGTGGGCACGCCCTGCTCGTCGACGGCTTCGTCGGCAGCGCAGGTACCGGGGTTGCCGGCATTGACCACAATCTCGGCTGTCAAAATCTTGTCGAACAGGTCCGCGATCTCGGGATCATACTCGCTAAGCACACGGCGCTCCAGGCGCAAGAACAGCGCCAGATTGTCGCGCAGCTCCTCGGGGATCTCGATCTCGGCGAGACGCTCCCTGGACTCGGCATTCGAGCCGATTCGGTTAACGAGGCGGTTGACCACGGCAGCGACGCGCGCCGCGGCTTCGGGTACAGACTGGTTGCTTAGGTTCTCAGCCACGTTTCCTCCCATTCCTCCTTCTATGCACGTAACATGCGGTATTCATTATAGGCGTTTGAGAAATACTTTCGACACTGATTGCGCTTTACCACACAAAAGTATTTTCTGCATTGCAAGGGTTTTTGCCCCAAATGGTCGTATTTCTCGGTGGGCGGCATATGCAAGCGAGGGCATTCCGCATAAATGCGAAACACCCCCGTAACAATAGCTCGTCGCGAGCGGGACATGTTAGCGGGTCCGCAGCTCAAAAATCATACGCTACAGACGCTCGCGAACCGCCTCGACGACGTTGGCCAGATCGACGAGAACCTCGTCATGGCTCTGCATGTCGCGCACCTTGACCTTGCCGGCGGCAAGCTCGTCGCCGCCCAGGACCAGGATGAGCTTGGCGCCTACCTTATCGGCCTGCTTAAACTGGGCCTTGAGCGAACGGCCCTGATAGTCGGCCTCGGTCACAATCCCTGCGGCGCGAAGCTGCTGCGTAATGGTAAAGACGTTCTGACGCAGCTCCTTGCCGGCATTGGCGACGTAGACGCACGGGACCTCCTCGGCACCCAGGTCGCTTCCAAAGGCCTGCAGGGCCAGCAGGGCGCGCTCAAAACCGACGGCGAAGCCGACGCCTGCCGTGGGCTTGCCGCCCTCGAGCTCGACGAGGCCATCGTAGCGGCCGCCGCCGCCGATGGAGCCGACACCGGCACCGGGAGCCTCGACCTCAAAGACGGTACGGGTGTAGTAGTCCAGGCCGCGCACCAAGGTGGGATCCTCGACATACTCGATACCGGCGGCATCCAGATAGCGCTTGACTTGCTCGTAGTGCTCGCGGCACTCATCGCACAGGTTGTCGCCCATCAGCGGGGCGTCGGCCATGATCTCGCGGCAGTGGTCGTTCTTGCAGTCAAAGGCACGCAGCGGGTTGAGCTCGGCGCGCTCGCGGCACTCATCGCACATCTCGTCTGCGTGATCGAGGATAAACTGCTTGACCTGCTCGCGATAGGCCGGACGGCATTGGGCATCGCCCATCGAGTTAATGAGTAGACGAAGCTTGGAAAGATCGAAGCCCAGGCGCTTGTAAAACTCCATGAGCATAATGATGCACTCGGCGTCTGCCGCCGGATCGGGAGCGCCGAGCCACTCGATGCCTACCTGGTGGAACTGACGCAGGCGACCCTTCTGGGGACGCTCGCCGCGGAACATAGCCTCGGCGTAGTAAGCCTTAAACGGCGTGGAGCCCTGGGGCACCAGGTTGTTCTCCACAACGGCGCGCACCACACCGGCCGTGCCCTCGGGGCGAAGCGCCAGGCGCTGCTTGGGCTTGAGCTTGGTATCGGTACCCTCGGTAAAGACGCGCTCAAGGTTGGCGCCGCTAAACACGCGGAACATCTCCTTGCGAACGACGTCGGTCGACTGGCCGATACCGTGGACAAACACGTCCACTTGCTCGATCGCGGGCGTCTCGATGGGCTTAAAGCCAAACGGCTCGAATACGCCGGCCGCAATCTGCTGCATCTTTTGCCAAGCGCGCATCTCGGCGCCGATAAGGTCGCGGGTTCCCTCCGCCTTCTGTGCCTGCATGGGCAAACACCTTTCTTTTGTATCGCGTCATAGGTAGTGGTCATTATACGGCACAAAAACAAAACGCGGCAGCGCGTCTGACCGAACGAGGGTATGGGGGCTCGTTCGGCCAGACGCGCCGCCGCGACAGCCGATCCGCTTTCCTCCGACCCCTTCGGGTCACATGATCTGTTAGGGACGGAGGAAAACGGATCATTCGTAGGCCCGTGGCCGCCTTGAAAACCGAATGATGGTACGAGCATCCATTCGGCTTCCAGGGCAACCACGGACAGAACGGGGCGAACAGAAAAGAGCGACGGACGTCTACTCCCCCGCCACGCTCGCGCGCAGCTTGGCAGCGATGGGCTCGGACGCCAACAGGAACACAAGCATAACCACGGAGCACATCAGGCACACGATCCAGGTGCTCGCAAAGGAGCCCGTGACATCGAACAACACACCCGAGACAATGGCGCCTACGGTGCCGCCGACCATCTCAAGCGAGGTGATGGTGCCCGTGACCTTACCCAGGTCGGCCATGCCCGCAGGCTTGAAAGGCAAGGTTGGGTGCTACCGGTGGTCGGCGATATAGCCCAAAGCGACGGCGGTATAGGCCGCGGCACCGAGCGGCAGCTCGGCATCGTTAAAACGTGCCTTGGGATGGTGCTGGGCAAAGTGTTCGTCCGTGTCGGTTACGGCCGCGCCCACGGTAAAGTACGCACTTGGGATCTTGCTCGAGATAAGCGCGAAGTCCTCACTCGCCATGGCATGGAAAAGCGGCAAGAAAGCCGTCTTGGGCAGCACTGCGCCCACGTAGCCAAGCGACGCCTGAGTCATATCGCTGTCGAGTACAAGCGGCGGAACATCCGAAAGCGTCTCGATGGTCGCCGGCGTACGATAGGTCGTAGCAACGCCGTTAACGACCTCCGCGATGCGGGTCTTTAGGTGAGCCATGAGCTCAACATCAAAGCCGCGCAGCGTTCCCTCGAGCACGCAGGTGTCGGGGATGACGTTGGCCGCCAAGCCGCCGGCGAACTTACCAACGGTAAGTGCGACTTCCTTGGCCGCCGGCACCTCGCGGGAGATAAGCTCCTGGAGCGCCAGGTGCACGTGGACGCCGGCCGTGATGGGGTCGATGCAGATCTCGGGGCTGGAACCGTGGCCGCCCTTGCCCTGGAGCGTGATGCGGAAACCGTACACACCCGAGAGCGCCGGGCTGCCGTAGAGCACCAGGCCAAGCGGCGACTGGCTGTTGACATGCATGGCAAAGGCCGCCTGAGGGCGCGGGTTCTCGAGCAAGCCGTCGGCGATGGCAGCGCGTGCTCCCTCAAAGGTCTCCTCGCCCGGCTGGAACAGCAACTTGACGGTAGCGTTGGCCTCCACAAGCTCGGCCTCGCGGGCCTTGAGCAGGCGCGCCGCACCAAGCAGGGCCGTCGCGTGCATATCGTGACCGCAAGCATGCATGCAGCCATTGGTGGATGCAAAGGGCTCGCCGGATTCCTCGACAACGGGAAGGGCATCCATATCGCCTCGGAGCATGACGACCGTTCCGGCCTGCTCGTCCTTGCACGTGCCATTGCCCTGAGCGGCCGCACCGGCACCGATCAGGCCAACGACGCAGGAACCGTCGACTAGCGTGGTATGGGGGATGTCCATCTCGTCCAGACGTGCCTGGATATAGGCAGACGTCTGCGGAAGATTGTTACCCAGCTCGGGCATCTGGTGTAGATCGTGTCGCCATGCAGCGAGCTCGTCTGCAAAAGCCTGAGCTTCTGCGACAAGACCGTCACCGATAGCGGCCTGCGCCGCCGCGGTGGCCTGGGGCGCTGGTTGCGGTTGAAAATCGGACAGAGCTGATGCCATAGAAGCCCTCCAGTAACGTTTTTGCAGCACGCACTTTGATAGCGTAAAGTGCAAGGTACAACTGTAAGGGCATGACATAAAAATGCCGCCCTGGGAGGGCGGCGCAACAAGTTGTTTACAATTGCGGGTGTGATTTTCGGCGCAAGAAATCGAAATGCGTCTCGCTCAAGATAATCGAAAGAAAGATGAGCGCGAAGCCGGCGAGCAGGCGCGAGGTGAGCGCCTCCCCCATCAGCAGCACCGAGAACAGCACGCCCGAAGGCGACTCCATCGAAAGGAGCAGTGAGCCCGTCGAGGCCGAGACATGCGCCAAGCCGACGTTTTGGATGAGCAGGGCCACGCACGTACAGCCCACCGATAGAAACGCCATCACACCGATAAAGCTCGGCGTCCACACGGACAGCGGCGCTTGGGTCTCGAATAACAGCGACGAGATCAGGCTCAGCACGCCGTTGCCCACAAACATCCAAAACGTGATGACGTTGATATCCATCTTGCGACCGTATTTGGCCGTCACCGCCATCTGGATGGCGAAAAAGACCGCACCAGCCAGCGTAATGACGTCACCGATGTTGAACTCGACGCTATCGAGCGCCACCAGGCCAATGCCCGCCAAGCACAGCAGCGCCGCGCCCAGGTTATAGCGGGTGAGTTTTTCGCCGCTCAGAAAATAGCTCGCGAACGGCACAAGGATGCAATACGTGCCCGTCAAAAAAGCATTCTTGCCCGCCGTAGTATGTGCCAGACCGACCGTCTGCAACGCATAGGCCGCCCACATGAGCACGCCCATACTCAGGCCAACGATCAGATTGCGAGCATTGAAATGTGCAGTGATGCGCTTGTGGAAGACGGCAAACATGACCAACGCTGCAGGCAGAAAGCGTACATAGAGCAACTCGAACACCGGAATGGTGCCGAGTGCGTCCTTCATAGTGGTAAAGGAGTAGCCCCAGATGACCGCCACCGAAAGTAGCAAAACTTTCCAGAACAGCGGAGAGCGTGCGCCGGCGCCCCTGGGAATACCGCCCGCGCCCAAATCCTCACGGGCCACAGGGCTATCGGGCATGTTTTCGATTTCGTTGGCAGCGTATTGGGCCATGGAACATCCTCGCACTCAATCTGGGCGTGGTGTCCGCACGCGTATGGCTGCGTGCCGCCTCATGGTCAAATAAAAACGGGGCGCACCGGACCCCCGGCACGCCCCGCTACTGTAGCAACAACCAAGCAACCCGCGCAATTCACTACGCTAAAGCATCGGCAGAGCACACCTCGATGTTCCGGTAACGCCACGCTGTTGCGCTAGATTAATTTAGTACTCTCCAGCTTTTCGATAATCCAGTCGTTGGCTTTGATGACTGGGCGGCGGAAGACGACGCCCAGGGCCAGCGACGGAATCAGATAGCTCGCCAGAATGCCCAGCTCAACCCAGTACTCCATATGGTAGGCACCGGCCATGGCGGCGTGCATGGCGTTGATGCCGTGAGTAAACGGCAGGAACGGATAAATCGCCTGGAACACGGGGCCGGTCATCTCGATGGGGAACGTGCCGCCCGAACCGCCGACCTGCATGACCAACAGCACGACCGCGAGCGCCTTGCCGATATCACCAAACGACACCGTAAGCGTGTAGACGATATTGGAGAACACGAGACTCGCGACCCAGCCCGCCAGCACAAACTGCAGCGGGTTGTCGCACTGAATGCCAAAGAACAGAATGTCGCCCGCGCACACGAGCGTTGCCTGCAGCAGAGCCAAACCGCCAAAGAACAGGTAACGGCCCAGATAGATCTCGTGCAGGCGTACGGGGATGAGCTCGTTGATAAGCTCATCGTCAACCGAGACCTTCATCATGGCTGCCAGTACGATCGAGCCGACCCAGAGCGACAGAATCGTGTAGAACGGTGCCATGGCCGAACCGTAGTTGCGGATCGGATAGACCGGCTTGCGGTCGAGCGCGACGGGGCCGGAAAGCGACACGGCCAGACCCTCGGGATCATTGCCGATCATCGTCTTGATCGTAGCGAGGTCATCCGACATCAAGGCGCCGTCGAGCTCGTCCTTAAACGCGCTGATCTTGTCCGACGCCTCGCCCAGCTGATCGGAAGCCTTGTTGACCAGCTTTGCAGCCTTGGAGAGGCCCTTTGCCAGCGAACCGGAAGCAGCGGTCAGGCCGTCTACGGCGCTATCCAGGTCGCCCGAGATGCCATCAAGCGAGTCCAAAACGCCCGAAATGGTCTTCTTGAGCTCCTTGGCCTTAACCGAGAACGTAGAATCGTAGTCGGACTTGGCACCCGAGATACCCGCCTTGGCATCGGCGATGGCCTGGTCGACCTCGGCACGCGAGCTGTTGACCTCGGCCATGCTCTTCGTGAGCGACGTCGCGATGTTCGTCAGCTCATTGGCATTGTTGCGGTACTCCGCCGCGGTTTTGTCAAGCTCAGCAGCCGCGTCCTCAAGCCCTGCCTTAAGCTTATCGTTACTCACCTGGCCAGCAAGACTACGGAGCTCATTCGCCGTGGCATCAATCTCGTCGGCACGTTTATTGAGTGACGTTGCGCCATCGTTGAGCTGACGCACCGTAAGATTGACATGCAGGTTTGCAGCGTCGAATGCCTTTGCGAGCTCGGTAGAAACGTTATCGAACGAACCTGCGCTCCCATCAATAGCGGCATCGATTGCATCGCTGGCGGACTTGAGCGCTTGCTCGGAATCGGCAATACCGCTCTCGGCATGCTGCATGAGCTGCTTCACCGACTCCTCGGTCGATCCGGACTGTTTGAGCATGCCGCCCGCCGATGTCAGTGAATCGGACGTAGAACTCAAAATGCCCGCAAGCGACGTTGCACTGGCCTGAACGTCCTGCAGGTCCTGGACCGAATCGCCCAGCGTCGAGGACAGATTGGCGATAAAGTTGCTCACCTGGTCGGTGCTCATATAGTCGAGCAGGCTGGACACGGTCTTAAGGCCGATGGTCGTGATGGTCTTGGTAAAGGTCTCGTTGACCTGACTCTGGACGGCGCTCGAACCCTTTTCAGTCACGATCTGCGCGATGGCGTTGGCCTTCTGATTCTCATAGAACTCGATATCGGCGTGCTTCACCTCGGTCGAGAAAAGCGTCATCATGTCGGCGCTAAACGTTTTAGGGATAACGACGGCAGCGTAGTACGCGCCCGACTTAACGCCCTCAATCGCCTTATCGCGGTCGTTGAGGACGACCCAGTCGAAGTTCTCGTTGCCGCGCAGGGTGGAGGTTACGTTTTCGCCCACGTTGACCTCGACGGGAATCAGATCGCTCTCGTAGCCCTCGTCGGTGTTGACCACGGCGATCTTGAGATTGCCGGTGTTGCCATACGGATCCCAGCTTCCGGCGATGTTAAACCACGCGTACAGGCACGGCACGATAATGAGACCCATCACGACAATCAAGCCAATCACGGAGCGAGACACGTTTTGGACATCGCGCTTAAACAGGTGCAGGATGTTTTTCATTTATGCCTCACCTCCTTTGGAGTGCTTGCCGAGCGGGGTGGTATCCCCGTCGTTTCCGTTTACGTTGTCAACGCCGTCGGCATCTTGAGCCTTACGATGCGCACCGATATGCGGCAGACGGCTCGTGGGCTGTTCGCTGTCCTTGGTGCCCCGCTCGCTGGCGTTGAGACCAAACATGCGACGGGCAGCAGGGATGGCAGCCGTGTGCTCGCGCATCTCGCGGCGAAGATCCTCGTCCGAAAGCGCCGAGATACGCATCTGGGTATTAAGGCTCGCACGGATGTACTCGATGTTGATGAGCCAGCCGCAGATGGCGATAACCGAAATGATCCAGATAACGAGTAGGATGATCTTGCCGTTATTGTTGATATCGAGCACCGTCGAAAGCACAAAGAGCAGAACCTGCACGCCTACCACGGCGGCAAAACCGCCCTTGATGTAATACGGGTAGCGATGCTCAAACGCCACGGCATGATCGAGCAGCTCGCGACGGTACGAATCCGAATCGAGCATGACGCGCATGGCCGTGCGCAGCGAATAGCGCTGGCGCGGCAGGTCGTTGGACTCGCAGATCATAAGGCCCGTCGTGGAAAGCTGCTTATCAAAGAGCAGGCTGAGGTTGAGCAGCAACGGGCGCAGCTGCAGACCGATAAAGAGCGCGATGATAAGGAACACGCCCAGGATGCACAGGTTGAACAGGTAGTTGAACGAATACATGCCACCGACGGTCTCGCGCAGCAGGTTGATGCCATAGGTGAAGGGCAGCAGCGGATGCAGCCATTGGAAGAAACCTGGCATCATCTCGATGGGATACATGCCCGACGAGCCGGGGATCTGCACAATGACGAGGATGACGCCAATGGCTTTACCGATATGCTTAAAGGTGGTGGACAGCGCATAGATGATGTTGACGTAGGTGAACGAGATAGCGATGCCGCCCAGCACAAAGAGCAGCGGATTGACGCACTGAACGCCAATGACCAGGTCGCCCACCGTAACGATAATGGCCTGGAACGCGCCCAGGATCACCAGCAGCAGCCAGCGGCCAAAGTAGCCCTGACGCGCCGTAAAGCTACCGATGCCCTCGCGGTCGACCTCGAGTTTGTAGATGGCGATGAGCACGTAGCCGCCCACCCAAAGCGCCAGGTTGGTATAGAACGGGGCAATGCCCGAGCCAAAGCTCTTGACCGGATAGATCGACTTGGACGTCAGCTCAACCGGAGATGCCATGAAATCTGCCACGTCATTGACGTCGACGTCCATCAGGTCTGCCAGGTCGCCCATGGACTCAGAGGTCTGCAACGCCGCAATGTCATTGGCGGCGGTCGCGAGCTTGTCCTGAACCTTGGCAAGGGAGGCGTCGGTTTGGGACAGCGTGGTCTTTGCCTGCTTGAGCGTGGCGTCGAGCTGCGCCAGCGTGCCGCGCGCGCTCGCTATCGTGGGGGTCATGCCCGACACAATGCCGGTCAAATCGCCCGAAACGGCGGCAAAGGAGTCAAGCGCGCTCGAAGCCTTCGGCAGCGCGTTTTGACCCAGATCGGTCTGAGCCTGACCGAGGTTAGCCGTACCGGTCTGAATTGCCGCGTTGAGTGCGTTGCTCGCGTTCGAGATTGCCGTAGCGTCGTTTGCCATGGCGCTCGACTGTGCAGAAAGGCCATCCTTGATGCTCTGCAGCTTCTGGTTTTGCTCGCGAAGCGAATCGATGGTCGATACAATGCGCGCGTCAATTTCCTCGGAACCTGTCGACGCGTCATTAACGAGAATCTCCAAGTGTCCGATAACGACCTTATTGTGATCGATCGTCGCCTGGAGAGACTCGAGCGAGTTGTCGATGCGGGTGGTCGTAGATGTGACCGTACCCGTTAGCTTGCCAATCGCAGCGTTCGCGGAGGCTGACGTCTTGGTGAGTGCAAGGCTACCTTCCGAGAGCGCCTTGGAGAGCGAGGTGATAGAGTTGCCCGCCGTGGCGCGAGCCTCGCCCAGCAGGTCGTTGCCCTGGGAGATCGCCTGCGTTAGAGAGGGCGCCTGCCCCTGCAGGCCCGCCAGCGCAGCATCGGCCGAAGCAATCGAGCTGCTCGTCTTGTCGATGGCGGTGTTCATGTCGCCGATGGAATCGCGTACTTCGCCCAGGGTATCAGACGCCTCGGACACCGAGCCCGCCAGCGAATCCCGGGTCTGGGTCGCCTTGTCTTTAAGGTCGATGCCAGCATCTTTAGCAATGCCCGCGACGGTCTCGCCCACCGTGGAGACAAACTCCGAGTTGATCTGCTCCTCGATGGTATTGGCGCCAGTGTCGGTGACCTTGGGCGCAATAGCGCTCTTCTTCTCGTTGACGTAGTACGTGAGCTTGGGCTGATGGTAATTGCCGTCGAGCATCGAGACCAGGTTATCTGAGAAGTTCTTGGGGATTACGATGGCCGCATAGTACTCACCACTCTCGACGCCCTCTTTGGCATCGGCGGCCGAATCGACGAAGGTCCAGCCCAGCTGATCGTTTTCCTTGAGCTGATCGACGACCTTGTCGCCCGCATTGAGCTCGCCCACCAGGTCGTTTTGGGTTCCCTGGTCGTTGTTGGCGATAGCAATCTTGATGCCCTGGGTGTTTCCGTACGGATCCCAGTTTGCCACGATGTTGTACCAGGCATACAGCGAGGGAATAACACACACGCCGAGGGTAACCACCAAGGCGACGGGGTTCACGAGCAATCGCTTGATGTCACGCTTAAAGATCGCAAAGGATACCTTTGCGTTGGATAGTTTGCTGCCGAGACTCACGCTTAGACCATCCATCCTGTCGTTGAATCGAATCGTACTATCGACAACCATTGTACGTAGGCGCTTTAGTGCCTCGCGGCACAATGGTGCTGAGTTTTGCGGGTAGCAATATACTACGAAGATGAGTTAACGTACAGTTGTACAGTATCTTAAATTCCCGCAGCTCCCAAAACCACAACCCGCACAAAATAGCAGTTCGAATAGTCATTGGGGACGTTCTTGAATGACCAGTCAAACAAGAACGTCCATTACAGTCGAAATTGTCAGCCCGGGACCGTCTCGGGCTACGATTGAGGCGCGCCCAGAACGGGCCGCCGACCGGGCGCCCGCGCACGGCCGAACGTCCCTGCCCCCGAGAGGGCCCGTTGGGTGCTGCCGGCGCGGGACGCGCCGCCCCCGACGGCTGATAGGAAAGTGCCGGGCAGGCGCCGCGGCTGGTAATGTGAGTGCCGAGGGGGAGGCCATCCGGTCGAACGACTACCGGAAGGATACCACCGTGAAAGCGCCATCCACCAGACCCGCGGCCGTGCTCGGCCTGGACGTCGGCAAGTCATCGCACTGGGCCTGCCTGATCGACCGCGACGGGGAGGTGCTGGCCAGCGCCCCCGTCCGCAACAGGGAGGCCGAGCTCGACGCGCTGTTCGCCTCCGCGCCCGCCGGCACGCTCGTCGTCGTCGACCAGTTCCGCAACATAGGGTCCCTCGCCGTGAGGCGGGCCCGCGCCGCGGGGCTCGGGGTCGCCCACCTGCCCGGGCTCGCCGCCAGCCGCGCCGCGGGCCTGTTCGCCGGCGAGGCCAAGACCGACGAGCGCGACGCCGCGGTGATCGCGCGGACCGCCCTGGGCGTGCCGGACTCCCTGTCGGGGGTCCCGGGCCGCGGCGAGGCCCTCGAGGCCGCCCGCGCCCTCTCGTCGCAGCGCGACCACGTCGTCGCCTGCGCGACCAGGGACAAGAACCGCCTGCGCGCGGTGCTGCTCGAGTCCTGCCCAGGCCCTCGAGGCCGCGGTCGACCTGTCGGACCGGCGGTGGCTGGAGCTGCTCGCCGGGTTCGGCGGGGCGTGGGGGATCGCCCGCTCCGGGGCCGAGGGCCCGCGGGCCGAGGCCGCCGGGGAGGCCGCGGCCGCCTCCACCGCGCCCCCGCCGGCGCTCGTCGAGGCCGAGAACAGGCAGGTCAGGTTCCTGGCCGCCCGGATATCGGAGGCCCTCGACGAGGCCGGGGCCCTCGAGGCCGAGACGGCGGCGCTGCTCGAGGGCGACGAGACCTACGCGTGCCTGCTCACCGTGCCCGGCATCGGCCCGAGGACCGCGGCGCAGCTCGCGGTGTCGGTCGACATCGGGAGGTTCCCGGACCACGACCACCTGGCCTCGTACTGCGGCATAGCCCCGAGGGTGAGGAGCTCCGGCACGTCGGTGAGGTCGGTCAGGGCGTCCAGGCGCGGCGACGCGAGGCTCAAGTCCCTGCTGATCTTCTCGTGCAACAGCCTGGTGAGGTCCTCGGGGCGCTACGGCGAGTACTACCGGGCCTGCAGGGCGCGGGGCATGGGGCACGGGCGGGCGCTCAAGGCCGTCGCGAGGAAGCGGCTCAGGGCGATATACGCCGTGATGCGCGACCGGGTGCCCTACCGGGAGTAGCCCCGACGGTTGACAAAACTATAGGAACACCCAACGACTAATGGTGCAAGGAATGTCCCAAACTGCCGGCAGAAAAGGAACGTCCCCAAGTGCCACATTCCCCAACGACTAGTCATTTAAGAACGTCCCCAACGACTACCCATAACAACGCCGATGTTTTGGCGCGGACAGCGAAAGCCCGCCAGAGCGAGCAAGGTGCCTTGAAACAAGGCGGCATTGACCTTCTGGTCATGCCGCCGAAGTTGAAAGGCAGATTGCCGCTCTGGCGGGCTTGCAGCGTCGAGTGGTTACGCGGTTCGTAGAACCGCGTAACCCCCTAGTTACATCAGCTCGCAGACAGCCGCCGCGAAGGCAACGGGGTCCTCGGGGAGGATACCCTCGACCAGCAGGGCCTGATCGTAGAGCAGGCCGGAGTACTGCTTGATCTTGTCGGCGTCACCTGCCTTCTGGGCAGCGACAAGCTTGTCAAAGACCGGGTGCTTGGCGTTGAGCTCGAGCACGCGCTGGCTCTTGGGCATGCCGTCGGGCGCGCCCTCGGGTCCCTTCTGGAGCACCTTCTCCATCTCGAGCGAAAGCGGACCCTCGGTGGTGATGCAAGCGGGGGCATCGGTCAGGCGCGCGGAGACGGCAACTTTCTCGACCTTGTCACCGAGCGCCTCCTTCATAGCGCTAAAGAGGTCCTCGTTTTCCTTGGTGGCGTCCTCGGCCTCCTTCTTCTCGTCCTCGGTCGCCAGATCAAGATCGCCAGTCGCGACGTTCTTGAGCTCCAGGTGACGATCCTCGACCTCGGGCTCGGCACCGTCGGCAACGGCCTTCTCGGCAGCCTCGCGGGCGGCGTCGTCCTCGTAGATCTTAGGCATATCGGCGGCAACGTACTCACGCATAGCCTGGAACGTGAACTCATCCACATCCTGCGTCAGCAACAGCACGTCATAGCCGCGGTCGAGCACACCCTTTACCACGGGCATCTTGGCCAAGCGCTCACGCGAGTCGCCGGCGGCGTAGTAGATGGCCTTCTGATCCCCGGGCATGCCCTTGGCATACTCGGCCAGGGTAATCATCTTCTGCTCCTTGGCAGACCAGAACAGTAGCAGGTCGGCGAGCTCATCGGCCTTCATGCCATAGCTCGAGTAGATGCCGTACTTAAGACCGCGGCCAAAGTTCTCAAAGAACTTCTCGTAGGCCTCGCGGTCGTTGTCGCGCATATCCTCAAGATCGGCGGTAATCTTCTTCTCCACGCGCTTGGCGATGGCCTTGAGCTGACGGTTCTGCTGCAGCGTCTCACGCGAGATGTTGAGCGACACGTCGGCAGAATCCACGACGCCGCGGACAAAGTTGTAGTAGTCGGGCAGCAGGTCGTCGCACTTCTCCATAATCAGCACGTTGGAGCTGTAGAGCGCCAGGCCCTTCTCGTAGTCCTTGCTGTACAGATCGAACGGGGCGCGGCCCGGCACAAACAGCAGCGCATCGTACTCAAGCGTACCCTCGGCATGGAAGCTGATAGTGCGCGCGGGATCGTCAAAGTCGTGGAACGTGGACTTGTAGAACTCGTTGTAATCCTTCTGCTCAACGTCGGAGCTGCGCTTTTTCCAAATCGGCGTCATGGAGTTGATGGTCTCGAGCTCCTGGTAGTCCTCGTACTCGGGCTTGTAGTCGTCGCCGGCGTCCTCGGGCTTGGGTTTCTGGCGGCTCTTGCTCACCATCATCTGAATCGGGTAGCGCACATAGTTGCTGTACTGCTGAATCAGGCTCTTGAGGCCCCACTCGGTCAGGAAGCGATCGTAGGTCTCGGCCTCGCCGTCGGCGTCGAGCTTCTCGTTCTCGCGCAGCGTCAGGATGACATCGGTACCGTGCTCAGCACGCTCGCCATCCTCGATGGTGTAGCCCTCAAGACCGTCGGACTCCCAAACGTGGGCGGTGTCCTCGCCATAAGCGCGGCTGACGACCTTCACGTGGCTGGCGACCATAAAGGCGGAGTAGAAGCCCACGCCAAACTGGCCGATGATGTCGACATCGGAGCCCTGTTGCTCGGCGTTCTCGGTCTTAAACTCCTCGGAGCCGGAATGGGCGATGGTGCCCAGATTGCGCTCGAGCTCCTCGGCGGTCATGCCAATGCCGTTATCCGAGATGGTAATGGTGCGGGCGTCTTTATCAAAAGAGACGCGAATAGCCAGGTCGCCCTGGTCGAGCTTGACACTCGGGTCCTGCAGGCTCTTAAAGTTGAGCTTGTCGACGGCGTCACTCGCATTAGAGATAAGCTCGCGCAGGAAGATTTCCTTATTGGTGTAGATGGAGTTGATCATGAGGTCGAGCAGTTTTTTGCTCTCGGTCTTAAATTGACGCATGTGCAGTCCTTTCGCGCTACCCCCGTCCGCAAAAACGGCCCGGTTGCCCGAGCCGCATCGCAGACCTGCTATGTCCAGACTTAGATTTTATAACCCATTAGCGCGCATATATACATACGGAATCGAAAAACTGTATGTCCAAACGCTCTGATACGCCAATTGCCAAGGAGTGTCCCCGACTGCCGGCAGGAAAGGAACGTCCCTATCTGCCATCTACGCGCTTGGCCATCCAAGCATGGGGCTGGCCCTCGTCTTCGTAGTCCACCGGGGCAATCTGCGTGTAGCCCGCCTTGGCATAGAGCGGCAGCACGTATTCCTGCGCATGCAGCTTAATGAGCTTGGCGCCGGCATCACGCGCGCACGTATCACTGGCCTCGACAATCTTGCTCGCCAGACCGCGACGGCGCATGCTCGGCAGCACAGCCACGCGCCCCATAATGTAGGTCTCCCCCGCCGCGACGCCTTCGTCCAAGTCGCACGCCGGCGACACCGGAGCCCCTGCGTCAGCCGCGCGCTCAAGCTCTTCGGGAAACACGCGCGAGCAACCGGCAAGCTCGCCGTCTACATAGAGCGTCACATGAATGCAGTTCGGATCCTCGTCGATAGCGTCGAACTCATTCTCGTAGCCCTGCTCGTCCATAAAAACGACGCGGCGCACCAACGCCGCGTCATCAAAGCATCCCGTCTTAAGTTGGATATCCATGCTGCCCTTTCATTCAATGCGAACGTTAGGGACAGATTTTAGCGAAAATGAGCTCCGCGCACGCTAAACTTCGCGCGAGCCTTCGCCAGGCAATCGTAATGACCCACGTTATGGGCATCGCTCGCGATGAAGCTGTACAGGTTCTGATCGAACAGGCGCTGTGCCGGCTTTTTCTCGCGACCAAAGCGACCGCCGGCAATAAAGTCCGCCGAAGCTTGCAGCTTGCAGCCCATATCGACCAGGCGCTCCGCCACGCTTACATCCTTTTGAACCGCACGATAGCGCTCAGGATGAGCGATGATCACCTGGTAGCCACGGCACTGCAAATCGTAAATCGTGTTCTCGTACTCTCTAAACGCATACGCATCGGCATGCGTCGAAAGCTCGAGCAGAAACTCGTTGGTCCCATCGAAATGCAGGTGCTCCGCGGCATCGATACCAAGCTCAACGAGCTTTCGATGGTTGACCTCGAAGCCCATCTGGAGCGGAAAACCGTCAGCGTTATCACGCAGCAGCTCAAAGGCATCCCACATCTTGTCGTAATCAAAATAGGGATCACGGCAGTGAGGAGTGCAAACGATTCTGGTTACACCGGCCCGCTTGGCAGCCTCGAGCATCGCCAAGCTCTCATCGAGATCGGCGGCGCCGTCGTCTACACCCGGCAAGATATGGCAATGAATGTCACGCATAGGTCAGCCTTAATCAACTAAACGTTTGCTCGGTTGGTGAAGATGCCCTTTTTGGAAGTCCCCTGATTGTCGGAGCCCTTCTTAACCTTCTTACCGTCCTTAGTGTAGTAAGAATAGTAGTACTCGCTGGTCTCGGTCTCACAGTAATTCATGACGGTACCGATGAGCTTGACCTTCTCGGACTTCTTAAGCTGACCGATGGCGTTGAGCGCCTCTTCGCGCTTGGTAAAGTTCTCGCGCACCACGAACAGCGCGCCGTCGGTCAGGCTGGCAATCTCGGCAGCATCGATGAAGGCGCCGACCGGGGGAGCATCGAAGATGACGTACTGGAACTTGGCGGACAGTGCCTTTACCAGCTTGGCAAAGCGATGGGAGACGATGATGTCGGCAGGATTGGGAATGTGCGGCTCGGCATCGAGGAAGTAGAAGTTCTTCTGACCCGTCTCGACAATCGCCTGGTCGATAGAAACCTGCTCGGACAGGACTGCATAGAGTCCGCCGCGGGAGCGGACGCCGAGCATATCGGCAAGGGACCTGCGACGCATATCAGCCTCGACCAGCAGGACACTCTTGCCGCTCGTGGCGATTGCCTGAGCAAGGTTAATGGAAACCGTAGACTTGCCCTCGTTGGGAATCGAGGAGGTAACGGTGATGGTGCGAATGGGGTCATCCACGCTCGCAAAGCGGATGTTGGCCAGAAGGGTCTTGGCGGCATTCTGCACAACGAGCTTATCGGTGTTCTTTGCCTTAGCCATGCCTATTTACCACCTTTCATAGCCGGAATTCGGCCAACAACGGGAATACCCAGGAGCTCTTCTGCCTCTTCGGCACCGCGGATGCGGGTATTGAGCATGTCTGCCAAAACGACATAGGCAACTGCGATAAAGATACCGGCGAGGAACGCGACGGCAATATACAGCGTGCGCTTGGGGCCGCTGGGGGCTTCGGGGGTCTTAGCCTCGTCGATAACGTTGATGCTCTGGGCAGCGCCGACGTTCTGAGCGACCGTACTCACCGAGCTGGCAATGGCCTTTGCGACCTCAGCCGTCTCCTTGGCATCGGTGCCGGTAACCGAAAGCGTAATGACACGCGTGGTGGTCTCGGAGGAAACAGACACCTTGTAGTCATCCAGATCGGTAAGGCCCAGTTCTTTGGCGGCGCCGCTCTTAACGCTATCGCTATCCAGCAGCGTGGCGATATCGTTGGAAAGCATCTGGCTCGCCGAGAGATCGTTGTAGCTCATCTGACCGCTATCGTCGGTCTTGGCGAGAATGTACATGCTCGTCGTCGCGGTATAGGTGTTGTCCATCGCAACGAAGGACACGATGCCCATGGCGATCGCGCAGACCACCGGAAGGGTGATGACCAGCTTGAGGTGCTTCTTCAGCAGCTGGAACAGTTCGAGAAGGGTCATGCAGCTTGCCTTTCATTTCCCCAGTTCGGATTGACAAAACTGTCCGTATGTTATCGCATCTTTTTACCGAGACCAAACTCTATACATAAGAAACAGGCTCTCCTGTAAAAATGTCGGAAGCAATCGTAAAATTGCGCAACAACGCCGCACCCGAAAGTCAAATGCGGCGTCTACATCAATATCTATGTTGTATCGCTATGCGAATGGCTCGTCCTGCTGTATGGGAAACGTCACCGTAATGGTGGTTCCCACGCCCAACTCACTCGACAGATCGAGCGTGGCGTGATGATACAGGGCCGCATGCTTGACAATGGCAAGCCCCAGGCCGGTTCCGCCGCGTGCCTTGGACCTACTCTTGTCCACGCGATAGAACCGCTCAAATACCTTGCCCTGTTCTTCAGGCGCGATACCGATTCCCGTGTCGGCGACAGCGAGGAACGGATGGTCTTCGTCGTTGGTGCCGCACTGCAACGTAACCGTACCGCCGGGTCGATTGTAGCGGATGGCGTTGCTTGCCAGATTATAGATGAGCTCGTCGATCAAGCGCGACACGCCTTCGATGACCACAGGCTTGGTCTCATGACTTATCGTCACATTCGCTTGACGGGCGACCTGTTCAAGACGCTGCTCAACCGCGTAGATCGCACGCGAGAGCTCAATAGGCTCCGTGGAACCAATGGGCACTGTCTCGCCTTCAGTCGCACGTTCGGCCTCGTCCAAGTTAGACAGCGTAAGGATGTCGTTGACAAGCGCTGCCAAGCGGCCCGCCTCACGATAGATGCGACCGCCAAAGTTGCGCAGGTCGTCCTCGCCCTCGACCATGCCATTTGCGATGAGCTCGGCATAGCCCGAAATCGCCGTAAGCGGCGTCTTGAGCTCATGGGTGATATTCGCCGTGAACTCGCGGCGCATACGGTCGTTGTCCGCTAGCACCGCCATTTGGCGCTTGAGTTCCTGGCGCTGCGACTCGATGCGCTCAAGCATGGGAACCATCTCGGCATAGGCGTGCTCATAGCTACGGCGTGGGTGATCCAAATCCACCTCTTGTAACGGCGCGATGATGGCACGGGACTCACGGCGCGCCATAAAAAACGAGAGTACTGCACCCGCTGCTGCGATAAGCAGCATCGGCGCCAGCATCGACAGCAAAATCGCCGCAACGCCAGGCTGGGCCTGCGCCAAGCGAACGACCTGGCCGTTATCAAGGGTGACGGCGCGATACAGCATAATCTCGTCGAGCGTAGAGCTTGCGCGCTCCGCGGAACCCAAACCACTCTCAAAGGCCTCGATGACCTCGGGGCGATCACCATGGTTGGGCAGTGCGGAAGGCGACGCCTCGTTGTCGTAGGCAACCGATCCATCCTTGTTAATCAGCGTGATGCGTAAGTCCTCGCGATCGAGGCTACGCAAGAACGGGATGGGCTCCTGCTGCTCGTCGAGGGCGGCAGCAATGAGCTCGGTTTCCTGCGCCAGATTGGCACTCGTGGCATCCGCCAAGGTGTTTTGCACAAAGAACGCACCCAGCACCGTAAACGCCACGATAACCGCCATGGCGCAAACAAAGATCGTCACAAAAACGCGGTGCGACAACGTTTGTTTTCCCTGGGGGGCGAAGACCACGGGTTACTCCTCCGATGCAGTGGACGCGGTGTCGTCACCTTCGGCACCATCACCGGCCGAAGGCTCGGCCAGACGATAGCCCACGCCGCGCACGGTCTCTATGGCGCTCGCATGCTCGCCGAGCTTTTGGCGGAGCGTCTGCACATGTACGTCGACGGTGCGCGAACCGCCGTCGAAGTCCCAGCCCCATACGCTCTGCAGCAGCGACTCGCGGGTAAAGACCACGCCAGGTTTGCGCATGAGGTACTCGAGCAGGTCGAATTCGCGCAGCGTGAGCTTGAGCGGTTCACCGGCAACAGTCACTTCGCGGTGGCTGGGCGAAAGTACGATATCGCCCACGCTGAGCACATCGCTCGCCTGCTTGACCATGCCGCCGCGACGCAGCAGTGCGCGGCAACGGCTCGCAAGCTCCATGAGCGAAAACGGCTTAGTCAGGTAATCGTCGGCACCGCCATCGAGCGCCATCACCTTGTCGAGTTCGGTGTCCTTGGCGGTAAGCATCATGATGGGCACCGTCGCCGTCAGGCGATCGGCACGCAGGCGACGCATAATCGCCAAGCCATCGGTGTCGGGCAGCATGATATCGAGCAGCACAGCATCGGGCACCCGTCGCGCCACGGCAGCTTTAAACTCGCCATCGCACGAAAAGCCTTCGGCCTCGATTCCCTGCTTGCGCAGTGCATAGACCGTCAAATCCCTGATGTTGTCATCGTCCTCGACGTAATAGATCATGTTGAACCCCTTTGCGGCCGGCATGACCGCATCTTAACCCTAAAGGTACCTTTACTAGATGGTATCAGCCAAAACGTCCCGTTAAATAATCCGCCGTGCGCGGGTCGGTGGGATTTTTGAAGAGCTGAGCGGTGGGTGCGTGCTCCACCAACTCACCCAGCAAGAAAAACGCGACCGAGTCGGAGATGCGCGCCGCCTGCTGCATATTGTGCGTAACGACCACGAGCGTACAGGTCTCTTTGAGCTCGCAGGCCAGCTGCTCAACCACCAGCGTCGACACGGGATCGAGAGCGCTCGTGGGCTCGTCCATCAGCAGAATATCGGGCTGCACGGCAAGCGCGCGGGCGATGCACAGACGCTGCTGCTGCCCGCCCGAAAGACCCAGCCCCGACTCTTTGAGTTTGTCCTTGACCTCATCCCATAGCGCAGCGCGACGAAGAGAGTCCTCGACCAGCTCATCCAGCACGGCGCGGTCGCGCACGCCCATGCCGCGCGGACCATACGCGACGTTGTCGTAGATGCTCATGGGAAACGGGTTGGGGCGCTGGAACACCATGCCTACGCGCTGGCGCAGACGGCAGATGTCGTAGTCGCCCAGGATATCTTGGCCGTCAAGCGCGATCTTACCCTCGATGCGGCAGTCCTTGATGCCGTCGTTCATGCGGTTAAAGCAACGCAGCAGCGTTGATTTGCCGCAGCCCGAAGGACCGATAAACGAGGTAATCTGCTTGTCGCGAATCTTGATGGATACGTCCTTGAGCGCGTGGTGGTCGCCATAGAACAGGTCGAGGCCCTTGACGTCGATGCGCGTCGGCGAGGCGGCAAGATCCTGCGCCGTGGGACGAGTCGCGTCCCCGACTTCGCGCTCGTGCGCAGCCTCGGCTTGCGCCTCCATGAGCTCCTCGAGCTCCGTGGGCCCTATAGCCGCAGCAGCCGTCATACCGCATACCTCCACATCGATATCAATTCAGCAGTATCGATAGTAGAAATCGCGACTCATACGCACGTGAGCGCATTGTCAGGTGTTTGTAAAGGCGCCTACGCTACGCGGCGGGCAGCTCGATGGTAAAGACGGTATGCTCGGGCGTTGATTCGCACGCGATGGTACCGCCATGCGCGCATACAATCTCCTTGGCGATGGCGAGGCCCAGCCCAGCACCGCCGCGATTGGTCGCACGCGCTGCATCCAGGCGATAGAACTTCTCAAAGATCACCTTGAGCTTTGGCTCAGGGATCGGATCGCCTTGGTTTACAAATCGTACGCGTACGCCACCGTCACCCAAACGCCTGGCCTCAATCGTGATCGTCGAGCCTTCACAGCTATAGGCAACGGCGTTTTTCATGATGTTGTTGAACACGCGAGCCATCTTGTCGCCGTCCACGAGTACCGTCAGGTCCTCGCAGATATCAACTTGGGCTTCCTTGTGCTGTTCGTTGAGAATGGGATAGAACTCGTCGGCCACCTGCGCCAGCAATAGCCCCAAATCGACGTAGGCGCGGGTAAGCACGATATCGTGGAAATCGAAACGCGTGATGTCAAAGAACTCCTCGATGAGCGCGTCGAGCCGATGGGCCTTGTCGAGCGCCACGCCCGTAAAGCGTGCACGCTGCTCAAGCGGCAAATCGGGAGCCTCCTGCAGGAGCGAAAGATAGCCCACCACGCTGGCGAGCGGCGTGCGCAGGTCGTGCGCCAGGTACGTAACCAGGTCATCTTTGCGATGCGATTCGTCGCGCAGGGCCTGTTGAACCTTACGCTCGCAATCGCGCGCCCGATTGAGCGCGCCCTCGACCTCGAGAAAGTCGCCGTCGATGGTATCCCACGTGTCGGGGCTATCGATCAGACGGTCCTGAATACGGGCGGCGATCACGCGGTCGGCATGCCGCTCGCCCTGCTCATAACCCTGGTAATACAGGGCGCGTCCGCAAAAGAACAGGACGCACACGGCAAGCGCCAGCACAAAGCCGAGCATGTTGAATACAAAGGCGGCGTCAAAGAACACGGGCTCGCCAATACCGCCAAGCGCCATGGCCCCGATCGCCAGCGCAATCGTCCACGCGGCACCGCCGATTACCACGCAGCGGCGAACGATTTCAAATCGATCGATCAGCAAGAAGCCAATAAGCAGAACTGCCAGGATGCCAACGATATTGTCAATGCCAATGAGTAGCAGACTCAGCAAAAAGAGCAGCACCGTCGCAAGCGCGCGATTGTCGACGACCGCCCTTATGTATTCAAAGAGTCGATCGGGCACCTCGAATACCCGCCTATCGTCTTTTGTCATATCCACTTCCCCACCACCAAAGGCGTTATTCGATTATGTAGCCGACGCCCCAGACGTTTTTGATAAAGCGCGGCTTTTGAGCATCGTCGCCGATCTTTTCGCGCAGATGGCGGATGTGCACCATCACCGTATTGTTGGAGCCGGGCATAAAGTCCTCGTTCCACACCGCGCGGAACAGGTCCCCCACGGCCACCACGCTGCCACGATGCTCGACCAGATACAGCAAGATGGAATACTCGATGGGCGTGAGGCGCACCGGTGCGCCGTCCACCGCCACACAACGAGCGTCGCGGTTGATCTCGAGGCCGTCGAGCTGGATGGTCGGCGACTCGACCGCCTGTGCGCGACTACCGTATCTGGTGTAGCGACGGAGCTGAGCACGAACGCGCGCAATGAGCTCCAGCGGACGGAACGGCTTGACCACGTAATCGTCTGCGCCCAGCGAGAGGCCCTCGATCTTGTCCTGTTGGGCATCGCGCGCTGTCAGCATAATAACGGGATAGGTATGGCTAGCGCGGATGGTGCGCAGCAGCTCAAAGCCGTCGATATCGGGCAGCATGACGTCCAGCAGCGCCAGATCGAACTCCTGCTCCAAAATCGCCTTGGCAGCATCTGCTCCGCTATAGGCAATCTGAACATCAAAGCCCTCTTTTGTAAGGTAGATACCGACTAGGTCGGCGATGGCCTTCTCGTCATCGACCACCAAAATGCGCTCGTTCATGCGTGCTCCTCTCGCGCTCCATTATGCCCGAGGCGGCGCGCGCCACACACAACAAGCGTGGGCGATTAAGTCGACCTTAAGCACCTATGTGTCCGTTCGGGCGCAGACATGGGCCGCGCACGCCCGCGCGCTGATTGTCCGCGCCGGTAAACGATATACTTTGAACTCTGAAGAGACCATCCCGTCGAAAGCGAAATCTGTGAAGACCCTTAGTTCTCTTGTAAAGCGCTCCGCGCAACTGACCGCCGGCATTGTCTGCGCTGTCGCCCTTGCCGCCGGTGCGCCGTCTGTCGCCAACGCCCAGGTACTTACGACCGATATCGTTTGTGGCAAGACCGCCGACGCCCGCGGCATCACGGCCGAGAATCTGCCCGATATCGATGCGTCCAACGCCATCGTCATGAGCAAGGACGGTTCCGTCTATTTCGCCCGCAGTGCCGACGAGCAGGTCAAAATTGCCTCAATTACCAAAGTCATGACCGCAATCCTGACCATCGAGAACTGCAAGATGGACGAGAAGGTCACGGCGAGCAACGCCGCGGCAACCGTGGGCAATTCGACCGCCGGCCTGCTCGAAGGCGACGAGCTCACAGTGAAACAGGCCCTGCGCGGCCTGATGATTCCCTCGGGCAATGACGCCGCCATCGTGCTTGCCGAGCATGTGGGCAAAAAGATCGATCCCAAGACCAAAGATGCCGAGGCCACGTTTGTGAAGGCCATGAACGAGCGCGCTCAAGAGCTCGGCTGCACGGGAACGCTTTTTGAGAATCCGCACGGCCTGGACTTTGATGAGTGGGCCGGCGACATGCACTCCACCGCGCACGATGTAGCCCTGATGATGCAGGAGGCAATGAAGAGCGATACGTTCCGCGAAATCGTGGCGAGCGATGATTCCTGGATTGAGGTTACGGGCGCCGACGGTTCCGACCATTCGCATTCCATGGATACACACAACGAGCTGCTGGGGCAGGACGGCAATATCGGCGGTAAGACCGGCACCACCGACGATGCCGGCTATTGCTTTACGGGAGCCTACAACCGCGATGGCGACGAGACCTACACCGTTGTTTTGAACTCCAGCACCACCGATCAGCGCTTTGCCGACACGGCCGCCCTTGCCAACTGGTACTACGGCCACAAGGTGACGGTTGCGATCGCCAACACGCAGGAAAAGACCGCCAACGGCAATCCACTCATCGCGCGCATTAGCCAGACCGACTGGACGGACAAGACGATCGATGCCACACTCGCCGACCCCTCAGCTCAGGCGACCGTCTTTTCGCTTGCTGGAGAGGTGACCGAAAAGGTTACCTACGATGACCTTTCGGGCACGGTACATGTGGGCGACAAGGTGGGCAGCGTCACGCTCAAGCAAGACGGCACCAAGATCGCCGTCATGGATTTGGTTGCCGACGAGGAAGGCTCGGGGCCGAATCCCATTGAGTGGCTCCTTGTAAAACTCGACCGCCTGGGCCGTCGCATCGACAACCGCCCGCTTACGGCAGAAAGCGAAACCATAGCCAAAGCACCCGAGGCGTAAGGTCGAAGAACAATACGCTCGCCGAAAGAAGGCATCCGAAAGGATGCCTCTTTTTTTGAGGGCTCGAATCCCCAGCCGCCATTCTTGATAATAAAAAAGGGCCCCAAATGGGACCCTTCTTCAAATTCATACTGGCGGAGAGCTGGGGATGTCCGGGCATGCTGCGCATGCCCTCCGGCTTCAAAGCCTGGCGGCTTTTCGCCCACGGGCTACAAACGCTTTCGCGTTTGCTTAACGCCCGTGCCCTCTCGGGTTCGAATCCCCAGCCGCCATTCTTGATAATAAAAAGGGCCCCAAATGAGACCCTTCTTCAAATTCGTACTGGCGGAGAGCTGGGGATTCGAACCCCAGATGCCCTTTTGGGGCATACTCGCTTAGCAGGCGAGCACCTTCGGCCTCTCGGTCAGCTCTCCGTAACAGCCGTTCTATAGTAACCAAACAGCCGAAGTTGAGCAAGGGGGAATTTCTAATTGCCCAGCGGCCTTTCCTCCTTGCAGCTTTCGCCCCTACCCCAGCGAGCGATTGAGGGAGCCGAGTTCATCGTTGCCCATGGTGCGCCACATTTGAAAAATACAGACGCGCGCCAGGAAAAAGAAGCCGTTATCGACCAGCTGCACGGCGGCATCCGCAAGCTGATTGGTCACGGCGGGCACGGGAGGCAACTCGAGCCCAGCCTTACGGATGGTCTCGACGGCCTCCTCAAACGTCGGCGGCTCATTAACACCCATCTCGTTCATAAGGCCCTGCATTTCCTCCAGCGCGTTGCTGCCCGACTCCTCGCCGCGCGGCACGAGACGGTAGCACGCTAACGCGAGCTCGAGCTGGTCGCAGTTCCAATAGGCAAACGCCAAGCGATAGAACAGATAACCGATTGCAGAACGATCGCTGGCAATACGTAGGCCGTGGCGCGCCACCTCGATAATCTCGTCAAAGCGCTCCAGACGCGCAAGCACGTTGATGAGCGCAAAGTGCGGCTGCATGGACGAGCGCGCCAGATCGTAAAGATGGCGCACCTCGGGCAGTGCTCGTTCAAAGTCCTCTTGCTCGGCGTAAAAGCTGCAGATCTCGTGCTGGGCAAAGTACAGCGCATCGGGCGCACGAAGGATTCGCACAGAGCGGTCTTCTTCCAACACCGGTAGCACCATGCGCACCAGCTGGTTATCGCAAAACTGCGTTTGAACCGGACCTGTCGCCAAAAGCTCGGCGACGGCGCACTTAGCCTCCAACTCCTCAACAAGACGGGAAAAGCCTTCAAAAGCACCTGTACGGTCGACTTTTGCCTGCTCGCGCAATTCAACAACACGGGCCACGTATGGGTCGTCGTCCTCTTCCATGACCTCCAGCTCGTCAGCCGTATCGGCAAGCAGCAGATCGCGCAGCGCCGGCGGCAGCATGCGATGGTCATCACGCGGACGAGCATGAACCTCCGCCGGCTCAATCGTCTCCGGAGCGGTTGACTCATACGCCTCAAGCACACGCTTGCACGGCATATCGTCCATGTCCATACTCTCAAGATCCTTGGCGACAGGCACGCAATCGGCCAGATAGGCCGCACGCCCAAAGAAATACGTTGCGACAACGCACTCGCCCTGCTCACTGTCGGGAGCAGCAATCTGCACATAGCAGCGCGTGATGCAGGTGCCCGCGGCAAAACACGCTGCCGCAAGCGTGAGCGCCACGCGCGCATCGTGCTCCGCGGCCCAGATCGTGCGCGTGTCCTCGTCCAGCTCGTGCCAGGCGTCATCTTGAGCGTCGTATTCACGTTGCGGCATGGCATCAACGACAGACTGCCCAAACCGAACGAGCATAATCCCCTCGGCAACGTTTGCCCGATAGGTATAGTCGAGCCGCGTGACCACGTTAAGCGCCTCGACAATACGCGCGAAGCGGGTACGCACATCCCACTCACCGCCCGGTTGGCAAGCCACCGTACCCGGTTCGCCCCACGGGTTATCGCTCGAGGCCGTATCGAGCAGTCGGGGAACATCGTTGGTCGTCTTAGCGATATGCCACGCATCAAAGAGCGCGCAGCCCTCAAGGCTCGGCGACGAGGCCGCGGGGACCAATCCAGCCCCGATGCGCTCAAGGATGCCGGAGAGGCGGTTGAGACGGCACTCGATGGCGAGCAGCGTGTCAATCTCGTCCTGCTCCAGCAGACTACGATCAAAATTGAGATAGAAAAGCTTTGAGCGATCGATGCGAGCCAGGCTCATCTCGGACTTGGCAGCGATGGTGCGCAGGCGGGGCAAGTCAATTTCACTCATAAGGGCAGCGGCATAGCGCTCGATACCGCTCGGATTCTCGGCATGGTCAACGCGGTAAAGCAGCGTCTCGATAGCATCAGGGAGCGGTGCCGTGTTAAAGCCCAAAAACACCTCGACCGGCTCGGGCAACTTTACGAGCTTGATCTTGTCGATAACATTTTGCATACCCTCGTCGAGTCCGCCGGCGTCCGCCGTGCTCGCAATGGCATTTTCGGAGTCAGCGAATATCACGTAGCGCAGGAACATCGATGCCATGAACTCGCCGTAAGGAAGGGAGCGGGTCGAATTCCATGTCTCGTGGTCGGACTGCTCGCGCATGGGGCCTTCGGGAGAGCCGACGGTTCGCGCGCACGCGCGCATCGTGCCGTTGGCTCCCCGAACCACAATCTCACCAATACCGGAGTCCGACTCGTCAAGGACCAGTTCCATGTCGGGATCGTTGGGCAGCGGAGCCTCGCTAACGGGGCGGTCCACCTTGTACACCTCACCCGAAACGCTTACGTAGCCCAAAAGCGACACATGACTTTTGCCAACAAATTCGACGACATAACAAGATTCATGCCGATCCTCGCCAAAGAGTTTCCAGACCACGCCATATGAGCGTCCCGCAGGCTGCTCGGGCATCGCCGGAAAGCGCTTCTTGGGATCGAGAAACCTGAGCTTGTATGTCGGACGCTCTGCCACGAAATATCACCCTGATCGGTCGCTTGAGAAGGAGTGGTCGCGAATAAGTCGCGACATCTACTCGGAATCTTACACGAGTCGACAGGAAATCGTCCCTTTGGACGAAAGCACTCAAGCTGGCGTAAAAGAAAAGCCCCCGTTGCCGGGAGCTTTAATCTCAAATGGTGCGGCGTATAGGATTCGAACCTATGACGTTCTGATTCGTAGTCAGACCCTC
>DXZS01000017.1:0-126931 GCA_019419505.1 Collinsella sp. | reverse complement strand
ACCTATGACGTTCTGATTCGTAGTCAGACCCTCTATCCAGCTGAGGTAACGCCGCGACTTGTTGATTATTATGCACATGGACTGAATAATGGTCAAGCATTTTTTCAAAAAAAGTTATCGAATTTGATTTTTACTCATTTGATGCAGTCGATCGAATCGATACTTTCAAACACGGCGAAAGCAACTCCTCAAGTATGTCGACATATAAGAAAAGCCTCCGCTACCGGAGGCTTTAAAGTTCAGTTGGTGCGGCGTATAGGATTCGAACCTATGACGTTCTGATTCGTAGTCAGACCCTCTATCCAGCTGAGGTAACGCCGCAACGCACGGATTATTATGCACGCGAGCCCCCGATGGGTCAAGCGACAATTAGAAAAAATTTTACGGAGTGATAATTAAGTTGTTCGTGCCTCGACCGAGGTTCGAATCCATGCGGTGTTGCCATAAAAGAAAAGCCCCCGTTGCCGGAGGCTTTCAATTTCAATTGGTGCGGCGTATAGGATTCCGCGCATCCGCTGCGCGGATCCGCACCGGCTTCGCCCGCCTGCCGGCGGACTCGCCCGCTCGCTAAAAACGCTCCGCGTTTTCTTGACGCTCGCGCCTCGACCGAGGTTCGAATCCATGCGGTGGCGGCATAAAAGAAAAGCCCCCGTTGCCGGAGGCTTTCAATTTCAATTGGTGCGGCGTATAGGATTCGAACCTATGACGTTCTGATTCGTAGTCAGACCCTCTATCCAGCTGAGGTAACGCCGCAGCGCAAGACATATAAAACCACTTTAGTTAGTTGGAGTCAAGCACAATTTCAAACTTTTTTGTAAATATGTTCCTTACGCAGCTCCGCATGCGCCAGCGTCCCCCATGCGATCAATCGGCTTTTCGACCACATCGAACCCAGCACCGAGTTCCCTCAAAAGCGAGCGCACCCGCTGGGCACAGTCATAATCGGCAAACGAGATACTCAGCATGCGCGCCACCTGGTTAGAAGTCCCAACTCCATAGAACTGCTCAAGCGCCACAAGTCCCTCATGCGTCACAAAGGTCTCGACCACATGCGGCGACTCCTCAAAGCACCATTGGGTCAACGGACCCTCGCTCGCCTGCCGCACCACCAAACCACCCATGCCCGATGGCTCACACGTTACCGCGAGACGTTCCCCACCTTCATCGCTCTCAAACAAAACCACCCGATCATCAAACAGCTCCATCGCGTCCCCTTTCTCTCGCTCTTATTTAGCAAAAGCATAGCAGGTAGATGGCTGTATACAGAACAGTTGTTCGTGTGTTTTCTATTGAGCTGTCCGCACAGCATGGTATGGCCGCACACAAAAAGGGCACCCCAAAAAGGAGTGCCCTAGCAAATCGCTTATGCAGCCAATCTACGCGACCGGCTCGATCTTCTCGAGGCCGCCCATGTAGGGACGCAGAACCTCGGGGATCGTGATGGTGCCGTCAGCGTTCTGGTAGTTCTCCAGAATGGCTGCCATGGTACGGCCAGCCGGCAGACCGGAACCGTTGAGGGTGTGCAGATAGCGCGAACCCTTGAAGTTCTCGGGGTCGCGATACTTGATGTTGGCGCGACGGGCCTGGAAGTCACCGCAGTTGGAGCAGGAGCTGATCTCCTTGTAGGCGTTGTAGCTCGGCAGCCAGACCTCGACGTCGTAGGTCTGACGGGCGGAGAAGCCCAGGTCGCCGGTGCACAGGCTAATCACGCGATACGGAAGACCCAGCTGCTGCAGCAGGAACTCGGCCTCGGCGGTCATGCTCTCGAGCTCCTCGTCGGACTCCTCCGGCTTGGCAAACTTGACCATCTCGACCTTGTCGAACTCGTGCTGGCGAATGATGCCGCGGGTATCGCGACCAGCGGAGCCGGCCTCCTCGCGGAAGCAGGGGGTGAAGGCGGTGTAGCGGCGCGGCAGGGTATCGGCGTCGAGGACCTCACCGGCGTGCAGGTTGGTGAGCACGACCTCGGCGGTGGGGATCAGGAAGTTGTCGCCCGAGACGTGATAGGCGTCGTCCTCGAACTTGGGCAGCTGGCCCGTGCCGAACATGGTCTGACGCTTGACGACGATGGGCGGCCACCACTCCTTAAAACCACGGCTGGTGTGCGTATCGAGGAAGAAGTTGATGAGGGCGCGCTCAAGACGGGCGCCGGCGCCACCGAGAACGGTGAAGCGGCTGCCGGAGAGCTTGTTGCCGCGCTCGAAGTCAAGGATGTCGAGGTCGGTGCCCAGATCCCAGTGCGGCTTAAAGTCGAAGTCGAACTCGCGCGGGGTGCCCCAACGACGGCGCTCGATGTTCTCGTCCTCGTCCTTGCCGTACGGCGTGGCCTCGCAAGGAATGTTGGGCAGGTGAGCCATGAAGTCGTACTGCTCCTGCTCGAGGGCGGTGCGGCGCTCGGCCAGACCGTCAATCTTCTCGTTGACGGCGCGCACGGCCTCCTTGGCGGCCTCGGCCTCGTCCTTCTTGCCCTCCTTCATCAGGGCGCCGATCTTCTTGGACTCGGCATTGCGCGTGGCTTGAAGTTCCTCGACCTCGGTGATGACGGCACGACGCTCGTCGTCGAGCTCAAAGAACTTCTCGCGATCCCAAGACGTCTGGCGGTTAGCCATGGCGACATCGATGGCATCGGGGTTCTCGCGAACAAACTTGATATCAAGCATTAGATCCTCCGGCGATATACATTCCATTTAGGTTGCAACCTTGTACATGTATGGGCAAGTATATACTTATGAGCGTTTACGACCCAACTCAACTACGCAAGAAGGCACCCAATGGACGCAGTTTTTTCCTTTTTGTTTGGCACCCGCACCGGTTTTGCCATCCTTTTCGCCGGCGGCATCCTGCTGTTTGCGATTCTTGCCTTTGTAATGGAGAAGCGCACCCATAAGATGTATGTCGACCGCGGCCCCAAGTCCGAGGACGAAGAAGACAGCTTCTGGGACTAACCTGCCAAAAAGAGACAGGTTTATTTTGGCAGGTTTTATCATGGCAAACGCAAGCGCCCCGCAACTGGAATTGAACCAGTTGCGGGGCGCTTTTCGCTAAAAGGACAAAACCGCAGAAAAAACCTGCCAAATTAAACTGTCCCCTTTTTGGTCGGTTTTACTGGAGAGTTGCGTCGATTGCCTTGACGAGGGCGCTGCGCATGCCGGCGTCCTCGAGCGCAACGACGCCCTTGATGGTGGCGCCGGCGGGCGAGCATACGGCATCCTTCATCGCCGCAGGATGCTGACCAGTCGCAAGCTGCAGCTTTGCCGTGCCCAGCACCATCTGGCTCACAATGCGATAGGCATCGGCGCGCGGGATACCGTGCTTGACGGCCGCGTCGCCCAAGGCCTCAATCGCCATGGCAACAAATGCCGGAGCGCAACCGCCCACGGTGCCGCCCACAAACAGCAGGCTCGTATCGAGCTCGACGACAGCGCCAAGCTTACCGAGCAGGTCGAGCACAACAGCACGCTGCTCGCCGTTGAGCGTAGAGGACTTCTCGCAGGCGATGACACCCTCGCCCACCGAAACCGGTGTGTTGGGCACCGTCGAGATATGCGCGACGCCCGACAGGACCTGCTCCCACTTGGCACTGTCCCAGGTCCAGGCAACCGACAGAACGACCTTTTTGGCAAGAGCATCCTTGAGCGGGGCGAATACCTTCTCGATCATGTACGGTTTGACCGCAGCGACCACGATATCGGATGCGGCGACAACCTCGGCGGCATCGTGGCAGGCGACCATGCCGCGCGCCTCGCAGCGCTCAACCAGTGCGTCGTAGCGACCCGCGCAGGCGCACATGTCGCTCGCAGTTACACCGGCAGCGATCCAGCCATCAGCCATAGCGCTCGCCATATTGCCAAAACCGACAAATCCAATCTTCATATCGCATAGTCCTTTCAGACACATTCCTCAAAACGAAAGGTATTGTCCCACGCCATTGTTTCGCATTGCCGACCTATTTGTGATACGGCTCGCCACGACTGATCTTGCAGGCACGGTAAATCTGCTCTAGCAGCACCACGCGCGCCAAGTTATGCGGCAAGGTAATGCGTCCAAAGCTGAGCATCTCGTCGGCTCGTGCGCGCACGTCATCGCTCACGCCGTCCGATCCGCCAATCACAAAGGCTATGTCGCTATTGCCTCGCAGCATAAGATCATCGAGCCGCGCCGAAAGCTCCTCGCTCGAGCGCTCTTTGCCCTCAATGGCCAGCAGGATCACATGCGCTCGAGACGGCAAGGCAGCAAGAATCGCCGCCCCCTCCTTGTCACGCGCGGCATCCACGCCGCCCGCCTTGGCCGGGTCGGTATCGGCCACCTCGCGGATATCCACCTTGGCATAGGCGCCCAGGCGCTTGGTGTACTCGGCACACGCGTCCTTCCAAAAGCGCTCTTTGAGCTTGCCAACACAAACGACGGTGTATTTCACGCGTGCCTACTCCTTCGAACCGTTTTGAACTTTGCCGACGGCCAGCATCTGCTCAAACATCGATGCCGACTGCGAGAAGTCGCTCGGCAGCACGACTGTCGAGGTTTTACCCGTGCGAGCGAACTCCGTCATCATCTCGGACCACTGCGTAAACATGAACAGCTGGTTGGCCTCGTCGTTACCGACTCCCGTCTCCTGGATGATCTCGAGCGAATCTTTGATACCCAGCGCGATGGCCTTGCGCTGGTTGGCGATGCCCTCGCCCGCCTTTTCCATAGCCTCAGCCTCGGCGGTCGCCTCGGTGACGCGCTTGATGCGGTCTGCCTCAGCGAGCTCCTGTGCCGCAGCGCGCTTGCGCTGGGCGGCGTTGATGTCGTTCATGGAGTTCTCGACCTCGGTCGGCAGTGCGATTTTGGTGATGAGCGTCGACACGAGGGTGAAGCCGTAGGCAGCCATCTGCTCGGACACGGTAGCGTTGACGTCCTTGGCGATGTCATCCTTCTTGGCAAAGACCTCATCGAGCGTGTAGACAGGGATGGAAGAGCGCAGGGCATCGGTGATGAAATCGCGCATCTGGTCGACGGGCTCCTGCAGCATGTAGTAGCTCTTGTAGATGCCCGAATCTGCCGGGCCGGCGCCCATGTCATAGCTCACGTGGTACTGAGCAGAAACCTCAAGGCCGATAGTCACGTTGTCCTGGGTCTTAACATCGATGCCGAAGCCGTTTTTCATGGTGCGCAGACTCACCGTGGCGGCCTTGCGGTCAATCACGGGCACCTTCATGTGGAAGCCCGCGTTGACGATGCGATTGAACTTGCCCAGGCGCTCGATGATCACGGCATGCTGCTGTTCAACGACATAGCAGGCGTTGGGGAGCAGCAACAACAAAATGATGATGGGAAGTAGAAGGCTCGTAAGAGCGGCGATAATACCGGACAACAGCATGGTCTCTCCTCTGATAGGCACACGTTAGCACTAGGATACCCGCACGAAGCAGCCACGTGACACCAACAGGAGGCCCATAACAAAAAAGCCCCCATTGCTGGGAGCTCTTTCAATCAATGGTGCGGGCGAAAGGACGTCCGCGTATCCGCTACGCGGATCCGCACCGGCTTCGGCCGCCTGTCGGCGCCCTCGCCAGCTCGCTAAAAACGCTCCGCGTTTTCTTTACGCTCGCTCCTTCGCAGGTTCAAGTCCCCGCGATGAGCCCATAACAAAAAAGCTCCCATTGCTGGGAGCTCTTTCATTTAATGGTGCGGGCGAAAGGACTTGAACCTTCATGGGGTTGCCCCCATACGGACCTGAACCGTACGCGTCTGCCAATTCCGCCACGCCCGCGTGCAGGAATTAGAATAACGGAGCGCTACCGCGAACGCAAGAACTATTTTTGAAAAAGTTTGCAGGCATTTTCCCAAGCTGCTCGCGCGATAGCCTCGGCATCCTCCCCTGTGCGATCAACACGGTCGTTAACCAGCGTGTTTGCCGTGATAGAAATCATTGCCGGCTCGCACTCAAGACCACGAATGGGCTCCGGCGCCATATACGGGCAATCCGTCTCGAACAAAATGCGATCGAGCGGGGTCACCGCAAATGCCTCGCGCACGTCGTCGTTGCGCTTAAAGGTGGCCGCGCCGCCATAGGCGATATAGCAGCCCAAACCCACAAAGCGCTCCATCGTGGCTCGATCCTCGCCAAAGCAGTGCAGCACGCAACCGGCCTGAGGTACGCCTACCTCGCGCAGCACGTTGTACGCATCAACGTGCGAGGTGCGCCCCCCATCCGAGTCCTCGTGCCGCAGGTGCAGCTCTACCGGCACGTTACAACGCACAGCAACTTCGAGCTGACGTGCCATGCAATCAATCTGCACACTGTGGGGCGCCGGCGCGATGTCGTCGTCGTAATCCATGTGGTAGTCCAGACCGATCTCGCCGATGCCGACGCACAAAGGGTCATCGAGCGCGGCAACGACCTGTGCGTGAATGTCGTCGGTATAATCCGGCGCGCCATAGGGGTGAACGCCAGCGAGATACTTAATCTGCGGAATATCCCACATCGGCAGAATTTCGCGCACGAGCCAGTCACTATAGTCCGTCACGCTGCGCTTGTCGGCGATGGGGTCGAGCATCGTCACCAACAGGTCGACGCCCGCGGCTTTGGCGCGCACGAGCGTCTCGGGCACTTCTTTGCCCCAGAACGAAAGCAGATGCGCATGCGTATCGGCAAGCGGTGCCAGCGGCACCGGGCAGGCCACCGTTTTCTTCTTTTTGGTAAACGTCACGCGTTCGACATTAGGCGTCATGGGAAAGCTCCTGAGCCAAGCGGACAAAGGCGGCGACGTCGAGCGTCTCGGCGCGCGTGGTAGGTGCGATACCGCAAGCCTCAAAGGCGGCATCGAGCACGTCCTTCGCAAAGCCGTTGGCGCTCATGGAATTGCGGATGGTCTTGCGACGCTGAGCAAACGCAGCATCAATCACGCGTGCCACAAATTCGCGATCGAGTCCTTCGGGCACCACGCCGTCAACACGGTCGATACGCACGACGGCCGAGTCCACGTGCGGCGCCGGCATAAAGCAACGCGGCGGCACCTCAAAACGACCCGTAACCTGCGCATACAGGCCGAGCTTTGCCGTATAGCCGCCATAGGTCTTTTTGCCCGGCACTGCGGCAATGCGATCGGCAACCTCCTTTTGAACCATGACGACGGCACGCTTGAGCGCGGGCATCGTCTGGAAAAACTGCAGAATGATCGTCGCCGCCACGTTATAGGGCAAGTTCGCGACAAATACCGTGGGCTCACCGCCGGCAGTCTGCCCAATCTGCTTCGGCGTCACCTTGAGCGCATCGCCCATAATGAAGCGAAAGTTGGCATAGTCGGCAGCGTGGGCATCGAGCACCGGCTCGAGCTCTGGATCGGCCTCGATAGACGTGACGCACGCCGCCTCCTGCAGCAGCGCAAGCGTGAGCGTACCAACGCCCGGGCCAACCTCGAGCACACGCTCATCGCCCGCAAGCTCGGAAAGCTCGCAGATGCGCTCGATCACATGGTTGTCGATCAGGAAGTTCTGGCCCAGGCGATGCTTGGTCGCAAGGCCAAACTCCTCCAGCAGCTCCCTTGTTGCCGTGGGGTTTGCCAAAGGCGAAGTTGTCATAGTTGCCTCCTTAGCATGGTGGCGGCGTTTTGAAACAAAAGGGCATGGACCGTTGCGGCCATGCCCTTACATCTAAACAGCGAATTGCCGATATGGCGCGCGGCGTCTTAGCCCAGACGCGGGAACAGCGGCTCGCCCTTCTCGACGGGCTGACCACCGGCAAGCAAGCCCCAAGCGCAAATGCCCTTGAGGTCGTCACTCGCGGCCTCGTCCTCGCAGGACAGGCGGCGCAGGGCCTCGGCAGAGGTCTGAGGCATGAGCGGCATCAGCAGGTGAGCGGCGATGCGGATGGCCTCGAGCAAGTTGTAGATCACAAATGCCAGCTCGTCAGCCTTGGCCTCGTCCTTGGCAAGCGCCCAGGGCTCAGAGTCCTCGATGTAGTGGTTGGCGGCGTGGATGAGCTCCATGACCTCGTCCTTAGCTCCACCGTAATCGAGCACGTCCATCTTGGCCATGTAGCGCTCGACCAGGCCATCGGCGATCTTTGCCAGCGGGTTGTCGAACGCATCGAACGACGCGGGCTTGGCGGGCGCGCAACCGTCAAAGTACTTGCCGCTCATGTTGAGCGAACGCGAGATAAGGTTGCCCCAGCTGTTGGCCAGGTCGGCGTTGTAGACCTGCTCCATGCGATCGAAGCTGATGGCACCGTCGGTGCCGGGGACGACGTCGGTCATGAAGTAATAGCGATAGCCCTCGACGCCCAGCATGTCGATAACGTCCTGCGGAGCGATGGCGTTGCCGCGGCTCTTGGACATCTTTTCGGCCTTGCCGGTCTCGGCATTGCGCACGGTCAGGAAGCCGTGGGCAAAGACGTGCTCGGGCAGGGCCTCACCGATGGCCATGAGCATGGCGGGCCAAATGACGCAGTGGAAGCGGATGATGTCCTTACCCACGATGTGGAACTGCGCGGGCCAACGATAGGCCAGCTCGGCACGCGCCTCGTCGGTGTCGACGCCGTAGCCGACGGCCGTCATATAGTTGAGCAGCGCATCGAACCACACGTAGGTCACGTGGCCCTCGTCAAACGGGACCTGAATGCCCCAGTCAAAGCTCGTGCGGCTCACGGAAAGGTCGTTAAGGCCACCCTCGACAAAGCTGCGCACCTCGTTCATGCGGAACGCAGGCTCGACAAAGTCGGGGTGCTCGTCGTAAAGCTTGAGCAGCTTGTCCTGGAAGGCGGAAAGCTTAAAGAAGTAGGACTCCTCCTGCACGCGCTCAAGCGGACGGTGGCAGTCGGGGCACAGGTGCTGGCCGACGCTGCCGTACTCCTCGTCGCCCTTCTGGACCTGCGTATCGGTGAAGTAGGTCTCGTCAGGCACGCAATACCAGCCGTCGTAGCTGCCCTTATACAGGTAACCGGACTCCTTCATGCGCTCCCACAGGTACTGCACGGCATGATGCTGGCGCGGCTCGGTGGTGCGGATGAAGTCGTCGTTGGAAATCTCGAGCTTGCTCCAAAGCTCCTTGAAGTGCGGGGCCTGGCTGTCGGTCCACTCCTGCGGCGTCATACCATGCTTGGCTGCGGCCTCGGCGACCTTCTCGCCGTGCTCGTCCATGCCGGTCAGGAACTTGACGTTATAGCCGGCGGAGCGGCGATAGCGAGCCTGAACGTCGGCGATGATGGTGGAATAAGCCGTGCCCAGGTGCGGATCGGCGTTGACGTAGTAGATGGGCGTCGTGATAAAGAACGAAGGCTTGCTTTGATCCATGGGGTTTGTCCTCCAGAAAAACGTTGCATACAGGGGATGATTCTAGCGCAAGGGCTGGATATCCTCCATCTATTGCATATCGAGCACCATGGCATAGACATCGCGCTTGCGGCGCGAATACTTCTGAGACAGGCGCTTGGCCACCGCAGAGGCGGGCTCCCCCTCCTCGAGTGCGGCGCGGATATCCTCGCGCATGGCCTCATCGGGATCCGCTGCCGCGGCGCCAACCGGCACGATGCCGGCCTCCTCGTCCTCGCTCGGCGGCGCGATGACCAGCGCAATCTCGCCCTTTACCTCGCCGCGAGCACGCAGCTCTTCGGCGAGCTGGGCGGCGGGCCCGCGCAAGACCTCCTCGTGCAGCTTGGTGAGTTCGCGGCAGACGGCAACCTCACGCTGGGGAAAGACCTCCGCCACGGCCTCGAGCGTCGCCACGATGCGATGTGGAGACTCGTAGAAGATGAGTGCGCCGGGCACCACGGCAAGGCGCTGCAAACGACGCACGCGGTCGCCGTGCTTTCGGCCCAAAAAGCCCTCGAAGAAAAAATGCTCACAGGGAATGCCGGACGAAACGAGCGCCGTGACGCAAGCAGAGGGCCCGGGGATAACTTCGACGGGCACATCGGCCTCACGTGCCGTCTCGACCAGCGCCTGGCCGGGATCGGACACGCTCGGCATGCCGGCGTCCGAGGCAAAGGCGAGGGTCTCCCCCGCCAGCAGACGGTCGACCAGGCCGGCGGCGCGGCTAGCGATCACATTCTCGTCGCAACGGACAAGCGGCTTGGAAATTCCCAGGTGCATCAGCAGCTTTGACGTCACACGCGTGTCTTCGCAGCAAATGGCATCGGCGGCGGCAAACGCCTCGCCAACGCGCGGGGACAGGTCGCCCAGGTTACCGATGGGCGTACCGACCACATAGAGTTTGCCCGTGTGGGCGCTGTTTTGCGTCATATCAACCTATTCAATCATGCCGCGTTCGAGCGTACCGAGCGCCGCGCGAGCGTCCCATGCTGCAATGCGCTTCTCGGTCTTCCACGTTTGGAAGAACCAACCGGCAGCCGGCGCAAACGAAGCCAGCTGGTTGGCGATAAACACGCGCTCGTAGGCATTGCGGCCCTCGGGCGTAACCGACGAGTTGGCAAAGATCGCCGCACCCGACCATTCGCCCACCAGCACGGGGAACCCAGTCGAAATCGCTTCTTTAAGCTCGCGCTTGTTACGAGAAATCGCCGTCGTCAGCCCGCGGGGGCTCGTGATGTCGAGCGCATGCTCGTCGCGGTAATGGTACAGGTGAAGGTCCATGTAGACGTTCTTGTACTTGGCGCCGCGCATAAAATGCTTCCACTCGCTGGGATGCCCCGAAGACGAGAAGACGACAATCTTATCCTCGGGCATATACGAACGGACGAGCTCGTAGGCATCGCGATAGAAATTGCGCAAGTAGTGGGCCGGAATGCCATCCGTCATGGTAAAGAGACTCTTGCGGACGCTCATCTGTGGCGTATCCAGCAGCTCAATGCCCAGCAGGCTCTCGGCCTCGCCGTAGCGATCGGCCAAGCGCTCGAGCACGTCGAGTGCGACATGACGGCCGTTGGTGGACGAATGCCACTCGGCAACAGCCTCCGGCGTGGTGGGCGAATCATTGGAATCGCCCTGGCCACCGGGCACCGTCGCCAGATCGAGCAGCACGCGGATGTCGTACTTAGCAGCCCACTCAATTGCACGGTCGATGTAGTCGACAACCGAGATGTAGGACGCATCGGACTCCTGCGAACCAAAGGCATACCAGGGCACCGGCAGGCGCACGGCATTGAGACCGATCTGCGCCATGCGGCGAAAATCGTCCTCGCTCACAAACGTCTCGTAATGACGGCGCATGCGTTCGTTATAGGCGGCGGTGCCCATGGCCTCCTGCAGCTCGGCCGCGTTGGATGCACCGGTCGCCGCGTATAGCGACGGGGTCACCCAAGGCTCGGGAATAAACCAGCCAGAGAGATTAACGCCGAGTATCCTCTCCATCACTGCCCCCTTCGAATCGTGCAGGCCGAGCCTGCATCGTATTGCATAGGAAAAGTATCGTTTTGAGTATACCCGCGTGTGCGGACAGACGACCGAACGGTCTGCAAAGTGGCGCAAAAGCGGGAGAAATGTCTGGTGCGGGCGGGTACGAGCTGGTGCGCCGAGATGCGCACACACGTCGGAAGTAAGCGCCGGAAAGCGCGTCCCGCCTTCTCGTTCAATAACGGGGTGCATTTTCCGCCAGGGCCACATAAAAGAAAAGGACCCCTTTGCAGAGGTCCTAGTCAATTCAAGGTGGCGGGGAAGGGAATCGAACCCCTGACACGAGGATTTTCAGTCCTCTGCTCTACCAACTGAGCTACCCAGCCATTTGAGGTGTGCCTTGTTTCAAGGCTTGATTAGTATAACCAAGGACGCGTTCCGGTCAACCGAGAATTTTAAAAAAGTTTTTGAGCACAGCCTCGGTTCTATAAATCGGCACGTCAGAGGCATCAGTCGGCAGCAAGAAGTTTTTCGCTCAGAGCCGCACGGGCAAACTCACTTGGCGTCATCCCCTCGGCAGCCGCCCGTCGACGAATGGCCTCCTTCATTCCCAGAGGAATCTTGACCGACAGCGTTGCCGTCCCCTCACCTGAGAGCGGGGGCCGTCCATGCACGATCCCACCAACGGTGTGTTCGCCATCCGGAAACTCTCCGCGCTCGTACGACTCGCACCACGCGTCAATCATTTCATCCGTTACAACCTGACCATTAGCGGCCGTATACGTCTTGCCCATCATCGACCCCTTTGCCGAGCCTGTTCAATCTCCTGCCAAAATTTCTTCTGGACTGGAGACAAGGCATGAATGATAAGCCACCCACGGACAAGCTCGACCGCGACAAGCTCCACGCTTCGTCCGTCTGGGAGCCATCCAATCGCAAGCCATCTCGGCGGCTCGTCCTTCGCCTCGCGACGAATGCACTCAGTAACCGCAAGCCAAGCGCTTAGCACCTGCTTTTCCGTCAGGTGCTTTTTAGCGTTGGGATGGATCTCAACATCCATGCATCTTCTCCTCCATCTTACCCAATTTCGTATGACGAAAGTCCGCTGTCGCCAATTCTTAAGCCGGCACGCGTTGGAGAGCAGGGATCGAAACAATGATTGAAGGACGCTCTAGTACGGCCCAGGCGCCGGGGCAGGAGCACGTGCGCCAAGGACGAACGCTTTCGTAGCGCGCGAGGATATTGCCGTCGCGATCGATGAAGGCGATGTCGATGGGATAGGCCATAAAACACGTATGGACCGAAGAGCAGCGTGGAAACGCCATGACGAGCGGCAGACCGTTGGCGGCAACCGGACACCGTCCCAGCATGCCGCGCAGGCGCACGGCAAACGACTCCGCCACCACAAACTCCGCCGGCGTCCAACCCAGCCTATTGAGTGCCCGTGCGTAGGCGATGTAGGACGAAACCGCGGTCACATGACCACCCCCGGACGCCATGGATCGACCGTCACCGCGCGCTCGTGCGACAACGTTGTCGGCGCCCCCAGCGGAACGCCAGCGATGCTGAGAGAAGTCGGCCACGGCTCATAGTGCATGGTGCAGGTGTAGGTCCTAAACGTACCGGATAGAGAGAGCAGGCCACCATCCGATGCCTCCGCGCCTTGCTCGCTCGACACTTCGATCTGCAAGTCATAGCCTTCCATGGCATTCAGAATTTGGGTCTGAACCGTCGCCAAGGCATCGGCAGAGCTTTCGTCGCCCTCCCCCTCCGACGCCACGGCGTGCGCCAACACGATGTCGGGCACCACGCGGTCGAAGCGCGCGACAGCGCTGGCAAAGATCATGACGTTGTACACGATGAGTGCCAGCACCAGCAAAACGGGCGTAACCACTGCCATCTCCACCGTCGCCTGGGCGCGCTCCTCGCGCAGACGCATGCGGATACTCATTACGACCCACCGCCCAGAGCGCCAACCAGCGTGGCGACATCGACGGTGAGCGGGATGGAGCTGCCGCCGGGCAGAGGAATCTCCGCAAGCGTGAACACCGTGCCGCTAATGGTGCGTTCGACTTGATATTCCAACGCCTCGCAAAGCGCCTTGGGATCGGTCACGCCCAACGGAATACTTCGCAGCTTGTCTTGCGCTTGAGAGAAACCAGCAATGTCAGACCCCGGACTCTTAATGACGTTGGCGGAATCGGTCAGCACCGGCTTTCGCAGGCGCAAGTCGCACGGTTCCAGACCCAGCGCCGCCACGGACGCCGAAACGGTATCGCCGAGCCACGATGCGATGGAGCCCAACGCGCCGCTGCCCCCTCCTAGGCCTTTAATCATCTCGCCCATAAGTTCGTCGGCCGAACCTTGGATATCACCGTATCCCACAAGCAGCCGTCCCCAAACATCCATGACGCCGTCGAGCACACCGGCAACGCCGCCCGAGCGTTCCTTCAATGTCGAGAAAAATCGCGAAAGCACGTTGTTTTGCGCCGTCGCCTCATCGGGCGCCAGCACCGCGGCAGAGATGGCACCGCGATCGCCAAGCCTGACTGCCGTGTTAAACGAAGAGTTGAGTTCATCGGGGCTCGAGATGGCACCCGAAACCGCAAAGGCAACCACGCCGTTGCGACCGGGCGGAGCGATACGCGGACGCTCGCCCGAAAGCGCTTTAATGGCCTGGTCAAACGCATTGCCCGCACGGTCGGCTTCGTCCTCGGTCTGACGCTCGAGCTCGAGCTCCTTGTTGCGACAGTCGACGTAGTCCTCCAGGGCGTCTTTAAACTTGTCAAAGTGATACTCGAAGCCGTTTTCGATAGAGGTTGAAGGCGCCGCAACGGCACCAAGCGACAAAACGCCAAAATGGCATTTGCTGCATTTATCCTGTCCATCGTAATCGGCAACCGAAGCAAATCCGCTCGGCGCCCCTTTCTTATAGTTAGGGCAGGTCGTCCCGTAATGCAGATACGCCTTGTCATCGTTCACGCTAGTCGGCCACACCGCATCGGTATAGAGTTCCGTCGCCCGAACCTCATCAGAGTTGCGCGGCAGCAGCGGAATATAGGAGGAGACCCTGTCTCCGTTCTCGGTTATATGTGCCCGATCGACCTCCGCGCTCGCATAGGTATAAAACGCCTTACGCGCCGCAGACTCTGCCTTCATCTCGACACTCGAGCCGTGGGGCTTCTCATTTGTCAGACGCCAATGGTAGTAGTCCTTCGCGCGATCAAGGGCAACTTGGGGCTCCCACGTAACGCTCGATGAGTAATGCGGATTTTGAACACTGGAGAGATCCGTTAGGCTTTTCGCACGCTCCCACATGCAAGAACAGCTGCCGACCGAGCCCTTGTCAGACCCACCACAATCCACCAGCCAAGCACGCTCTTTAGCCTTCGCCGTGTCCTCAGAAGCCTTCCGCAGCTCCTCGGCCGCACCCTCTAAATCATCTGATGTGTCTTTAATGGTATCGGTCGAGATCTCTGATCCTTTGAGCGCAGCGAAGTCAGACTCGGATGTCCTGGGCACGGCAAGCGCCGTACCGGTATAGGTCACACTATCGGTATCCTGCGCCGACACCGCCTGCGTGGCACGCGCGGCGATCAGATACGGCAGGGCCGTCTCGATTTTCTGTAAGCCTTCCGATGCGCTTTTGGCAAACTTGTTGCGCGTTTTAATGATCTCAATCCCGGTGTCGACCATATTGCCGGCAACCGGCTCGGCACCCGGGATGAGGATGGCGACCAGGCCCGTCCCGATCGTGGCAAACCCCGCCAGCCCCAGACTCAAGATGCTCGCATCAACCACCGTGGCAGCCGTGTGATAGGACGACACTACGTTGGCACCCGCCAGCGCGCCGCTATCAGCCGCCACCTGGGTATCCCCGGCACGCGACATGCTCCATATCGCCGCCGTCGACGAAAACAGCAGCGTGAGCACCACCAAGATGACCACCGCAGAGGAGAGCGTGGTGTAGGCACCGTCTTCGATAAACAGGTCGATACCGGCTCGACCCATAAAGCCGCCTCGTTTGCGGAGAGCGCCTGGTCGACGGCGGGCCGCAAACCCTTGCGTCACCCGCAACAGGCAGCGCCTAATCCCATGCAGCAATCCACGAATCATAATCTCCCTCCAGCCATTCGGGACGCGATTGATACGAGACATCGACTTTGAGCTCAACGTAGCCGCCCTCGGCGGTACCACCCATAGCCTGCGCAAACGCACCGATCACAGGCAACGGCTTGACCTCGCCGGAAACGGACACGGACGAGACGCCACCCGCACCGGCCCGGCCAAGCTCGATATCCCACGACAACGGCCCGCCGGCATGAAAGATCGAAACGTTGGGCACTGCGGCAAGTCGGCGGCGGGTGAACTCCTTAAGATCGTCGTCCTCCGCCGTCGTCGTGGTCATGAGCCGCGCGGTCTCGGCGGCGGCAGACTCCATGACCGCGCGCGTATAGAGCAGGCACACCGGTTGCAGCGCGAGAAGGATGAGTGCCAGAAACGTCGGCAGCAAAAAAGCGGCCTCGACCGTAGACTGCGCCCGGTCCTCGCGCGCGGCATCAATACAACGCGATGTCCTTAGCGGCCGCAGCGGCGTCGATAACCGACGTCGAGGCAACGCCATGGGATGCCGCCCGCTCAACCAGCGCCGCCAAGCGCCCATCGGTGCCGGCACGCCAAAGTCCCGCGATCGCCAGCACGATCGATAACAGCGCCACCGTGACGATGGCGTATTCGACCGTCGCCTGGGCAGATTCCTCACACAGGACATCATGCATTTCACGATCCCTCCTTTGAGTCCGTTGCCTGCGGGCTCAGGCGCACGGCGCGCAGACGACACGAAGCATCGCCAGCATCCGCGGCAATTGTCACCATATCGACCCAGCCGCGTCCGTCGCGCACGATGGCACCCCACACGTTTCCCTTGATGTCGAGATAGCCGCTCAGAGCAAGTTGCGCCGTGGGTACCTCGCGATAGGCACGCAGCATATCCGCCGCCGCTTCGGTCATCGGTCGGTCCTCGGACCATGCAAGCCGGACCGCAATCGCGTTGCCCTCAGGCGAATCCGTCGCAGTGGCAGACCGCTTGTCGAGCGTCCGCAGAAAGGTTTGCGCCGTGACAGCGACATCCGAATCGTCCGCATCTCGCGTCTCATCTTTTTGAGACGCCACCGCCGAATCTGAGCCCGAATCGGAGGCGGCCCCAGGACGCTGCTGCCGCGCGGCGTTAAGCCCCCAAAGCACCGCCGCTATCGCCACGACCAGGCAAGCAAACACCAGCAGTACCCCGATGGGGCGCTCGCCCTCTACAGGCTGTTGATGCCCTCGCTGATAGCGTTCCATAGATCTTGGACCTTGCCCTTAAATGCGACGATGGCGATAATCGCGATCACCACGAGCACGCCGACCAAGATGGCATACTCGGTGGTACCCTGTGCGCTCTCCTCCTGCAATAGCTCCTTGGCGCACTGACGAACATGTGCCGCCCGGCAAAACGCCCAGCCCTGGACCTTGCCAGCAGCGTCAGTCATCGTGTTCATGTATTCCTCCCTACATCATCCCGCCTGCTCCCAGCAGCGGGCCCAATATGGACAGAAGCAACGCCGGCAAGATGAGCGTGCCGGTGGGAATCAGCAGCTTGACGGGCGCACGCTCGATCTCGCGCTCGACCGCGGCGCGATGAGCCGCACGGATCTCGCGACTTTGAGCGGCCAGCGTCTCGGCAAGTGGGGCACCCAGGGCGAGCGCCTGCCCCACCGTGATGGCAAAGGTCTCGAGCGCTCGCACGTCCAAGTCGCGCGCGGCGGCCAACAACTCGTCCTCACGCGTGCCCACGCCCACCTGCCACGCCATGCAGGCTCGCTCAAGGCGAAGAGCCAGCACTGACCGGCGGTTGGCGCAGAAAATCTCAAGCGCCGCATCAAACGAAAGACCGGCCGAAAGACCCAAGCGAACAACATCGATCATCTCGGACACTTCGCCGAGCGACACTCGCGCCGGGCCGCCCGCTCCAACCGCGCCCTTCACTCGCGCGATCAGAGCATCGACCACCGAGCGACCCGCGGCAGCGACCAGCACCGCCTCGCGCTTGCAGGCCCCTGCGATCTTGCGTGCATCCGCCCGATCCAAACCCGTCGCGACAAATACGCTCAGGGCGCACAGGCAAGCCGCAACTGCAACCGGGGCGCTCATAGCTCCACCCGCATAATGCGCCGGATAACCACCAGGGCAACGGCGTTGAGGGCAAGACCCAGCACCACAGCGCCCGCGCCTGCAGGCGTCGCAAGACCGCGACGAAAATCTGCCGAAAGCAGCGCCAACACCGCGCACATGCCCGCCGGCATCGCCGCGACCATATGCGCAGACATGCGAGCCTGCGACGTCTTAACATCCAGGCGGCGCTTGAGCTCAATGCGCTCCCCCACCATGCTCGACGCCTCGGACAGTAAGCCGGCAAGCGGAGCGCCGGTGCGCTGAGACACCTTAAGCGCCAAGGTCACAAGCGAAAGACCGGGGGCGTCGATGCGCACGAGCAAGTCATCGAGCGCGTCGGTCGCCGAGATGCCGCAATCGATCGCCGCCGCCACCCGCAAAAACTCGGTATGCACTGGCTCTTGCGCATGAGCGCCCACAAAGCGCATGCCCTGGGCCAGCGAATGTCCCGAGGCAAGCGACATGGAAAGTGCGGTAAACGCCTCGGGCATTGCCTCTTCTGCATCGTGTTGCTCGCGCCGGCTCTCAAAGCCATCCCGAGCGGCACCAACGGCAAACGGAGCAACAAGTCCCAAGGCAAATCCGAGGGGCGATAACGACACCATCGTTAGTAAAACGCAGCAGACACCGCTCGATAGCAGCAGAAACGCCAAACGTCCCGAAGCATCTTCGATCACGAGGCCAAGGCGATGCGCCGGAGCCAGCGATGCCCACGAACGGGCGATCTTTTTCAGCAGATCGTTTTCCACCAGCTCACGCGGCAACTTCTCTGCCACCGTCTCGAGCGCCTGACGTGCCAGCTCCGCCGGCGGTACCTGCGGCACACGAGGTTCCGCCCCGCACGCCGTCGCGACAGAAAGCCCTGCCAAGCCCCCTACGACGAGGGGCACAGTGATCTCCATTCGTCCACCTCCTCTTGTGTGAGCGTCCCCGACCGCAGGCCTTCTGCGATAAACGGCGGCTCGCGGTCAAGCGTCCAGGTGCGCTCGGCGGCATCGAACGTCACATAGCGCTCGAGCTCTACGCCGCCCGATGCGGCGCGTCGCACCCCCGAATACGAGGAGACGAAACGCCTGCCATCGGCGTGGCGCTCGGACATCACGATGCCGTCGAGCGCCATGGCAATCTGCTCCTCGATGAGCTCGCTCGGCAGATCGATGCCATAACGTGCAAGCAACGTCAGACGCACCACGGTCTCCTGTTCTGAACCCGCATGAAGTGTGGTGAGCGACCCGTCGTGGCCCGTGTTCATGGCCTGCAACATGTCGCAGCACTCGGCACCGCGCACCTCGCCCACCACGATGCGGTCGGGGCGCATGCGTAGGGCATTAGTCACCAGGTCGCGGATCGTCACCGCGCCCTCACCCTCAATTGAAGCCTCGCGCGCCTCTAGGCGCACCACGTGCGGATGATGTGCAAACTTGAGCTCGGCAGAGTCCTCGATCGTCACGATGCGCTCGCCGGTGGAAATCTCACATGACAACGCGTTGAGCAGGGTGGTCTTACCAGATCCCGTGCCTCCCGCAACCGCCAGGTCCTGTCGCAGCGACACCGCACACGACAGCAGCTGCGCATACCAAAGCGGCAGCGACCCCAGCCCCACAAGCTCGTCCAGCGAGCAGATACGGTCCGAGAACTTTCGGATGGTGAGAATCGGTCCGTCAATCGCCACAGGCGGAATCACCGCGTTGACGCGATAACCCGTTTTGAGGCGGGCGTTGACGATGGGGCTGCGCTCGTCGATACGGCGGCCAAGTGGCGAGATAATGCGGTCGATAAGCACACGGATCTGCTCGTCGTCCTCAAACGCATGCTCGATGGGGTACAAGACGCCGCCGCGTTCAAAGAAAGCCGAGCGGCAGCCGTTGATCATGATCTCGGTAACGGTGTCGTCCTCGATGAGCGGCTGCAACGGCCCCAAGCCCACCACGTCATCCAAAATCTCGTCGATGATAGTCTCGCGCTCGGGCGTCGCGAGATCGGTCGGCTCCTCAACATTGAGCGCCGCCTCCACCGCAGGACGCAATTCCGAGCGGGCAAGTGTCGGGTCGATATAGGCGCTGATACGCGCCACTTCGTCGTAGCCCATACGGTCCATCACGGCGCGCTTGGTGCGTCGTTTCACCGCGCGGCGACGCCCCGCATCCACAGGCGCTACCGCCGCTGCAGCGCCGGCAGCCTTAATCCTCGTTTGCAGGCTCATCGCTGATCACCCTCGTGCGACCAGGGAAGGCGAATACGCGGGCGTTCGGTGCGCATTGCACGGTCGGCGACCATATCGCTCCAAGGGCCGACGGCGCACCCCAGTTCCACGAGCATCTCGCGCGTGGCCTCGCGCACGCTGGTCGCAAAAGCGCTGGTCTGCCCCACTGCCTCGTCAGCACGCCCAAACGCCATGAGCGCGGCGAGATCCTGCCCGCCATCGGCGATACGAATCTTGGAGCTCAACGCACAGGCAATCTCAAAGCGCATAGCGACGTCCTCGTCTGCCCCGCGCGCACCGAACCGGTTGAACACGGCGCTCATACGCGTGCGCGGCACACCTACTCGACTTGCCAGTTCAATGACGCGCGACGCCGATGTCGCGGACGACACCGCAGCATCGCCAACGACCAGGCAACGGTCGCTCGCCGCCACCGCAGCCGCCACGGCGTCGCCCCAAAAGACCGAGGTATCGATAAAGACCACGTCGGATTCGCGACGCAGGACATCAAGCAGTAGCTCCACCGGACGTGCCATGAGCTCGGCTTGCTCGGGCGCCGCGACGGGACCCCAGAGCGTAACGCCCGGCGCCACGCGCATCGATGTGGCTACGATATCCGGCTCGGTGAGCGCGCCCGCCGCCGATGGCTCGATAAGCGCCGCCATATCGCGCGGAGCATCGACACCTAACAAGTCGTAAAGGTTTCCAAACATCAGGTCCAGGTCGAGCACGGCGGCACGCAAGCCCAACAGCGACGATGTGTGTGCCATGGTGGCAACGATCGTCGACTTGCCGCAACCGCCCGAACCCGAAATGGCGCAGATGACCGGAGCTCGACGCTGCGGAGCGGCAGCGTCTGCCGGCGGCATCGGAGGCGGCGGTGCGGGCGTCGGTGCCAGCGTCCCCGTCTCCTCCGCCGCAACCACACGCTGCGTCCAAGCCGGCATGGCAGCTTGTTCGGTCTGCGAAGCAAGCTCGTTCTGCGCAATCTGCTCATGCTGCATCAGCGACAACTCGCCGCACCCGGCAAAGCCCTCAACTTCGTCGAGCTCATCCACCAGATGCACGCCGTGCACGTATCCCATATCTACAGCCGGGGAGTCGCCAGCATGCTGCGCCGGCCCTCCAGCGTCATCGCATACAAGGGGGTTCCGGGGGCGCCGACCATGCTCGGCTTCCGCTTTTCCATAATCATCAACACGCGGGCCTCTTGTAGCGCGAGGCGCCCCGGGCTCCCTATCAACAAAAGCATCGGGCTCAATCGTCATGCGCCGATCGGAATCAACCGCTCCCTCGCCCGCGCGCCCGTTGCCGCATATACTGTGCGCAGCGATGACCTCGGTCGCCCCCGCGCGAAACAACCCCTCGATATCCGACGGATCGAGCGCTTCTATCAACACGACCACGCGACTCACGCGGCCTTCGGCCGTCAGGCGCGCAACAGTCTTGCGCACATCTTCGGCATCGAACAGAGACGCCGCGATGATGGCGGCACCGCGGCGCGACGGAAACGCCCGCGCCATGGATACCAACCCGTCCAGGTCGCCCACGCGAAGCACCTGCGCGCCCACATCGCGACCCTCGACTTCCTGCTGTAGCAGCCCGTAATCGCCGCACGCGCAGCACGCAAGCCAGATCGCCTTCATCACTCGTCGCCTCCGCTCTTTTTGCCGCGTGCCGTGGCGGGAATCGTCAAGCTGACCGTTCCCTTTCCCGAGGCTCCCAGCAATTCCTTGACATCTTCGGGGTCTGCCGCCAGCGTCACCCACTCGATCTTGCCTTCACGCGTGGTGCCGGCATCTTCGCTGGTATCGATCACGTACGCGCCGCACAAACGATCGGTCACGCCATCTTTTTGCATGTACACGTCTACATAGCTGCCCACGCCCGCGGCGCCGCCGACCGAGTGCTCGGCATCGACCGCCACCGAAACGGCAACCTTGCCTTTAGGCACCTCGAGCTTGTGGCTCTCGGCCTTGGTGTAGATATTGCAGATCACGGCGTTTTTGGGAATGCGCGAGGTCGTCACGTCGCCGCGCACCTGACGCAGCTCGGTCGCCGCATCACGCGGCAGCAGACTCGCCAGCCATTCCTGAGTTATGACATTAGTCTCGTCGAGGGTCTCGCCTGCGTCGATATCGCGCGCCGCGACGCACACCTCAACGCGGTCGCCGCCGTATTTTGCCAAAGTCTCGGCCTGGGCCTGCTCGGCTTGCGAGCGGATCGACGAGCCGTAGACCATGCAGAGCGCCGCGGCAAGCACGCCCGCGACCAGACTGATGGCGATGCGCTTGCTCTTGTTCACGGCCGCTCCTCTCAAGGTAGCACCGGGCAAATGCCCGTACCACCATTGTCTGGGCGACCAGGGCGCAAAGCGGCGCAATCGCAATCTTGGTTTTACGTGTCAAACCAATTGCTGACCAAAAGCTGACCAGCCCGTCAAGCTCGTGGCAAGGTTTTGGCCAGAACGTCGGCAAAACGCATAGTTCGAGGCGCTTTGGCAGCAAAAAAGCCGCCTCCCAAACAGTTGGAAGACGGCTGTCATAGGAAAATTCAATTACAGATGGACATCGGGGTCGAGCATTTGGGCACTCACGCGCATGGATGACGCCAGGTTTTGGAACGTCTCCAAACGCAGACTGTCGATCCGTCCGGCATCTTCGGCCTCGCGAACGGCGCAACCCGGCTCGTGAGTGTGCGTGCAATCGCCAAACCGGCACGCACGCGACGCCTCGACGATCTCGGGGAAGGCACGCGCCAGACCCCGCTCATGTCCCACGAGCGGCAGGCTGCGCAGGCCCGGGGCATCGGCGATCACGCCGGCGTCGCCCGGCAGCGCCACCATCACGCGCGCAACCGTGGTGTGGCGGCCTCGGTCATCACGCTCGCGCACGCCGCCAGTGGCCAGTGCATCGTGGCCCAGCAGCGCATTGAGCAGCGTCGACTTGCCGGCACCCGACTCGCCCAAGATCATGGCACAGCTCCCAGCCGGCACGCAGGCGTGTACCTCGTCCAGGCCGAGGCCCTCGGCAGAAGATGTCACGATTACGCGCACGTCCGGACCCACCAAGCGGCGTACGCGGTCCAGATCGCGCTCGAGCTCATCGGCCTCGCAGCGGTCGGCCTTGGTGAGCACCACCACCGGCTCGGCATCGCAATCGAGTGCCAACACCAGTGAGCGCGCCACGCGATCGAGCAGCACCTCGCCGGCGCCGAGCGCCTGCACGATCAGCACGCTGTCAACGTTGGAACAGAGCACCTGGCGCTCACCGCGGGCACGGCCACGCCAACGCTCAAAGCTCGTACGGCGCGGCAGTACGCACTCGATCACGCCCATGTCGTGCCCGGGAGTACGGCGAACCGCCACGCGGTCGCCCACGGCGGGCAGCAAGACCTCGTCCTCGCCACGCGACTTGGCAAACCCTACGGCATGCTCGGCACGAAACGTGTCATCGGCAGTCGCCACCAACGGAAAGCCGCGGTCCAGGCGCACCACGGCACCAAGCTGCATCTGCTCGGGCTCCTCGGCATGTGCACAGAAATCATCAAATGCAGTCTGCTGAGCCTCATCGACCGGCAGGTCATCAAACGCCGGAACGTCCTGTAGCGCGTCGAGCCCCGGCACACTCGCCAGCAACTCCTCAGCAGATGCGGGAGCCTCGGTCGCGAGCTTCCGACGACGATCGCGCTTAGCCCGCGCCCCCGTCGTCTTTTTCTTCGCCTTAGCCTTAGCCTTGCCCACAAACGCCTCCCAGCACAAAACCACACAACTGAGCAGGTATTTTAACGCATTGTTCCGTCCGACTTACCAAATGCTGCGGCGTACTCGTCATCATCCATCCAATCGATGATGTCGCCGGGCTTGCAATGAAGCGCCTCGCACATTGCTTGAAGTGTAGAAAAGCGGATCCCCTTGAGTCTTCCCGTTTTAATTCGAGACAGATTAACAGGCGATATTCCAATGATTTCGGCAAGTTCCTGCGACGAGATTTTACGGTCCGCCATCACGCGGTCAAGACGCATAACAATCGGCACCGTGCCACCCCCTAGAGAATCTCGTCTGCATCTTCCTGCAATACCCTACCGTATTCAAAGACCCCCGCCAACGCAAAGAAAACGAGTCCGTAAGAAAGCGATTGAAAATCAAACTCGGGAAACACGGGCTCAGCCGTTCCAAGAACATTGCTGTATGGCAATTGAATCGTCGGCCATATGATGCTGATGACGGCTTTTACCGACATCAGGAGGCCAGCCGCGACCAAAATCCTGGTCTGCCACTTACCAAAAGGACGACCCTCATGCCTGACTTTCGCCGTCAGAATCGTAAACAGAAGAAACGTTGCAGCGTCGCAAAGCGTGCTAACCATAAACAAGAGCAGAAATCCGCCGCTCACCGCAGAGATACCCTCGATGAGCAACAGGTTCGCAAGATGAACGAACAACACCACGCAACATAGCGCTTGAACCGCCAGGGCGATACAGAAGATTGTCAGAAAACTCGTCGTCAACCGCAGATGTATATCGCGATCTTTCATTTCTCCTCCTTTTTTCCTTATTTCCCTGCGTTCATTGTACTTTTCAATCCAACCGCTCTCGCTCAAAACCATTTACCGGCAAATCGATACCGTTCATTTTAAAGAATCTTAATTTAATGTTTTATATAAATTAATTTAACTTTATAGAGTTTGGAGGACCCATGAGAAAGCAAACCGTCCTTATCCTTATCTTATCGCTGTCCCTTTTCGCCCTCTTCTCGTCAGTACGAACCAATTCCGATCCAATCAATATCTCATTGCCCGAATTTCGATCGAAATTAAGCAAAGGCGAATCTTTTATCGTGCAAATTGAGCTGGAGGGCTGCCCGGCCTGTGAAGAACTCCGTGCGGCAGAGCGCTCGCTTTCGCCGAGTCTCAAGAACGACATCGAGATCCTCGTTGTCCCTAAGAGCCAAAAGGAAGTTGATAGGGAAACACTTAAGGCGCTTCTGCCGTCATTCGAGTTTTATCCTTCAATTTTTGCCATCTCTGAAGGAAAGATAGCGTCCGAGTTCGACCTTTCCACGCTTGATTCGTTTGAAATGCGTTTCACGGATTGGAGGCTGAATCTGAACAACACAGCAATGTCAAGCTAAATGTCAGGAGGATACACATGCTACGCAACGTTCCCGTAAGCCGTAAGTCATTCATCGCAAGCGCAGTTGCGCTTTGCTCAATTGCCATTTCACCAAAGCAATCTAAGGCGCAACCTCTTGAAGTAGAGTTCCCTTCTGCCGAAGAGTACATTGAAGCTGTCAATGAGTCCGGCACAGGATGGACGACATACGCACTAGATGAAAACGGAGATGTCCAAATTATCGATCGATTCCAGACCCTGTCTTTGGATGATTTAGCAACTGCCACACGCGGCGCTAAAGAATGGATCGTCAAAATTGCCATTTTTATTGGAAAAGAACTCACCGGCTATGTAACGGGGCTTGTAATCGACGGACTGATTAAGAAGATCATAAGCAAAACCGGAGGTACTTGGCCTGAGTATGCAGCAAAGCAACTCCTTGGACACCCCGTACCCGCAGGCAACGCGTACCGTCTACCTTGCAGCGTCTATCCCCCCAACTCCGGAGAATACATTCGTTGCATAAATAGTTAGGATACGGCTATGTTGCCAGTCATCATTGCCCCCGTAATTGGTGTATGGGGCATCCAGTATTTCCTCAACAAGAAGTGGCTCTGGGGCATTGGGTGCATAGCGATAACATTAATATGCTATTTCCTTAGCCTCATTGTCAAAGCATGCTGGCCGAGCGCCATCTCTTTTGGAATTGCTCTTCTCAGCTCGGTCCAGCTATATGGAGGCAAAAAGGGTTTGTCCTTCTTTAATGCCCTGATATCGGCTCCGCTACCTCTGCAAATCTACTGGGGAATTATGGCCGTCATCGTTCTCTTTATGCCTCAAATCCCCTTCAGCGACGTTCCCGGCTTCTCCTAACGCGTCGCCGATTCAACCCCATACAATCCAGTTCACAAAAAGAGTCGGTCGAGCAAATGCTCTAAAAAAGAGCTGGCCGGGCAAAGCCCGACCAGCTCACATACTTTCCCTCAGCCCTTTTCATCCGCACAGGAGAAAAGCCAGCAAGGATACCGCAGGGCCCGCCCGCCGGGAGGGGTTTCCTAAGGGCACATCCCGCAGCCGCAAAGCGGCGAGGACGTGCCCGTGGAAACCCCGCAGGCGGTCGGGCCCGGACAGGTACGTTACTCTTTCTCCACAGCGCGCATGATCGCCTTGTAGATCTCCATCAGCGGAATGATCAGGAAGGCAAGACCCAGGGCGGCGACAACGCCCTTGAGCTCAAGCGTCACAGGGCCAAAGAACATCTCGGCAAGCGTCGGCTGCACGGTTACGATCACCGTCAGCACCAGCGCCAGCGCGGCGGAAGCCCACAGCCACTTGTTCTGCTTCTTCATGGTGAACAGCGACGCACGACGGCTGCGCATATTGAAGCAGTGGAAAATCTCGACCATGTTGAGCGTGATGAACGCCATCATCACGCCTTCCTCGTCGGCATTGCCGGCGATCATATCGGCGATGTGGATGTAGCCCATGTCAAAGTACACGCCCACAAAGAAGCTCGCCAGCACCAGCACGGTGATGATAAGGCCCTGGACCACACAGTCCAGGCCCATATGTCCGGCAAAGACACCGTCCTTGGCGTTGCGCGGCTTGCGCTTCATGATGTCGCCCTCGGCGTCCTCCATGCCCAACGCGAGCGCGGGGAAGCAGTCGGTGACCAGGTTCACCCACAGCAGCTGCACCGGCTGGAAGATGGTAAAGCCGATGAGCGTGGCGATAAACACCGAGAAGACCTCGGCAAGGTTAGCCGAAAGCAGGAACTGGATGACCTTGCGGATGTTGTCGTAGATGCGACGGCCCTCTTCGCAGGCGCCGATGATGGTAGCGAAGTTGTCATCGGCAAGTACCATGTCGGCGACGTTCTTGGTGACGTCGGTACCGGTGATGCCCATGCCAACGCCAATGTCGGCGCGCTTGATGGACGGGGCGTCGTTGACGCCATCGCCCGTCATGGCCACGATCTGGTCGCGCGACTTCCAAGCCTCGACGATGCGTGTCTTGTGCTCGGGCTGGACGCGGGCGTACACGCCGTAGTCCTCGATGTGCGCGTCGAGTTCCTCGTCGCTCATGCGATCGAGGTCGGCACCGGTGATGGCATGGCTGCGATCGGTGACGATGCCCAGCTGCTTGGCGATGGCCACGGCGGTGTCGATGTGGTCGCCCGTGATCATGACGGTGCGAATGCCAGCGTCGTGGGCCTCGCGGATGGCTTCGGCCACCTCGGGACGAACCGGGTCGATCATGCCGGACAGGCCGCAGAAGACCAGGTCGTGCTCGAGCGCAGCGGGGCTGCAGTCGCTCGGGACCTCGGTGTAGGTGCGGCTTGCCAGCGCCAGCACGCGCAGAGCCTCGTCGGCCATGGCCTTGTTGGCGGCCACGAGCTCGGCGCGACGCTCCTCGGTCAGCGGGACGACCCTGTCGCCGTCGTAGATATGGGTGCACAGGCCGATCACCACGTCGGGCGCGCCCTTGGTGTACTGCTCGTACTCGCCATCCAAGGTCTCGACGATCACGGACATCATCTTGCGGCCCGAGTCGAACGGGGCCTCGCCCACGCGCGGATGCTCGGCAGTCAGGCCGGTGAGACCAGCCTTGCCGGCGTCGTTGACGAGCGCGCACTCGGTCGGCTCGCCCACGGCCTCGCCCAGCTCCTCATCCCACTGGGCATCGGAGCACAGCGCCATGCCAGCCAGGAACTTCTCCTTGGGCGCGGCGAGTTCGTGCTTGACGACGGTCATCTTGTTCTGGGTAAGGGTACCGGTCTTGTCGGAGCAGATGGTCTGTGTGCAGCCAAGGGTCTCGACGGCGGAAAGCTTACGGATAATCGCCTGGCGCTTGGCCATCTTGGTCACGCCGAGCGAAAGCACGATAGTCACGACGGCAACCAGACCCTCAGGGATGGCGGCGACGGCAAGCGAGACAGCGACCATAAAGGTATCGAGCAGCGCGGTCGGGTCGGTGAGAACGTTGCCCACGCCGTGGCGGATGATGTCGACGCCAAAGATGACGACGCAGATGACGATAACCATGATAGTGAGGATGCGGCTGAGCTCGGCAAGCTTCACCTGCAGCGGCGTGAGCTCTTCCTTGGCCTCGGCCAGGGCGCCGGCGATCTTACCCATCTCGGTGTTCATACCGGTACCGACTACGACGGCGCGGCCACGGCCGTACACCACGGTGGAGCCCATGTAGCACATGTTCTTGCGGTCGCCGAGCGGCACGTCGTCGGTGCCGGCGGCGAGCTCGATCACGTTGGCATGCTTCTCGACGGGCACGGACTCGCCGGTAAGGGCGGCCTCCTCGATCTTCATCGTGGCGCTCTCGAGCACGCGGCAGTCGGCCGGGACGGAGTCGCCCGCCTCGAGCATGATCACGTCACCGGGCACGAGCTCGGCGCTCGGCAGGTGCACGAGCTTGCCGTCGCGCAGCACCTTGGACTGCGCCGCGCTCATCTCCTGCAGGGCCTCGAGAGCCTCCTCGCTTTTAGCCTCCTGGACCACGCCCAGCACCGAGTTGACGATAACGACGAACATGATGATGGCGACATCGGCAAAGTCCGCCTCGCCCTTGACCATGCCCGTGAGCGCGCTGATGACGGCGGCAACGATCAGCATGATGACCATGGGGTCGGCCATCTGCTCAAAGAAGCGCTTCCACAGCGGCGTCTTCTCGGCTTCCTCGAGCTTGTTAGGGCCTGTCTTAGCGAGGCGCGACGACGCCTCGTCGTCGCTCAGGCCGAGGTTCTCATCGACACCTTGGTCGCTGAGCACCTCCGCCGCGGCGGACAGGTATTCCTTTTGCATATAGAGTCCCCTCCTGGGATTCGGGCCACTCAGCAGATTGATGCCCGATCATAATTCCCAGGAGAAGGGCAAGGGCTCATCAAGGCTGCCGTGCTGAGCGGCAGTTGATAGTGGAGCTATGGTACCCCAAAGCAACGCGTCTAGCCAAAACAATCCATTTGGAAATATGGTCCATAAGCAACGGTGCAGACCGTGTGATGCTCAATACTGATAAAACGTTTTTTCTTCGGCGCATCATCAAATTGAAATATCGCCCAGATAGCAGCGGTTAGAACGGTTGGTATAGTTTTTGCATATACCGTTTTTCCGCAAAAAATGAACTTCTAATTCGGCATACGGTCGATTTTTTGGGGTATTCGGACGCCATTTCGTTATAATCAACTCGGTTTTATTTCTTATGGTTTATCTATCAGCGCAAGACGATGTCAGATGGAGGTCTGAATGTACAAGCGCACCAAGATTGTATGCACCATGGGTCCCGCCTGCGATAGCGACGAGACCATCCGCGAGATGATCAAGGCGGGCATGAACGTCGCCCGTTTTAACTTCTCGCACGGCTCCTACGACGAGCACCACGGTCGCATCGAGCGCGTCCGTCGTATTTCCAAGGAGCTCGGTATGCCCGTCGGCATCCTGCTCGACACCAAGGGCCCCGAGGTCCGCACCGGCCTTCTGGTCGACGGCAAGAAGGTTGCCGTCAAGACCGGCGACAAGATCGTCGTCACCGCTCAGCCCACGACCGAGGATTTCCACGGCACCTCTGAGCACATCTCCCTCGACTACCTGGCTCTGCCCTCCGAGGTCGAGAAGGGCTCCCTCATCCTGATCGATGACGGCCTGGTTGCCCTCGAGGTCGAGTCCGTCGACGGCCAGGACATGACCTGCGTCGTTAAGAACGACGGCCTGATCGGCGAGCGCAAGGGCGTCAACATGCCCAACGTCAACATCTCGCTGCCCGCCATCACCGAGCGCGATCGTCAGGACATCCTCTTTGGCCTGACCGAGAACATCGACTACATCGCCGCTTCCTTCATCCGCGACGGCGAGTCCGTCCGCGGCATCCGCGAGCTTTGCCGCGAGAACGGCGGCGAGCACGTGACGATCTTCCCGAAGATCGAGTGCGCCCTGGGCGTCGAGAACTTCGACGAGATCCTCGAGGCTTCCGACGGCATCATGGTCGCCCGTGGCGACCTGGGCATCGAGATCAAGCCCGAGCTCGTTCCGCACATCCAGAAGGAGATCATCGCCAAGTGCAACGCGGCCTACAAGCCCGTTATCACCGCTACGCAGATGCTCGACTCCATGCAGCAGAACCCGCGCCCGACGCGCGCCGAGGTTGCCGACGTTGCTAACGCCATTTACGACGGCACCGACGCCGTTATGCTGTCCGGCGAGTCCGCTGCCGGTAAGTACCCGGTCGAGGCCGTCAAGATGCAGGCCAGCATTGCTCTCGAGACCGAGAAGTACCTCCCGGCTCACGCTCCGCTCGAGGTTCCGGCTGACGCTCACGGCACCCGCGTTGTCAACAACGTTGTGGGTATGTCCGCTGTGAACATGGCCACCACCGTTGGCGCCAAGTGCATCACCGTGCCGACGACCACCGGCCGTACTGCTCGCCTGATCTCGCACTTCCGTCCCAACATGCCGATCTGCGCGTTCTCCCGCCACGAGTGGGCCGTCCAGCAGATGATCATGTACTGGGGCGTTATCCCGCATCAGGCCGAGATTACCCAGGGCACCGTCAACGGCACGATCGTCAAGGCGATCGAGACCGCTAAGGAGCTCGGCTACGTCGAGGCCGGCGATCTGACCGTCGCTACCGCCGGCGATCCCCGCATGAGCGTCCAGCTCGAGGACAAGGTCTCCTCGACCAACGTCGCATACGTCGCTCAGGTGCGCTAAATCGTACTTGCAAGCAGATTTGCATTGCAAAGGGCCCGGAAGGCATTGCCTTCCGGGCCCTTTTTCTGTGCACCGATGCCTACCGCACGACATGGCACGCACCCATTTCATTACCAAAAGCGCGAAATCCGCCCTCCGAGGCCAAAAAATAAAGCCCCAAGCGCCAAAAGTGTTCGCCCGGTGGCAAACCCACACCTTAACGGACGCTGCTAAATCGTTTTAGCAAGAGCCAGATCGACCTGCTTTTCGGAAGTGCGGGGAAAAATTGCTTACCCCCGAGCACAAGCCCTTTTATTTCAACAAAACCCCTGATAAAGTTGGCTCAAATACCGCTTGTGCTTTGCCTGTTTGTCTTTTTCCCCGCACTTCCGAAACCGATAGCCTTTCTAGCCCAAACAACGCTCGAACGATCGGATTGCCATGTCATTTCTCGCTTGCGGACCCACAGCTTTTCAGTACTATCGCATCCCGCCCCAGATACTAGGACTCTATCCGGCAATCCTGCCGCCCGACCATGACCATCGCTTGGTGCATTACTCAAAACAACCAGTAATTAAAGAATTGCTCGGCAAACCAGTTTGGAGATTCGTGAGCGAAAGAAAACAGCGCGCGAACGGAAAGCTATTTCATAGCCGTCTGCTAACCCAAGAGCCGCCTCCTGGGTCGTTTAGGCAGACTGAGCATGGATTTGATGTCACGTCCCCGGAGTTCACACTGCTCAACCTTGCTACGCAGGTCTCGCGCAACCAGTTACTCATGGCTTGCTACGAGATGTGCGGCTCCTTTGCAGTGTTCACGCCTTGTAAACGGGCGCAGCAGCAGCTCGATGAAGCAATTTCGCTTAAGCTCATTCCGCCCGACTGTGGTTGGAAACGTGTTGTCGACACCAAGGGTAATGACACCAACTTGTGGAAGCGCACGCCGCTTCTTTCCGCAGCGGATATCGCCGCGTTCGCCAAGCAGGCCGCAGGCCTGCGCGGCGTTAAACAACTGCGCTGGGCGGCCGAGCACATGACGGGACAGACCGCCTCGCCCTTCGAAGTACAGACCTCCATGCTTGTCTCGCTCCCCCGCAACGAGGGCGGCATGGGCATCAATATCGCAAACAACGTGCGCATCCCACTCAGCGACACCGCGCGCTCACTGTATGACAAAACCTGCTGCTACGCCGATATCCTCATAGAGAGCAGCACCGACAGCATGGGCGTCATCCTTGAATGCCAAGGCCGCTCCGCCCATGACAGCGAAGCCGCAAGCCTCTCCGATGCCGAGCGCACCACCGCCCTCACAAGCATGGGCTATGACGTTATCCAGATAACCTATGAGCAAATCAAAGACACGAAGAGCTTTAGCAACATCGCCGAACTCATCCATAAAAAGGAGGGGCTCCCCTACATCCCAAAGACCGATCAGGAACGCACCACCGAAGATGCCCTGCGACGGGAGCTGTTGGTCAATTGGGATGAACTGTTCACCGTTAAGCCGGCCGGCTAGCAGCTGTGGATCAGGGGGACTGCGGGAACGTCAGAAGCGGCAACGCGAGCCGCAAATCCCGCCTCGGTTAGCTCGATGACCTCGGTAAACGTTGCATCGAAAAACTCCTCGGTTAGCAGGCGATACGGCGGATGATCGGGCTCGCCGGGGTTTTCGCGTACAATCTCGTGCATAACGCCGATGGTCTTGAGCACATATTCTTTATGGATGGGATACTGCCCAAAACGCGTCGCCGCAGTATACAGGCGATCGGTCGCGCGCGGAATCGAAACGATGCCGAGCGTCTTGCCAAACCAGTCAAAGTCGCCTTGCTTTTTAATGCGGAACTCCTCACACGGCTTGCCGCCGTGTGCCTCCAAGTACTGATTCACGCGCGTATTCCATACGGTATCGGCCACCAGATGTGACCAGACGCCCAACGTTAAATCGAGCAGCGACTGCGCCACGTCCTCGGACGCAAGCGAGAACTCACGAGCGCCGGGACCGACAACCGGCTCGGCATCCCTGTAGCGCTGGGGATAGTGCACGCGATTCAGTCGCTCGCGCTCCTCGATAATCGAGGTCGCCGCGGCTGGCGCACCGGTGGGCGAACTTTTAAGCAACGGTGCCACATAGGTATCCCAGAACTCATGCTCACGAGGCTTAGGGATAGGCTCGGGCTTTGCAAAGTGCGTAATGCGGTACGGGATGGGATCGGCGATGCCAGGGACCATATAGCCCACGAAGATATCCGGAACCACGCAGCCAAACAAAAAGGCATTGCGGTCGCGCACGCTATTGGCAAGCGCACCGGTGCGCTCCAGCAAACGCTCCGTCTGAGCGATATGAATGTTCCAGCTTGGCATAGCCACCCCCATAAAAAACCTGGATAACTATACCATCACGGCAAAGCCGCGCGGACGGCTACGCACGCTCTACGCAGCAACTAGTCCGTAGCACCGCTTTCGGTTCCATACGACGACGAAGACGCCTCGACCACATGGTGATATCGATCGATATAGATTGCACGGGCACCCAGGCGTCGCACCAAATCCTGGTGATGCGTGCTCATCAAGACCGTCTTACCCGCCGCGACATAAGCCAGCAAGAAATTGACCACGATGTCGCATGAATCCTCGTCGAGCCCATTGGTAGGCTCGTCGAGGACCAAGATATCCGGGTTCATCGACACCACCGCAGCCAGCGCAACACGCTTCTTTTGCCCGCCCGAGAGCTGATAGGGAGAGGCGTCGGCAAGGTCGGCAACCTGGAACAGCCCCATGGCATCGCGCACGCGGCGCTCGAGCTCGTCTGCCGGCAGACCCATCTGCGCGGGACCAAAAGCAACTTCCTCGCCCACCGTGGCGCAGAACAGCTGGGCATCGGCGTTTTGGAATACGAAGCCCACGCGCTGATGAAAACGCTGAGCGGCCGCGGAATCCTTTAGAAACGCCGCATCAATCACATGCCCGTCAAACAGGTATGCCCCTGTGTCCGCGAGTTCAAGGCCGTTAACAAGGCGCATAATCGTCGTCTTACCGCAGCCGTTGGGACCGAGCAGGGCAACGAGTTCACCACAATCGACCTGCAGCGACACACCATCGACAACCGTATGCCCCGCATAGGAAAACACCACGTCGCGAAACTCGATGAGCGGCGTGGTCTCGGCGCCAGCAGAACCGCTCGCGCCCATCGCGCCATTTGTATCGTTTGCCAAAACGTCGCCCTTCCCCATTTGCATCCCCAGCCGGAACCAGCAGCGCCTACAGCACGGCGCACAACACTGCCAGCAGCGCCACGCCGGCCGCATAGACCGCATCGCGCCAGCCAAGCCCGGCGCGCGCGGGCGCCGGATACACACCGGCAAACCCACGGCAGAGCATGGCCTCGTCCATCGCATGGCTGCATTCCATCGCCTTGATAAACGTCATGCCCATGATACCCGCGACCGAGTCGGTGCGCGAAAACCCCTCAGGCGCGCGACCCACACTGCGCAGCATGACCGATTCGGTCAGATCGTGCGCCGTTCGGCCCAGCACCTCGATGTGCTTGAGCGCCATATCAAACGTAAAGATGACCTCGTCGGGCAGATGTAGCGTCTTGAGCGCCGCCGACATGCGGCTCCATGTGAGGGTCCACGAAACGCCCAGCACGAGCGTCACGTTAATGAACGTCTTGAGCGCAATCTTGAGCATGGCGCCCGTAGCGGAAGCACCCAGCAGCAGGGCAGGCAGCGCCAAAACCACTGCGAGCCCCGCGGCGCCAAGCGCCGGCACAAAGGTCGCGCGCAGCCCGCGTACGGGACGCACGGCAACGAGCACCAGCGCAATGGCCGCCATCAACATGAGGTACAGCGGGCTTTGTGTCAGGCACACGCACAGGACGCAAACGAATATCCCCACCAGGCGCACCGGAGCCGAAACGCAAGAAAGGGCGCGGTCGACCATCGACCCGCCCTCGTGCGCGCCTCCACCCAGGCGAACCCGCTCAAGCAGGCTCGCCAGGTGCAGGACGTTCTTTTGCATCACGCGATGACGAGCGCCCGTGGGCTCGTAACGCTGCTCGACCGCAAGCCAGCTAGGCAGCTCGACCATCGCCATGAGCACCGCTTTCCTTGACCGTCAGCGAGATCAGACGGAATGCGATGGTGAGCACCGCCACGCCAATCACGCCGGACAGGATATACATGGCAGCCTGACCGGCAAAGCCGAGACCCTGCTCCTCGGAATAGGCCTGCAGGTAATCACCCGTAGGCAGCGCATCGGCAAAGGTCGGGGTGTCAAGGCCGACCGAAGCCTGCAGGCTGTCGTCGCCAGCCTCCTGAACGGCGGTCGCGGCGCCCTCGGCATCCCACTCACCCCAGGCGTCACCCGTGGCCAGCAGGCCCAGCGGCGTGGCCACGACAAGCACGGCGACCAGGATGAGTGTGGGGACCAGCGAGGTCTTCTTGGCGGCTGCGCCCTCGGCGTCCAGCAGGCCGTCGTAAGCCTCGGGACCGACGATAACGCTCGGCGCCGTCTTCTTGATAAAGCCGTAGATCGCGGCAGTCGCCACGCCCTCGACCACGCCGGCTACCAACATATGCGGGATCATCATGGCCGGAATGGCAATGGACAGCGGGAAGGGGCAGTACAGCGGAGCGCCCGAAGCATTCGTGAAAAGCATCGGCTGAATACCAAACTCGATTGCTGCGCACAGGGCCGCCAGGCACAGGCCGACCCAGCCGCTTGCGATGGCCGAAACCGAGGTGCCCCAGCTCTTGTCGTGCAAGCGGCTGTTAAGCGCGCGGAACACGATGGCTGCGGCAAACGGCAACACGAAGGCCATGTTAAAGCAGTTAGCGCCAAAGGACAGGATGCCGCCGTCGCCAAACAGCAGCGCTTGCAGCGCCAGCGCGACCGAAACCGCGATAGCCGCGGCCTCGGGGCCCAGCAGCAGCGCGATGAGTGCGCCACCAACGGCGTGGCCAGTGGTGCCGCCGGGCAGCGGCACGTTGAACATCATAAGCAAGAAGGAAAATGCGGCGCAGATGCCCAGGAAAGCCATGTGCTCGCGATCGAGCGTGGCGCGCACCTTCTTGATACAGTGAGCCCAGACGGGCACCATCGCCACCGCCATGACGGCATCGGTCTGCGGGGACAGATAATTATCTGGAATGTGCATGTACGCCTCCCGGTTATCGGCGCACGGAATTGCAACGCCGCTTGAATCACCTTTCCAGTGTTACGTAATGTCAGATTCGTAACACGCCGCGGGCTATCATAGCAAAACGGCGCACTGCCGACAAAGCAGCACGCCGTTATGTAATGCGCGTGTCATATATGCAGGTTCAACGGTGCCTTATACCGAAAACAGCAGTCACGTAGGACTCGGCAGCAGCCACCGCTGACCCATACCCCAGCGCAGGACCTAGCCGCGGACCTCGCCGTTTACGCCCTTGCACACCTTGGTGACGATCTTCTGGTGCGCTTTTTCGACCTCTTCGCTGGTGAGCGTATGGTCGTCGGAGCGATACGTAAGCGCAAAGGCCATGGACTTCTTGCCCGCACCGATACGGATGGGATCGCGGTAGACATCGAACAGGCGCACGCCCTCGAGCAGCTTGCCGCCGGCACTCGTAATACGACGCTCAAGATCCTCGCAGGTCACAGTGTTGTCGACTACGATAGCAAGGTCGTGCTCAACGGCCGGGTACTGCGAGAACTCACGGTAGTTCTCCTGGTTGCGGGCGCCCTTGATCAGCTTGTCCAGGTCGAGCTCAAAGGCAACGACGACCTCATCAATGCCCATAGTCTCGCGCGCCTCGGGGTGGATCTCGCCAACCCAGCCCAGCACGGTACCGCCCGAGAGTACCTCGGCAGCACGACCCGGTTGCAGGAAGGCATAGCTCTCGCCCTCGACGGGACGGAAGCGAACCTTCTCGATGCGCAGCTGGGCAAGCAGCTCCTCAACGATGCCCTTGCCAAAGAAGAAACGCAGCTTGCGGTACTTCATGCTCCAAGACTGCTCGCTCCACTGGCCCGAGAGCACGCCCGCCACGGACTTGGTCTCCTTGGGCAGGCTGGCGTTCTCGCGACCGTGGAACAAGCTGCCGACCTCGTACAGATGCACGTTGGGCGTGCCGTGGGCCTCGTTGTAGGCCACAGACTGCAACAGGCCTGGCAACAGCGAGCGGCGCATCTCGGTCTGCTCGGCTACCAGCGGGTTCATGAGCACCACGGGGCAACCGCGACCCTCGGTGGACATACCGATCTTCTCCAGGTCGCCCGGGGCGGCAAAGCCAAAAGTCGTGGTCTCGTTGAGGCCGCAGGCGCGCAGGATCTCGCCGACCTTACGAGTGAGCTTCTGCTCGCGGGTCAGACCGCCGATGTGGTTCTTGGCAGCCGGAATGGTCGCCGTCACGCGGCCCATGCCCCATAGGCGCAAGACCTCCTCGATCAGGTCGATCTCACGCGGCAGGTCGGGACGGAAGCTCGGCGGCGTGACCATAAAGTCCTCGCCGTCGCGCTCGACGGTGCAGCCCAGGCGGGTGAGCGAACGCTCGATAAAGTCGGGCTCGATGTCGGCACCGCAGATGGCACGCACGCGGGCCAGGCGCAGCTTAATGCTGTCGATGGTCTTGGGCGCGGGGAACACGTCCACATAGCCGGGAGCAACCTCGCCGCCGGCGATCTCCTCGATCAGCGCGCAGGTAACGTTGGCGACATCCACGCAGCCGGTCTCGTCGACCTGGCGCTCAAAGCGAATGGAGGCGTCGGAGATCAGCGACAGATCGCGGCTGGTGTGCGAGGTGCGACCGGCGTTGAAGCAGGCGCTCTCGACCATCACGTCGACGGTGTCGTCCTCGATCTCGGAATCCATGCCGCCCATTACGCCGGCCAGCGCCACGGGACGCTCGCCGTCGGTGATGAGGCCCATGCCGGCGTCGAGCACGCGCTCCTCGCCGTCGAGCGTCGTGAACTTCTCGTCCTGCTGGGCGGCACGAACCACCACACGACGGTGGCCATCGCGCTCGGCAAAGGTGTCCAGGTCAAAGGCGTGCAGCGGCTGACCGGTGAGCATCATCATGTAGTTGGTGATGTCGACGATGTTGTTGTGCGGGCGCACGCCCAGGGCGTTGAGGCGCTTGACCATCCAGTCTGGCGACGGGCCGACCTTGACGTTGCGCACGATGCGGGCAACGTAGCGGTCGCACAGGCCCTCGTCGGCGATCTCGACGGAAAGCTCGTCGTCGGTCGCACGGCCGGTCTCGACCTTGATAGCGGGCAGCTCAACGTGGAAATCGCGGTCGAAGATGGCGCCGGTCTCGCGGGCCATGCCGATCATGGACAGGCAGTCGGGACGGTTGGGCGTGATCTCACAGTCGAGCACGGTGTCGCTCGAGCCCACGTACTCGGCAAACGGCATGCCGCAGGGCGTATCCTCGGGCAGGATCATGATGCCGGAGTGGTCGCCACCCAGGCCGAGCTCGCGCGCGGAGCAGTTCATGCCCATGGACACGACGCCGCGAAGCTTGCTCTTCTTGATCTTAACGTCGCCGGGAAGCACGGCGCCAATCATGGCCGTGACGACGTGGTCGCCGGCCTCGAAGTTCTGCGCGCCGCAGACGATCTGCAGCGGAGCGGGATTGCCGTCGGCGTCGAGATTCTTGTCGCCCACATCGACCGAGCACACATACATGTGGTCGCTATCGGGGTGCGGGATCTTGGTGAGCACCTTGGCGGTCACCACGTGGTCGAAGGACTCGCCCACGGTGTCGATCGCCTCGACCTCGGTGCCGGTACGGATATATTCGTCCGAAAGGGTCTTGGGATCCTCCGGAATATCGATCATGGTCTTGAGCCAGTCGTAAGAAACACGCATCTAGCTCTCCTTTCATACTGAAAGCCTGCGAAGAGATGCAGGTGGAAACTTCAACTTTGTGAACATTCCTTACAAAGCGAGGGTTGTCCAAGTGCGGCAGATCGGCCCGAAAGAGGAGCGCCGCGTACTTTGGTACGCAAGCGACGAATGAGCGCCGAGGTGCCGTGCTTGGGCAAGCCGCAGCCTAGAACTGATTCAAGAAGCGCATATCACCCGTCATGAGAGTTCTGAGGTCGGGCAGGTCGTAGCGCAGTGCCGCGACGCGCTCGGCGCCAATACCAAAGGCGAAGCCGGTGTACTTCTCGGGGTCGATGCCGCAGTTGATAAGGACGTTGGGGTCGACCATGCCGCAGCCCAGGATCTCGATCCAGCCGCTGTGCTTGCAGAAGTTGCAGCCCTTGCCGCCGCACACGTGGCAGCTCACGTCCACCTCGCAGGAAGGCTCGGTGAAGGGGAAGAAGTGCGGGCGATAGCGCGTCTTGCGATCCTCACCAAACATGCACTTAACAAAGTAGTCGAGCGTGCCCTTAAGATCGCCAAAGGTGATACCCTCGTCGACGACTAGGCCCTCGATCTGGTTGAACTGCGGCAGGTGGCAGGCGTCGGCCGTGTCGGGACGGTAGACGGTGCCCGGGCAGATCATGTAGATGGGCGGCTTCTGCGACTCCATGGTGTGGATCTGCACGCCCGAGGTCTGGGTGCGCAGCAGCACGTCGGACTCGCCGTGAGCGTGAGCCTCGGGATGCGCGACGCTGCCGGGGTTGTTGTCGACCACATAGAACGTGTCGCGAGCCGAGCGGCTCGGGTGATCCATGGGCGCGTTGAGTGCGGTGAAGTTGTAGTAGGAGGTATCGACCATGGGGCCGGACTCGACGGTGTAGCCGATGCCGCAGAAGATGTCCTCGGCCTCCTCGATGATCTGCTTGATCAGGTGCTGGTGACCGATCTGCGGACGGATCCCCGGCAGCGTGATGTCGACGGCCTCGTGCTCGAGTGCGTGCTTGAGGGCGGCGGCCTTCATCTCGGTGGTGCGCTCGTCGAGCATGCCCTCGATCAGATGGCGCATCTCGTTGGCGCGTTTGCCCATCATGGGACGATCCTCGGGGGCGAGCTTGCCCATCATGCGCATCAGGCCGGTGATACGGCCCTTGCGACCGAGCAGCTCAACGCGCGCAGCCTCGAGCTTGGCGGCGTCGTCGGCGCTAGTGACGAGCTCCTTGGCCTCTTCCTCGAGTTTGACCAGATCATCAATCAGACTCATGTCTTCCCTTTCGTCTCTCGCGCATCCGCGCTCCGGGACGGCTGACGCCGCCCGATGCTGCAGATGCGCGGCCCGGTTCGGTAACAAAAAACCGTCCTCGGGCATGTGCATTGCCCAAGGACGGTTGAATTCCGCGGTACCACCTTGTTTGACCCGGCGGATGTCTGGCCCGCCGTGCCCACTCTGCGCCCCTTGTCGCGAGGCTCACGGCTTCCCTACTGGGGCTTCACCGCCGTCGGCCGCGCGCCCGTTGAGGTTGCTGCTCGGGAGTGAACGCTTGGCCCTTGCCACCGCAGGAAGGCTTGCAGCCCATGACCTTCCCTCTCTTGCCGGCGACGCGGCGGGCAAAAACCCTCTCCGTCAACGCATTGGGCTATAGGATAACACATTTCGCGAGCGCATCGCCGCGTTCCGTTTTGTTCGCGCTGGGTACAAGGCAGGTAGCTGTGCAAATTGGCCGCGCACCCGCCTGCGGCGCTCGGCCTGCGAGATTAAGGATACGGTATGGGAAAGAAACTCGATAAGAAGGCCCAGGCCGCCGTGGCAAAGGCTGCCAAGGGCGTCAAGGCTGCTAAAGTCGACAAGGCCGTCAAAAAGTTCCGCAAACTCGAGGGCAAGCTGTGGACTCGCGAGTACCTGCTCAAGATTGCCGAGTTCGATGGAGCGACGATTGCTCCTGCCAACGGTGCTGCCGCCCGTGCCGACGCCATGGGCACGCTTGCCGGCGAGCATCACAAGCTACTGACCAGCGAGAAGTCCGTTGAGCTCGTACGCTCGTTAGCGCGCGAGACGGTTGCAGGCGGACACGTAGACGACCCGCAGCTGCTCGACGAGATCCGCGTGCTCGGCCGCGACCAGCGCGAGGCAAGCGTTATTCCTACCGAGGAGGCCGAGGCCTGGACCAGGCTCACCTGCGAGGCCGACGCCGTGTGGCACAAGGCCAAGACGGCCAACGACTGGGCGAGTTTTGAGCCCTATGTGGATAGAATCGTCGCCCAACTTAAGCATCAGGCCGAACTCATGGACCCCAAGCGCGACCCATACGACGTTTGGCTCGACCAGTACGAGCGCGGCCTTTCCGCCAAGAGCTTCGATGCGTTTTGCGATGAGGTCAAGGCGACGGTCGTGCCGCTCGTGCACGCCATCGGCGAGCGCGGCCAGCAGCCCGCTGCCGACTTTTTGCACGCCCGCGTGCCCGAGGCCGCCCAGCGCGCCATGAGCTTCGACCTTATGAAGCTCGTCGGCCTGAACCTGAACGACACCACGCTTGCCTTTACCGAACACCCGTTTAGCGAGGGCTTTGCCGTGGGTGACGCGCGCATCGCGACACACATCTACGAGAACGATTGCATCTCCAACGTCTACAGCATCATCCACGAGGCGGGACATGCCATGTACGAGCTGGGCGTCAATCCCGCCTATGCGCGCACCTGTCTTGAGGGCGGCACCTCCATGGGCATCCACGAGAGCCAGAGCCGCTTTTTCGAGAACACCGTGGGTCGCAGCCGCGCCTTTATGGGACCGCTGCTCGAGGTGCTGCGCCGCCACGCGCCCGAGGTCTACGGCGACGTCGACGAGGACACGCTCTACCGCGCCGTGAACATCGCGCAGCCGTCGTTGATCCGCACCGAGGCCGACGAGCTCACCTATCCGCTGCACGTTATGGTGCGCTACGAGATCGAGCGCATGCTGTTTGCCGGCGAGGCCACAGCCAAGGATATCCCCGCGCTTTGGAATCGCTTTATGAACGAGTACCTGGGCATCCCCGTTCCCGACGACACGCGTGGTTGCCTGCAGGATACGCACTGGAGCGGCGGCTCGTTTGGCTACTTCCCCACCTATGCGCTGGGCAGCGCCTACGACGCCATGTTTGTGCCGGCCATGTGCCGCGACGGTGTCGACCTCAACGGCGCCTGTGCGAGCGGCGACCTGACACCCGTCCGCGCCTGGCTGGGCGAGCACATTTGGCAGTGGGGCCGCGCCAAGGACGCGCCGGAGCTCATCAAGGGCGCGTGCGGCATGGCGTTCGATGCCCGCTACTACTGCAGCTACCTGCAGGACAAGTTCACCACGCTCTACGAACTGTAAGGCATAACCGACACGCCAACGCAAAGGGGACGCCGCGGAACCAATCCGCGGCGCCCCCTTTCCACCTAGTCGTTTAAGAACGTCCCCAATGACTACCTTACAGAGCCTCGAGCGCGTTGGCGATGCGCTTCATGGCGGCATCGGCGGATGCTTGGTCGGGCGCCTCGGCCAGCACGCGGATAACCGACTCGGTTCCGCTCTTGCGCACGAGCACGCGGCCCTCGCCTGCCAGCGCAGCCTCGGCCTCGGCGATGGCGTTCTGCACGCCCATGTTCTCGAGCGCGGCGTCCTTGTCCGCCACGCGCACGGCCACCTGCGCCTGCGGCAGCAACTTGCACGGAGCCGTGAGCTGCGAGAGCGTCTCGCGCTCGGCACGAATCACTTCCATCACGCGCAGCGAAGTCATAATGCCGTCGCCCGTGCGCTCGATATCGCCAAAGATCGTATGGCCCGTCTGCTCGCCGCCCAGGCTGTAGCCGCCCTCGCGCATCTTGGCATACACGTGACGGTCGCCCACGCCGCTGGTCACGGCGCTCAGGCCGGCAAGCTCCAGCGACTTGACAAGGCCAAAGTTACTGGCAATCGTTGGCACCACGGTACCGCCCGAGAGGCGCCCGTGCTTGTTCAGATACACGCCGCACACGTACAGGATCTGGTCGCCGTCGACCACGCGCCCGCGCTCGTCCACGGCCAGGCAGCGGTCGGCATCGCCGTCGTAGGCAAAGCCCACGTCCAGGCCCTGCTCCACCACATGGCGCTGCAGACGCTCCATATGCGTGGAGCCGCAGTCGACGTTGATGTTAAAGCCATCGGGCGCGGCATTGATCACGCGCACGTCGGCGCCCAGCGCGTCGAACACCGGCTTGGCCACCGAGGAAGCCGAGCCGTTGGCGCAGTCGATACCGATCTTGACGCCCTGCAGCGAAAAGTTCGCACTTGCAATGAGCGAAGCAATGTAGCGGTTGCGGCCCTGCATGTAGTCCACCGTGGCACCGATGTGGCTGCCCGTGGCCAACGGAACTTCGCTCTTGCCATCGATGTAGTCCTCGATGAGCTCCAGTACGTCCTCGTCCATCTTAAAACCGTCGCTATTGACGAGCTTAATGCCGTTATCGCAAAACGGGTTGTGGCTCGCGCTGATCATGATGCCGCAATCGAAGCAGCCCTCCACGGTCTGATGCGCCACGCCCGGCGTCGGGATCACGTGCAGCATGTAGGCGTCCGCGCCGCTCGCGACCAGGCCGCTCACCAGCGCCGCCTCGAACATATAGCTCGAGCGACGCGTGTCCTTGCCCACGATCACGCGCGCCTTGGCCCCGCGGTTGGCGCCGTAATACCAGCCCACAAAGCGGCCGATCTTATAAGCGTGCTCTACCGTCAGCCCAACGTTGGCCTCACCGCGAAAGCCGTCGGTGCCAAAGTACTTCATATCTTACTTATCCTATTCGAACGTTTGAGCGGTTGGCGTGGTACGAACCTTAAGCTCTTTGTGCCCAGAGTCCTTCGAAGTCGTGACCGTGTACTCGACCTTTATGTCTTGTCCAAGAAGCATGTGGACACCGCCCCATGCAACCTTCAAGCCATCGTGCGTCGCTTCGTTCATCTCGATAGAACCGGAGCCCGAAGTCTTAATGTCCGAAATGCTGCCTCCCGCAGGAGCATAGAGATAAAGCCTCAGCACCTCATCATCAATATCCTGGCTAATGCCGTTATGGCCCTGGAAATAACCAGGCATCTCGGCCTTCTCCTGGGGGGTCATCGTGTTTTTGAGCGAGGTGGTCACTCGATACGTCGTCGAGCCATCGGCATTTTCAACCGAAGAATCGATGGTGACTCGCTTATCGAGGAACCAATCCATCTTTGAATAGCTGTAGTTGTTCACATAGACGCCCAAAATCGGAGCCTCCGACGTATCGGTTTGGAGAGCGCCCGATATTCCAAGAGCCTTCGCGGCCTTTTCCTCGTCATCATTTCTCGAATACATGAGGATGCGACCCTCGGAAGCGCCCTTTTCGATGGCGGCAGCAATCTTAGTAATATCGCTGGAGCCCAGTTCGTCCACGATCTTGTTAAAAGCTGATCCGGCAACCGCCGCAAAAATGGCGTCCTGTTCCTCTACCGGGTAATTCCAATAAATATCGTGCAGCAGCACCTTTGCGGCGTTGCTTCCATCAACGACGGTGCCGTCAGGAAGCTGTGTGCCGCCTACAACGCCGAGCATATACTGCAAAAATACCGGATCGACTGCAAATACGCCGTCGATGTCATCTCCGACAATGGCCTTCTGCATATCGCTGGCAAGCTGAGCCGCACGCGGATAATCAGGCGTCATCGTAACGTCGCCCATCGTGTATCCGAGCGTGTTGAATCCGGTCAGGCCCCATCCGGTCGTGAACAAGTTTGCCTCTTCATCGGTGATGGGAAGCGGGCTCAAAGGCTCTTTCATCATGTCGACTTTGACAAAATCGCCCAGTTCGAGCTTACCGTCAGTCACCGACATCACGCCGCGAGAACCGGGGAAACCGCCGCAGGCGCGGATCTCGACATTGCTCATCGCGAGCACAAGGTAATGACGCGTCTGACCGTTGGCGCCGAGCATCTGGGGAAGGACGGGGGCGACCTTCTCCGCCGCGTCAACCGCGCCGTTGAGGGTAGCAAAGCCGTCCTTGGCCTTATCGACCAGCTCGGTCACCTGGGAAATATGAGTATCGCCAATACCTTGGATCTTCTCGTTGGCGCTCTTGAACACCTTGGAGCTATCGGAAAGCGATTCGGCAACGGCCTGCAGCGCGGACACGTTAATCATGCCGTCCTGGAACAGCTTGCCGGGCGTGGCCTGCGAAAGGTTGTCGGCCATGGGAACCAGCGCGTTGCTCGAGACATCGGACAGGGCATCAATCATGGTGCGGGCTGCGTTGATGTCACTGCCATACACCGGGATAAACGAAGCCGCCGTCCACAGCGGGCTCGAGGTCTCCGCCTTCATGCTGTCGCAAAGCTCATCAATCTTCTTCGCGTCGTCAGGCAGCGTCGAAAAATCGCCCGACGTGACCTTGTCCTTAAGGCCACCGACAATCTCGACAGCCTCCTTCGCTTCGCTCTTTACGGTCTTTGCCGAGTTAAGCAGCATAAAGCCGCTTGCGCCAAGCGCAACGAGAAGCACCGCGACTACAGCGGCAATAATGGCGCCGGTGTGACGCTTTTTGCGTTCGCCCTTGCGATGGCGATGACGGACCAGACCGTCAGAGGTCGAACTCGACGAAGCGTCGCTACCGTAGTTCAAGCCAAAATCGTAATAATCTTCCTTGGAACCCGAGCCCGCAAACTCGGCACCGCTATCATCCAGGCGGGCGAACGTGCCAGTCTCGGAGGCACCGGTGTAAATCGTGCCAAGGTTACCCGTAAGCCCCGCGCCACCGGCAGAGGGAGTATTGTTGGCGGCCTTGCCGGCATCAACGTTGCCGGCGGCATTCGCGGCGTTGGCAGCACCTGCGTTGTTCGCGGGTACCGAAGGAGCCCCGCTCGGCTGCGACGTGGAGGTTGCACCGCCCGCAAAGACATCCCCTCTTGCACGGCCAGTCTTTTTTGCCTTTTGTGACTGCTCGTACAGAGCGGTAAACATCGCCGTCTCGCCCGGGGACACGCGCTTACCGGAACCGCCCTGTCCAGCGCCGCCCGGCGTGCCGGCCTTACCAGCCCCGTTCGGACGCGGCGGAACTGCAGGGCGGCCGCTATCGCTGCCCTTAAAGTGATTACCAGCCATAAAGAAATCCTCGCAATTGAGTCGCAATGAAAAAGTCCATAACGTTACCAGTTTATGGCATTTTGAGCATCGACAGCTAAACTCCAGACACGGACATCAATTGGCGAAAATGTGGCACAACACCTTTTCTGTCTTGGCGGCGGCGCCAGCTACACCGTGAGGAACATCATCACGATGATCATGGCAAAGCCGATAAGGTCGGTCGGCAAAAACACCGTGCCCAGCATAACGGCGCTGGTAATGGTTGCCGAGACCGGCTCCACAGTTCCGATGAGACTCGCACGTACGGAGCCAATATCCTTGACGCCCTCCATATAGAGCATGTAAGCAAAAAACGAGCCGATAACCACGAATACCGCGAGCGCCTCGACGCCGGCAGCGTCGAGTGCCGGCATATGCGCCCAAGGCTGCACGAAGACGCACGAGACCACGCCCGCCGTGAGCATTGCCGAGCCCGTGACGATGGGGCTGCCGTATTCGGGCAGGATCTTGGCGGGAATCACCGCCATACACGTGGCGCTGACCGCACACATAAGACCTGCTGCCAGGCCAAGCGGCGAGATATTCAGGCTGGTGGGGTCGCCGCCGGTGGCGATTAAAAAGGTTCCACCCAGAGCCAGGCCAATGCCGATAACTTCGCGAGTACGCGGCATGCGGCGATCGGTCACGCAGGTGTAGCCCATGATGATAACGAGCTGCAGGCACTGGAGCACCGTCGCGGTTCCGGCGTTCGTCAGGCGCACGGCCGAAAGATAGCAAAACTGGTTGAACAGCAGACCAAAGGCGGTAAAGAGCAGCAGCTGCTTGCGATCGGCGGGTGTGGTCCAGAGCTTAATCAGGCGCTCGCGGTCGCGCGTAACAACCACGGCCATAAAGAGTAGACCGGCGAGAATCTGACGCACGCTCATAAGCCACAAGGTGTCGACGTGGTAGGTATCGAACAGAAAGCTCGCGCTGGTGCCCGAGAAGCCCCAAAACGAACCGCCCACCAGCGTAGCCAAGACGCCCGTGATCATCTTGCGCGTCGAAGCGCTGTTCAGGCGCTCGCGCCAAGCGCGGCGGGTGCTACGGCTGAGCTCATCGGTGCCCTCGGGCACATCAATGTTCGATATATCGGTCATCGGCACCGAAGCCCCTGCGCCTTCGACCTGCTCGACACGCTCTTTGCTCATTCCATTCCCTCGAAGCAGCCTGGAAACAATTCGGCTTACCTTACCACGGCGAAGGCACCAGCCGAAGGCTTGTCCGCTTATCGGTAGGACAATTCCGCAGACGTCTTTCCATAGCTCGATACCGCAATGGCCTTGCATTATGCGACAGTCAAATCGCGGCAGCAGGCTCTTTTGAAATGGATATGACAAAGCCCCCGAATTCCACAATGTAAGCGATTTTTAAAAATGTTCTTGCCACCGAGTTCAGGCTCCGTTATATTATCCCTTGCGCGCTTGCGCACCCTTGATCGGGCGTTTAGCTCAGGGGGAGAGCGCTTCCCTGACACGGAAGAGGTCAGAAGTTCAAATCTTCTAACGCCCACCAAATGTTCGCAGCTCAGAGGCTATGTCCTCTGGGCTGTTTTGTTTTATGTCGCTAAATCCGCTGGCAGTTCCAACCGTCATCGCAACGTAACATCAATTCACCTGACGAATGGCAGCCAAATATATTCAATACCCCAACATCAACAATAGCCAGGCACAAAACTGCGCCGCAAGCTGCTCCAACCGCCCAACTGGTCAAAAGCCGACCATCTACTTGCCAATTTATCTAACGGCGTAACCAAGCAGTCCGCGCCGCAACTTCTCAACAAAACGCCGCGATGTCTGCGCCCTGCGGTATCCTTGAGCCACTCGCACCTGCAGCACCAAGGAGCCGCCATGCGCACCGAGCTCGATGTCCCCTTTTCGCACAAAGAAGAAGCCAAGGCGCTGGGCGCCAAATGGGACCGGACCAAGAAGATCTGGTATGTACCCAGCGGCGTCAACCCCGAGCCTTTTGCCGAGTGGCTGCCCGGTGTTGACCGATCCGACCCCTCAGCGCCGTATATATATCTAGTACTGGGCAAGCGCGAGTGCTGGAAGTGTCACAAAGAGACCTCGGTCGCGGCCTTCGGCATTCCCTATCGAACCGATGACGACAAGGGCATCGCCATCGCGCACGCGTCCAACGAAGCCGGGCACATTACCATCGACACGGCCAACGCCAACGCACTCGCCATCGTGCCCGCTCTTGGCTGCGTGCCGGGCGAGATCCGCGACTATCTTTCTAAGCGCTGCGGCTACAAGCCCGTAGGCGCGCGAGCCTCCAAAGCCCCGTCGCTCGGCAACACGTGCACCAGTTGCGACGCGCTGCAAGGCAGCCGCTATCTGTTCGAGGAGCCCTCGTCCCCGTTTGCCCTCACTGCCATCAACAAGCTGCCGGCACTAGAGTTTGTACGCGTCGAAGTTGCCGGCGTCTTTGGCGTCCCGGCCACGCGCACCGACTTTGACCAGGCGCTCTTTACCTGGGCACGCGACCATCACGCCAAGTTCCACAAGCAGCTCGGTGAGGGGGTTTATTTATAGAGATGACATCGAGGCATTGAGGAGCAGGAGCTCGATCGTTAAACAATCCCAAAACGCTACAGCCCCAGAATGTGCTCCAGATAGCCCTTGTTGAACCAGAACGATTGCTTCGTCATCCAGCGCCCGTCGGGCAGTTCGCAAGCATTCCTTGCGATGTCACCAATCTCTGTTCCATCGGCAAACTTGTAAGCCGCTTTTGACGTATGCGGGCGAACGTGAACAATTGGGTTGTCCGCCATACCGGGCAGATTGTTAGTCACTTTGAGCTTTCCGCTCGCATCCCAATACGGATTGAGCTCAACGCCCTCACGTATTACCTTTCGCGTCTCATCCCAACAAGCTTTCGCAGGACCTTCGATTTCGTTTTCTCCCATCGCCCAGAACAAACAACGGTCGAGACGCAGCACGCCATCGTGGTCCTCGCGAAACACAACGAAGAAGAAGCGATTGGTCTCAAGGCACGCATGAAAAGGCGACGTTTCCCAGTCTTCCTCAATCAAACGCTTGAACTCAAACGGCGGGAACGACATAGCCTGCTCGATGTGCCCCCTGTTGTTAACTCGAACGGTTCGGACGGAAATGCCTGCCTTGACGAATTCCTCGGCAGCATTGTTTTTGATTCCGAGCATACGATAGACGAGCGTTGTCCATTGCGCCTTATTGCCCGTGTACGCTAGTCCATACTGTTCGGCAATTTGGCGATCGGTCTCACCGTAATGACGCTCGATAAGTCCAGTTACGTAACTTTCGAAATCAATGGACTCATCGCCAGCTTGAACGATACTCTCGCCAACGCGCGGGGCACCGAGCACGTAGGTATGAAGCACATAGTCCATATACGAGCGCTTGAGGGAAAAGGCGCGACGCTTTGCGCGATGGCGCTCAATCTCACCCGTATCGGTATTGAAGTACTCGTAATATTGGTCAACCCACATCGTCGCTTCAGTTGCGCCCTTTGTGCAGGCACCCAAGTAGGTGGTCATTCCTTCCGATAGCTCGTCCGCGCGACCATCCTGAATGTACGAAATGATCTTTTCGTAGTCGGCGCGAATGATCTTCATATCCTCTTCGGGCAGGCGAACCATGACCGCGCGCTCAATGCGTTGGTCGTATTTATCGATGGAACGATCTCGACCGTAATAAATCAACAAGATATTGCTGAGCTTGGTCTTAAGGTGCGAATTGTCATAGTCGAGCGAAACGGGACGGTCGTAGGGAATCATCGTCAAGACAAGACGTTCGCCGGCAGATTTTCGACCGTCTTTAAGTACGTCAAAACACGTTGCCTTAAGCTCGACGCCCGCCTCGGGAAAGTCCGGCCGATCATCGCTGTTGGCCTTGTAGCCAAAGTAACGCTCCTCAATCAGGGTTCCCATACCGCCCTTGTACTTCTTGGATCCAAAGTCCTTAGGCGCGCTCTCCCCCTCCGGCGCAATGCCAAGCTCGAGAATATCGCGAAACGTCATCCCGTCGAGATTGGCAGCATACCGCTCGATGCTAGAGGGGTCAGAAAAATCAGTATCGTCAAGCATGCGCTTGAAATCGAGGTGCTTCTTGGACATGGCAAATCCTCTCGAAATAAGACATGATCTAATACGTATGCTACTGTAAATTCGGGTTATACCGTGAAGATCCCCTAAGGGATCTTCCATTTGCAACCCGATTTCTGTACCCTTGATCTTTGCATTTGCAGCGATTTGGGGGAGTGAGTATGTCAGAGGTCAAAATCGCCGAGCTTTTTGCTGGCGTCGGCGGATTTCGTTTGGGCCTCGAAGGCTACGCTGACCCTCGTTATCCAGATTTCTACATGAAGCCCGCCGGACCCTTTCGCACCATTTGGGCCAATCAGTGGGAACCGCCCGGAACCAAGGCTCGTCAGTTCGCGGCACGCTGCTATATGGACCGCTTTGGCGAGGATTCCGTAGTCAACGAAGATATCAATAAAGTCCTGGAACAGGCTGAAGCCGGAGAGGTTGAAATCCCCGACGTCCAGATGGTTGTCGGCGGCTTCCCTTGCCAGGATTACTCCGTCGCTCGCCCGCTTAACCAGGCACATGGCATCGAGGGCAAGAAGGGTGTCCTTTGGTGGGACATCTACCACTTCCTCGAGATGAAGAAGCCGCGCTTCGGTCTCTTTGAGAATGTCGATCGTCTGCTCAAGTCGCCCGCGTCTCAGCGCGGTCGCGACTTCGCCATCATCCTAAGCTGCCTTGCCGACCTCGATTACACGGTCGAATGGCGCGTGGTCAACTCCGCGGAATATGGTTTTCCCCAGCGCCGCAAGCGCGTTTATATCTTCTGCGAGAAGAACGCCGGCAAGGTCGATCTCGTTGACCGCATGCGCAACGGCGTCATGGCGAAGGCCTTCCCCGCCATCTACCCTGACGAAATGGCCGAGCTCGATGTCCTGCCCGATCCTTACGAGAACTCGACTCGTTTTGGCGTTGGTCAAAAGACATCTCAGTTCAAGAATGCCGGTGTCATGCAGGGCTGCCATGTTTTGACCTGCGACTTCGTTGAGGATTATCACGGCGAGCGCCGTGTGCTTGGCGATGTACTTGTTAATGAGGAGTATGTTCCGGAGCAGTTCTACATCTCCGACGAGAAGCTTCCCGACTGGCGCTACCTCAAGGGCAGCAAGCGCGAAGAACGCACCAACAAAAAGACGGGCTTTACGTACACGTATTCCGAGGGTGCCATGAGCTTCCCGGATGCCACCGACAAACCGAGCCGCACCATTCTCACGGGCGAAGGCGGTACGGGCGCCAGCCGATTTAAGCATGTTATCGAGTGCCCCGACGGCCGTTTCCGCCGCCTCGTTCCCGACGAGCTCGATCAGCTCCAAGGATTCCCCAAGGGCTGGACGGATACTGGTATGACCGACGGCAATCGAGCTTTCTGCATGGGCAACGCGCTCGTCACTGGCGTGCCCCATCGCATTGGCGAAGCTATGGTCGAAGTGTACGGCCTCTAAGGCAAGCAATCCGGAGCCGGCAGTTCACGCTGTCGACTCCATTTTTCCATCCCACTCCCCTGTATACTGATGTAGCACGTGTTTCATCCGGGCTCGTTGGACCGGATTGTTCATGGGAGGGTCTTATGGCTGCTTCGAATCCGCCTAAGGGGAGCGTTTCTTCTTCGTCCATCAAGCCGGTTACGCGCAAGGCCGTGCGTTGCCAGCGCGAGGTCGCTTGGCTTGTCACGCAGGCGGCGGGCAGGCTTGTGGCGAGCACGGAGGACGTCAATGCTCCCACACCGAGCTTTGTGCTGGCAGCGGCGCTTGATCGAGTACGCCAGCTGGAATTCGCCGCGCAAGAAGACGGCAGCCACCTCGACTACCAGAATGTTATGGCGCCCGACCTGCAAACGTTCTGCCACATGGCCAAGTTGCCCGCCGCACCCAATGCGCTTTCGGACGCAGGCTACATGTTTACGCTTTCGGGCGCGGACCTTATCCGCGACATCTATGCATACTGCAGCGAGCTCGCCGAGCGCCACGTCTTTGACGCGGCAGAAGTCAAACCGGGATATGTCATCAAGCTGGTTCTTAGGCTGTTCTTGATGGACGAGTTCGGGGCCATGCCGGCGTAAGCCGAGTCTTCAGCATCACCGTCGACTGGGCAACAACTGCTTTACCTTAGTGGGCGCCAATCGAGAGTCGATTAATGGGTCGCCTCGTCCACTAACGCATTTATTCCACGCGCTCTGACAGTCGATATTTGCGGTTGCGGCTTGTCGACGGCGCCGTCGGCTCAAGCTCACCCTGCGCAATGAGTGCATTGACGCGTGCCCTAACCTGGGAAACCGTGAGTCCCGTGCGCTCCGCCAGTTCGCGCGTCCCCAATTCGCCGTAGCGCTTGAGTGCCGTCATAATCAAGTCCCCGCCATGATCGACCGGCTCGATCTTTGAACGGTAAAGTACGACCTTGAACCGATCGAACCCCGGGCAGAACAGGGGCTCTACCAGACCATGCGCGCGCATGGCATCGATCATCATCGGGATGCCCGAGCCATTTCCCTCAGCCGGCAAGCCTGCGCCATCCGGCAGTGGAACAATCGACATGAGTTTCACGAGCGTTGCATTACGGCATCGGGAGCTGCCGTCAAACAAGTTCTCGCGAGTCTTCCCTCCATAAAGGCCGCCGGGATTCGTCACCTCGATGCGGTCGTTAAAAACGTCGACGGCGATCGATTGCCCACAGAACCGATCCCCGTATTCCCTGTGGATAACCGCGTTGGCGACTGCCTCGCGCAGGACCTCCTCGGGAATCTCCAGCGAGTCGACACGCGAGACGCCTTGGACGGTCGAGGTTCGCCGCAAATTCTTGGCGACGACCGCGACAGCATCCGAGATCATCTCGCCCAACGTTCCCTCGCAGATTGTGCGGTCCATAAACCTTAGTGGCCCCGCAGCTCCCTTTTGAGTTCCCACGTGGACAGCCACATCAATGAAGAGCTTGGGATAGAACTGCTGAGGGTAAACGCCCGCGGCAAGGAGGCCGGCCTTGGTAACATTGCCCTGGAAGTCGAGGAAATTCAGACGCTCCATCTTTGTCTTCTTATCCGCCGCACCGCGCATCGCTCGAGGCGTCAACGAATAGGCACGCTCTATCGTGCGGTCGACCAGCGACTCGTCGAGATCGCCCACACTCGTGCCGGGCACCGCATCGCGATCGCTAGGACTCGTCCGTTCATATGACGACAGTGCCAAAACCTCGGTCGGCGAAAGGGGCACGTCTTTGTCATCGACGCGCTTGTAGCTGCCGCCCTGGGCGCCCCGCTCTATTACATAGCAAGGCTTGCTCGACGGGTCGAGCTCCTCAATCGTGATAACGAGAACAACGGTACCCCGAAGCCCCACGCGCTCAATGGTGTATTTGGGCGGATTGGCCAGCTTTCCGCGACCGCCAGCATCGCCCATGCCCGCCACGAATTGGTTGAGCACTTTCTCGGTCTCAAAGTTTGCAACTGGGACAAAACCCGCGCGCTCGCTCACTCCGAGTACGATGATGCCGCCGGCGGTGTTTGCGAAAGCGCTGACCGTTTCCCATACGTCGCGGGAAAGCGTCGTGGCGCTCTCTTTCACTTCGACGCTAAGGTCATCCGAGCCCATCCGCCTTAAAGACTCGAGCAGACCGACCAGCTCGTTTTCGTTCATCTGCACGTCCTTTCGCTCGATCCTGCGGGTGTGCCCCAGACGGACACTTCTCATCTCTCGGTTATCTCTCATAAGTATCTCTCATCTTTCTGTTATCTCTCATATTAAAGATGAGTGAGAGATGAGAGATAGGATGTCTGCTAGTTGCTTCATTTAAACACGTTTTTGCTGGTAGAACAATCGATATTGAAACAATATCATGATTGCTTTTTCTCTATTCTGTTCAGTTATCTCTCATAATTATCTCTCGTCTTTCTGTTATCTCTCGTATTAGAGATGAGTGAGAGATGAGAGATACGTGAGTGTGGATTTTTGGACGGTCGGAAAATGAGCGTGGATATTTGGACGGTTTTTGGGCGTTTTGAGGCTAATTCCGTCCAGAAATCCACTGTCATTCGGCGAGCGTCCGATTTTCCACGCTCGTGTGTCCGAAAATCCACGCTCATCCGGTAGATTGGTCGAGGGCCCCATATGGGTATACTCTCGAGGATTCGACTCGATTCGCCCCCGCTGGGGCGCCAAAGGAGACTGCATATGCCCACTACCTCAACCGACCCGCGTGCCGCTGCTGCCGCGCTGCTGGTGCCCGGCACTACCTGCCACGGCTTTACCGTCGAGCGCTGCGAGACCGTGCCCGAGCTCGACTCGGACGCCTACGTGCTGCGCCACACCGCCTCGGGCGCTCGCCTGCTGTACCTGGTGTGCGACGACGAAAACAAGGCCTTTGCCATTGGCTTTAAGACGCCGCCGGCCGATTCCACCGGCGTGTTCCATATTCTTGAGCACTCGGTGCTGTGCGGATCGGCCAAGTTCCCCGTCAAGGAGCCGTTTGTCGACCTGATCAAGAGCTCCATGCAGACGTTCCTCAACGCCATGACCTACCCCGACAAGACCATCTACCCCGTTGCCACCACCAACGAGCAGGATCTGTACAACCTGATGGACGTGTATCTGGACGCGGTGTTCAACCCGGCCATCTACACCAAGTCCACCATTTTTGAGCAGGAGGGCTGGCACTACGAGCTGGACCTGCCGGAGGACGCCGAGGGCGATGGCGAGGGCGGCTCCGCGAGCCTGCGCGAGGGCACCCTGCGCTATAACGGCGTGGTGTTCAACGAGATGAAGGGCGCGCTGTCCGATCCCATGAGCGTGCTGGACGATGCTGTCAACGCCGCGCTCTATCCCGACACCGCCTATGCGCACGAGAGCGGCGGCGACCCGCGTGCGATTCCCGCGCTCACCTACGAGCAGTTCCTGGATACGCACGCACGCCACTACAATCCTTCCAACTCCTATATAACGCTCTACGGCGACCTGGACGTGGACCGCGCCCTGGCCTTTTTGGACGAGCGTTATCTGTCGCAGTCGAGTGCCGCGAGCCGCCGCATGGACGCCGCCGTTGCCGCCGGCGAGGACCCGTCCGCGCTGGCGCCCAATCCGCTGCGCGTGCAGGCACCCGTGACCTGCGAGTACAAGCGCGTCGAGATGGCCACTACACCCGAGAACGCCCTGGTGGGCTTGGGCCTGGTGCTGGGCAGCGCGCTCGACCGCAAACGCACGATCGCGGCGGATATCCTGTTTGAAGCACTGCTGGGTTCCAACGAAGCGCCGGTTAAGAAGGCCATTCTGGCCGCCGGCCTGGGCGGCAACGTGGTGAGCTACACCGCGGCCGAGAGCCTGCAGCCCTACGAGCTCATCATGCTGCAAAACGCGCAGCCCGGCGTGGCGCGCGAGCTGCGTCGCGTGTTCCAGGACGCCTGCCGCGACCTATGCGAGCATGGCGTTCCGCGCGAGCGCCTGGAAGCCATCATCAGCAGCAACGAATACGACCTGCGCCAGCGCGACTACGGTATCGCCGACGGCGTGGCCATTGCGTGCGACGCGCTGAGCACATGGCTCTACGATGACGACGCCGCGACGCTGGCACTCAAGTACGGCCCGGTGTACGAGGAGCTGCGTGGCGAGCTGGACGGCAGCTATTTTGAGGACCTGCTGCGCGAGCTCGTGCTGGAAAACGACCACATGGCACTGGTCGAGCTGGTGCCGGTGGACGCCGCCGAGGGCGCGGAGATCGCCGAGGCCGCCGAGCTGGCAGCCAAGCGCGATGCCATGACCGATGCCGAGCTGGCCGACGTGGTCGAGCGCACAGCTGCGCTGCGTGCCGCGCAGGAGGCCGAGGACACGCCCGAGGCCAAGGCCACGCTGCCGCGCCTGCGCGTGTCCGACATTGGCGAGGCGCGCCCCGAGCCTCCGCTGGTCGTAGACACGACTGCGCCCATCCCCTGCCTGCGCCACGACATCCCCACCAACCGCCTGGCCTACGCCATGCAGTATTTCGACCTGAGCTGCGTCGCGTTTGAAGACCTGCCCTATGTGACGCTGCTCTGCCGCCTGCTCAAACAGCTGCCCACGAGCGAGCACTCGGCCGAGGAGCTCGACAACTTGCTCGCCGGCAAACTGGGCTTTTTGAGCTTTACGACCGAAGTCATGACCCAGCCCGACGTGGACGGCGTGCGCCCCTACCTGCTGGTGAGCGCCGGCGCCCTGTCCGAGAAGATCGATGCGCTGGCGAGCCTGCCGCGCGAGGTGTGGTCGAGCACGCTTTTGGCAGATGCCGATGCCGACCGCATGCGCGACGTGCTCACGCAGATTCGCATTGGGCTTGAGCAGGGCTTTATCAACAACGGCCACTCGGCGGCGCTCGGTCGCGCGATGAGCTACAGCTCGCCTTCGGCCGTGGTGCGCGAGCAGCTTTCGGGCGTGGATTTCTACCTGTTCCTGCGCGATCTGCTCGAGCACTTTGACGAGCGCGTGGACGGGCTGCGTACCAAGCTTGCCGAGCTGGCGGAGCGCATCTTTGTGGCCGATGGCTGCATGGCGAGCTTTACCGGCAGCAACGAGGACTTTGACGCGTACTGGAATGCTGCTGGCGACCTGGGGCTGGGCGCTGGCGACAGCACCGATGCCGGCCGCAACGCGCTCGTGGTGCCGACGCCGCGCGACTGCCACGAGGCCTTTGTCATCCCCAGTGACATCTGCTTTGCGGCAAGCGCGTGCGACCCGCGTCGCCTGGGCATTGACGTGACGGGCGCCTGGGCGGTTGCCGCCAACGCGCTCTCCTACGACTACCTGTGGAACGAGATCCGCGTTAAGGGCGGTGCGTACGGCTGCGGATTCCGCGCGGCCGGTGAGCGTCAGACGGCGTTCTACACCTACCGCGACCCGGCAATCGACCCCTCGATTGAGCGCGTGGCGCGCGCAGGCGAATGGCTCGGCAGCTTTGAGCCTGACGAGGCCGCCTTTGAGGGCTTTATCGTGAGCTGTGTGAGCGGTATGGACGCGCCAGTGAAGCCGTACGCGCTCACCAAGCGCCGCAACACGACCTACCTGGCCGGGCTCGATCCGCATGCGCGCGAGGAGCGTCGCGCCCAGATGCTCGCCGCCACGCCCGTTGAGCTGCGCTCGCTCGGCGCCGACGTGACGCGCATCGCAGCCGAGTCGCCCACCTGCGTCTTTGGCAGCCGCGGAGTCATCGCCAAGAGCAACGCCGGCTTTAACGTCATCGACCTGCTGGGCTAACGCACAAAGGTAGATTTTTGGGACATGCCCGGAAATCTACCTTTTTTTGCGGCTTGGGCGAGGCGGCGCAGCCCACCGCGGCGGTTTGTCTTAATCTGTAACATCTAGACGGCAATATCGGCTCCAGATGTTACAGATCGAGACGTTCCCGAACGGCACCAGCTCTTTGTCTCAATCTGTAACATCTAAGTCCAATTTTGCCGAGTTACTGTTATAGATCGAGACAAACCGCCGCAGACGCCCATCACAGCACAGACCACCACAAAGGTGCCTGTCCCCTTTCTCAGTGGCGATTCGAACACTTGTTCTATACGCACACATGTTCTATAGTAGAGGTGCTTGCATCGAACTGAAATTGCAACTAGAATATAGTTGCAGAATGTGAGGCGGGATGACTCGATCCGATAAACTCATCGCCCAGCTGCTTAGCTGTCCTTCAACGTATAGATTTGCTGACTTTCTTAAAGTTATGGCTTCATATGGCTTTGAAATGGGCAGCAAAGGCAAGACATCCGGATCGCGCGTTCGCTTCTACAGGCCATCAGATGGCAGGATGTTCGTAATGCACGCGCCTCATCCATCTGACGAATTGACAGCGGGGACCATTCGAAACATCGTTCGCTTTCTGCAAGATGTCGGAGGTAGTCATGAGTAACGTTTTGGCATACAAGGGTTATTTCGCCCCGGTCGAGTTCGATGCCGAACAGCATGTGCTAACAGGTATGGTCGCCGGCATTAGGGATGCAATCGTATTTGAAGGCTCCACGGCTGAAGAAGTGGAGCAATGCTTCCACGACGCCGTCGACGATTACCTTGAGTTTTGCGCCGAGAAGGGCAAGGAACCCGAGCGGGCTTTTAAGGGCTCGTTCAACGTAAGAACGGGCTCTGAGCTCCACAAGCAAGCAGCGCTGGCAGCAGCAAAGAAGGGTGAGTCACTCAATAAGTTTGTGACTGAAGCGATCGCTGCGGCGCTGTGAAGCCAACGTCGAGTCGAAGCCGCCACACAGGGCGCCTTTGTGGCGGCTTCGACGTTTGCCCAGATAAAACCTGTCAGAATAAACCTGTCCCTTTTTGGTAGGTTTGGGAGAGGGAGCCGGGATGGACAAGGCTGAGTTGCGGCGAGCGGTGATTGCTCGGCGCGATGCTCTTGATTTGGACTTGCAGGCGGCGAAGTCTGCTGATATCTGTGCGCGGCTGGTTGATCTGCTGGGCCGCTTGGATGCCGCGGCGCCGCACACCGTTGCCGTCTATGCCGCGATGGGTTCCGAAGTCGACCCAGCCGCGTTTGCCGCAGCTGCCGCCAAACGCGGCTGGCGCGTGGCCTATCCGTGCATGCTCTCGGCAGCCGAAGCCGCAGCTTGTGGCCAGCGCATGTGCATGCGGGCAGTTGCTGCCGGCGACGCGGACGCGGCCCCGTTTATCGCCCACCCCACGCAGGCCTTTGCGGCCACGGACATCGACAGCAACCGCTTCCCTATCGTCCCTGCCGAAGCACTCGACATGATTGTTGTGCCGCTCGTGGCCTTCGACCAAACCGGCGCGCGCCTGGGCTACGGCGGCGGTTGTTACGACCGCTACCTGCCTATGCTCTCGCCCGCATGCCAAATCATCGGCATCGCCTTTGACGAGCAGCGTGTCGACCACGTTCCCACCGACGCCCACGACCTGCCGCTACCCCACATCATCAGCGCCTAACGGCTGGTGCACCTCCCGGCGGCCTAGTGCTCCTCGCCGGCGCGGGCCAGGTCGTAGGGCGTGGTCTGGTAGACGTAGTAGTTGAGCCAGTTGGTGTAGAACAGCTGAGCCTGGCTGCGCCAGACGTTGCGCGGCTCGGCGGTGGGATCGTCGCCCGGGAAGTAATGCGCCGGCACCTCCGGGTTGAGTCCGCGCTTCACGTCACGCTCGTACTCCAGGCGTAGCGTGTCGGTGTCGTACTCCGGATGGCCAAAGACAAAAAAGCGACGGCTGTCGGTCGACTTGACGATGTACAGGCCCACCTCGTCGGATACGGCCACGACCTCGAGCTGCGGCTCGGCCTCCACATCCTCGCGGCGCACATCGGTGTTGCGCGAGTGCACGGCATAGAAGCGGTCGTCGAAGCCGCGCACCAGCGGGCTTTGCGGCTTCACCAGATGATGCTCGAACACGCCGCTCGCCTTGGCCGGCAGGTCGTGCTTCTGGATACCGTAATGATGGTAGAGCCCCGCCTGCGCGCCCCAACAAATGTGCAGCGTAGAGTGCACGTGCGTGGTAGACCAGTCCATGATCTGGCAGAGCTCGGGCCAGTAGTCGACCTCCTCGAACGGCATCTGTTCCACCGGCGCGCCCGTGATGATCAGGCCGTCGTAGTGGATGTCGCGGATGTCGTCGAACGTACGGTAGAACGTCTCCAGGTGGCCGGCACTCACGTGCGTGGCCTCGTGCGTCTTGGTGCGTAGCAGGTCCACCTCCACCTGCAGCGGCGTGTTGGAGAGCTTGCGCATGATCTGCGTCTCGGTGGCGATCTTGGTGGGCATGAGGTTGAGGATGAGCACGCGCAGCGGACGGATGTCCTGATGCAGTGCGCGGTACTCGGTCATGACAAAGATGTTCTCGCTCTCGAGTTGCGCAGCAGCAGGAAGGGCGTCGGGAATACGAATGGGCATGGATGCTCCTTACGAGTCAGTTGCAGCTATGGTACAACGAGCGGCCCCATCCGCGCGAGCACATCGCCCCGCGATGCCGTCAGCGGCCCAAATCACTCCAAAAGTAGAGATTACGGCATGCCCCAAGAATCTACGGCGCTTTAGCCTAGCAAAGTGGGCGCAGGACGCTACAATGGTTCGACGCGAAAAACTCGGCCGAAAGGATACATATATGTACCAGACGCGTAAGATCGGTGTGGTCGGCCAGGGCCACGTAGGAGCACATGTCGCCAACAGCCTGCTTATGCAGGGCATTGCCGACGAGCTGTACCTGTGCGATATCAACGAGGCCAAGGTGACGTCTGAGGTCCAGGACCTGCGCGACTCCCTTTCGTTTGTCCCGTATAACACCAAGATCGTCAACTGCTACGACCACTACGAGGAGCTGGCCTGCTGCGACGTCATCGTCAACGCCGCCGGCAAGGTTGCGCTGGCCGCCGGCAGCCGCGACGGCGAGCTGTTCTTTACCACCGACGCCGCCCGCACCTTTGCCAAGCGCATCGTCGACGCCGGCTTTGACGGCATCTTCGTGAGCATCTCCAACCCCTGCGACGTCGTGTGCACCGAGCTGTGGCACCTGACCGGCTACGATCCCAAGAAGATCATCGGCTCGGGCTGCGGTCTGGACTCCGCCCGCCTGCGCACCGAGATCTCCAAGAAGGTCGGTGTGAGCCCCAAGTCCATCGACGCCTACATGATCGGCGAGCATGGCTTTAGCCAGCTGGCCGCCTTTAAGGCCGCAACCATCGCCGGCAAGAGCCTCAACGAGCTTCAGGCCGAAAACCCCGACAAGTACGCCTTTGACCACATGGAGGTCGAGGAGCTCGCGCGCAAGGGCGGCTATGTGACCTACCAGGGCAAGCAGTGCACCGAGTACGCCGTCGCCAACTCCGCTGCGCGTGTCTGCGCCGCCGTGCTGCACAACGAGCATGCCGTGCTTTCGGCCTCCACGCTCATGACCGGCCAGTATGGCGAGGAGGGCATCTTCACCTCCCTGCCGTGCGTGATCGGCGCCGAGGGCGTCGAGGAGGTCTACACGCTCGACCTTTCCGAGCACGAGCTCGAGGGCTTCCACAAGAGCTGCCAGCACATTCGCGACAACATCGCCCAGCTCGACTGGTGGGATGCCGAGGCCTACGACGCAAAGTAGTTCGCCGGTTGACGCGGCAACTCGCTCATAACGGACGCAATGCAGGGCGGGCCGTGCCGGAAATCCCCGGCACGGCCCGCTTTTTTGGCTCACGCGACACGCTCGCAGATTCAGGTCTAATACTTTTCCCGCAAAGTGAGCGAGCAAAATCGGACCCCCGAAGCATCGACACTTTTCAGCTGCTATTTCCTGCGGTTTCATCGAGATTTTCCTGCGGTTTTGGCGCCAAAAAGTGCGGATGCTTCAGGGGTCCAAAATAGGTCGTTCACTTCTGGGGAAAGTATTTGACTTCGTTATCAGACAGCTGGGACGGGGTGCCGCGACGCAAACGGGACCCTCGTTTGGTGAAGGCCCCGTCGTAAAAGATTGCTTTCCCAGCTACTTAGTACTGCTCGATGCCCATGTAGCGACGAACCTCGGGGCTGTGGTCAAACACCTTGCCGCGGGCGGCGCGCAGCTCGCAGCTCATGTTGTAGAAGAAGATCGGCTCCAAGTACGAACGCACGCTGGCGGGCACCTCGCCCACGCCGTACTCGAGCGCGTCGAGCACCATAATCGTGTCAGTGTGCGTGTTGAGGAACGCCAGCGCGCGCTCCTCCATGGGGCGGCACTCGCCCGATCCGAGCTGCACAAAGTAGAACACGCCGGGCTCGGTAGCCTCGAAAGGACCGTGGAAATACTCGCCGGAGTGGATGTAGCAGCAGTGCTGCCACTGCATCTCCATGAGCGAGCAGATGGCCATAGCGTAGGTCTGGCTAAAGTTGGGGCCGGAGCCCAGGATATAGAAGAACTTGTGCTGCTGGCAGAGCTCGGCAAAGCGGGCGCCCAGCTCGGCGTTGACCTTCTCACGGGCGGCGGGCAGCAGCGCATCCATCTGCTTGAGGCCCTCATACATGTCGGCGAGTGCCTCGTAGCCTTCCTGCTGGTCGAGCAGCTCGGCGGCAATCAGAGCGCCGATACCCTGAGGCACCTCGGCCTGCGGCACGCCCTCGCCCCAGGGGTAGACCCAGGTGGTCCACTTGCCGTTGTCGATCTTGGAGCCCTCGCAGTCGGTGAGGGCAACGACCTCGGCGCCAGCGGCCAGCGCCATCTCGCAGCCGTCAACGACCTCCTGCGTATTGCCGCTGTGGCTGCAGGCGATGACGAATGACTTCTCGCCAAGACTCTTGGGAGCCATCAGGCAAAACTCGCGTGCCGTGTAGACCGTCGAGGTAAACGTGGTGGCCTCGCGCTTGAGCAGCTCGTTGGCCGGCATCAGGTCGATCATCGAACCGCCACAAGCAATCCAAAAGACATTCTCAATCTTGCCCTTGCGCTCGATGATTTCCTGAACCAGACCATGTGCGTTCATCCTGGTTTTCCTCCTTGTGTGGCGGTTTTGAACGACGACAGCTCGCACCTGCGGTCGTTCTATGTTGTCCTATTTATAGCACGCACGACGACGCTCGTGAAGTCATTTCACCAAACTTGTTCTATATTGTTCTATCTATAGACGTTAGATGTCGAACACATAGCGCGAGCCCACGATCTTTTGGCGTCCGAGCAGCAAGGGCCGCCCGTCCCCATCGGTAAAGTACGCCTCCATATAGAAGAGCGGCTCGCCGACCGGCACCTCCAACAGCGGGGCCGCCTGAGCATCGGCGAGCGCGATCTCCACGGTGCAAGGGTCGGACTTGAGCGGTGCGCGGCCTGAATGCTCGGCAACGAGCGCAAAGATCGAGTTATCGGCGAGGTCCTTATCGGCAAGCGTCTGCAGATAGGGATGGTCGGCGAGCACAAAGGCGTTGTTCTCGAGCATGACGGGCACGCCGTCTGCCGTGCGCACGCGCTCGACAACGATGAGCTCGCAGCCGGGCTCTACGCCAAAGAACGCCGCGTCCTCGCGCGTCGCCGCAACCACCGTGCGCGATACCAGACGCGCTCCGGCCACCATGTCGTTGGCAGCGCAACCCTCGGAAAAGCTCTGAACGTCACCCTTCTGGACAATCTTGCGCTTGAGCTTGGGCGCGCACACGAACGTGCCCCTCCCCTGCTGGCGGTTGAGATACCCCGCGCGCGACAGCTCCTCGATGGCGCGGCGCACGGTGATGCGTCCCACGCCGTAGTACTTCGCGAGCTCCATTTCGGAAGGAATGCGCGAGCCGGATGCGTACACGCCACGCGCGATCTCGCCCTTTAGGTCGTCCATAACCTGCTGGTACAGCGGCACAGCGGACACCTCAGTGCGCTCGGTTTTATCATCGGATGCCATCGTTATGCTCCATTCCGTGCATGCTCGGACTCAAACTCTTCAATCGCCGCCATAAACTGCTCGCCAAAGGCGTCGGCCTTTTTCTCGCCGATGCCGTTGACCTGGATAAGCTCGTCGCGCGTCTGTGGGCGTAGGCGGCACAGGCCGCGCAGGGCCTTGTCGGAAAAGACCATGTACGGCGCCATCTCCAGCTCCGTCGAGATCTCCTTGCGCAGGGCACGCAGGCGCTCGAACAGCTCGGCATCGTCGCCAACACGCGGGCGCTGATCCAGCTCGGCCTCCTCGCGCAGCAGATCGACGGCGCGGCGGGCGCGGGCCGAGGCCTTGCGCTTGGACGCACGGCGCTTAACGGTAAAGGCGAACGCCTCATCCTCGACCTCGACGGCACGCGGACCCAGCCCCACGACCGGGTACTGCCCCTGCGAGGTGGCCAGATAACCGCGGCCGCACAGCTGGCCGATGATGTCCTTGATGCGCCCGACCGATTCGCTCGACAGCTCACCGTAGCCGCGGTCCTCGTCCAGATGCATCTGGCGAATGCGCTCGGTGTTGCCGCCGTGGAGCACATCGGCGACCAGCGATTTGCCAAAGCGCATGGGACGTGTGGCCACATAGCGCACGGCGGCGCGGGCCATATCGGTGACGTCCTCGACCTCGAACTTCGTGAGGCAGTTGCTGCAGTTGCCGCAGCCCTCGGCGTCGTCCGTGGCGGTGCTGCCCGCACCAGCCGCGGCAGCATGCTCGGCCGCGGCCTCGTCGCCAAAGTAGCGCAGCATGTATTCGCGCAGGCAGCCGGTGGTGTTGCAGTAGCCCTCCATCTGGCTGAGCAGGCGATATCGATTCTGGAGCGCCCACGCGCGCTGCTCGTCGTCGAGCGCCTCATCGGCAGCATCGCCGCGGTCGATCAAAAAGCGACGCATGCGAAAATCGTTACCGTTCCACAGCAGATGGCAGCTGGCCGGGTCGCCATCGCGGCCGGCGCGGCCCGCCTCCTGGTAGTAGGCTTCGATGCTCTCGGGCACGTTGTTGTGAATCACGTAGCGCACGTTGGGCTTGTCGATGCCCATGCCAAAGGCGTTGGTGGCAACCATCACCTGGATATCGTCGTCGATAAAGGCACGCTGGCTTTGGCGGCGGGCGTCGTTACCCATGCCGGCATGGTAGCGGCCAACGCGAATGCCGCTGGGGCCCAGCGCTTCGGCAAGCTCGCCTGCCAGCGCATCGACCGTCTTGCGGGTCGAGCAATACACGATGCCGCTCTCGCTCGAATGCGCGATCACGTAGTCGCGCACCCAGGCAGTCTTGGCCTTGTCGCCCATCTCCTCGCAACCAAAGTAGAGGTTCTTGCGATCGAAGCCCGTCACCACCGTCGCGGGGTTTTGCAGGCCGAGCATCTGCTGAATGTCCGCACGCACGCGCTCGGTCGCCGTGGCGGTAAAGGCAGCCACGATGGGGCGCTGCGGCAGCGAATCGATAAACTCGCGAATCTGCAGGTAGGCGGGGCGGAAATCCTGCCCCCACTGGCTCACGCAGTGGGCCTCGTCAATAGCCACGAGTGGCACGCCAATGCCGCCTTCAGCCGCGGCCTCCTGCGCAAAGGCTAAAAAGCGAGGCTCGAGCAGGCGCTCGGGTGCCACGTACATAAGCTGGTAGCGACCCTCACGCGCCCGCTTGAACACGGTGTTTTGCTGGGCCGGCGTAAGGCTGGAGTTGAGATAGCTGGGCCGCGCACCCGCCGCGAGCAATGCGCGGGTCTGATCCTCCATAAGCGACAGCAGCGGACTCACCACAAAGGTGATGCCGGGCAGCATGAGCGCGGGCACCTGGTAGCAAATGGACTTGCCGGCGCCCGTGGGCATAACACCCAGCGCGTCGCGACCGGCAAGGATCGCGTCGACCATGCGGTCCTGTCCCGGGCGAAACGAGGTGTAGCCAAAATAGGCGCCGAGCGTGTCGAGCGCCATCTGCTGCATGCTATCGATCATGGTTTCCTAACGTCCAAGTCATCTGCCGCCGATTATACGCCGCCACGCGGACCGGCGCCGCACGGCTGCCGGCCACGACATGGGTAGTCATTGGGGACGTTCTTAAACGACTAGTCAAACAAGAATATCCCTAACGACTACTCATTTAAGTCTGTCCCCAATGAGTGCAATGACTACTCCGCCGCAGGTAGAGGACGGACAGCGAGCGACGTCCAGGGCGAACAAGTTGGCATGAAAAAGGCAAGGCATAGACCTTCTGGTCATGCCTCGCCTTTTGAATGACAAATTGTCGCCCTGGGCGGCGCGCAGCGTCGGCCCGTTACGCGGTTTGGTAAAACCGCGTAACTTACATCACCATGACGTAGCGGCTGCCCACGTAGTACTGCTTACCCATCAGGACCGGCTCGCCATTGGGGCCTGTGAAGCCGGCACGCAGGTTGAGCAGTGGATCATGCGGGGCAATGCCCAGCTCGGCCGCCTGCTCGGCATTGGCGCGAACGGCCTCGACCGTACGGTAGCCAACCGAGACAATCGGCGTTCCGCCAACACGCTCGACCTCGGCAAAAATCGACTTGTCCTCAAGATCGGCCGTCAACAGCTCACGGTAGGCGTCAAACGGCACAAAGATGTTCTCCTCAAAGATGGGCTCGCCGTCGGCCGTACGCACGCGCTTGATATGCAGTAGCAGCGCATCCTTCTGCAGACCAAAGAACTCCATCTCGTTTTGGCGCGCCGGAACGATCTGGCGATCGACCACGTGCGCACCGGCCTTCATGCCGTTGCCGGCACACAGCGCGGTAAACGTCTGCAGCGTCGAGGCATGGAACTGACGATTGATGTGCGGCGTGGAAACAAAGGTGCCGCGGCCCTGCTGCTTAACCAGGTAGCCATCGGAGCACAACTCCTCGACGGCGCGACGCACCGTAATTCGGCTCACGTCGTACTGCTCGGCTAGCTCAAGCTCGGACGGAATACGCTCCTTGGGTGCATAAACACCTTTCTCGATCGCATCTTTGATTTCGTCATAAATCTGCTGGTAAAGCGGTGCATTTTTGGGCGCAGGCATATCTAATCACTCTTATCGAAATATCGAAATAACTAATACGTATATAACGTCTAGTTTCATGTTACCTCATAATGATAAAACGATACACCCTCCCTACCAAAAAGCGACAGCTTCATTTTGGTAGGTTTTATCTGGGCAAACGAAGGCCTCCCGAAAGCAGCGAGGCTTTCGGGAGGCTCAAGCGGACAGGATTGCGCCGTGCCGGCAAAATGCCAACACTCTACCTGCCGTCGTCCTGCTGCAGGCTGTCCTGCTCGCTGAGGCGCGCCTGCCTGCTGGCCATGCGTGCGGGCTTGTCGGGATCGGGAACGGCCGTGGGCATGGGCTCGTCGACATGGCCGCACCACCAGCCGCCCACAAAGTTAAGCGTGTGGAACACATTGATCACGGCGCCGGGATCAATGTCGCACACCAACTTGATGATGTCCTGGCTCTCGTAGGTCGAGACAACGGTGTGCAGCAGGTACATCTTTTCGCGGCTGTATCCGCCAACGACCTCGGCGCAGCTGATGCCGTGCTGAAAATGGTCGATATAGGCGTTCATGACCTCGTCGGCCTTGCGCGTCGTGATCTGCAGCGTTACGCGGTCATAGCGGCGGTAGAAGCTGTCGATGGTCTTGGTCGAAATAAACTGGAACACGATGGAGTACGCCGCGTTGTCCCAGCCAAACATAAAGCCAAAGATCGCCAGGATAAAGCAGTTGAAACCAAAGATAACGCCCCAGATGGTCTTGCCCGTGTGGTTGGAAACCCACAGCGCGATAAAGTCGGTACCGCCGGTGGATGCGCCGGACTTAAGCGCAATGGCAGCGCCCAGACCCGAGACCACGCCGCCAAAAATGATGAGCATGATCTTGTCGCCCAAAAACGGGGCGAAGTGAAAGATATTGAGAAACAGCGACGAAAGCACGACCTGCATCATCGAGAAGATGACGAAGCGCCTGCTGATGCCGCTCCAACACAGAAGCGCCACGGGGATGTTGAGCGCGAGCATGCCGAGCGAGATGTCGATATGAACGCCGCCGAGCGAGGTAACGCGATCGAGCAGGACCGCGACGCCGGTGAGACCGCTCGGAAGCAGGTCGGCGGGGCGAATGAACGCCTGGATCAGGAATGTCTGGAGAACGGCGGAAATTGTGACCGCCACAGCAGTGATGGCGCGGCGGACAATGGTAAGGCGGCCGAGCACGAGCACGCGGTCCGTGAGCTGATCGATGGCGTTCGCCACGTAGGCTCCTTTCGAAGGCAGATGTAGTTGTGGGGCATGTCGGCGATTGTAGCATGGAGCGCGAAAGGGCGCTTCAATTCACCCGCTCTCGACAACCAAAACGAGCCAGCATCTCCCCAACCAAAGAGCCTAAATTCCAAGTGAGTAGACTATTCGCGACCTGTCGAGCACACCCAAAACAGCCACCTCTGTGACCTGCAGTTTTACTAAGGCAGATTCGCTTTGTGCTCTGCCTGAGCTGAAAAGTCTACTCACTTAGTCTGAGTCGGAGCCAAACGGATCAAATCGAAGCCAAAATGAGCCGATCTGCCGCAAAAGACGCGTGAATCGGTACTTCTCGTAGCGAATTGACGCTATAAAGCGGTCAGAATGTCAGCGAGGCTATCGATGATGGCATCAGCGGCGGACTGATCCAGGTTGATGCCCTCGTGCGGACGCAGTGCCAGGACGCGGGCGCCGGAGCGCTTGCCGGCCTCGATACCCAAAGGCGAGTCCTCGATAACCAGGCACTCGGCAGGCTCCATACCCAGCGCCTCCATGGCACGCAGGTAGATCTCGGGGTCGGGCTTAAACGCACTGCACTCGTGACCACTGATGGTGTAGTCCAGTACGTCGGCGATACCCGCAATCTCCACCAGCTCGTCAATCAACTCACGATACGACGAGCTCGCGATGGCACACTTCACGCCGCGCTCGTGCAGCTCACGCATCACCGGCTCCGTCTGCTCGTTGAGCAGCTCGGCATACGGAACGGGGTGGTCCGGGCTGTAGACCTGCTTGTACTCCACGCGCAGACGCTCGCGCAGCTCAATATCGTCGGGCACCAGCGCCTCCCAAATGGCAGGCTCGTTAGACCCCGAAAGATCGGGGATCTCGTCAAAGTGGAACCCCTTCTCCTCCATAAACGCCACGCGGCGACGGTTATAGAACCACTCGGTATCGACCAGCACGCCGTCCATATCAAACAGCACTGCCTTGATCATACGCATCTCCTCCCACCTGCCAAAAAGGGACAGGTTTATTTTGGTAGGTTTTATCTGGGGTTTTGCGGCGCGACGGGCGCGCCCTCCCCAGAGCAAAAAAGGGGACGGGGCGCAAACCCCATCCCCTCTCAATCAACCTGTAAGGTCTACTTACTTGTGATTAGTAGGAAAGCTTCCACATGTAGCGACGCATGGTCAGCGGGTGCTGACGGGCCTCGGCGATCTGGTTGCCGTACTCGCGCATAACGGCGAGGTGCAGCAGCGGGTTGAAGTAGGTGACGACGCTTGCCGGCACGGCGTCGGCCAGACCGTAGTCCTTGGAGTCGATCAGAGCGACCTTGGCGCCCATGCGCTTAAGGAAGGTGAGGGCGCGGGCGTCCATCGGACGGGTGGCACCATCGGACATGAAGAAGACGTAGGGCTTACCCTCGGTGGAAACCTCGAACGGGCCGTGGAAGTACTCGCCGGTGTTGTAAGCGGCGGCGTCGATCCACTGCATCTCGGTGAACAGGAAGGCGGCGTGAGAATAAGCCATCTTCTCGGAAGCACCGGAGGCCATGAAGTAGATCATCTCGTCGTCCTTGAAGTCCTGGGCGAACTGCTTGGCGAGGCCCTTGGCGGACTGAGCGGCGTTCTCGCAGAGCTCGAAGACGTTGGTGAGGCCGGTGATCATGTCCTCGTAGTGGTCATAGCCCTCGGTCTGCTGAAGGATCTCGACAGCAAGAGCGATGGCGTAGCCGGGCTTCTCGCACTTGGCAGCGTAGTTGGCGTGGAAGCCGTGAACGATGACGTGGTCGGCGTCGACGGTCAGAGCGGAGCCAGCCTTGTTGGTGAGGGAGACGACCGGGCAGTTGTGCTTCTTGGCGGTCTTGTTGGCCTCGACGGTCTCGGGCGTGGAGCCACCGAGGGAGCAAGTGATCACGAAGGTGTGCTCGTTGACCCAGGAAGGCGTGTCGTAGTTGAACTCGTTAGCGGTGAAGATCTGAACGTTCAGCTTGTCCGTGTTGTTGGCCAGGAAGTACTTGGCGGGGTAAAGGTCGGACATGGAAGCACCGCAGCCGACGAAGGCGACGCTGTGGATCTCGTGGTTGGACAGGACGTCAGCGACGATCTGCTTAGGGAGGTTAAGGTCGATCTCGTACATCTGACACATTCCTTTCGATTTTTGCGGCGCCACTTTGCCGGACGCACGCAGGGTTACCGTAATTTGGACCGAGTCGCCGGCCCGTTGAGGATGTGTCAAAGGGACTGTCTCTTTGACACATCTAGGGATGGAAGCCTGCCTGGGGTATGGGATGCCAGGCAGGCCCCCGGGGGAAAGCGGTTAGACGCTGGGTCGCGACTAGGCCAGGATGCCGGCCGCGGAGAGGGCGATGCCGCCCACGATGGCGATCACGAGAAGCCAACCGGTGTTGACGTTCTTCTTGATGAGCCAGTACATAAGGCCGGTGAGGCCAAGGGAGATCATCTGGGGCATCATGCCGTCCAGGATGTCCTGGATCACGACGGTGCCATCAGCGAACTGCAGCGGGGTGGTGGCGCCGATCAGCGTAGCGATCATGCCGCCCACGGACATAAGACCCACGATGCCGCAGACATACATGAGCTTCTCCATGAGGTCGCCGCCCTGGAGCTTGCTCAGGTACTCGTGGCCGCCCTGATAGCCCATCTTGGCTGCGAACCAAGTGATCAGCACAGAGGGGACGATGGAGATGAGCAAGGCCAGGATCGGGCCCATGATGGAGCCCTGCTGAGCCAGCTGAACGCCCAGGCCAAAGGCGATAACGCGGATGGTGCCCTGGAAGAGGGAGTCACCGATGCCGGAAAGCGGACCCATGAGGGAGGTCTTGACCGCGTTGATCGAATCGGGATCGAAGTTCTCGGGATCCTTGGCGTACTCCTCCTCCATGGAGGCGGCGAGGCCTAGGACAAAAGCGCTCGTCTGCGGGGTGCAGTTGTAGAACGCCATGTGACGATGGTAAGCCTCTTTCTTAGCAGCGAGCTGCTTGGGGTCAGACTCGTCGGGGTAGAGGCGGTCGAGCGTGGGGACCATGCCGTAGAGGAAGCCCATGTTCATCTGACGCTCGTAGTTCCAAGAGGCCTGGATGGCCCAGGAGCGCCAGAAGAACTGGCTGACCTTCTTGTTCAGGGACACGTCCTTGGTTGCGGTTGCCATAGTGTGTTCCTCCTTAGTCTTCGTCGTCTTCGAGCGGATCGTAGTCGGAATCGACACCGGCGGCTGCATGGGAGCCATTGAACTTGAAGCCCATGAAGACGATAGCCAGGCACACACCGATCAGAGCGACCGCGATGACGGACAGGTTGAGGTAGGCGGCGAGCAGGAAGCCGATGAACAGGAACGGGGTCATACCCTTCTTGATCATCATGGTGAGCAGCAGGGCCAGACCGTAGGCGGTCATGATCTTGGTCGAGACGTTCAGACCAACGGACAGCCACTCGGGAACCATGTTGACGATGACCTGAACCAGGTCAGTGCCAACAAAGACGGCGAGGAAGATCGGCAGGAAGTACATGACTGCGTACAGACCGGAGCCGGCGCAGATGTGCATGCGATAGGCGGTCTTGAACTTTCCGTTATCGATCGCGCTATCTGCCACATGGGTGAGGGCGGCGATGATGGAACGGAACACGATGCCGAGGAGCTGACCCAGGACGGCGACCGGGATGGCGATCGTCATGGCGGTCTCGGCGGAAGCATCGGTCAGGCACGCAAAGGCAGCGGCCACGATGCCGCCCAGGACCATATCGGGCGGAACGGCGGCGCCGACCTGCACCAGGCCCATGGACACGAGCTCGACGGCGGCACCGACGGCAAGGCCGGTGGGCACATCGCCCAGCAGCAGACCGACGAGCGTAGCGCCAACGAGGGGCTGCTCGAAGTTAAGACGACCGAGCAGGCGGGAGTCCCACATGCAGAACACGCCGACGAGGCCGACGAGCACCGCACTGATGAACGTATTCATACCCTTCTCCTTTCAGTCAGGCAAAAGCCTGGTTGATTACAGCTTGGCGTCGATGTCGACGCTCTGATACGTAGGGGTCTGCTGGACGTAGAGCTTGATGCCCATGTCGAGCAGCTGGTTGACGTCGGCCTTCTGGGTGGCGTCGAAGAAGACGGAGCTGTCCTTGCCGCCGACCTGATCGGCACCGTCGTGGTTGGCGGTGGCGCCCAGGTTGATGGCGTCGAGCTTGTAGCCCTGGCAGAACTGCAGCATCTCGGCAGTGTTGCCAAAGACGAACATGACGCGCTCGCCGAGGGTGTTGAGCTTGTCCATCTTGGCGAGGGCACGCTCGACGGTGAAGACGTTCAGGCGCACGCCCTGGGGCTTGGCCAGCTTAAGAGCGCCCTTCTTGATGTCATCGTTGGCGGCAGCGTTGTCGACGACGATGATGCGCTCGGCCTGAACCTTGGTGGTCCAGGTAAAGACGACCTGGCCGTGCAGCAGACGGTAGTCAAGACGTGCGAGGACGATCTTGGCGGGACCGGAGCTGTGACGGGGCGCCTTAGCCTTCTTGGCGGGAGCCGCAGCAACCTCGACCGGTGCGTTGGGGTTGGTCAGACCGGTGCGGGCCTCGTTGATGAGGGCCGCGAGCTCGGCACCCTTGACGGGGGCGGGGCTCATAGCAAGCGTCAGTGCCAGCGGAATGTTGAAACCGCTGACAACCGTGAACTTCGTGCCGTTCTTGGAAAGCTCGACCATGTTGTTGTTGACCGAGCTGCCGAGCATATCGGTCAGCACATAGACGGTGTCGTCCGCGTTGAACGTGGCGATCATGGCGTCCACCTTGTTGGTGATGGGCTCCTTGTCGTCACGAGCAAGCGACACGACGTGGACGTTCGACACGTCGCCGAGAACCATCTCGAGCGTGTCTTTGGCGCCTGCGGCCAGGCCGCCATGAGATGCGAGAATGATCTGATTCATCTTGCCTCCTCCTTTTCGTTATGGTCATTATAACGTCTTATACGTTGCTTATATTGCTAATTAGTATAAAGACCGTTCGCGGGTGAAAATCGACCGTTGACGGGTTTAACGTACTTGAAACGTTGGGGCTGGGTAAGCCGACGCTGGCTGGATAACCCCAGGTCGGACACCGAGCGCAACCCCCTATCGCACGAAGTACCAGGGGCTTTCCTGCACGGTGGGCTCCAGCGTGATGCCTGTGCGCTCCTTAAACAGATCCATGTCCTGCGTTTTCTCCGTCCACCACGCGTTGGGCTTAAAGGTCATGCTCTCAGCGACATGACCGACAAATACACTGTTGCGCAGCTTGGAGAAGTCGGTGTTCATAATCAGGATGGACATGAGCACCAGCACAATACCCAGGACCTTGATCGCGCCGGCGGACTCGGCATAGACACCAATGCCCACCAGTACGGTGACGACCGTCTCGAAAGACATTACGACGGGAACTTTCGATGTCTCGAGCCCCATGGACAGACCCTGCATATATAAGATGTAAGCCACGGCTGTGGGGATGAGTCCAAAGCCAAGGAACAGCAGCAGCAGCTGTGGCGACATTGCCGCAGCGACATCCGGCCACGGAGCCGCGATAGCCGCCATAACCGCACCGCCAAAAACAAGGCCCCAAAACGTGACAGCCAGCGGGTGGACCGTCTTGGTTGCTATCCGGCTAAACACCGCGAGCGACGCCCCACAAAAGCCTGCAATCACGCCCGACGTGACGCCCCAAACCGAAAAATGGAAACCGGAAAGGTCGCCATTAGTTACTGCAAGTACACAGCCCCCTATGTTAAAAGCGATGGCAACGAGCTTGTTGGGGGTCACGTCCTCGCGATAAAGCACGCGGCCGAGCACGACGCCAAACACCGGCGAGGTATAGAGCAGCACCGAGGCCGTGGACATGCCCACCTCGCCCATACACTCGTAATAGCAAGTGTTGGCGGCGGCCAAACCGACGATACCGACAAGCGCGCAGGAAACAAGCTCTTTAGGGCTTGCCTTGAACAGGGCCAGCGGACCCTGAGCCACGGTAGACCCCTCACCCGAACGGCAGCCCATAAACATCAGGACCGGCGCCAAGATAAGCGCTCCGACCAACAAGCGAAAGGCAGCCATACTCTGGGACGTAACGCCCATGGCCGAGATGCCGTTTACAAAGATTCCGATGCTGCCCCACATAAGCGCGGCGATCAGCACCAGCACATAGCCCAGATTGCTTTTCTTCAACGCAGCCTCCTCGGTATTGTTTCCAATATGTTTCACACTACGTTATAGTCGTTATATACATTTTTCAAGGCACAAATCGGCAAACGGGAAATCTCTAGACAAAGGGAGTGTCCCGCCAGCCACGGTATCGTCGATGTTTTGGCAATGTCAGCGAAAACCCGCCAGAGCGAGCAAGGTGCCTTGAAACGAGGCGGCATTGACCTTCTGGTCATGCCGCCGAAGCTGAAAGGCAGATTGCCGCTCTGGCGGGTTTGCAGCGTCGAGCGGTTACGGCGTTTGGTAAAACGCCGTAACTAATACTCAAGCTTCCACATGTAGCGGCGCGTCATGTAGTCCTTGTGGGTGACGGCGGAGAGCGCACGCATGTAGACGTTGTTGAGGATCGGGGCAAAGATCAGGTGGTTGAAGTACTCGCTCACGCTGTCCTTGATGTCGTTGAGGCCGAGCTCCTTGGCGTCGAGCTGGTAGACGCGCTCACCACCGTACTGGTTGACAAAGCGAATGCCGCGCTCGTCGTTGCAGCGGCTGCGGCCGACGCTGATGAGCTGGAACAGCGAGGTACGCTTGTCCAGGATCTCGAAGGGACCGTGGAAGAAGTCGCAGGTGTTGATGGTGCAGGAGTCGATCTGCAGCATCTCCTGCACGTTGCAGATGCTAAAGACGTAGGCGGCACCAAAGAGCGGACCCTGAGCCATCACGTTGATGCAGGGCTTGTCGGCGTTCTGCTCGGCCCACTTGGCTGCGAGCGGACGGGTGTACTCGACGGCCTTGCGATAGATGGGATCGACCAGGTCAAAGGCTGCCATAGCGGTCTCGTACTCGGCATAGCCCTCGGTCTGCTGCGTGAGCTCCATAGCGATCATGGTCACGACGGCGGAGTTGGTGCGGCCCATGCAGGACTCGTCGACGGCCAGGCTGTCGTACTGGATCTTGTAGTCGCAGACCTCGGTGAGGGCGGACTCGTCAACGTAGATGGCGATGGTGCTGGCGCCGTGGTCCTTGGCGACCTGGGCGGCAACGATAGTCTCCTTGGTGCCGCGCATGGACACGACAACGGCCAAGGTGTTCTCGTTGACGTAGGCGGGCGTGGCGTGCACGAACTCGTTGCTGGTGTAGCTGGAGCTCACGACCTGCGTGGCCTCGTGCTCCATAAAGTACTGGGCAGGATAGTTACCGCCGTTAGATCCGCCGGCGCCAATCCACACGACGCGCTTGATGCCGCCCTTGTCTGCCTTGTCAGCCAAAACCTGGGAGACGACATCCTTAACCTGTTCCTGAGTAGTCATCGCGCATCAGCCTTTCTTCTCATTTGATGCTCTTGACGGCATACAAGTTACATACATGTTTTAGCGATGTCGACTAGTTGTATGCTATATTTGTCTTAGATTTTTTGCTGATACGGTTTTCGATAACTCGTTACCAGCAGTTTTGTTGTTGTATTGGATACATGCTTGATTAGGTAAGCATACAGGTTAGATACAGGTTGATCGCATGAGCGCTTCATCGAAAAAGAAACTGACCCAATACGAGCGTCTGGCGACCACACTTCGCGACCGCATCGCTGCCGGCATCTACGCCTGCGGAGACAAGCTGCCGTCCGAAATGGAGCTCATGGACGAATCGGGGCTGTCGCGCAGCACCGTGCGCCATGCCCTTAAGGTGCTTGTTGACGAAGGCCTGATTCGCACCGAGCGCGGACGCGGCGCCTTTGTGGCCGACACGCCGGCGCTCCACGAGAACAACCTGGTGTTTTCGAGCTACACAGCGCAGATCCAGGGTCAGGGCATGAAGCCCACCACGCGCACGGTGGACTCGGGCTTTGCCAAGGCCGCCGGCGACGTGGCCAAGTTTTTCGATGCCGCCGTGGGCAGCAAACTCGTCAAGCTCGTCCGCCTGCGCTATCTGGACGAAGCACCGCTGTGCCTGGAGACCACCTATCTGCCGCCAAGCTTTGAGGCGCTCATCGATCGCGATATCAACGGTTCGCTCTACGCCACGCTGCGCCAGGAGTTCCATCGTGCGCCGGCGCAGGGGCATAAGACCTTTGAGGTGTGCTATGCCTCGCAAAACGAGGCGTTTTTGCTCAACGTTGAGCGCGGACAGGCGCTGATCCTGATCACCGACTACGTCTACGACACCGACGGCCGCCCGCTCCATGTCTCCAAGCGCATCCAACGCACCGACCGCGCCAAATACACCGAGCCCATCGGCTAAGCGGCCAAAATAAACCTGTCCCTAAATGGTAGGTTTGGGGAGGTCGGGGAACCAGGTTGGCTTGGGTTGGTTAGGGACGCGCTCGGCTAGAACCAGCTCCATCCAGCACATGTCGTACCAGCGGCCGAACTTTTGGGCACAGCGGTCGAAAGCACCCACCAAGCGATATCCCATATGGGCATGGAAGTCCTGGCTGTTGTGCGTTAGATACTCGTCGTCCTTGTCGTGCGGCACGGCGATGAGCGCGCACATGTTGGTGATGCCCATCGCGATCAGGCACTGCTTGAGCGCATCGTGCAGCTTGCGGCCCAGCCCGCCGTGGCGCACGTCGCGTGCCAGGTAAATCGACGTCTCGACCGACCAGTCGTATGCCTCGCGGCTGTTGAGCGGACTCGCATACGCATAGCCTACCGGACGCCCGTCCAGCTCCATCACCAAATACGGATATCGCTTGAGCGTACGCTCGATGCGCCCGGCGAACTCCTCAACGCTCGGCACCTCGTATTCGCAGGTAATCGCCGTCTGGCGCACATACGGCTCATAGATGGCAAGCAACGCCGGCGCGTCTTCGGGCGTCGCCAGGCGAATCGCCGGCTCGGACATCTCGGTCATACAACCCTTCTCTCTCAAAAACAAAGGCCGCCTTGCGCCAAACCCAGCGCAAGGCGGCCCCTCGTCATTACATCAGGCTACAGGACAGCCGCCAGCGCGTCGATGTCCTCCTGCGTCGTGGCCCAGCTGGTGCAAAAGCGCACCACCGTGTGGGTATCGTCGTACTTTTCCCAGTACTCGATCGCCGCATGCTCGCGAATGCGGGCCATGTCCTCGTTGGGCAAAATCACGAACTGCTGGTTTGTGGGCGTCTCCAAGAAGAACCGGTAGCCGTGCTCGTGCAGCACGCGACGAAGCGCCTGCGCGGTTTCGATCGCCTGGCGACCAATCTCAAAATACAGGCCATCGGTAAAGAGCGCCTCAAACTGCACGCCCGTCAGGCGGCCCTTGGCCAACAGCGCGCCGTGCTGCTTAATACGCGGAATGGGATGCGCCGGAGCGTGCATGCCGCAGAACACCACAGCCTCGCCGCAAAGCGCGCCGCACTTGGTGCCGCCGATGTAGAACACGTCGCACAGCTGCGCCAGCTCGGGCAGGGTAATGTCGCACTCATCGGCCGCCAGTGCATAGGCCAGACGAGCACCGTCCACAAACAGCGGAATCTCGCGCTTCTGGCACACCGCGTGAATCGCCGCGAGCTCGGCCTTGGAGTACAGCGTGCCGTACTCGGTCGATAGACTCACGTACACGGCGCCCGGGAACACCGTGTGCTCGTAGCTCTCGTTTTCGTAGAACACCTGGATATAGTTCTCGAGATCCTCGGCGTGCATCTTGCCCTCGTAGCCGGGGATGGTGAGCACCTTGTGGCCGCCAAACTCGATGGCGCCCGCCTCGTGGCAAGCGACATGGCCGGTCTCGGCGGCAACGACGCCTTCGTAGGGCGCGAGCAGCATGTCAATCACCGTCGCGTTGGCCTGCGTGCCGCCCACCAGCAAGAACACGTCGGCATCGGGGGCCTGACAGGCCTCGCGAATCAGCTGCTTGGCACGCTCGGTGTGCGCATCGGTACCGTAGCCGGGCTGCGGCTCCATGTTGGTATCGACGAGCGCCTGCAGCACTGCCGGATGAGCACCGTGGGAATAGTCGTTGTTGAACGCGAGCATGGCAATCCTCTCTAGCCGGGCATGGGCCCGATGATTTAAACGCCGCTATTGTACGCCGCCCGGATAGGCAATGCGCGCGGCAAGGCACTCAAGTGCCAACACCAGGGCAAAGCCGCAGCTCACGTCAGTCAAAAAGTGTGCACCGATCACGATACGGCCAAAGGCGACGAGCGCCGCGACCACGGCAGCGACCCAAAAGACCACGCGGCGTCGCGACGGCTTTTCCTTAAAGGACGCCGCAGGAAGCCCGGCGAGCATAAGGCCGATCGCCGCGTGCGCCGTGTGTCCGCTCGCAAACGACTTAAAGCCGTCCTTGATTACGCCGGCCGCAATATAGCTCCACTTGTCGGGGTTGCCAATCACCCACCACGGCTGAAAATTGAGCCCCGGCGTGACCTCGATCACGCGCATGCGCGGGCGCGACCACAGCGGCTTGACAACCACGTTGAGGATGATGGCCTGAGCGACCCACACGGCCAGCACCATCAACGCCCAGCGTGTGAGCTCGTCGGGGTCGGTCGCGCGCGTGAGGCGATAGACGATAAGGTTGGCGACGATGACCAGCACAAACGTCAGCACCAACTGAGCCGCGATGAGTTTGCCGCCAACCCTCAGGGACGAAACGATCTCGTAGCCGGTCAGGCCCACGTTGACCAGAACGCCCAGCGCGGCAAGCCACTTGCTCGTCTTGGAATCGGGGCGTGCCGAACGCACGAGCATAACGCCCGCGACGCTCGCCGTCAGCTCAAACGGCAGCTCGCCAGCGGCCTCGATAAAGCGACCGTACATGCTGCCGATATTGAACAGCGCGCTCGAGATCTGATAATCGAAGAAACTGCCCACGCCCAGACAAAGGCACAGGACAACCGCGATCATGGCGACATCTTTCTTATAGATGTATCCGAACATGCTTTCCTTTCGATGGGGTCAGATTGCCCAAATGGGGCGTTTGCAGCGTCGACCCAATTAGTCGTCGTCGCTCGCACCCAGCTGCTGCAGCAGCATGAGTGTGGCCGCCACGGGGCCGGCGCCGTCGTTGGCATCGAGACCGCGACCCAGGCCGCTGCCCGCACCGGCGCCCGCCTTATAGGGCACCGACAGCTTGCGGCTCTTGGGGAAGTTCACCGCGCCGTACCGATTCTTAAACTCAAAGGCCACCTTCTTGGGCACGTCGACGCCCAAAAACGTGATGCGTCCGCCGCTGAGCGTGACGCTCTCGAGCCCCAAGCGCTCGCCGCGGATACGGATACGCGCGCGGTTGAACAGATTGAGTCCCGCCAACGGCAGCTCGCCATGCGCGGCCTCGGTCTCTTCCTGCACCTCGTCGATGCTCTCCAGGTCCTCGGCCGCTGCGAGCTTGCGGTACACGAGCACGCGCTGGTCCACCGCCGGCAGGTACTCCTCGGACAAGAAGTAATCGGCCGGCAGATTAATACCCACGCTCGCCGCCTCCACGCCGGCGTCGTCATCGCCGCGCGCCTCGGCCACGGCCTGGCCCAACATCTGCGTAAACAGATCAAAGCCCACGCTCGACAGGTTGCCGTGCTGCTCAGCGCCCATCAGCGAACCGGCGCCGCGAATCTCCAGGTCGCGCATGGCGATACGCATGCCGCTGCCCAGGTCCTGGAACTCGGAAAGTGCAGTCAGGCGCGCCGTGGCCTCCTCGGTGAGCGGCAGCTCGCCCGGGAACATAAAGTACGCGTAGGCCTGCGTGGCAGAGCGACCCACGCGGCCCTTGAGCTGGTAGAGCTGTGCCAGACCCAAGCGCTGCGAGTCCTCGATGATCAGCGTGTTGGCGGTCGCGTTGTCGATGCCGCTCTCCACGATGGTCGTGGCGATGAGCACGTCGATCTTTTTGGTCGCGAACTCAATCATCACGTCCTCGACCTCGCGCGGGCTCATCTTTCCGTGCGCCACGCCCACGCGCGCCTCGGGCGCGGCCTCGTGCACGCGCGCCACGGCGTCGTCGATGGTCTTGACGCGGTTGGACACGTAGTACACCTGGCCGCCGCGGCCCACCTCCAGGCGAATCGCCGCGCTCACCACATCGGGGTCGTACTCCCCCACGTGCACGATCACGGGACGACGCCCAGTCGGCGGCGTGGTGATCAGGCTCATGTCGCGCACGCCGCTCGTGGCCATCTGCATGGTTCGCGGAATAGGCGTTGCCGAAAGCGTAAGCACGTCAATCTGCTCACGCAGGTTCTTGAGCTGCTCCTTGTGCTGCACGCCAAAGCGCTGCTCCTCGTCGATGATTACCAGGCCTAGGTTCTTGGGGTTCACATCGGCCGAAAGCAGACGATGCGTGCCGATGAGCACATCGATCGTGCCCTCGGCAAATGCCTTGAGCGCGCGCTTTTGCTGCGCCGGCGTGCGAAAGCGGCTGAGTACCTCGACTTCAAGGCCAAACGGGGCAAAACGCTCAAAGAACGTCTCGTAGTGCTGCTGGGCCAGAATGGTCGTGGGGCAGAGCACCATGACCTGGCGACCGGAGTCCACGCACTTAAACGCCGCGCGCAGGGCGACCTCGGTCTTGCCAAAGCCCACGTCTCCGCACAGCAGGCGGTCCATGGGCTTGGGCGCCTCCATATCGGCCTTAATGTCAGCGATGGCCTCCAGCTGATCGCGCGTCTCGTCGTAGGGGAAGCTCTGCTCCATCTCGATCTGCTCGGGCGTGTCGGGCGGGCAAGAGATACCGGTAATCGAAGAGCGGCGCGTATACAGATCGACCAGGTCAAACGCCAGCTTTTTGGCGTTCTTGCGCGCCTTGTTGGTGGCGCGCGTCCAGTCGGCGGTGTTGAGCCTGGTCAGGCGCGGCTTGTCGCCGTCGGGGCCAACATAGCGTGTGATGCGGTCAACCTGCTCGAGCGGCACGTAGAGCTTGTCGCCGTCGGCATATTCCAGCAAAAAGTAGTCGCGCTCCTTGCCGCCCACTTCCTGGCGCGCGATCTCGCTAAAGAGCGCGATGCCGTGAGTGGCGTGCACCACGTAGTCGCCCGGCTTAAACGGAAACGTGATCTGCGTAATGTCCACCTTGCGGCGGCTGCGCGCGCGGTTGGCGTCCATGCGGGCGTTGAGGTCGGCGATCGAGAACACGGCCAGGTTGGCATCGGGCACCACCACGCCCTGCGGCAAGGCGGCATCGACAAAGGTCACGCGTCCGCGCGAGATGGTGGGCACGGTGGCGCCGGCGGCAGCCTGGGCGGCACCTGCCTCGAGCGAGCGGGCGTTGAGCGCGTCGGCCTTGCGTTCGCGAATTGCAGCATGAGCATCCTGGCGGACAGCACGATCGGCAGAATCCGCCGCTGCCACGCGCACACGGTCGCCGATAACGCCGGCGTTTTCGGGGGCGGCCGTCAGCGACTCCTCAAAGGTGATGCCCTCGTCGCCAAAGGTGAGCTCCATCGACTCGCGCGCACCGCGGTCGGGAATGGCAAACACGCAGGCATAGCGCTTGCCCACGACCTCCTGAATGCGCGTCATAAAGCGATTGTCCGAGCCCGCAATGGCCGGCTGCTCAATCTTGAGCTCGGCTGTAACCGCACCGCCGGCACGAATCAGGCTCACGTAGTTCAGGCGCTGCTGAGCACCAAAGTCGAGCTGTTGGGCACGCACGTACAGGCCGTCCAGACGGTCAATCCCCGCCTCGCCGGCACGGGCCTCGATATCCTCGTAGGCGCGCAGGCAGTCATCGAACAGCGAGCGCGGCTCGGACAGGACCACAAGCGCCTTGCCGCTCACGTGCGCCAACGGGCTCACGGTCTGGCCGTACATCACCGGCAAAAAGCGGTCGAGCTCGGGCGTGACGATGCGCGCGTCCACCATCTCGAGCAGCGCCGCCAGCTTGCTATCGCTCTGGCTGGCGCGATAGAGCGCCACATGCATGTTGTGGACGGCCTCGTCGGTGAGCGCCAGCTCGCGGCACGGGAAGATCTCGATGCTGTCCTCGTTGCCGATGGTTTGACCCGTAGAGCTCACCATGCGGCGGATGCGGTCGATCTCGTCGCCAAAGAACTCAATGCGCACGGGTGCTTTTTCCTGCGCGGGGAACACCTCGACGGTATCGCCGTGTACACGGAACAGGCCGGGCGCGTCGGCGGCACCTGCATTGGTGTAGCCCATGCCCACCAGGCGCTGCGGCACCTCGTCGAAGGGAATCTCCTCGCCCACCGCAAAGGTGGTGGACTCCCAATAGCGGCTCTCGACCGGCGGCACGCAACGCAGTAGCGCGCGGGCCGAGGCGACCATGATGCAGTTATCGCCGCGCACGATGCGCCCTAAAGCCTCGCAGCGTTGGGCCACCACGGCGTCGTCGGGCGCCTGCTCACGCCATGGATAGTCTTTGCGCTCGGGAAAGCGGCACACATGCGCCAGACCCACATAGGCGGCCAGGCTGCGCGCGGCGCGATCGGCCGCGTCCTCGCCGCTCACGATGTAGACCGTGGGACGCGGACGGCGCGCAAACTGAGCTGCCGCCATGAGCGTGCGGCCCGACTGCGACACGGCCAGCGTCACGTCCTCGCCGGCATCGAGTCCGGCCTCGACGGTCTGCAGTGCCTCGGCAGTGTAGAGCTGCGCGGCTATACGGTGAATGAGCATGTGGTCCTCCGGCATCGCAACGCCAAAAGCCCGCCGGGGCAGGCTCGGCGGGTCGTACATCAAAACTATTGTTTGTCATGGTAACGCATGGGGCGGACGCGCCGGCGCGCACCGGGCAGCTACCCCAAAACGCGCACGCTGGGGCACAAATCTGCCAGCGGACACTCGTCACACTTGGGTTTGCGGGCGTCGCAGATCTCGCGGCCAAAGGTGATCCACTGATGGTTGACCGACTCCCAATACTCGTGCGGCAAAATCTTGAGCAGATCCTGCTCGGTCTTGAGCGGTTCCTTGGCATGCGTCTTGGGACTCAGCATCAGGCGGTGCGCAATGCGGTTGACGTGCGTGTCCACCGCAATACCCTCCACGATGCCATACCCCACGTTGAGCACGATGTTCGCCGTCTTGCGTCCCACGCCCGGCAGCTTCACGAGTTCCTTCATGTCGGCCGGCACCTCGCCGTCATAGTCGGCGACGATCATCTGCGCGGCCTCGACGGCATGCTTGGCTTTGCTCTTGTAGAAGCCGAGCGACTTGATGGTGTCTGCCACGTCAGCTACGCTCGCCCCGGCCATGGCCTCGGGCGTGGGCCACTGGGCAAACAGCCGCGGCGTCACCTTGTTGACCTGCGCATCGGTCGTTTGCGCCGAAAGCAGCACCGCGATCAGCAGGCGGAAGGGATTCTCGTGGTCCAAAAAGCACTCGACCGGACCATAGCGACGGTTGAGGCGCTCACACACCTCGATGGCGCGCTCGCGCTTGGCGGCATTGGTCTCGCGTGGCATAACGACTCCTCGGCTCAACGGCACAATAAACTTATGGGCACAATTGTCCCACGTCCGAGACGTTTACGCCTCCAAGAATGCGCCGGTCTGACGGCTCCACAGGCTCGCGTACTCGCCGCCCGCCTCGACGAGCTGCACATGCGTGCCGTCCTCGACGATCTCGCCATCCGCCAGTACCACGATGCGGTCGAGCGCCGCCACGGTGGACAGGCGATGCGCCACCACAATGGAGGTGCGGCCGCGCATCAGGTTCTCGAGAGCTTCCTGCACCAACGCCTCAGACTCGCTATCGAGGGCAGACGTCGCCTCGTCGAGTACCAGAATCGGCGCGTCGGTGAGGATGGCACGGGCAATGGCCACGCGCTGGCGCTGGCCGCCCGAAAGCTTAACGCCGCGCTCGCCCACCATGGTGTCAAAGCCACGGGGCAAGCGGTCGATAAACTCCAGGGCATTGGCCAGGCGCGCGGCCTCGCGGACCTGCTCGTCGGTGGCGTCGGGACGGCCGTAGGCAATGTTTTCGCGAATGGAGCGGTGGAACAGCAGCGCCTCCTGCGGCACGTAGGCAACCTGACGGCGCAGGCTCTGCTGCGTGCAGCGCGAGACGTCCTGGCCGTCCACGAGCACGCGGCCGCCCTGTACATCGTCCAGGCGCAACAACAACTTGGTGAGCGTCGTCTTGCCCGAGCCCGATTTGCCCACCAGGCCCACGCGCTGGCCCGCCGCCACATGAAGTGTCAGGTCATCGAACACGCTCTCGCCCGCCGCAGCGTCACGGTACGCAAAGCTCAGGTGCTCAAAATCAATCGCGCCCTCGGTCACTTTGAGCTCAGAGGCGTCCGGGTCGTCTGCCACCAAACGCGGCTCGTCCAGCACGCGCGTCATCTCGGCGGCGTCACCCAGCGCGCGGTTAATGCGCTGCATCATGGAACTCACGTAGTTCAGGCGCATGGTGAGGTTATAGGTGTAGGTAAAGATCATGACGAGCGAGCCGGCCGAGATGCCAAACCACGCGTTGCCGCCCGCCACGAACACACTCACCACGGCCATGGTGATGACGATAAGGCCCGAGGTCGTAAAGTTGCGCTGCATCATGGCGTGCATCGAGACCGTTTCGGCATCGCGCGCGGCACGATCGGCGGTGTCGAACAGATCGCGTTCAAAGTCCTCTCGCCCGCAGGTCTTGACGGCCAAGATGTTCGTGACCGCGTCGGACAGCACACCCGAGAGCTTGTTTTGTGCGGCGGACGTCGCGGCCGAAAGCGGCATGATGCGCTTGTACATAAGCCAGACAAACGCGATGTAGACGACCATGATGCCCACCAGGATCACGGTAAATGTGGGCACCACCGGAGCGAGCGCCGTCACCGTGCAGACAACCGAGGTGATGGTGGGAATGAGCGAATACACCGTCACGTCGACCAGACCCGTGTAGCCGCTCATAAAACGGCTCGTCTGGCTCACAAGCGATCCGCCAAAGCGGCTGGTGTGGAATGTCATGGATTGATTGGAGAGCGTGTCGAAGCACAGGCGCGCCAGGTGATAGTTGCCCGCGATCTCGAGCTTGTAGACGGTGTAGTCCTGCAGCTTGGAGAGGATCTGGCCCACCAGGTTGACGAGCACGAGCGCCAAAATGTAGGGACCGAAGACCTCAAACACCTGGTCGCCCGCTACGGGGCCGGCCTGGACACGATCGACGATGAGGGCCATAACGTAGGTGTTGGCAAACGTGAGCAAAAAGATGTAACCCGCCGACGAGAACACCGAGAGAAAGACGATCAGCGGCTGCGTGCGCGTGACATCCCAAAAACGCTGCAGCGTGCGGCGCACGGTCGAGCGTTTGAGCGGGCTGGTGCTTCTCTGAGACATGGGCTTCCTTTCGCGTCTGATAGGGCGAAAGGCCATTGTTGCACATTAAAGTGCGCTTTAGGCAAGTGCGATGCGAAAAGCACCCGCGCCCTGCGCCTGCGCAGGCGCCCCGCCGTCAAGTGCCGCTAGTCCTCGTCTTCTTGGTCTGCGAGCAGGCCCGCGGACGTGAGCCCCAAGACCTCGTCGGCCTCCTTGGCGTCTTCCAGCGCGTCGATATCCTTGAGCTTGCGCTCCATGACGTTGGTACGCGTGGTGATGATGCCCTCGACCGTTTTGCCCGCAGTCTCGATCTGCTGCTGGGCGCGACGCAGCGCCGCCTGATAGCGCGGTAGTTCGGCTTTGACGGCGGAAAGCACGCGTAGCACGTCGTCGGTGCGCTTTTGCAGCCTAAACGTCTGGTAGCTCATCTGCAGGCTGTTGAGGATGGCCGCCATGGTGCTGGGGCCGGCAACGTTGACGTGATAGTCGCGGCCCAGGGTCTCGATAAGCCCAGGGCGCGTGACGACCTCGGCGTACAGGCCCTCAAACGGAACGAACAGAATGCCAAAGTTGGTGGTCGCGGGCACGCTCAGGTACTTTTCGCAGATGTCCTTTGCCTCGCGCTTCACCATGGTGTCGAGCGTCTTGCGCGCGGCGGCGACGGCCTCCGCGTCGCCCGACTCCTGGGCGTCGAGCAGATGCTCATACGCATCGCCCGGAAACTTGGAGTCAATCGGCAACAGCACGGGGTCGCCCTCGTCCACCGGCAGCTTGACGGCAAACTCAACGCGTTCCGAGGCGCCGGGCTTGGTGGCGACGTTTTCCAGATACTGGTCGGGCGTGAGAATGTCCGCCAGGATCGCGCCCAGCTGCACCTCGCCCAAAATGCCACGCGCTTTGACGTTGCCCAGCACGCGCTTAAGGTCGCCCACGCCGGTGGCGATAGACTGCATGTCGCCCAGGCCCTTGTACACGGCCTCGAGCTGGTCGCTCACCTGCTTAAACGATGCCGACAGGCGGTCGTTGAGCGTACGGGAGAGCTTCTCGTCCACCGTCGCGCGCATCTGATCGAGCTGCACGTTGTTGTCCTTGCGGATGGCGCCCAGCTGGGCATCGACCGTCTCGCGCACCTTGTCCAGGCGGTGCTCGATGCCCTCGCGGTTGGCGCCGAGCTGTTGGGTCGTCTCGCGGCGCAGGTCATCCATACGGTCGCCAGCCTGCGAGAACTCACGCGCGATGGTCAGGTAGCGCTGCTGCTCCACGGCCGCATCGGTTGTCTGCTGCTGCGCGATGGCATTTGCCGTGCGGCGGGTTTCGGCCAAAGCGACGTTCAGGGTGTCGAGCGCGTTGTTGGCCTGCTCGAGCGCAGCCAGTATCTCTGCCCCGTTATCGCCGCGCTCCCGCAGCTCGGCGCGGAGGCCCTTGAGCTGCAGGGCACAAGCCACAGCAACCCCCACCGCCACCAAGGCAATCACAACAAGCACGATATCAATAGCAGACATAGTCTCCGCCCAACAAACCCAATCGATCATTAATCAAAACCGCGATCAATCTTACCCCGCCACACGCACCGGGCGCCCAGCCTCTTCTTGGGCGCTTCTCTCCTCCGCATATTCCATAATGCGGCGCGCTGTCTTCCTGCTCACTTTTGAGTCATCGCCGGCCAAGTATGCGTATACGTTTCCCTTATTCAGATTCAAATCGCGGCAGAGACCGTAGCGCGTTACGCCCGATTCCCCTAGCGCCCCCAATGTTCTTTTTCGCATCAGGGCGTTGATCCTTCTGTCCGCCACTGGCTTTTCCTTCACCGCTCTATACGCACGCCAAACGTTGGCATAACGGTTAGGGAGCTCACTTTTGGCGCATAGAGACGCCATGCCACCCGCTTGATCGTACAAGGACAAAACGCCTCGGTAATCCTCTTCCATCCACGAGCCCTCGGATAAACCCAGAACGTATTCGGCTTTTCCTTGCGCCAAAGCGAGCAAAAACAGAGGCTCCGCCACGCGCGGCGCAACCGTCGTCGCCTGCTCAACCAGTTTTCTAAAACTCAGCGACTGCTGTCCGGATAGCTCCCGGCAATAGCCTTTCAAAAATCCCTCAAAAGTCAGATTCAACCGAGCACCTCCTTTTTGTATTGCCTGTATGCGCAGACCATCTCTTGATAACTCCGTTCCGAAGGCGACGACGCCAGCGCCTCTCCATCGTCGAATATAAGCCGCTCGAGCAGATCCCAATCAAGTCGGTCGATAAATGTTCGACTATGGAGGTCGACAATGTCATTCGGGCGATAGGCGTAAAGCTTCATCACCGCCAGATCCTCCAAAGATGGCGTAAAGTACCTGATAAAATGCGCCCCAATCTCCAATGGGATCAATCGATCTTCGTAATTGAATGGCATCTGGTTGCAATATGCCACCGCCATTCCATTCACCCCGGGGTATCGATCCATGATCTCGCGGAGGCACCTGTCTGCCTCAAACACATCAATGTCATGTGTAACCGCCCGATTCGTCACGTCGTTTAGCATGAAGGCGCTTCCTCCCACCAATACAACGCTCGGCCTATCGTCTCTTGGACCTATTTCCAGCTCCGCCTCTTCGTCAATATCCAAAAGAGTCTGCTCTAAATCCTGCTTATACATAGCAAATCCTAATATTATTCATCTTCAATAATACTATTCAGTTGCACGACAGGACCCACAGGATGCAAGGATTCCACTCGTGGCGATAATCCCTACACCCTAGAAGTCCTAATGCGACAAACGCTAGCTCTCCCAGCCGGCGCGGATGGTTGTTATGACGTCACCTAGGCGCTGACCCAGGGCCGCTAGATGCTGGAGCACCTCGTTGGGCGATGCGCCGTTGAGAATGCACGTGAGGGCATACGACACCAGAAAGATGGCCGCAAGCCCCAGCGGGATGAGCACGATCATCGCCAATGTGCGCAGGCGCTGGCCCAAACGGCGGCGGCGCGCACGGCGTTTATCGAACGCGAGCTCCTGGGCATATGAATCTTGCTGTACGGAATAGGTCTCTGGGGTCGCCTCACCCGCAGGCGAAATCGCGGGCGCAACGTTTTGTGCAGGAGGTTGGATGGCCGCCCCTTGCATTTGCATCTCCATAAGCCGTTGCTGCTGGCGCAACATGCGCTCGGCTTGTTGCTGCGGGGTCTCAAGAAACAGATCCATGCTGGCCTCCAAAATCGGAGCATTCGACGCTTGCGCCCAGCATCCCGCACCGCCAAGGCCACGGCAACGCAATCCGTAGCAATAGCTGCAAAGTTTCTTGCTGACAAAAGCTGTCGAAAACCTCAACAACTCCCCTACCGGCACTTTCTCTGAGCTTTTTTATCGAATGATCTCTTGCCCTTCCGCGAACCCGCCAACTAACCAAAAGCTGACCAAAAGCTTGACAGAAATTGTGAAGACAGGGACCCCACACAAAAACGTGCCGCCCCAAAAGGGGGCGGCACACAAACTTCTAATCAGCTTTTTAGACATGAGCACGCGACGACCCAACGCCGGAGCGCAGGGCGGGAGGCCGGATTGCCTTCCCTCAACGCGACCCTGCGGAGCCGTGAGCGGGAAGGGAAGGCAATCCGGCCTCCCGCCCTGCGCTCCGCAGCAGCCAGCGCCAAGCGCTAGTAGTTCACCACCTGCTCCTCAAAGTACGCCTTGGGATGGTTGCACACCGGGCACACCTCAGGCGCCTCGGCACCCACATGCAGGTGCCCGCAGTTCAGGCACTTCCACACCTTTACGCCCTCGCGCTCAAACACCTCGCCCGACTCAATGCGCTCGACGAGCTTGTTGTAGCGCTCCTCGTGAGCCTTCTCGACGGCACCGACGCCACGGAACTTTGCAGCAATCTCGGCAAAGCCCTCTTCCTCGGCGGTCTTGGCAAACTCGTCGTACATCGTGGTCCACTCGTAGTTCTCGCCCGCAGCGGCATCACGCAAGTTGTCCAGGGTGTCGGGAACGGCGCCGTCGTGCAGATACTTAAACCACAGCTTGGCGTGCTCGGACTCGTTGCCCGCGGTCTCGGCAAAGATATTCGAGATCTGCACGTAGCCATCCTTCTTGGCCTTAGATGCGTAGTAGCGATACTTGGTGTGCGCCTGGGACTCACCGGCAAAAGCGGTCTCGAGGTTCTTCTTGGTCTGAGAGTTCTCAAAATCCATAGGTGTACTTCCCTTCAACACATGCCGCCCGTAGGCTTCGGGCGGCCTTATTATATGGTACCCCCTGCCGAAAATCTAAACCTTATAATTTGAGCGAGCTATACGCTCAGCCAACGATCGCCCTCGGAGCGGCAGAAGCCCTCGCGCTCCAGATCGGTCAGAATGCTCGCGACCAGCTCGCGCTCGACCGGCTCTCGGCCGGCTGCCGCCTCCATCTCGTTAACGCCTGCAACGGCTTCATCGAGCGTAATACCCGCCGGCTGCCCATCGCGCGCTGCCAGCAGCATGCGCACGATGTGGGCGCGCTTTTGACGGCGCGAGCCCTCAAACTTGGACTGACGGCTATAGCTCGCCGAGCGCCTGGACGGATTGGGCAGCATCTTCTTAAGATACGCGCCATAATCCAGCAGCGCGTAATACCATGCGCGCGGTGTGTCGGCATCATCGAGCGGCACGGCAAAGGGAGCAATCTCATCCGCCGTCGCGCCGGGAGCCGCCGGACAGGCGGCCTGAATCAGCGGCACCAGCTCGCGATCAGGAACGGCCGGCACATCGGGAAAGAAATGATGCAGAAAGACCGTGCGCACGTTGGTCTCCAGATACACACCCGGTAGATCGAACGCGAACGACCGGATGCCCTGCGCCGTCGCCGGGCCAATACCGGGCAGGGCGACCAGGTCGCGCGTCTCACGTGGAAACTTCCCGTCCCAGTCCTCTACAACGCGCTGAGCGGCCTTGTGGAGCGCCAGGGCGCGTCGGTTGTAGCCCATCCCCTGCCAAGCGTCCAAAACATCGGAAGGCGCGGCCTGGGCAAGCGCCTGCACGGTTGGAAAGCGATCGAGCCACGCGGGCATACGCGTCTCCACACGCGGCACCTGCGTTTGCTGCAGCATAACCTCGGAAAGCCAAATAATGTACGGGTCGCGCGTGCGGCGCCACGGAAGGTCGCGATAACGCAGGACCCCTTCCGAACGAATCATCGAACGAAAGGGGTCCTGAATCATGACAATGCTCCTTATGCGGCGCTATTCCTCCCGGCAAGCATACGCGCAGGCGGCGTACTCGGGAAACGCATCGCGATCGGCGAACTTGGGATCGACGGCCGGGAACTGGCGATGGGCGACGATATCGCCGAGCGAAACGGAATCGAGATAGTCGCGCATCAGTGCCTGGGCTCCGGCCCACAGGGGATGATAGCAGCACGTGCCCATGCGCGCACAGTCGCCATCGGGGGCGGTGCAGTCGTTCATAACCATGGGGCCCTGAACGGCCTCTACAACCTGACGAATCGTGACATCGTCGGGGCTCACCTTAAGGCGCATGCCGCCATGAACACCACGCAGGCTCTCCACAATGCCGGCCTGAACCAAACCGTGTTGGATCGAACGGGCAAACGAATACGGGACATTGACCTCTTCGGCGGCAGTGCGAACAGAAAGCAGACGCTCCGGGTCCTCGGCAAGCATCGCGAGCATGCGAAGGGCGTAATCAGTCTTCCTCGATATGTCCATTTTTCCCCTTTCAAGGAATAGGAACAGCTCGAACGAGCTCCGGGGCCGAGCTTACGTCGAGACGTCAATGACCGTATGGACGCCCAAATAGCAAAACGGGTGTCCACTGAATGCCGCGTTTGAAGCCTCTTGCATCAAAAACGGCTCACAGTGCAATTCAGTATAACCTAACCCCCTGCTTCGTTGAACAGGTGTTGCGCAACAAACGTCTTGTTTGAGCACATGTCTCAAACGGAGCTTGTCCGGGAATTGGAAGGATTTGGTTTTGGGCGAAAGGTACCGATGGGATCAAGGTCCTATCAAACGCAAAAAGCCACGTCCGAAGACGTGGCTTTAATTGCGTTGGCGGGAAGTACGGGGCTCGAACCCGCGACCTCCGACGTGACAGGCCGGCGCTCTAACCAAACTGAGCTAACTCCCCAGGCAGGCGTTCGCGTTTGTTTCCGCTCGCGTGCGCTGCGGGAATTAGTATACACAGAAGTCTGTCCGGTGCGCAACAACTTTTTTGAAAATATTTTTTGGGCCCTCCGGGAGGGTCTCCGGGGCCGGCTGGCGCGGGTTAAGTTTGCTGCTCTACAGTCCTGCGCAAGACGGAAAGCACATTAAGTGCTTTCCTTTGCGTGCGGAACTCGCGACAAACTTAACCCGCGCCAGCCGGCCCCGGAGACCCTCCCTGCCGTCACATTGTTCAACCAGTTTTGCGGGCGTGCGCCGCTGCGCGGCTAGCCCGCGTGCTCCGCGGCGGGGTTGGTCTGATGGATCTTGTTGAACTTCGGCCTTTGGCTCAAAGAAAAACGGGAGATGCAATCTGCATCCCCCGTTTTTGTTGCGGTTACTCTAGGTCAATAAACTTGGTGCTTATGATATGGCCGTCTTTGACGAGCATTCTGGCCATGGTGGGGCCTCGGCTGCCTCTGGGGTAGCTGGCGCTGCCGGGATTGAGGACCAGGCAGCGGCCCACTTGGGCTTCTTTGGTTACGTGGGTGTGACCGTTGATGGCTACGTCTACGGATCCCACAGGCAGGTCTTCACGGTAGTGGGCTACGGCGAATTTGAGGCCTTCGTAGGTGAAGAGGGCCAGACGGTCTACATCCGGGCCGTAGTCGCGGTAGTAGTCGTTGTTTCCTAGGACCGCTCGCACGGGGGCGATGGTGCATAGATGCTCGTAATCCATCTCTGAGGTGAGGTCTCCGGCGTGGATGATCAGATCTGCGCCCTTGAGCTCGTCCAGAAGCGCGGGCGAAAGATAGCCGTGGGTGTCCGAGATGATGTCGATGCGCTTGGCGCTTGCACTGTTCATGGGATCCCTTCTGCAAAACCGATTCGACGTATATACAAAAAGCCCCACGGCTCCGCAGACAATTGGTCTACAGGGCTGCGGGGCCAGTGTGCTAGAGGCTCAGGGCCTTCTTGAGCGGCACAACGCGGCGGCGCGAGACCGGCACGCGTTCGTCGACGCCCGTAATGCCCAGCTGGATAGCGCCCGAGGGCACCGTCTCGACATCTGTGACGCACGCCAAGTTGACGATATAGCGGCGATGAACGCGAAAGAAGCCAAAGTCGCAAAGCTTGGCCTCGAACTCAGCCAGCGAAGTCGTCGATAGAAAACGATCATCGACGGTATAAATACAGGAGTAATCGTCCTTGGCCATGATGAAGCGAATGTCATCCACGGGAATGAGGACCTTACGGCCGCCCTTTTCCACCGGAATGCGCTCGATGGTGGCCTTGCTGTCCGTGACGGGCTTGGCGCGCTGCATGACCTTCTCGATCGCGCGATCCAGGCGTGCCTCCTCAACCGGTTTCATTAGGTAATCGACGGCATCTACGTCGAACGCCTCGACGGCATGATCGCTATACGCGGTCACAAACACAATCGCCGGCGGATTCTTAAGCTTATGCAGTGCCTCGGCAAGCTGCAGACCAGAAGCACCGGGCATCGAGATATCGAGAAATACGACATCGACGCGGCTTTCCATCAACATCTCAATGGCGGAGCGGACGCTCGACGCCTCCGTGATCGTGCCGATCTTGCCCGTTTGCTCGAGCAGGAAGCGAAGCTCCGAGCGAGCCGGCGCCTCATCATCCACAATCATCGCACGCAGCATAGGGATAAAACCTTTCGTCAACTAACTACGCCGGGCATCCGTCGCATGACGTTGAGCCCGTAGCCTTTTATTTTACTCTTGAATGTCAAAGATGCTCTCTGACAAATCAAGATGGAGGAGCACTTTGGTGCCCTTGCCCGGCGCCGATTCGACACGCGTATAGGAGTGCGGCCCATAAAAGCGATGGATGCGCTCCGAAATATTGTGCATGGCCACACCGGCGCCGCCACCCTGGGGAGAGCTGGCGTCGGGACGGGCAGAGCGCTCGTCAAACAGTCTGGCGGCGGTACCCTCATCCATGCCCACGCCATTATCGGCCACGGCAATCAAGATTGCATCCTCGCCGTCTTGGTGAACGGTCACGTCGATCCTCAGGGCGTCGTCATCGCCCATACCATGACGTACGGCGTTCTCGACAATCGGCTGGATCACGAACGCCGGCACCAGCGTATCTTCCACGTCCCCGGACACATCGAACGTCGCAAGCACGCGGTCCTCGCCAAAGCGGGCCTTCTCAAAGGTAAGGTAGCGCTTGGTCTGTGCGACCTCGCGCGAGACCGGAATAAGCGATCCCGAGTTGTCGAGCGTGGCACGATAGAACGATGAGAACTCACGAAGCAGTTCGCGGGCCCGCAGCGGGTCGGTGCGCGTAAACGATGCAATGGTGTTCAGCGTGTTGAATAGGAAGTGCGGGTTAATCTGCGCCTGCAGCGCACGCACCTCGGCGCGCGCCGTGAGTTCCTTTTGCACCTCGAGCTCGTGGATGGCGAGCTGCGTGGACAAGATCTCGGCAAAGCCCGAGGCAAGTGCGTACTGGGTACGGTCGACGGCGCGCGGGGTCTTGTAGTAGAACTTGAGCGTGCCGACGGTACGATCGCCCACCTTGATGGGAGCGATAATGCCGGCGGGGACTTGGTTGTGCGAGCCGTCCGAACCCACGACATCCACCATACGGTTGAACGACTGAACGATGCCATGTTCGATAACGTAGCGCGTGGCAAGCGTGTGGATGGGAGAATCTGGCAATAGTTTTTCCTCAAACTCGCCCGCGCAGGCAAGCACGTTGTCCTCGTCGGTAATGGCCACCGTCATGGCGCGCGTCTCGGGCAAAATGCGCCGGCACACCAAACGCGCCGACTCCTGCGTCAGACCGCCCTTAATGTCCTCGAGCATGGCCGAGGCCACCGAGAGCGTCTCCTCGGTGTACTGGGAGCGCACCGAATCGGGATTGAGCGTCAAAAAGATAAAGATGCACAGAAAGATGCACAACAGCGCGCAGGCAATCACCGTGGCGATCGGCTCGATACCGGTCACCAAGGCAAAAATAAAGTACACCAGCACGCAAATGGCGCAGGCAACGGCAATGATGCGAAAGATTGATATTGAACTATCGCGCTGGGCGCGGCGGTCGATCATTCAGTCCCCTCCAGGATGCTGGTCAGTTGTGCGTCACGCCAAAGCCCGTCCATGATCTTGGGCCAAAAGCTCTGGAAACGCAGATAGCTTGCAGCGTTTTGGCGCGCATAGGCCTTTGCCTCGTCGATACCATGGCGCCAGATGTGCAGGTAGCCCTCGTGCTCGCGGGTAAACATGCTGCGGACCATAGCGGTCTTGCGCACGCGGTCGTCGAGCTCGCGCGAAATCCACGGGCCCGGGTAGGGCATGAGCGATGCCGCCGTAACGGGAATGAGCTCCTTTTGATGCGCGGCGAATGTCAACTTGGCCCGTTCGTAGTACCAACGGTATACATCCTGCATAAAGCGCGGTGAGCGCTTCTCGGACTCGGGCGGCAGGTGACGAACGGCCCACTCGTTGTCAAACCACACGTCATAGCCAAACATGCGCATGTTAAAGAGGTAATCCAGGTCCTCGCCACGGGTGATAAACGGATCAAAGGCCACACGCGTAAAGGCGCGGGCGTGCAGGGCCATCAGGCCGCCGCACACGTAGTTGGAGCGCGAGATGCGGGTGCCCGAGAGCGCCTTTTTCATCCAACGGTTGAACTCGATGCGCTTGGTCCACCAACGATGGCAGATGCCCACCTTGTCCGTGGGCGCCAGCGGGGATCCGTCGCGATCGTAAAAGTAACCGCTCTTGACCAAAATCAGCAGGCCCTGACGCGTCTGCTGGCCCAGCGCATAGGTCGCGCGCTTCATAAAGTCAGCGTCGATGACAGTCTCATCGTCATCCAAAAAGATAACCGCGTCATGCCCCAGCACAGCGGCACAGGCTAGCCCCATGTTGCGGATGGCGCCGTAGCCTCGCAGACTCACGCACTCGCCCGAACCCTTGGGTGCGATCTGAGCAACCCGGTCTGCGATGCGCGAGGCCTGGGTGTTGGTGACAACGGTGACCTTGAGCGTGGGATGCGCGTCGACAATCTCGTGCACGCGCAGCGACACATCGGCTGTGGCAGAAACGGGACAGACCACCAAAAGGATGATGCGCGGGATGTCACGTACCTGCTCAAGCGAGGCCAGGCAGCGGTCGAGTTCGGGATTGTCGGCGTTGAGTCGCGTCGAATGGTCATAGGTGCCAGGGGCGTTTGCGCAAGCGTCATCGCCCGCCCAATACGTTGGAATCACGACCGTGGCGTTCATGCCTTACCCTCCCTGCAACACAAAAACGGGACGCCGCCAAACACAGGCGACGCCCCGCGATCTAGCTGATTCCATCATACCCACTTGGGCAAATCATTGCTCGCAAGTCGCAATGTTTATTGCGGATAACCCCAAAAGAGTACCGTGGACAGGCACAATAGCCGCTCGCTCCTATGCGGCATGCTCTGCCGCCCGAGTCATGCGGGACAGGCGGACCAGCAGCATAAAGCCAACGACCAGCAGCACACCAATGGAAAGGACGCCCAGCGACGGGTTGCCGGTCAGCGAGGTGACGACCGACACCAGGAAGGTGCCCATAACGCTTGCATAACGACCAAAGATGTCAAAGAAGCCGTAGTACTCGTTGGACTTTTCCTTGGGGATAATGCGGCCAAAGTAGCTACGGCTGAGCGCCTGCACGCCGCCCTGGAACAGGCCGACCAAAATGGCAAGCACCCAAAACTCAAAGGCGGTCTTTAGGAAGAACGCGGCAAAGAGCACGATGCCCATATAGGCGGCGACTGCCACCAAGATCATGTTGAGCGTGCCCACGCGGCCGGCGAGCTTGCCGTAAATGATGGCAGACGGAAAAGCAACAAACTGCGTGACGAGCAGCGCCAGGACCAGCTGCGTCGAATCGATGCCCAAGGCCGATCCGTAACTGGTGGCCATGGAAATGACCGTGTGCACGCCATCGATATAGAAGAAGAACGCGATCATGTAGACCAGCACGGTCTTGTTGTGGGCGATCTCGCGCATGGTGTGTCCGACCTCGGAGAACACACCGCCCACGATGTGGCCGATGGTGTCCTGGGGACCGCGCTCGCGACCGTACTTTTGCTTATAGGTGCGAATGAGCGGCAAGGTAAAGATGAGCCACCAGGCACCAGTGATGATAAACGACAGACGCGTTGCCAGCATGGTGGGGACGCCAAGAGCGGGGCCACCCATGATGAGCGCCAGGCAGATGACGAACGGCACGGTGGAACCGATGTAGCCCCAGGCATAGCCCGAGCTGGACACGACGTCCATGCGCTCGTCGGTGGTAATGTCGGGCAGCATGGCGTCGTAGAACGTCATAGAAGAGTTAAGTCCGATGGTGCACAGCACGTACACGGTCAAAAATGCCATGGCGGACATTGGGATAGCCTGCGCCAGGCAAAGCACCAGGCCCGTGAGGAAGAAGCCCAAGAAGAACTTGATCTTGTTGCCAGCGTAGTCGGCAAGCGCGCCCAGAATGGGCATGAGCATGGCGATGACCAGCGAGGCGATCGTCTGCGCATTGCCCCAGGCGACCACCAGGTCGGCCGAGGAAGCGCCGGTATTGATGGCGTTAAAGTAAATGGGCACCACCGAGGTATTGAGCAGCACGAGGGCCGAATTGCCCACATCATACATAACCCAGTTACGCTCGAGCTTGGTGTATTTCATGGACAGGGACCCTTCGTATTCGCCCGATATGCAGTTAGTTCATCGTACTCCAATTGTCCAGAACCGCCGGTAAGGATTCGGCAAAGGGGCACGCACGAGCCCTACTCCTCGCGGTCGAACTCCTCATCGGCATTGAGCACGCGACCGCTGTAATTGACGTGGTTGGTCACGGCTTCCATATCGCCGGTCTCGATAAAGCGGGCAACCGTGCACTCGTAATCGAGCAGCGCGCGGTCAAAGACCTCAGGGAAGCTCTCGGTCGAGACTTCATCGGTAAAGGGGTTCTTCCATGCCAAGTGGCCCAGGTTGCCGGTACGCTCGGGCAGCTCGGTCGTCACGCGGTGCGCAAGGCCGTCGAGCAGCGAATAATCGTGCACCAAGCCCTCGAGCAGGGCAATCGCGCGCGTCTTGGCCGAACCGGCCGGCTCGATAGTGCGGTAGAGCAGCTGCATGTCGGCTACGGCGCCGGCGTACTCCCCCGCCGGGATGTCGATACCGTACACGCGCCCGGCGACGTAGCTCATCAGCACGCCGGCAACACGATTGATGCGGTCGGTAGTGACGATCTCGCCCGCCGGCGGATAATCCTCGACCGTTGCCCCATCGCGCTTGAGCTGCAGCATCAGCACGTCCAAGTCGCTTTCGAGCACGGCGTGAACCTGACTGCCCGAATCCTCCAGCTCGGGGTCGGACTCAACAATGCCAAACTGCTGCTCGTAGACAAAGGGGTGGGCATTGCGGTCGAGCACATAGTGCGACAGCAGGCCCAGCGCAAACGCGCGACCCAGATTGGCATCGCGCGGCTGCAGGTGCGACACGCCATCGCGCAGGCATGAGAACTGGCGCGACATGCGCGAGCGGTGCATGACCTGCGCCAGCAGCGTGCAGTCGGAAACACGCGGTGTCAGAATGTGAAAGAAAAACGGGTCGGGGCCTTGGTTGCCCAGGATAAAAGCGATGTGCTCCTCGTCGGACGCGATGACGCCCTGCGGAAGACGGTCGATGCTTTCCTCGCCAAACAGATGATGCGTAATGAGCGCGGGCATATTGTTCCTTTCGATTTCATTCGATGTCACCCATTATGCCCACCGCACGGCCATGCCAAACCTACGCCGGTAAACGTTGGCATGCGAACCGCCTACGCAAGCCCCAAGTGCGCCTTAACCTCGGCAGCGCGACGACGGGACACCGGCACCGTCGAGGTTACGCGATCGAGCCTGAGCTCCATAAGACCCGTGGAACCGATCTCGACATTATGCACGTCTTCCAAATTGACCAGATAGCTGCGATGGACGCGGATAAAGCCCTCGGAGGCCAAGCGACGCTCGAGCGAGGAAATCGACTCATTGATCAGGTATGTCCCCTCGGCACAGACCGCATTGCAAAAGTCGGCGCGCGCCTCAAAGTAGCAGACATCCGCCACGGGGATGAACACCTTTTTACCCCCGCGGTCCACCGTCAGGCGAAGGGGCTGGCGCGGGGTATGGACAGTGCGGCGAACACCCAGGGCGGTCTCGATCTTGTCGAGCGCCTTTGACAAGCGGGCGTCCTCGACCGGCTTGACGACGTAATCGACAGCATCGAGGTTATAGGCATCAGCCGCATACTCGGCAAATGCCGTCACAAACACCACGACCGGCGGCGTTTTTAGGTTCTGCAGCGTCTCGGCAAGCTCAATTCCCGAGCGACCGGGCATCGTGATATCCAAAAACAGCACGTCGGGCTTGTTCGACAGGATCGACTCCACGGCCTCGGTGACATTGCCCGCCTCGGCAATCTGGCCCACACGCGCATCCTTTTCCAACAGATAGCGTAGCTCGGCCCTAATAGGAGGCTCGTCATCAACCACCAAGATGTTCCAGCCTTCAGACATATGCGCTTCCCCTCTTTTTCTCTCAATCCAACCGCGTGCTACACCGTCAGCGGCGCCGGCTCATGCGGCTCGCCGTTCAACTCTACGATGACCTGCGTTCCCACGCCCTCCTGAGACTTCACGCGCATGCCAGAATCTTCTCCGTAAAAGAAATGGATGCGCTGAAGTACGTTAAAGAGCGCCAGGCCGCAACCTCGCTTGACGGAGCCGTCGGCAGTAATGCTCTCGGGCTCCTCTCGGCGATGCTGCTCAAACAGATGCGCGCAGACTTCTTCGCTCATACCGATGCCGTCATCTTCGACGATGATCTCCAAGCCGTCATCGGTCTCAAAAGCCCCAACACGAATAGAAAGCGGCTCGGTCTCGCGCTGGGCATGCTTGATGCAGTTTTCGAGCAGCGGCTGCAAGATAAACGGCGGCACCATGCTGTCGCGCACCTCAAAGTCGATGTCGACCGAAACGCGCAGACGGCCGTCGCCATACCGGGCCTGCATAAGATTGATATAACGAGTGCCCTGTTCCACCTCGTGCTCGAGTGTGGTGAGCGTATCGGAGTCAGAAAGCGTCTGACGATAGTAATTGGAAAAGTCGATCAGCAGCGATCGCGCCTTGTCGGGCTCGGTTCGCACGAGCGATACGATAGTGCTGATGGTATTGAACAGAAAATGCGGGTCGACCTGCGACTGCAGGGCGCGCAGCTCCACGCGGGCCGTAAGCTCGTCCTGGCGCTCGAGCTCAAAGCTGGCGAGCTGCGTGGAAATGAGATCGGCAAAACCCGAGGCCAACGCCGTCTGACGCATATCGATGCTGCTCAGGCGGGGGTAATACAACTCGAGCGTGCCCACGCAATGCCCGCGCACGGTAAGCGGCGCGACAATGCCGGCGCGCAGGCGGGGAAAATAACCGCCCGTCTCGTACGAGGCATCGCGCGAAAACACGCTTTGCTCACCGCTGTTGATCACGTTGAGCGTGGTCTCGAGCACCACCGGGGTGCCGGCAGGGCACTTTGCCGAGTCCTCGCCCCAGCTTGCCAGCACCTGCTTGCCGTCGGTAAAGCAGATGGCCGAGGCGATAGTTTCGGACAGAATGATTTTGGAGGCGCCCAGGGCAGCTTCGGGCGCAAGGCCACGCGATGTGTAGGCGAATATTTTTGATGCGATGGCGAGCGTACGGTCGGTTGCGCTCGATGTGAGGTCGTCGGGGACCACAAAGACATACGAGAAAAAGAAGCACAGCATGACCAGGCCGGCAATAACGACAACGCCCGGAACGGGATTGGGATTATCGGTTAAATCCCAGATAAGTAGCAGGATAAGCGCCGGAACGACGACACCGAGCAGGATGGCCTGAACCACATGCTGGGCCGTACGAAAGACCTTGGTAGAGTTGTAGCTCTTGCCCAGAATCAGCCTGTTTAAATCCACCGTCATCCCCTCTTGTCCGTAGCACCCATAGCAATAAAGAGGGCCGCAAGCGACCCTCTCCATTGCATTATGCAATCAAAAACTGTGTTTTACATCCAGCCATCGACAAACGGTATCTTAGGCGCTGTATTTGTTGGCCTCGCCAAAGGTGCCAGCCTCGACGATCCAGCCGTCCTTCATGATGACGTCCATGTTGTCGGTGTTGAGCACGTGGATGTCGGCGGCGACGTCACCGTTGACGACCAGCAGGTCGGCGCACTTGCCGGCCTCGATGGAACCGGTCTCGTCCTCGATGTGGCACATCTTGGCACCGTTGAGGGTGGCGCAGGTGATGGTCTCGACCGGGGTGAAGCCGATCTTGTCGACAAACTCGTACATCTCCTCGATGGAGCAGGTGCCGTACGGGGTGACGAAGGAGAAGGAGTCGGAGCCGATCGTCATGACGACGCCGCGCTTCTTGGCCTCGCGCAGGCAGTCGTAGTTGCGCTGCAGCTCCTTCTCGACCAGGGTGCCCTCGTACTTGTCGTGCAGCTCGGGGACGTAGACGGGCGGATAGGTGGCGTACCAGGTGGGCAGGAAGGCGATCGTCGGGGTGAAGAAGGTGCCCTGCTCGGCCATGAGGTCCATGGTGCGCTCATCGATATCGAAGCCGTGGATCAGCTGCTCGCAGCCAAAGCGGACGGAATCGTAGGCAGCGGCGTGGTTGTTGTAGCAGTGGCTCCACACGGGGATGCCGACCAACTTGGCCTCTTCGATCACGGCCTGGATCTCCTCGGAGCAGTAGTGCTGGTCGCGGCCGGAGTCCCAGCGCCAGATGCCGCCACCGGTAGCCCAGATCTTGATGGCATCGGGGTTCTCACGCAGGCGACGACGGACGGCCTTGCGCAGATCCCAAGGACCGTCGACCTGATCGCCCCAGGGGTGCGATTCCTTGTTGAGCTCCTGGCTGCAGTGGTGGGAGTCGCCGTGGCCGGCAACGCGGCAGAAGCCAAGGCCGGTGGCCAGAACGCGCGGGCCCTTGAAGACGCCCTTGTCGATGCAGTCACGGATCTGGATACCAAAGCGGCCGATCTCGCAGACGGTGGTGAGGCCGTGGGTGAGGCAGTCGTAGGCCTGCTTGACGGCGACGGCCTGCTTCTCGAGGAGCGGCTGCATGACCCAGTCGGTGTCATCGTCGGTCAGGTTGCCCGAGAAGTGCAGGTGGGTGTCGATCAGGCCGGGAAGGACGGTCTTGCCGGCGGCGTCGATGACCTCAACGCCCTCGGGAAGGTCCTGCATGACACCGGCGTACTCGATCTTGCCGTTGTCGTCGACGAGAACGAGGGAGTTCTCGACCGGCTCGGCACCGGTACCGTCGATGAGCTTGCCGCCAACGATTGCATACTTAGTGGACATGGTTCCTCCTTATGGATCCATATAGTGGGCGAGGCCGTGTTGGGTTAAGACCTCACAAAACTACCCAAGTGGTGCCGGGTTCGGTGCGCGGAAGAGAGGGCTCCGCGCACCCGATCCGCCCCGGCTCGGCGTTACTTTTTGCGGGAATTGGTGAAGGCCATGAGGGCCAGGCCAACAGCCAGCCAGCCGATCACGATGCTCCACTCCACCATGTTGAGGGAGGCGGGAGAGAACGGGATCACGAGCAGGCCAATGATGGTGCCGCAGGCAACGATAGCGAGGCTGATGCCAAACTTGCCGCCGGGCACCTCGTAGGGACGAGGCAGGTCGGGCTCAGTGAAGCGCATGCGCAGGCAAGCGAGGGCGACCATGCCGCAGGAGAAGATGAAGGCGAGAGCCGACACGTTGGTCAGAGGGATGAGCATGTTCTTGCCCAGGAACGGACCGACGACGGTGATGATGCCCAGAACGACGCAGGCGAGCTTGGGAGCACCGGACTTGGGATCGACCTCGGCGAACTTCTCGGGCAGCTGGCCCTTGCGGCCCATAGCGAGCATGATGCGGCTCGTGGCGCCGTAGAAGGAGTTCATCGGACCCATGGGTCCAAGCGTGGCGATGACGAGCATGGCCAGGTACAGGAGCATGTTGATACCCTTGAGGCAGGCAAGCGCGGGAACCGGGCTCTTAACAAACTCATGCCAGTCGAGGATGGTGCCGAACGAGTAGATGCAGACCATGTAGAAGCCGCCTGCGGCCAGCAGGGCCAGGGAGATGATCTTGCCGAACTTGTTCCAGTTGAGGCCCTCGGCTGCTTCCTCAGCCTGCTGAGGAATGGTGTCGAAACCGGCGTAGAAGAACGGGGTCAGAACCAGGACCGAAACGATGCCTGCGAACAGGCTGGTGCCCTCGGTAGCAGGCTTGCCGCCGCCAGCACCGGTGACCTGGGAGAACACGGGCATGGCGTTGTCCGGCGAGCCGGTGAACAGCGAGACGCCCATGGCGAGCAGCATGCCGCAGAGCAGGGCCTTGGTCAGGAAGGCCTGCAGCTTGGCGGCCGAGCTGGCACCGCGGAAGTTGAGGAAGATGACGTAGGTTGCAAAGCCGAGCGCGATCAGCGTCGGGAACAGGTAAACGTCGGCGCCCAGGATGGTATAGAGCTTGACGGCACGCAGCCACTCAAGACCGGGCAGGCTGCCGAACATCTCGGACACGAGGGTCGAGATAGCGATTGCCTCCCACGGGCACAGGATGCCGTTGCCCAGGGCCAGGAGCCAACCGGTGATATAGCTCAGCGTACGGCCAAAGCTACGATCGACATACTCGACAATGCCGCCCGAGATGGGGATAGCAGCCGTGAGCTCACCGAAAACAGCTCCGACGGGCACGAGGAAGATTGCACCCAAGAGGAATGCGATCATAGCGGGAACGGGACCGCCGCCCACGACCATCCAGTCGCCGACCTGCAGAACCCAACCGGTACCGATGATGGCACCGAAACCGATGGTGAAGAAGTTCCAGAGCGAAAGCGTTTTCTTCATGCCACCGTTACCTTCGACTGCAACTTCTGCGTTCTTGTCCGCCATTGTTCCCCTCCTTTCCTTATTGACGCCTCTTTGACGTCACCCCTTGCGCGGTCTGTTTTGCCGCGCGCTTTTATTTCGTGGCTTTAAGATACGGCCTTGGCACAGCAGCGCCGCTTTCGGCTCGACCGAAGGCTGAACTGCAAAACGAGCGGCACCGTTTTTGGGACGAACGGCACGGTTTGCCGCTCATTGTTGTCGCCCGTCCGACGGGCGTACGCTCATCGGACGCATAGAGAGATGTTTTTGAGGCCGTGTGTTTTGCGCCTTTCGTACCGTTTACCGAGCTTTTGACGCGCGGACCCATTTGTTGCACATCTTTTTTGTAGGATAGACAGGTTATACATGAGACAAGGCGGTACGAATGGCATACGGATACAACGACGGTGATCAACGGCGACAAAGCGTTCGCCTTGCTGGCCGCACCACGCCGACGCCCAGAAGTGCCACGAGCAGCAATCCGCAACGCCCTCAAGAGCAACCCAGGCCTTCGTCTCGGCAGCAGACAAACAGAACACGGCAGAGTGGCCGTCCGAGCACGGGCACAAGCGCACAGCAAGATAGCCGCTTGGGCGCGCGCACTCGACAGCGCCAAGCCGAGGTTCCGCAACTGCGCCGCAACGGCGCACGTCAGCCCGGCATCCATATCAACCGCTTCTTTTCGCATCCCCAAGGCGGACGCGACGGCAAGCCTTATCGCTCGACATCGCACGTGAATGCCCCCGCCCTGCCGGCTCGTCGGCTTTGCCTCGCACTGTGCTCTATCCTCATCTGTCTGGTCTTTGTGCTTATGAGCTCCTGTATGTCCCACGGCTCGGCCGGTCTCGAGCCCACCGCCGAGGACAAGCTGCTTAAAGCTCCCGTCGCACCCGGCTACTCATTTGCTTTTTCGACCCCGCGCTCGCAGTGGAGTGCCGGCACCATGCCCCACATCTACCAAATTGACCCCGCATGGTCGGAGCTGCCCTATGCCGGTAGCACTATTCGCGAAAACGCTTGCGGTCCCACTTGCCTCACCATGGTCTATATCTTTAAGACTGGCCACGCCGATATGACGCCGGTCGATATGTGCGCCCTTTCCGAGGCGGGCGACTATGCCCCCACCGGCGCCACCGAATGGTCATTTATGACGCGCGGCGCATGGCAGCTGGGCCTTAACGGAACGGAGCTCCATATCGATCGCAGCTCCATCACCCAGGCGCTGCGCTCGGGTGCGCCCATCATCGCATCGGTTCGCCCCGGCACCTTTACCAGCGTTGGACACTATATCGTGCTCTACGGCATCGACGATGCCAACCAGATTGGCGTCTACGACCCCAACTCGGCCAGCCGCAGCGCCCGTCGCTGGGGCGTCGTAGAGGTCCTCAACGAAGTCGAAGCCATGTGGGCCTACTACTAGTCATTGGGGACAGACTTAAATGAGTAGTCGTTGGGGACGTTCTTGTTTGGCTAGTCGTTTAAGAACGTCCCCAATGACTACCCGGAATGAGAGTGGATAATCTCCCACTTTTGGCCTGTATGCAGGCTCAAAGTGGGAGATTATCCACTCTCGTGATTTGGGCGCGGCGCGCAGCACTCCTCATGAACAGCGACCTCAACAGCAAAAGCCCCGCAGCCGGAGCGGGCTGCGGGGCTCATGAAGAGAGGCTAGTTTGTGGGCGCCTTGCCTGGCGCCCACGAGAGAGGCAACGGAGTAGGGACTACTCGTGGATGCGGGTACCGGAGAGGCCGGCCATGGTCTCGGCGGCCTTGTCCAGGGCGCCGATGATGCAGGTGCGGCCCTTGCGGGAACGGGCGAACTTGATGGCGGCGCGGACCTTGGGCTCCATGGAGCCCTTGCCGAACTGACCCTCGTCGGCCAGACGCTCGGCCTCGTCGGCGGTGAGGTCCTCGAGCTCCTCCTGGTCGGGCTTGCCGAAGTTGATGGCGACATGCTCGACGGCGGTCAGCAGGAACAGAACGTCGGCGTCGCAGTCCTCGGCCAGCAGCTCGCCGCCCAGGTCCTTGTCGATGACGGCGGGAACGCCCCTGTAGCAGCCCTTGTTCTCGTAGTCGCGGACGACGGGGATGCCGCCGCCACCGCAGGCGATGACGATGAACTCGTTGTCGAGCAGGTTGAGGATGGAGTCGGCCTCGACGATCTTCTTGGGGTCGGGGGAGGCGACGACGCGGCGCCAGCCGCGGCCGGAATCCTCGACGAAGACCTTGGAGGGGTCCTCGGCCATGAACTCCTTGGCCTGCTCCTCGGTGTAGAAGGGGCCGATCGGCTTGGTCGGGTTCTTGAACGCGGGATCGTCGGGATCGCACTCGATCTGGGTGACGACGGTGGCGGCGTGCCAACGCTTATAGCGCTTGTGCATCTCGCGGCCGATGCCCTGCTGCAGGTGGTAGCCGATGTAGCCCTGGGACATGGCGCCGCACTCGGGCAGCGGCATCTCGGGGGTGCCGATGGCGTCGTGGGCGGCGGCGAAGGCGTTCTGGATCATGCCGACCTGCGGGCCGTTGCCGTGGGTGATGATGATCTCGTTGCCCTGCTCGATGAGGCCGAGGAGGGCGTGGGCGGTGTTGCTCACGGCCTCGATCTGCTCGACGGGGTTGTTGCCGAGGGCGTTGCCGCCGAGGGCGACGACAATACGATCGGGCTTTCCGTACGGTTTACTCATAGTGTTCGTTCACTTCCCAGCTACTAGCGAAGCGTCGCGTACATCATGGCCTTAATGGTATGCATGCGGTTCTCGGCCTCCTGGAACACGCGAGACTGCGCGCTCTCAAAGACCTCGTCGGAAACCTCCATCTCGGTCACGCCGAACTTCTCGGCAATCTCGGCGCCGATGGTGGTCTGCGTATCGTGGAAGCTCGGCAGGCAGTGCATAAAGATGGCGCCGGGGTTTGCCTTGGCCATGACCTCGGGCGTTACTCGATAGGGAGAGAGAAGATCGATTCGGCTCTTCCACAGCTCCTCAGCCTGGCCCATACCGACCCAAACGTCCGTATAGATCACGTCTGCATCCTTGACGCCCTCGTCGATATCCTCAGTGAGCTGGATCGTGCAGCCATTCTGAGCGGCGATCTCCTGGCAGCGCTCAAGAAGCTCGGGATCGAAGTGCGTGGCGCCCTCGACATCGCCCTTGGGTCCGCAGGAGCAGAAGTTAATGCCGAGCTTGGCGCAGATAACCATCAGGGAGTCGCTGACGTTGCCCTGCTCCTTACCCATATAGGTGAGCTTCATGCCGCGCGTGTCGCCAAACTCCTCACGCATGGTAAGAATGTCGGCAAGGGCCTGGGTGGGATGGTACTCGTTGGTCAGACCGTTCCAGACGGGAACGCCAGCCTTGGCGGCAAGCTCCTCGACGATCGACTGGTCGGAGCCGCGATACTCAATACCGTCATACATGCGACCGAGCACGCGGGCGGTATCCTCGATGGACTCTTTCTTGCCCATCTGCGACGAGCCGGGGTCGAGGTAGGTCACGCCCATACCCAGGTCCATACCGCCGACCTCGAAGGCACAGCGCGTGCGCGTTGAGGTCTTCTCAAACAGCAGGACAATGTTCTTGCCCTCGAGAAAGCGGTGCGGATAACCGGCGCGCTTCATATCCTTGAAGTTCTTTGAGAGGTCGAGCATGTACTCGATTTCCTCGGACGTAAAGTCAAGCAGGGTAAGAACGCTTCGACCAGAAAGATTAAGAGCCATGATTTGAGTCCTTTCGGTTGTTGGAACACACAAGGAGGGATGGGCGGCGCAGACGCACACGCGCCGCCCAGATACGCTAACGCTGACTAGATTTCCTCACGCCAGAACGGCATGGTCATGCAGCGCGGGCCGCCGCGACCGCGAGAAAGCTCCTCGGAGGGAGCGACGAGCAGCTCGACGCCGGCCTTGTAAAGAGCATCGTTGGTGACAACGTTGCGCTCATACACGCAGACCTTGCCCGGTGCGACCGCAAGAGTGTTGGAACCATCGTTCCACTGCTCACGGGAAGCCTCGATCGGATCGCCACCACCGCACTCAATCATGGTGATGTGGTCCATACCCGTCGCAAGCTCGAGGATATGCTGCAGGGTGCCCTCGAGCTCCTCGATATGCACCTCCCCCTCCGAATCGCCCTTGGTCAGGCGGTAGGCACGAAGCGTCTGGTAGATGCCGGGATAGACCGTGAACTTATCGCGATCGACCTGCGTGCAGACGGTGTCGAGGTGCATGTAGGCGTAGCCGTGCGGGATCTTGATGGCATAGATGTTCTCGATCTCGGCCTCATCGGAACCCCAGAACATATTCTTGGCGAGCTCATCGATGGCCGCAGTCTGGGTACGCTCGGAAATACCGATGGCGAGCGTCTTGGCGTTGATGTTGAGGATATCGCCGCCCTCGATATGCCACTCGCTGTTGTGGTCGTACCAGATGGGGCTACCGGCGTAATCGGGATGGTTGCGGAGCACCGTTTCGTAGAAGATAACCTCGCGGTTGCGCTGATTCCAGTACATGCGGTTCATGGTAGCGCCCTTGCCCACGACGGCCAGGGGGTCACGGGAGAAATACGAGGCCGGCATGGGGAACAGCACCATATCGTCAGCCTTCAACTCCTCGCCGTCCATACTGGCAAGAGAACCGCCAACCTTGGGGATCTCGAGGTCGCGAACGTAGAGGCCGCCCATGGCAGCAAGGACAAACTCCTTGTTGTCCTTAATCGAATCAAGCTTCTCGACAACGGCCTGGCGAAGGGCCGCGTTGGAGATGCCGGACTCACCCATGAACTTCGTCATGAACTCTGCGCGAGTGCCCTCGACTTTGTCAAACGTCTCAGCGAGCAGCTCTTCCATATAGACGACCTCGGCGCCAGCGCCGCGAAGAAGGTCGGTAAACTGATCGTGCTCTTTCTGGGCATAGTCCAGATAGAACGCATCGTGAATCCAAACGCGGTCGAAATCCTCCGCCTTCATGTTTACAAGATCCATACCGGGGCGATGGACGCACACCTTCTTGAGGGCGCCAATCTCGCTATGAACGTTCAGTCCTTTGTTCATCTCTATCCTTCTTTCTCACAACTTGTATGTGGGGTTTTGCTTTTACGGCAGGGGGATAAGGCCCGAAACCGCAGTGAATGCCATGCAGATAACGCTCACGACCAGGAAGAATTTCCAAGCAACCTTCCACCACTGGCCAAGCGGAATCTTGCAGACGCCAAGACCGGCAACGAGCATCGCGCTTGTTGGCGAAATGAGAGACATGGCCGCGCTGCCCATGGAAAGACCAGTAACTGCAGCCTCGGGGTTTAAGCCCATCAGCTCAACAAGCGGGCCGAAAATGGGAATCGTAAGAGCAGCGATGCCCGAGGAGCTCGGAACGAGGATCGACAGAAGGTTATCCACGACATAGAGGATGCTCGTAAAGATAACGGCTGGAACTCCAGTGAGAGCCGTGGCGAGCGTATTGAGAATCGTATCGATGATGAGGCCGTCATTGGCGATTACGAGGATTCCGCGGGCAAGTCCAACAACGATGGCAGAGAACGCGAAGTCTGCAATTCCCTTAACGAACTCGCCGGCGATTTCCTTCTCATTCATCCCGGAAACAACACCCGAAAGAAGGGCCATGGCCAAGAAAATCGCAGAGATTTCGTTCATGTACCAGCCCTGGGCCACCAGACCCCAAATGATAGCGCCAAGTCCAAGCACGAAAATAACCATGACGGCTTTTTGCCTAGCGGTGAACTCGCTATCGAGGAGATTCTCGTCCGCGCCAAACTCTTTTCGCTTCTCGATATCATCGTGGAAAGCGGGGGATGCTTCGGGGTTTTTCTTAACCTTGAGGGCATACATTACAACCCATGCGACGCCAACCGCAGTAAGCACGACAAGGGCGATAGTACGCAGCCAAAGCTGAGGGTTGCCCTGGATGCCGAGGATGCCCTGAGAAATCAGAACGTTAAACGGATTGACGGTAGATGCGATGTATCCGATACGGGCGCCCACAAACACCGTCATGAACGCCGTAATTGAGTCGAAGCCCATGGCCATCATGATCGGCATAAGAATCGCAAAGAACGGAAGCGTTTCCTCTGCCATACCAAAGGTGCTGCCACCCAAGGCAAAGAGCACCATTAGGATCGGGATGATGAGGACGTCCTTGCTCTTGAACTTCTTCACCACTCGGGCGACGCCGCTCGTGATGGCTCCGGTCGCCGTGATGACCTGGAAGGAACCTCCCACGATCAAAATGAACGCAACGACCTCGACCGCTTGCTGGATACCGATCGCAGGAGCCTCAAGCACTTCGAAGACACCTTGGCGAAGATCGACCTCGTTGCCGTCCTCGTCCGTATAGACCTTATCGACAGGCGCATAGGTGCCCGAAACTGTTACCTCGCGGCCGTTAACCTCCTGGCGTTCAAACGAACCCGAAGGCACGACCCAGGTCAGAACGGCAAATACGGCCATCAAGACGAGAATGATGGTGTATACGTGCGGAACTCGAAAGGCACGCTTCTTTTCTGTCTCTGCCATCTCTCCTCCTTAATTCAGGGGTTTTTCGTTGCCGGCAAAGCCATTGTGTCATCGCGCAAAACACCCTTCCGTCTCTTCGCCCGCCAACGAAGCGCATCGACCCGTAAACGGATTTCAGATTGATGTAATTTGTCAATTTGCTATCTAAATTGATGTTTAACATCAATTACTAAGCCGGTTCGTGCCATTCACCTGTGACAGATATGATGTAAATTGAATCAAACTCGTAATGTGCCACTATGGAAGCAATAAATACTCATCGCCAAAGCGAGGTCATATGTCCGCATTGCATGTTCAAAACGAAATAGGAAAGCTAAAAAGGGTGCTCCTGCACTGTCCCGGCCCCGAAACGCGCAACTACCCCGACGGGCAGTTCAATCAAGTCTTTACGCTGCGCCCTTCTAGCAACTCATTTGATCTTGAAAAGGCTCTTAAGGAACATCATGCTTACTCGGCAATGCTCGAGCACGAAGGGGTAGAGATTCTCCATCTCGAAAGCCTTCTTACCGAAGCCCTTGATGCGACAGAGCAGGCGAGTCGCTCTTTTATCGATAGCTACGTTTTAGAATGCGGCGCTCGGGGCATTGAGCTCGAATCTGCCATTCGCGAGTATCTCGAACGCATCGAAGACTCCCGTGCCCTGGCTCAAGCAGCGGTCAATGGCATCCGCTACTCCCAGGTCTTCGATACGGATAAGGAGGTATTCAGCCTCGCAAAACTGACGGGAGATGCATACTCGCCCGACGACCTTCTCGTAAGCCCCCTTAACACCATGTGGTTCACTCGCGATCCGGCGAGCGTCATCGGCGAAGGCGTCACGCTCAACCATATGTACTGGCCAGAGCGCAACCGTGAGGTTATCGCCTATAAAACGATTTTTACGTATCACCCGGATTTCCGCGAGACTCCCCAGTTCTTCAAGCATGAATCGACTTTCCACATTGAAGGCGGCGACCTGCACAACCTCAACAGCGAAAACGTAGCCATTGGAATCTCCCAGCGAACCGAGCCGGCGGCGATAGACACCCTGGCAAATAACTTGCTCTGGGATGAGAACTCGACTATTGAGTCCGTATGGGCCATTCAGGTCCCCTACGATGACCTCTGCATTCATCTCGACACATATTTCACTCGCGTTGGCTACGAGACATTCCTCGTTGCCCGTGAGCTTCTCGACCAAGCGCGGGTCTACCGCATCACACGGGGCAGATCGGAAGGGACAACCCGGGCACGCCATGTCGAAGGCGGACTGAAAGAAGCGTTGCGATTAGCCCTAGGCTCAAGTTCGTTGCAATTTATCCCTTGCGGTGGCTCAAATCCCGGTGCGGCAGAGGTCGAAAGGACCAACAATGCCACAAGCACCCTTTGTTTGGAGCCCGGCAAGGTCTGCGTTTACGAAGAAAACGCCGAAACCAACAAAGCGCTGGAACAGGCAGGTATTGAACTTGTTCCCATCTCTATCTCCGAGCTGACAAACGGCTTTGGCGGCCCCAACTGCCTCTGCCTTCCCCTCGTCCGCGCTTCATAACATGGGAACGGGTCAAAACATAAAGGCGCTTCGCAAGCGCGACCAGCTAACACAGGAGGAGTTCGCAGCACTCATCGGCGTCTCCAAAGAAACGGTATGCCGCTGGGAAAAGGACCGCTATGCAATCCGCCGCTCAACGTTGCTCAAGATAGTATCGAAATTAAACCTGCAGCTCGATGACCTCACATCTGAAACCGCAGGGCTAGCCGCAAGGCTCGACCACGAGGAGCGGAAGGGGGAATCCAGAGAAGTTATTACTGATTCCCTTTGCGATGTATTTAAAATCCAGATGAATGGAGGCAGAACGGGACTTAAACAAACCGGAACAACCGCGCTTCCCTCATCCGTATTCAAGAAACATCGCGGGTGCTTCTTTGTTCAAATGGACACATCCGCCATGTCCAAATGCTATCCGATTGGATCTCATCTCCTCGTAGATCCCAGTCTGAAACCCTGGAACGGATGCTCCGTCCTCGCTTTGGCCGATAATTCGAGAATCGTCATACGGCGTTATAGCACCGGCACAAACACCGTGATGCTCTCATCCCACTCATATCGCACATCGGAACCGGATATCGTGCTGGACAAACGCCGAATTAGAATTCTGGGAGTCATCGTTTGGTTTCAGGCATCTCATGATCTGAGCGTTTAATCAAATTGAATCTTGCCCGCACCCATTTGCTCACCCCTCAACAGCAAAAGCCCCGCAGCCGGAGCGGGCTGCGGGGCTCATGAAGAGAGGCTAGTTTGTGGGCGCCTTGCCTGGCGCCCACGAGAGAGGCAACGGAGTAGGGACTACTCGTGGATGCGGGTACCGGAGAGGCCGGCCATGGTCTCGGCGGCCTTGTCCAGGGCGCCGATGATGCAGGTGCGGCCCTTGCGGGAACGGGCGAACTTGATGGCGGCGCGGACCTTGGGCTCCATGGAGCCCTTGCCGAACTGACCCTCGTCGGCCAGACGCTCGGCCTCGTCGGCGGTGAGGTCCTCGAGCTCCTCCTGGTCGGGCTTGCCGAAGTTGATGGCGACATGCTCGACGGCGGTCAGCAGGAACAGAACGTCGGCGTCGCAGTCCTCGGCCAGCAGCTCGCCGCCCAGGTCCTTGTCGATGACGGCGGGAACGCCCCTGTAGCAGCCCTTGTTCTCGTAGTCGCGGACGACGGGGATGCCGCCGCCACCGCAGGCGATGACGATGAACTCGTTGTCGAGCAGGTTGAGGATGGAGTCGGCCTCGACGATCTTCTTGGGGTCGGGGGAGGCGACGACGCGGCGCCAGCCGCGGCCGGAATCCTCGACGAAGACCTTGGAGGGGTCCTCGGCCATGAACTCCTTGGCCTGCTCCTCGGTGTAGAAGGGGCCGATCGGCTTGGTCGGGTTCTTGAACGCGGGATCGTCGGGATCGCACTCGATCTGGGTGACGACGGTGGCGGCGTGCCAACGCTTATAGCGCTTGTGCATCTCGCGGCCGATGCCCTGCTGCAGGTGGTAGCCGATGTAGCCCTGGGACATGGCGCCGCACTCGGGCAGCGGCATCTCGGGGGTGCCGATGGCGTCGTGGGCGGCGGCGAAGGCGTTCTGGATCATGCCGACCTGCGGGCCGTTGCCGTGGGTGATGATGATCTCGTTGCCCTGCTCGATGAGGCCGAGGAGGGCGTGGGCGGTGTTGCTCACGGCCTCGATCTGCTCGACGGGGTTGTTGCCGAGGGCGTTGCCGCCGAGGGCGACGACAATACGATCGGGCTTGCCAAGAGGCTTAGACATTGCTGGAATCCTTTCTGTAAAAGGCCTACAACCCATTAATAACCCGCGTCCGTGCGATACGCGAGTTTATTAAGGTTTATATTCTCTTTATCGCTCATTTTATTCATTTTGAAAACAGTTGAACGGTGAACGGTCGTTTTTACCCGCTCAGCGTAAAGAAGCCCAGTTCAGGCATATCTACGCCATTTACGTGCAACTTTATTTAAATAGAGCAGGGATTAGACCAGATTATGCAAACTATATCTTTGCTAAACACAAAACGGACAGCGCAATATCTTACTCGCACTATACGCGATTCTATACACTAATTTGACGAGTATGCATCCCTGCAAAAACATGGGGCTTTTCATCCAACATAAGGGATAGCCGATCGCGCTTCACCCCGCGGCAAGCGACTGCGAGTTCGCAGTATGGAACTTTACCGTCGGCTTCTGCATGGACGCTGCCGACGCCCTTTCGCTCCTGCGCGCCCAAGCAGCCGAGAACGCTAACGGCGCCACTGCCAACCTGGCCACCCTCAACAACGGCGCCGCCAGCCTTTTCGCAAAGTACCGTGCTGGCTCGCTGGCTTTGAGGCCTAAGCGAGCTTTGCTATTTGCCAATTTTTGTATGATTTGGGTCAAATCTATCTGCCAATTTTTGTATGATTAGCGTCAAATCTATTTGCCAATTTTTGTCATTGAGGGGTTTTAATGCTACGCCGTAAGGTCACTGACAGGCTTTTGAGCTGGAAGAACAAATCCAATAAAGCGTTGCTTGTTACTGGCGCGCGTCAGATTGGCAAGAGCTATGCAATTCGCGCGTTTGGAAAGAGCAACTACGCTTCGTATTATGAGGTCAATCTGCTACTCGATGCCGAGGCAAGAGACGTACTTGTTGGCGCTAAGAACTCCATTGACTTCATCAACCGTGTGGCCCTTCTTGCGGATGCACCGCTTGTTGAAGGAGACACGCTTATCTTCGTCGATGAGATTCAGGAGTATCCGCAGATCGTTACACTTATGAAGGCGCTGGTCGAGGACGGACGCTTTAGCTATGTCTTCTCGGGGTCTATGCTTGGGACTGAGTTTAAGGGGATCTCTTCTTTCCCGGTGGGGTATGTCGAGCACATTGTTATGCGGCCAATGGATTTTGAAGAGTTTTGTTGGGCAAACAGCATCAGCGAGAATGTGCTTGCAGACATCCGCAGCTGCCTTGTCGAGAGGCGTCCCGTCGAAAATTTTATTCATGAGGCGATGCTCAAAAACTTTAGAGCTTATATCGTTTGCGGCGGCATGCCGGAGGTCGTTCAGAACTATATCGATTCGGGCTATTCGCTCGTGAGAACGCGTGAGCTTCAAATTCAGCTAGTCGATCAGTACAAAAGCGATATCTCTAAATATGCATCGACTCGAGCGTTTAACGTTCGCTCCATTTTCGAGCAAATTCCCGTTCAGCTTGAGGCGGAGTCCCATCGCTTTATCGTCTCGTCTCTAGGCGAGGGAGCTCGTCTTCAAAAATACGAGCAGGATTTCCTATGGCTGGTGAACGCAGGCGTTGGATTGATGGTCCCCCAGGTGACGGAGGCACGAAGTCCTCTCAAGAGGACGGAGAAAACGACGGCCTTTAAACTATACGAGTCCGATACAGGTATGCTCGCATCGCGGTATCCCGGCAGCACGGCACGCGCCGTCTACCTTGACATGAAAACCCCCAACCTCGGCGGCCTCTATGAGAACGTGGTCGCGCAGGAGCTTGTCGCCCTTGGAACTGATGCATGGTACTACCAGACACGCGAGGTCGGCGAAGTTGACTTTGTGATTGAAGGCACTCGCGGGCACGTTGTCCCAATCGAGGTCAAATCGGGCAAGAAGGTTCGAGCCCATGCGGCCCTCGACCGTCTGATGAGCGTGAGGGAGTACAAAATCCCCGAGGCCGTTGTGCTGAGCCACGAAAACCTTTGCAAAGAGGGCAAGATCCTTTACGTTCCAATCTATATGACATTCTGTCTCGATGAGTTTATGGAAAAGGACGACCCCAACAACGATTTCTCGTTTGCACCCATATCCCTCTAGGCCATCTGGGTCCGCAACTAGGTCCCCCTCTATGCCCAAAGCAGCGCGTGGTTTCGCGGCAAAGCCGCGAAACAGCGACCGGGACAAGGCACCCCACCAACCACGTCCTTCATCAGCCCACACAATCTGAGGACGTAGTCGTAGCAGGATCTGAGGGCTGACCTTCGCGGACACTCCGCAGGACGAAAGAACCCCCGCCGCACGTAGTGCGCAGCGGGGGTTCTTTCATGTCCGAGGACGTCCGCGAAGGTCAGCCCTCAGATCCTGCGGTGGGAGACCTAAGCCTCGTTGTACACCGTCTTGAGCTTCAGCAGGTGCTGATAGCGATCCATAGCGGCCTGCTCGTTCTCCTTGAAGAGCTCCTCGGCGCGCTCGGGGAAGGAACGCGTCAGCGAAGCGTAACGGGCCTCGTTCATCAGGAACTCCTGATAACCGCCCGCGGGCTCCTTGGAATCGAGTGAGAACTTCTTGCCGGCAGCAGCCTCGGGGTTGAAGCGGAAGAGGTTCCAGTAACCGCACTCGACAGCCTTCTTCATCTCGGCCTGGCAGTTCTGCATGCCGCCCTTCTTGATGGAGTGCATCTCGCAGGGGCTGTAGCCGATGATGAGGGACGGGCCGTCGTAGGCCTCGGCCTCGTGGATGGCCTTGAGGGTCTGAGCCGGGTTGGCGCCCATGGCGACCTGCGCCACGTAGACATAGCCGTAGCTCATGGCAATCTCGGCCAGAGACTTCTTCTTGGTCACCTTACCGGCAGCGGCGAACTGAGCAACCTGGCCCAGGTTCGAGGCCTTGGAGGCCTGACCGCCGGTGTTGGAGTAGACCTCGGTGTCGAAGACGAAGACGTTGACGTTGTGGCCGGAAGCCAGGACGTGGTCCAGGCCACCGAAGCCGATATCGTAGGCCCAACCGTCGCCGCCGAAGATCCAGAAGGACTTCTTGGTGAGGTAAGCCTTGTCGGCGAGAATCGCCTTGGAAGCGTCACAGCCACACTTCTCGAGCTCGGCAACGTAGGCGGCGGCAGCGGTCTTAGAGGCCTCGGCGTCGTTGACGGAGTCGATCCAAGCCTGACCGGCGGCCTTGAGCTCGTCGGACGGACCGTCAGCGGCGATGATCTCCTGCGTAGCAGCGATCAGCTTCTTCTGAACGGCCTCATAGCCCACGGCCATGCCCAGACCGTGCTCGGCATTGTCCTCGAACAGGGAGTTGTTCCACGCCGGGCCGTGACCGTCCTTGTCCTTGCAGTAAGGAGCGGTGGCAGCGGGGTTGCCCCAAATGGAGGAGCAGCCGGTGGCGTTGGAGATGAACATGCGGTCGCCGGCGACCTGGGTCACCAGACGTGCATAGGCGGTCTCGGCGCAGCCGGCGCAGGAGCCGGAGAACTCCAGGTAGGGCTGCTTAAACTGGCTGCCCTTGACGTTGGCCGCGATGAGCTCCTTCTTCTCGGAGACGTTCTCGACCATGTAGTCCCAAACGGGCTGCTGGTCCATCTCCTGCTCGGTGGGAACCATCTCGAGGGCGCCCTTGGGGCAGACCTTGACGCAGTTGGTGCAGCCCATGCAGTCGAGCGGGGACACGGCCATGGTGAACTTCATGCCCTTGGCCTTGGGGCCCATGGCGTCGAGCGTGCGGGTAGCCTCGGGCGCGGCGGCAGCCTCGTCCTCGGTCATCGCGAACGGACGGATGGTGGCATGCGGGCACACATAGGCGCACTGGTTGCACTGGATGCACTTGGTCTCGTCCCAGTGAGGAACGACCACGGCGACGCCGCGTTTCTCGTATGCGGAGGCGCCCAGCTCAAACTGGCCGTCGGCACAATCGACAAAGGCAGAAACGGGCAGGCTGTCGCCATCCATGCGATCGATGGGCTCGAGCAGGTTCTTGACCTGCTGGGCGATAGCGGACTTGGTCTCCTCGGAGAGCTCGACGGGAGCGGCATCCTCGGCAGTTGCCCAGTCGGCCGGAACCTCGAACTTACGGAAGGCGGTAGCGCCGGCATCGATGGCCTTGTGGTTGGCGTCGACGATGGCCTGGCCCTTCTTCATGTAGGACTTGGTAGCCGCGTCCTTCATGTACTGCAGGGCGTCCTCGGCGGGCAGGACCTTGGCCAGCGCGAAGAAGGCGGACTGGAGCACCGTGTTGGTGCGCTTGCCCATGCCGACCTTGGCCGCCAGGTCGATAGCGTCGATCAGGTAGACGTTGACGTTGTTGTTCGCGATGTAGCGCTTGGCCACGGCGGGCATGTGCTCGGCGAACTCCTCGTCGCTCCACTGGCAGTTGACCAGGAAGGTGCCGCCCGGCTTGACGTCGCGGACCATCTTGAAGCCCTTAACGATGTAGCTGGGGTTATGGCAGGCGACAAAGTCGGCCTTGGTCACGTAGTACGGCGAACGGATCGGGGAATCGCCAAAGCGCAGGTGCGAGACGGTGACGCCGCCGGTCTTCTTGGAGTCGTACTGGAAGTAGGCCTGGACGTACTTGTCGGTGTGGTCGCCGATGATCTTGATCGAGTTCTTGTTGGCGCCGACGGTACCGTCGCCACCCAGACCCCAGAACTTGCACTCGATGGTGCCGGGGGCTGCGGTGTTGGGCGCATCCTCGGCCTCGGGCAGGCTCAAGTTGGTCACGTCATCGACAATGCCGATGGTGAACTCGCGCTTGGGCTCGTCCTTCTTAAGCTCCTCGAAGACAGCGAACGCGGACGCGGGAGGCGTATCCTTGCTGCCCAGGCCGTAACGGCCGCCGACGACCTTGATGCCCGTCTTGCCGGCCTCGTAGAGAGCGGAGACGACGTCCTGGTAGAGCGGCTCGCCGATGGAACCCGGCTCCTTGGTACGGTCCATGACGGCGATCTTCTGGACGGTCTCGGGGAGAACGTCGACGAAGTGCTTGATGGAGAACGGACGAAACAGACGAACCTTGACCAGGCCGACCTTCTCGCCGTGAGCGTTGAGGTAGTCGATGACTTCCTCGAGCACGTCGCAGAAGGAGCCCATGCACACGACGACGCGGTCGGCATCGGGAGCGCCGTAGTAGTTGAATAGGCCGTAATCGGTGCCGAGCTTCTCGTTGATCTTCTTCATGTAGCCCTCGACGACGGCGGGAAGCTCGTCGTAGACCTTGTTGCAGGCCTCACGGTTCTGGAAGAAGATATCGCCGTTCTCGTGGCTGCCGCGGGTGTGCGGGTGCTCAGGGTTGAGCGCGTGGTCGCGGAAAGCCTGGACGGCGTCCATGTCGCACATCTCGGCAAGATCCTTGTAGTCCCACATGGCGACCTTCTGGATCTCGTGGCTGGTGCGGAAGCCGTCGAAGAAGTTAAGGAACGGGGTCTTACCCTCGATGGCGGCAAGGTGAGCCACCGGCGAGAGGTCCATGACCTCCTGGACGTTGCCCTCGGCGAGCATGGCGAAACCGGTCTGGCGGCAGGCCATGACGTCGGAGTGATCGCCAAAGATGTTCAGGGCGTGGGAAGCGACGCAACGCGCGGAGACGTGGAAGACGCCCGGGAGCTGCTCGCCCGCGATCTTGTACATGTTCGGGATCATCAGGAGCAGACCCTGAGAAGCCGTGTAGGTGGTGGTCAGAGCACCGGCGCCCAGCGAACCGTGAACGGTACCGGCTGCACCTGCCTCGGACTCCATCTCGACGACCTTGACCGGGGTGCCGAAGATATTCTTGCGACCCTGGGCCGCCCACTGGTCGACATGGTCGGCCATCGGGCTGGACGGCGTAATGGGATAGATTCCCGCTACCTCGGTGTACGCATACGAAACATATGCGGCCGCCTCGTTGCCGTCCATAGACTTAAACTTACGCGCCATATACCCCTCTCCTCTCATATAGGTATACAGGCCCCGGCGATCGCCGGGATGTTGGCGTGATGGGATTTTCGCTGTTGCTTCCAATCATCTGGCAGGCAGGCTCAGCAGCAGGTACATGGCGTGGAGAGAAGGCATGCCGAGGCGAGGAGGGCTGCACGCGCTCCACAAGCCCAGCTACCCGTCTTGCACATGACCGAGCGCCGCAAAGGCCGCATGCCGGATGCTCCCGGGCACGCCCCGGCGATGGGAAGCGCCCGCAACGGAAATCCGCATGCGGGTTTATTGTACCCCGCCGTCAAGTGTAATTTCGGCAAATATAGGCGGGCGGTAAAGGTTTACCTTGGGTGACCATCAAGGGCAAAATTGATCCTTCCGTCACCGAGGGACCAAATGGCAGCTGCGGTGAAATAGGAACTGTTTTTGCCGGCCGTAGCCTTAAACAGCCCCTATTTCACCGCAACTAATTTAGGAGATGAGTCAGAGGGCGCCGAGGAGGATGGCGTAGGTTGTGGATTCTCCGAGCTTGAGCTCGTCACCGGGGTTGAGCTGGGCGGAGCGGCCGGGCTCGACCTGGGTGCAGACGTTCGTCGCGTCGTTTACCACCACGGTTCCGTTGGTGGACGACAGGTCCTCAACGTACCAGACATTTTGGTCATCGCACCACACGTGGGCATGGCGAGCCGAAACGTCATCGCCCACATCGGTGATGCCGCCCTCCCCCGTTGCCAGCGCGCCGATCTCGACGCCTTCCTCACTCGGCTGAATCCAGCGCGGGACGCTCACCGCGTAGCCGTTTTGCACGCGCAGCAGTCCCAGCGGATGCGCCGGCGCGACCTCGTGCTCGCCCGACTTGGAACCAAGGCGGGCGTGAGAGCAAACGGCATAGGGAACGAATCTTGCGGATGTACTCCTCGACGTCAGGCAGGTAAGCCCCACGAAGTCACCGGGGAGGCCCAAGCGGCCCGGCACCACTTCCAGATTCTGACCAGGGCGAGTCGTTCGCCGGTGGCTGAAGGCTCGCTCCCACCCAAAAGGGGAGATTCGCGTTGTTCCCCAATCGCTCTCGCATCTTTCATTTTGCTCGAGGTGGGCTATAAAAACTTTCCTGGTGAAAGGCGGCGATTGGTTTCCTTTCTTTCTAGAGGAGCGCGCCTGTAATCTGTTTTCATCCTAAATCAAGTTGAGATCGGACCTTCCAGAGGCAAGTCGACTCAAACTGCGAGGCTCCATGTTGGAATAAAGAGCGCTGTCGAAGTGCCAACAACACAAAGCTTGCCAGTCTCAAATAGAACCTTTTGGGAGTCCGATTGGGCCGCACACCGAATCCCCGCTGGTGGTTTTTTATAGCTGCGTAACAATAAACAAGGTTAGTGCCAGTCCAGCATGAAATTGAGGAACGTATGCATTTTTTCTCAGTAAGTGATCGTCGTTACTGCTTCGATGAGGTCACTCGCAATTGCTTTCAGGTTGACCAAGCATCAGAAGATGCGCTTCGCATATTTGAAGCATCGGGAAGAACGGTCAACTCGAAGTTGCTAACAAAGTCACTTGCTGCGAAAGGCTACGACCAAACGACCATAGCAGAACTTGAAGACGACATTGATGAGTATCAACGATTGTCTGAGCGGACTTTCTTAACAAAAGACACGCCTCGAAAACTTAGATCCATCGAACTCCACGTTTCACATGCATGCAACCTTGGTTGTAGTTACTGTTTTGCCGGTAAAGGAGATTATGGAACGTCTCCTCTGCTGATGACAGACGAGATAGCCTTCAAGGCGGTCGACTACCTCGTCGCAAGTTCATCGGAAAACGAAACGCTTGCAATCGTCTTTTTTGGTGGGGAACCCATGATTAACGAGCCGCTGATATGGAAAACGGTCGACTATTCAAAAAGAATATACCCCAATAGAAACTTTACCTATTCTATTACGACCAACGGAACGCTTTTGAATGACACTGCTGTGAATTCTTTCAAGGAGCACGGGTTTTCTGTTCTGATTAGTCTCGATGGTACAGGATGCAAGCACGATGCATCGCGCCCGTACAAGACGGGAGGCGGCTCTTTCTCCGATATCGACAAAAACGTTCGTCGTTTTTCCGAGTCGTTCCCCTTCGGCGCAAGAGCGACCTTAACAAATAATAACTGTAACCTTGTTGAAGACTATCTTCAGTTTAAAGAGATGGGCTTCAGAAGGATTTACTTCTCGCCCGTGAGCTCATTCGATGAGAATATCAAACTCGACGAACACTCATTAAACAAAATCAGGGCGGGCCTAATAGATTTGGCGGATCAATATCTCAAACAGATTGATCAAGGGGAAAAGCCCTTGTTTAGAACATTGAAAACTGCAGTTGATTTGATTATGAGCAACAGGATCGCCTTTGTCGGATGCGGGGCTGGCAGGCGTTTTATTTCCGTGACTCCCGAAGGGGACGTATACCCCTGTCACAGGTTTGTCGGGATGATGCGATTCAAAATGGGCAACATCGTCACCGGAATTGACGAAACTAGGTATATTGAAAACTGGAGTCAGGGTGTCGAAAAAAGAATTGACTGTACGGACTGTTGGGCTCGGTCTTTCTGTGGTGGGGGCTGTAGCTGGGAGGCTGCAGACGAGCACGGCTACTTGCCCAAGAGTCTACACCCTGCATCATGTGAATATAGAAAAATGTGCTACGAGATGGCTTTTGACCTTATTTCCCGCCACTCATCTTCGCAGGAGAAAAATCAACGAGAAGCTACTGTATCGGAATAAGCGGTTCAGCGCATTGCTGTCACCATTGTGGAGGTGTTCGTTCTTCTGATTACCGTCTGCGAAGCTTATTGCTACGTTCGCCGAAACCATTCTAGAAATATGGTGAACTAGACATCTTGGTTTGTTATACACAATATTGAGGTTTTTCTGCACTCAAAGGGAGGTAGTCGTGAAGCATATTCATCCGATTAATCCAGGAAGTGGCGACGAGGCAGGCGTGAAGCCGATGTCTTTTGACTGCCTCTTGGGCATTACTGACATCTGTACTGTTTATGATAAAGCAGATGGCTGTGGTGCATACGATTACTGCGACTATGACATGGATGGCGGCAGCATCTGCGTTGTAGATCACTGTGGCATTGATCAAACGTAGTCTCTAATTGGATTAAGGTGAGGAGCTGTTATGAAGCATATCCATCCTGTTGGTTCAAATGAACATACTCCCGTTGAGCCTTGTTGTCTTGGAGTTGATATATGCAATTTTTACGACATCGCCGAGTGCCCTGTTGCGGATTGGTGCTATGTCGATAAAGAATCAAGCTGTGTTTTGCCAGCAGATTGGTGCGATCCAGTTGACGAGTAGTTTTTGTGTCTAGGAACTATTTGGTCCAATTCAAAATAAGATGGGGACAAATACCAAAATCTCGTGTCTGGGAGGAGTTATGCCATTATTGCAAGGTCTCGTTGGATTAACCTTTGTACTTGCTTTATATCTGGCACCTTTTTTATTGTTATTCTTCATTATCCGATTCTTTCTTCGGAAAAAATAGGAGTATCACGCAAACATTAGCGTAGCTTTCTTCCAATATGAGCCGAGCATTGGCAAGTGGAATAAGAAGCCCGACCGTTCGTCACATGAAAGTGATCGGACGGGCCTCTCAATTTAACCCGGGCCGCCACCCATAGCGGCTTTCCGGGCGTATTTTCGGTGCAAAGCAATCGTCAGTTTAATCCTATGCGTCGATACCGCATTTCATTTGTTCGGCTCGTATTCTACGGCCTTGTAACCCTCGCACTCTCCGGCAAACGGATTGAACACGAAGGCAGAGATGATGTGTGCGTGGACATCGAGGCTGCTGTAGGCAACATACTGGGGCATGGACCCCCGCTGCGCGTGGCATGCGGCCCGGCATATTCATTGCCGTCCAACCCCGTGTAGTTGCAGCAAAGGGTGGAACCTCAATGCTCAGCTCATGTTGTCCGTGGGACACGAGAATTGTAAGTACACTTTGGTGTGATTCTCACGATGATACTGAGCCACCTGGAATAAGATACGTCGCGACAACACTTCGCTTCACCTCTGTCTCGACAAGACAACGTAGACTAAAGTTTCCTTTAGTAAGAGAATGAGAACTATATCTGAAAGCGTTGCGATGGCGTGAAGGCACCGAGTCCGAACCGACTGAATGCTACGTGCATCTGCATCGCTTTTTTGTTATCTCTGTCAGTTGGGTAGCACTACACTTGTCAGCATTTACCCCGGTACATGCTGCCTAAATCCACTACCCCTTCTACCGCGCCGACCATCTCGTCATCGTGAGAGACAATGATGATCAGCTGGCTTTGCTTGTTGCGCTTAACATAGGCCGCAAGCTCGGCGCGGCTTACAGCGTCTAACCCAGTCGTGGGCTCGTCGAGTACCAAAACTGACGACTTGCGTGAAATCGCCGACCATAAGTACACTCGGCGCAGCTCACCGCCCGAAAGCGCGGAGCAACGTTTCCCGAGCAACTCCTTCACGCTGTTTTCCAGCGAAAGTAGGCCATCTACACCCCGGTGATAGGAAGAAAAGGGCGTGTCGAAATACTCTAACAGCTCTTTCACCGTTTCGTCCGGCGCGAAGCACGACTGTGGGCAGCACGATATCTCTCTCGCACGTATGTAATCCAAGTCGCATTCTTCGATTGGCACGCCGTTGTATTTTACTTTGCCTTTCGATGAGTATAGCCCGAGCATCAAGTAAAGAAGTGACGTCTTGCCTCTTCCGTTTTCCCCAACTATGCAATATGTACCAGGACCGGAAAACTTGAAAGAAAACCCGCCGAGGACCTCTCGGACAGATCCGTCTGGAAGGGCAACCGAGAATTCCAAATCAGATACCGAAATGTCATTTATTTCATCGAGTTTAGCTAAATCGGTCCGATTCCACCCCGATCTCTCCTTTTCTCTCGTCGCGATAGCCGTCCTATCCCATGATGCTTTGGCATCTTGATAGGATTTGAACAATGACATCATACTTTTCAAAGTCTTAAAGAGAACCGCGAAGTATGTACCGATGATAGTGTACTCGCCTATTGACATAGTTCCGTTAATGATTCGTACTCCGGAAACAACAAGTATCACCGCTTGAAACAACGCTGCGAAAAGACCATCGAGCGATGTCAGAGAATATGATAGCTTTCCGGAGCGCAAAACTTTGGGAAAATAGCTCTTAAACCCAGCGTCGAGCGCTTGTTCGCTCTTGCCGTACGAAGATGTCAGTTGAATGTTGAGAATCTGATTAAGCTGCGATGCAATTGCGGCGTAAAAGGCGCTGTCCGCCTCTTTCTTCTCATACGTGACCCTATACAAAAGTTTCCTCAACCCAGTAATTACACAGAAATACACGATGAGGAGAATGATGGAAAACACCGCGAGAGTTGAATCAATTGACCATATGATAAGCAATACGATGGGAATGGCTACAATGGACAGCGGCGCACTGATAAAATTCGCCAAAACGAAGGATGAGACCACGCTAGAGTCGGAAATAATCCGTTGCGTTGTATAGGCTGGATCGATGGTCCGACTCACCAAGTAATCGTCTCTTTCAAAACGCAAGACGGCCTCCCTGAGAAGATCAAAGGAAAGTCTCGTGGTTATGCGAATGGAAAGTGTTCCTGCAAAATAAGTAAAGAGGGTGGAGAAAACTCCTATTGACGCAACCAGGAGCGCGAAGAGTACGGCGTCTCTTTCGCTGCGGTTACCGAGAAGAAAATCTAAGAATTTCCCGTTCACGTATGGCATGGCATAGGAGAGAGCGGTTCCAATCACCGTGATAGCAATGAAGACGAAAGCCCCTTTTGCTCTGATGAACCTCGAGAGAACGCATCGAATCAAGGAAGGCCCCAATCTACCCGCCACAAAACATCAATCACTGATACCTTACACCTCAACACAACAGGAGCGAAGATTTGCCAATGAGACTGCTTTAAGATTGCCTTGGGCCAATACGATCTCAAGCTCTTCCTACAAGAGAGTCGGAATCGGACATCTCCTCCGACGAACCTGGCAATCGGGCGGTTGAAATATCTTTTTCAACCGCCCGATTGCCACAATAGATTTGAGCATCCGCCCACAAACGTCCGCGTTTTATACCCATCAAATCCTTTGCCTTTTGTCGTCTAGACTAGAAAAATCGCTCGAAATAACGCAACCGGCCTGCTCGCTTGAAGAAACCTAAGCCCGTAACGTAGATGTGCAAACTTCCGAAACGCCTTGCGCGGCATAGTGCGTATAAACTTCGTCAACCGCCTCAGAAATATCTGAGTATCGCGCCGGGTCAAAAGCATACGATGTCGCAGCTATACCCTGCACCCATTCGGAACGCGGATTAATTGAATAGCCACACAGCATCATCATACATGCATCTAGACCTGATTTCCCAAGTATCCGACGTATTGATGAGAGCATCGCGGGTCGCCCCCGCACCATCGTCGTCACCCCTATTAGCAGTATTTACCGTTTTTCTCTAAATGCGTATCGCCACCCTTAAGAATACGAAGTGTTTTATCCAGACCCGATTGTCCTCCATCTCAAACGAAGGGATAAGGAATCTCATCCGGAATCGGCAGTAACGGAGGATTCACAACGACAAGCGAAAAACATGAGTCATCTCTCAGAGGGGAGTAAAGGCTCCCCTCAAGCACCCTAGTTTCGTCATCCAAAGAGTTGATGGCAGTGTTTTTCTTACAAAGGTCGACAACAAAAGGGTTGATTTCTACAGATGTTACATCCATGCCACAGTTGGTAAGTATCAGGCCCTGTATTCTGGGGCCAGAACACAAATCGAGAGCCTTCCGTGCGCTCTGCGGTGTAAGGCGCCAATCTCAGCAAATCTGTCCCACAATACTGCGCTGAAGAACAACACGGAACCCCTGAGCCAAACTCCCCTATACCTTATTAAGGCTAAGACAGGCAAGTTCACGCACCCGGCATATTCCAGAATAACATCCTATTGTTTTAGATGCTCTACAAGCATGAACAGCCGCGAATCGGAAAGATCTTCTAGTTTCGCCCCGACTGACCGCCAAGGGCCAAAATGGCCTCTCCATCCCCAGGCGACCGGCTCTGGCGCGCCGAGGAGTGTCCCCAAGTGCCGGCAGAGACGATATGAGCAGGACATAAAAACATTGAGAGCCCCTGCTGCATGAAAGACCGCGGATTAGGCCGACAATGGTGAGTGTCTAATTCAGCCGCGGCGGCCACGCCGCATTCATGGAAGGGGCTCCCATGCTCGATACTAACACCTTCGTCGGCCTCGACGTCCACGCCCGCTCGATAAAGGCCGTCTCCCTCGACGTCATGACCGGGGAGGTGCGCGCCGCGACCTTCGGCTACGACGCCGGCGCCGTCGCGGAGTGGGTCCGCTCCGTGGACCCCGGGGCCAGGTGCGTGTACGAGTCCGGGGTCACGGGCTTCGACCTGCAGAAGAGGCTCTCCGGCCTGGGTGTCGACTGCGTGGTCGGCGCCGTCTCGAAGATGATCAAGCCCAGCGCGGACAGGCGCAGGAAGAACGACCGCAACGACGCCGAGTTCCTCGCCCGCATGCTGTCGGTCGGCAACGTGGTCGAGGTGTGGGTCCCCGACGACGAGTGCGAGGCCGCCCGCGACCTGACCAGGGCGCTCGAGGACGCGAGGGACGACCTCTCGCGCTCGAAGCAGCGGCTCTCCAAGTTCCTGCTAAGGCACGGGCTCGTCTTCGACGAGAGGACGCCCACCGGCCGCAGGAAGGGCAACTGGACCCGGGCGCACTGGTCCTGGATCGAGTCGATTAGGTTCGCGGAGGGGGCCGACAACGACGTGCTCGCCTACTACGTCGACGCGGTCAGGCGGGCGGCGGAGGAGAAGTCGAGGCTCGAGGGGCTCGTCGAGGCCGAGGCCCGCAAGCCCAGGTGGCGGAAGAGGGTCGACTCCCTGCGCTGCCTCAAGGGCGTCGACACCGCGTCTGCCGCCGACCTCGTGTTCGAGGCCGGCGAGTTCTCGAGGTTCAGGAACGCCCGCTCGTTCGCGGCGTGGGTCGGCCTGACGCCCTCCGAGCACTCCAGCGGGGAGAGCGACCGAAGGGGCGCGATCACCAAGGCCGGCAACAAGCACCTGAGGAAGACGCTGGTCGAGGCCGCGTGGCACTACCTGACGTGCTCGGGGCGGCCGAAGGACCTCGCCAAGGGCCAGGCCCCGGACCGGGGCGCCCGGAGGCATGCCGCCAAGGGCGTGCGGAGGCTGGTCGACAGGCGGGAGGCGCTGCTCGCGCGCGGGGTCCACGGCAACAAGGCGAACGTCGCCACGGCGCGCGAGCTCGCCTGCTGGGTGTGGGCGGTCGGCCTCATGGCCGAGGAGGCGTAGGGGGGCGGTCCCCCGCACATAAGCCAGTCACCCCGGAAGCGGTTCGATCCGAAGCCGTTGAGGCGAACCTCAGGTCCCTTTTCTGCGAGCGCCCAGGGCGCCACACGCGTGCACAGACTGTCGGTTCGACGTAGAAGCCTCAGCCGTAGCAACGGATTGCCCAGCGAGAGATCGCCACGGGCGGATATTAAACTGCAAAGACGAGCGTCGGTAAGACACGCCGAGGTCGCCGCGGACGGGTTGATATAGGGAGAGGGCCTGACCCCATATCGTTGGGGCCAGGCCCGATTTTGCCTCTTGACAATGTCCTGCTCATATTAAAA
>DXZS01000016.1 GCA_019419505.1 Collinsella sp. | reverse complement strand
CTGCGGGAATGGCCTATTTGCTCAATGTGTTCGGCTGAGATCGGAAATCAACCGGGCTTATGCACGAAAGGAATCTCGTTAATTCCAAAAATTATGTATAATTCCAATTAAAAATGGAATCAAACGAAAATGATGGAAATGAACGAAGCGCTAATCTACTTAAAAGAAGCACTAGGACTCTCCGCCAAGATCAAAACTTGGCCTGGATCCGCACGCTTGCCGCTGCATCTGCGGGCGATTGAGGTCCGCGCGGTTGACGCAAACTGTTTTTCATTTTTGCTTGCAAGTTTGCCTACTGGCGTCGGGCTTCCCGAGGCCAAGAGAGTCTATAGTCAGCTAGCCTTGCGCGCGGAGACTCCTGTTGTCGTTTCGTTTCCTGATGCCGATGCACGTCAGCGCAAAGCATTGGTCGCACAAGGGATTCCCTTTGTCTGCCCAGGTAGACAGGCTTTTCTTCCATTTATGGGCGCAGCCTGCACGGAAAGGAGCGGTGCCCGGTTTCGCAATCACGCGACCAAGATGTCACCCAACGCGCAGGCTGCCGCAATCTGGGGAGCAGCCCAGGAGCCATATCGTCCCTATGACCTTTGTCGTGCGCTTGGGATTTCGGCAAGCCGCGCGAGTGAGGCCATAACCGAGCTTGTTGACAGGGGGCTCGCGAGGCGCGAGCGTCGCGAGCGACGTGTCGTCGTGTTCCCTGATGCCGTTGATCTTCTGCTCGGCGAGCACATGGCAGAGCTCTCCTCGCCTGTCTCGAAGGTCTTTTTTGCAAGGAAGACGCCGCAGATCGACTATCTTGTTGACGCCGGGGAGACGGCGCTCGCTGCGCGTTCGATGCTCGCTGCGCCGGGCATGGAACAAAAGGCCGTCTTAAGGAGTGCATGGCGTCAACTGAGCGACCTCGAAGTCGCAGACGGGGAGTTGCCGGATAACGACACGGCGATGATCCAAGTGTGGCGCTATGCGCCCGTGTTTGCCGACTCCTCCCGCGTCGATGACATTTCGCTTGCGCTATCTTTGGCGGCAATCGACGATGAGCGAATTCAGCTCGAAGTCGATCGCATGTTTGGAAAGGAATATCCATGGCAAGAAGCGCTGTAGAAGGTCTTCAAGAATTCGAACCGTAGGCGGCGTTTCGGTCCTAGTTGCGTTGTCCGGCGTACGAGCTCGCGAATCGGCTATTATTTGTTTAGACAACATGAGCTGTAGAGGAGTGACCGGCGATGGTGCAGGGCGCCAAACACATGAAGGGCAAAAATGCCGCGACCAACGGTGGCTCAAGCCCTCAGCCCAAACCTCAACCAAAGCCCAAGCGCCGTCGCAAGCGGCTGCCGCGCTGGGCCGACCGGCTCATCACCATCGTCATCATCCTTATCGGCGTGGGCCTTATGACCTGGCCGTGGATCTTGGACCGGCTCGAGGCCTCGGGCGTGTTCAACCAGATCAGTACCGTGTCCAGCACCGTGGACGCGCTGTCTGCCGAGGAGCGCGAGCGCATCCTGCTCCAGGCGCGCTCCTTTAACGAGCGGCTGGCGGGCGAGGCCACCGAGCTCCCCGCCGACCAGATCGAGCCCTACGCCCAGCAGCTCATCTTTGACCGCGACCCCATGATGAGCTGGGTCGAGATTCCCTCCATCGACGTGAGCATGCCCATCTACCACGGCACGAGCGAAGAAGTCCTTATGGCGGGCGTCGGCCACCTGGAGGGCACGAGCCTGCCGGTGGGCGGCACCTCGACGCATTGCGTGCTCACCGCGCACTCGGGCATGCGCAACCTGAGCATGTTCGACGACATCCATTCGCTGGAGCCCGGCGACCTGGTGCTGCTGCACACCATGAACAAGACGCTCGCCTACAAGATGGTGGACTCCGAGGTCGTGCTGCCCGAGGAGATGGAGTCGCTGACCATCGAGCCCGGTGCCGACAAGGTGACGCTCGTCACCTGCACGCCCTACGGCGTGAACGACCATCGCCTGCTGGTGCATTGCGTGCGCACCAAGTACAACAAGAAGGACGTCGACAAACAAAAGTCGCTGGCCGGTCGTCACTGGGGCAAGCGCGAGTTTGCCGTGCTCATCGTGGTCGTAGCCATTGTGCTGTTGCTGCTGGACATCGTGATCCACGCGGTTCGCAAGCGCCGCAAGGCCAAGGCCTCGGCATAGGACATTGTTCGGAACCACCGCAATGGGGACAGGCGCCTTTGTGGTGGTCGGGACTTCCAAACCATCACAACATTCGATGAAAATCGCGATTTTGGCGAAAAGTGTCGAATGTTGTGATGGTTTTCGTTGTGGGCGGGACGGTTTTCGCTATGGACGGTGCGGTTTCGCTGCAGAACCGCCGGCCCGCCGCCTGTCAACCGCCGCCCTCGTTACGTTTTCGCTGCATTTGGGTAAAGCGCCTGCTCCAAGCCGGCGTTGCCCTGTATACTAGAGCGGTTTATCTGTTATGCGGAAGGGAGCGCCTATGGCACTCAGCGAGAAAGACGTGCGCGGCATCGCCGAGTACGCAAAGATCGCACTGACCGATGACGAGCTCACCCAGATGACGTCCTACATGAACGACGCCGTCCAGATGCTCGAGCCCGTCTTGCAATATGACTTGCCCGACGTGGAGCCCACGTTCCATCCCATCGGAAGCCTGTCCAACGTGATGGGCGATGACCTGCGCGAGCCCGAGCGCGACCTGCCGCTCGACGTTGCGCTCGAAAACGCCGGCAGCGCGCGCGACCGCTACTTCCGCGTGCCGTCCATTTTGGGAGAGGGGGAGAGCGAGTAATGGCGCAGAGCTTCGATTCCCTTACCGCCGCCCAGATCGCCGCGGGCGTTGCCGCCGGCGACTTTACCGCTACCGAGGTGGCCCAGGCCTCTCTCGCCGCCATCGAGGCGCGCGAAGGCGGGGTCCAGGCATTCCTGCAGGTGTCGCCCGAGCTTGCGCTCGAGGCCGCCGCGCGCGTGGATGCCGACCGTGCTGCAGGCAAGCCACTGCCCCCACTCGCGGGCGTGCCGCTGGCCATTAAGGACAACATGAACCTCGTGGGCACGCGCACCACCTGCGCTTCCCGCATGCTCGAGGACTACCAGAGCGTCTACACTGCCACCTGCGTTCAGCGCATGCTCGATGCAGGCTGCCTGCCCATGGGCAAGGCCAACATGGACGAGTTCGCCTTTGGCAGCTCCACCGAGAGCTCGGCCTTCCACCGCACCAACAACCCTTGGGATACCGAGCGCGTGCCCGGCGGCTCCTCGGGCGGCTCCGCTGCCGCCGTCGCCGCGGGCGAGGTCGCGCTCTCACTGGGCTCGGACACCGGTGGCTCCATTCGCCAGCCGGCGAGCCTCTGCGGCGTGGTGGGCTTTAAGCCCACGTATGGCGCCGTGAGCCGTTACGGCGTGGTTGCCTTTGGCTCGTCGCTCGACCAGGTGGGCCCCTTCGGCCGCACGGTCGAGGATGTCGCGCTGGCCATGAACGCGCTTACCGGCGCGGGCCACGATCCGTACGACTGCACCAGCCAGGATTGCGCCGTCGACTTTACCGAGCATCTCAACGACAGCATCGAGGGTAAGCGCGTGGGCATTATCCCTGCGTTTATGGAGGCCGAGGGCCTGACGCCCGAGGTCAAGGCCGCTGTTCAGCGCGCCGCCCAGGAGCTGCAGAACCAGGGCGCCGAGCTGGTCGAGGTCGACCTGCCGCACCTGGACGCCGCCATCGCCGCCTACTACGTCATCGGCCCGGCCGAGGCGTTCTCCAACTTGGCCCGCTTCGACGGCATTCGCTACGGCTATCAGGAGGAGGGCTGCGCCAACCTGTCCGACCAGAGCTCGCTTTCGCGCGCCCACGGCTTTGGCGCCGAGGCCAAGCGTCGTCAGATGCTCGGCGCCTACCTGCTGAGCTCGGGCGTGTACGACAAGTACTACTACGCCGCGCAAAAGGCCCGCACGCTCATCACTCAGGACTACGACGCCGCGTATGCCAAGGTGGACACCATCCTCATGCCCGCCTCGCCGCGCACGGCCTTTAAGTTTGGCGAGATCAGCGACCCCACGCAGATGTATCTCTCCGACCTGTACACCATCTCGCTCAACATTTGCGGCAACGGTGGTATCTCGGTGCCGCTGGGCCTGGGCGAGGACAGCAAGCTGCCCGTTTCTGCCCAGCTGGTGGGTCCGGCCTTTAAGGATCGTCAGCTGCTCACGTTTGCCCGCGCCCTGGAGCGCGGCTTTGCCGATGCCGCCACGGGTGCGCCCGCGCTTTCCGTCGCGCCCGATTTTGCCGGGAAGGGAGGCGAGCTGTAATGAAGGAGCTTTCCGAGGTTCTGCAGGATTGGGAGGCCGTGATCGGCCTGGAGATCCATACCGAGCTCACCGCACTCGATACCAAGATGTTCTGCAACTGCAAGCTCAGCCACGATGACGAGCCCAACGCCAACGTGTGCCCGGTGTGCCTGGGCCTGCCCGGCGCCCTACCGGTGCCCAACAAGCGTGCCATCGAGAGCATCGTCAAGGCCGGTCTCGCCACCAACTGCGAGATCCAGCGCCACTCGATGTTCTACCGCAAGCACTACTTCTATCCCGATATGGCCAAGAACTTCCAGACCACGCAGGGTCCGGTCGCCTTTGCCATGTACGGTCATCTGGACCTGGACGTGACCGGTCGCGGCGCCGCCGAGCGCCCCGACTGCGCGTTTGGCGAGGCCGAGGCCCAGAGTCTGGCGAGCGCCTCGGCCAATGCCGAGGGCCTGTCCACGTCCATGTCCTCCACGATGCGCGAGGGCAATCAGCGCGCCGGCCACCTGGCCAGCTATGACGCGTCCAACCTGCAGATGCCCGAGCGTCGCGAGGACGGTTCCTACACGGTGCCCATCCGCATCCTACGCATCCACATGGAGGAAGACGCCGCCAAGATGGTCCACGTGGGTGGCGCCGAGGGCCGCATCACCGCCGCGGCTGAGTCGCTCGTCGACTACAACCGCTGCGGCACGCCGCTCATCGAGCTCGTCACCGAGCCCGATCTGCGCACGCCCGAGGAAGCGCGTCTGTTTATGGAAAAGCTCCGTCGCATCTTTGTAACACTGGGCATTTCGGATTGCTCCATGGAGAAGGGTTCCATGCGTTGCGACGGCAACGTGTCGCTGCGCCGCCGCGGCGAGACCAAGCTGGGCACCAAGACCGAGCTCAAGAACCTCAACTCGTTTAAGAGCCTGCATGATGGGCTTGCCTACGAGATCTGCCGTCAGGCCGAGGTGCTCGAGGAGGGCGGCATCATCTATCAGGAGACCCGCCACTGGGAGCCCAGCCGCAAGCGCACCGTGGTCATGCGTGTGAAGGAAACGGCAGATGACTATCGTCTGTTCCCCGACCCCGATCTGGCGCCGTTCGACTTGGACGACGAGTTCATCGACCGCTGCCGTGGCGAGATCCCCGAGCTGCCCGATGCCAAGCGCGCCCGTTTTGAGGCCGACTTTGGCATTAAGACGGCCGACGCCGAGCAAATCGCCGGCGACCCCAAGTTTGCCGAGTTTTTTGAGGCCGCCGCTGCCGGTATGGCTGGCAAGGAGGCCCAGACGGTCGCAAACCTGCTGGTCAACGAGATGATTGCCTACCTTAAGGGCGCGGGCGTCTCGCTGGCCGAGTCCGGCATCGCGCCGGCTCAGGTGGCAGCGCTGGCTAAGCTGCTGGCGACCGATGCCATTAGCTCCAACCAGGCGCACGAGGTCTTTGAGGCCATGGCCCAGACCGGCGACGACCCCAACAAGATCGTCGACGAGCGCGGCATGCGTCAGGTGAGCGATGCCGGCGCGCTGCAGCCGATCGTGGACGGGGTGCTGGCAAACTGTGCCGAGCAGGCGCAGCAGTATCGTGACGGCAACCAGAAGGTCATCGGCTTTTTGGTGGGCCAGTGCATGAAGGCGAGCCGCGGCAAGGGCAACCCGAAACTCTTCAACGAGTTGCTGAGAACGTCGCTCTCGTAAACGAGAACCCGGGAGCCCCGGCAGGGCGGGTGCTTCCTCAAAATTTCGAACAGTCCTGCGCAAGACGAAGGCCACATTAAGTGGCCTTCTTTGCGTGCGGAACTCATTTTGAGCAAGCACCCGCCCCGCCGGGGCTCCCGGGTTCCGTGACGACTCGGCCGTTCGGGTCAGGCGGGCTGAATGGAATAGAGTGAATGGGCGCGCCGTCGGCACGCCCATTGTTTTGCTCAAGACTTTAGTCTGCTGGCCGCGCAGCGGCCAGCTTTAAACCACCCGCTACGCGGGTGGAGACAAACGGCTTTACAAAGCCACCCCTCCGACCGATATTGACGATTGTTCAGGCCGTCAAGAATTCGAGTCGAAGGGGTGGTCGCCATGGCCCAGAAGGCCTACAGCCTTTCCCACACGAAGTGGATGTGCAAGTACCACATCGTGTTCACGCCGAAGTATAGGCGCAAAGTGATCTACAACCAAATCAGGAGCGACATAGGGGAGATCCTCAGGAAGCTGTGCGAGTACAAGGGGATCGAGATAATCGAGGGGCACCTGATGCCCGACCACGTGCACGTGCTGCTGGCGATCCCGCCGAAGTACAGCGTCGCGAGCGTCATGGGCTACCTGAAGGGGAAGAGCTCGCTGATGATATTCGACAGGCACGCCAACCTCAAGTACAAGTTCGGCAACAGGAAGTTCTGGGCGGAGGGCCACTGCGTGTCCACCGTCGGCCTGAACGAGGCGACGATCGCCAAGTACATCAGGGAGCAGGAGTCCCACGACATCGCGCTGGACAAGCTGAGCGTGAAGGAGTACGAGGACCCCTTCAAGAGGGGGTGATGCCGCCGGTTCGACCGGCGCGCCACGGGTCAAGATGCACTAGGCCTGGACGAAGTCCGGGCCCGCGCCTTTAGACGCGAGCCCGGGGCCCGTGGGTTATACCCTAAGAGCAAACCACCCTTTTTAAGGGTGGTTCTGATTTGAAGGGAACTCATTTTGAGCAAGCACCCGCCCCGCCGGGGCTCCCGGGTTCCGTGACGACTCGGCCGTTCGGGTCAGACGGGCTGAATTGAATAGAGTGAATGAGGGCGCCGATGGCGCCCTCATTCTTTATATATGTTGGGAGCGCCAGGTGGTGGGGGTGGTGCCGGTGTGTTGCTTGAAGGCTTGGGCGAAGGCGGCCTGCTGAGGGTAGCCTAGACGCTCTGCCACCTGCGCTATCGTGAGCGAGCTATCGGCCAAAAGGTCCTGTGCTCGTTCCATACGGCGTCTGCGAATGTAGGCGCCCAGGGATTCGCCAGTTTGGGCCTTAAAGGTGGCGCATAGCTTGGAGCGGCTTGTGTAGAGCCTCTCGGCCACTTCGTTGACACCCACACGCCTGCCTTTGTCGAGTGCGCACTCAATCATCGCCGTCGCTTCCTCGGCAATGGTCACGCTGGCGCGTGTGTCTGCCGCCTGCCGCGCCTGCTTGTGGGCCGCGCGCGAACAGGCGAGCTCCGCGACCATGGTCTCTACGATGCCTTGCATATAGACGTGTCCGCCTACGGTGCGGGCGCGTTCCTCGTTAATCCGACGCAGCGTGTGGCAGATGGCAGACGTCGCCTCCTCGTGCCACGACTCGGCAAACGCCTCAAAGACCCCCGCGAACTCGGCGGGATAGCGATGCTCCAGCTCGTCAAAATAACCGGGCAAAAAGAGCACCGAGCGTGAGTGATAGAGCTGCCCTGCAAACAGCGGGCTTAGCTCCTCGCCGCAGCTATCTTGGACAAAGCTGCAGATCGCGCTGTTTGGCCACGGTCCATGCAGCGGCTTGAGGTTCGCAGGCGTTATGCCGGCTTCGGGCATGCACATGAGCGTGGGGGCGCTGACCTCGCTCACACACGCGTACGGTTCGGGTGTGTACTCGGCCAAGAGCATGTTGTGCGTCGGGGTAATGAAATGCTCCATGACGATGCAGGTGGGGGAGAGGGGCATGATCCATGCGCGTCCGTGCGCCCGATCGTTTGCCACCTCGCCGGTAAAGACGGCGCCCTTGCCGGTAAGCTCCAGGCCAAACTGCTCAAACTGCGGTGCGTAGAGCTCGGTTATATCGGTTGCTGCCCGCCGCATTTTCAAAAGCGTCCCCTTCCTTTGCAGAAACGTCCACGCCTGCCTCGATTGTGTGTCTTGGCTAACACGCCCATGATAAGTTTCTTACGGTTAACTCTCAAGCCGTTAGAAAGGAATCTCATGGCAAAGGGATCAAAAAAGGAAGGCGGCGGCATCGGCGAGCTGCTTGCATATGCCGGTGACCGTAAATTCCTAACGTATTTGGGCATGGCCCTCTCGGCGTTCTCGCAGCTGTTGTGCTTTGGCCCGTACGTGTGCATCTGGCTTGTTGCGCGTGATCTTATTGCCGTGGCGCCTAACTGGAGCGAGGCCGCCGACATCGCGATGTATGGTTGGTGGGCTGTCGGTTTTGCCCTGGCAAGCATCGTGGTCTATTTCGTGGGACTCATGTGCACGCACCTGTCCGCGTTTCGCTGCGCATCCAATATCCGCAAGACCACGAGCGAGCATCTGCTTAAGCTGCCGCTCGGCTACTTTGACACGCACGCCACCGGTGAGCTGCGCCGTATCGTAGACGGATGCGCCGCCTCCACCGAGACCCTGCTCGCGCACATGCTGCCCGATATCGCCGGCGCCACCGCCATGGTCGTGGGCCTGCTCGTGCTGCTTTTTGCCCTCGATTGGCGTTTGGGCGCGGCATGCTTAATCTCGGTCGTCGTTTCGTTTTGCGCCATGGCCACCATGATGAGCGGCAAGGGCGCCGAGTTCATGAAGGCCTACATGGGCGCGCTGGTCAAGATGAACAAGACCGGTACCGAATACGTACGCGGCATTCCCGTGGTCAAGGTGTTTCAGCAGACGGTCTATTCCTTTAAGGCGTTCCACGACGCGATCGCCGAATACGCCGACATGGCACAAAGCTATGCGGGCACGTTTTGCCGAGGTCCGCAGGTACTCAACCTTACCGCGCTCAATGGTCTTGTGACATTCCTGTTGCCCGTGGCGTTGCTGTTGGCGCCGGGCGAGACGGACTTCGTGCATTTTATGGCCAACTTCACGTTTTACGCGATATTTTCGGCCGTGGTGCCGACGGCCATGACCAAGCTCATGTTTGTGGGCGAGGCGTCCCAGATGAGTGCCGATTCGCTGGCGCGCATCCGAAGCGTTATGGATTCCAAGCAGCTCTCCGTGCCTGCCCAGCCCAAGCACCCTGCTGGCAGCGATGTGCGCTTTGAGGACGTGAGCTTTACCTACGAGGGTGCCGAAGCGCCTGCCATCGATCATGTGAGCTTTAGCGTTCCCGCAGGCAGCACCCTTGCGTTGGTTGGTCCCTCGGGCGGCGGTAAGTCAACCTGCGCAAGCCTGATCCCGCGTTTTTGGGATGTTTCCTCGGGTCGCGTGCTTGTGGGCGGCGTAGATGTTCGCGACATGGATCAACACGAGCTTATGGACCAGGTCGCCTTTGTGTTTCAGACCAACCAGCTGTTCCGCCAAACACTTGCCGATAACGTGCGTGCCTCCAAGCCTGCAGCCACTGACGACGAAGTGCGTGCGGCTCTCTCCGCGGCCCAGTGCGACGATATCGTAGCCAAGCTTCCGCAGGGTATCAACACGATGCTCGGCGCCGGCGGGGCGTACCTTTCGGGCGGTGAGGTCCAGCGTGTGGCGCTCGCCCGCGCAATCCTTAAGGACGCGCCTATCGTGGTGCTCGATGAGGCCACGGCGTTTACCGACCCCGAGAACGAGGCACTCATCCAGCGCGCCTTTAGCAAGCTGGCGGCGGGTCGCACGGTCATTATGATTGCGCACCGGCTTTCGACCGTGGTGGGTGCAGACCAAATCGTGGTGCTCAACCAGGGCAGCGTGCAGGAGTCGGGTACCCATGCCGAGCTGCTGTCCCAAAATGGCCTGTATGCCAAGATGTGGGCTGAGTACGAGCAGGCCGCGAGTTGGAAGATTACTGCTGCGGCCGCGGATGCCGCCGTCGCGAAGGGAGGCGAGGCCTAAATGTTCGCCTCATTCCAAAAGAAGTATTTCCTATCCGATAAAGGCATCGCCGGCGTAAAACGCGGCGTCTTCTGGACCGCGCTCACCAATCTTATTACCATGGCCGGCATGGGCTTTCTATTCCTGGTTATGGCCGGCTTTGTCGAGCATCTTGCCCGCGGGGCCGACCTGCCGGATGCCCTGCCGATCGTGGTCGGCCTCCTGGTCTTTTTCGTGTTGCTCTTTGCCTCTAACTGGCAGCAGTATTACTACACCTACTGCATTTTTTACGAGGAGTGCGGAAAACAGCGCATGGAGATCGCCGAGCGCTTGCGCAAACTGCCGCTGTCGTTTTTTGGTCGACGTGATCTGGCCGATTTGACCGAGACCATCATGGGCGACGTTCAGACCATGGAGCATGCCTACAGCCATGTGCTGGGAGAGCTCTGGGGCGCCATCATCGCAAGCGCCATCGTGTTTATATCATCGCTGTTCTTTTGCTGGCAGCTGGCGATCGCGGCGTTTTGGAGCGTTCCCGTGGCCTTTGCCGTGCTGTATCTAACACGCGGCCCCATGACCCCGGTGTTCGATCGCGTGCGCGCCGAGAAGGTCAAGGTTACCGAGGCGATCCAGGAGACGCTCGACTGCGTGCGCGAGATCCGCGCCACCAACCAGGAGGCTCATTATCTTGAGGGGCTCAACGCCGTGATCGATGCCGAGGAGCGCGAGACCACCAAAGGCGAGCTCGCCAATGGGCTTTTGGTCAACTCCGCCTTTGCCATCCTGCGCCTGGGGATTGCCACCACGTTGGTCACGGGCGCTGCGATGGTCGCCTCCGGCCAGGTCGACTTTTTGATGATGTTTGCCTTCCTGCTTATGGTGAGCCGCATCTATGCGCCCTTTGATCAGGCGCTGATGCTGATGTCCGAGCTGTTTGCCGCCGAGTCGTCGGCCAAGCGCATACGTTCCATCATGGAAGAGCCCGTGGCGCGGGGCAGCGAGCAGTTTGAGCCCGTAGGTCACGATGTGGTGTTCGATCACGTGGCATTTGGCTATGGTGCGGGCGAGGACGGCCGCGCCGGCGAGAAAGTTCTTACCGATGTGAGCTTTACCGCCAAGGAAGGCGAGGTCACGGCACTGGTCGGTCCTTCGGGCTCCGGTAAGTCCACGGTGAGCCGCCTGGCCGCGCGCTTTTGGGACGCCACCGAAGGCACGGTCACCGTGGGCGGCGTGGATGTTGCGAGCGTCGATCCCGAGGTGTTGCTGCGCGACTACGCCATTGTGTTCCAAGACGTGCTGCTCTTTGACGACACGGTGATGGGAAACATCCGTCTTGGTCGTCGCGATGCCACCGATGAGGAAGTGCTTGCTGCCGCGCGTGCCGCCAACTGCGACGAGTTTGTGAGCCGCATGCCGCAGGGCTATGACACCATGATCGGCGAGAACGGTTCCAAGCTGTCCGGCGGTGAGCGCCAGCGCATCTCTATCGCCCGTGCGCTGCTCAAAGACGCGCCGATCGTGTTGCTGGACGAGGCGACGGCGAGTTTGGATGTGGAGAACGAGACCGTGGTGCAGCAGGCGCTTTCCCGCCTGCTCGCAGGTAAGACGGTTATCGTTATTGCCCACCGTATGCGTACGGTGGAAAATGCCGACAAAATCGTTGTACTCAAGGATGGTGTGGTTGCCGAGCAGGGCACTCCGGCGCAGCTCAAGGCGGCAGGTGGAGAATTCGCCCGCATGGTGGCGCTGCAAAAGGAAGCAGCTACCTGGCAGTTGTAAGAAGGGGCAAAGGGACAGTCCCTTTGTCACATTGACAATCGGTTACTCCGCATCGTTAATTTTCAAAAGGTTAGCCATGGCTGACCTAGATAGTTAGATAAAATTGAGATATTTCAAAAGCGTGCTCGAGCAAACTTGTTTACTCGGGTGCTGAGGCACCATGCCGCGTCCAATGCGGCAAAAGGGAGAGACATCATGAAGAAGTCCACGTTCAACACCCTGCTTGTTGGTGGCGGTTTTCTGCTTGGTACGGCTGGCATCAAGCTGCTCACCAGCGCTCCGGTAAAGAACGCCTGCGTGCAGGGTATCGCGTGCGGCATGCGCATCAAGAACGGCTACCAGGACATGGTCGAGCAGGCCAAGGCTAATGTCGACGACATGGTTGCCGAGGCGGCCTACATCACCCAGAGCGAGGCCGCTGCTGACGAGGCAGCCGAGTAACGCTCCCAGGCACAAACTATGAGATTCTCGATTATCAGCGAGATCCCCGGCAGGACCCGTCTTCAATTGGCGGGTCCTGTGCCAGAGAGCGATCTCGATGCACTTCTTAAGCTCAGCGGCGATATCGACGGCGTGCACAAGGTGCGCGTCTATGGCCGTATTGGCCAGTTAGCGCTCGAATATGACGAGCCGTGTCGCGATGCCGTGCTGGCCGCCGTCGGTGCGCTCGACGCTCAGGCCATTGCCGACGCAAAGACGGGTTACGTGATGCAGCTTGAGCCGCGCAAGCACAAGCTCGTTATGGATCTTGCCACGCTTGTCGGCGCCCACTATGCGCGCCGATGGTTTTTGCCCACGCCCCTGCGTGCGGTGTTTGTCGTGGCCGGTTACATGGCATTTTTGCGCGCTGCCCTTCATGAGCTGGCGCAGCCGCGCCTGACCGTTCCCGTGCTCGACGCTTCGGCCATCGGCATTTCGTTCGTCAAGCGTGATGTCGACACCGCGGGCCAGACAATGTTCCTGCTCAACGTGGGCGAGCTGCTCGAGGACTACACCCGCGCCATGAGCGAAAACGAGCTCATCAACTCGCTGCTCGATGTACCCGACAAGGCGCAAAAGGTCGTCGGCGATACCGAGGTAAGCGTTGCTGCGACCGAGCTCGAGCCCGGCGATCTGGTCGCCGTGCGCACTGGCATGTCCATTTGCATCGACGGTGTCGTCGAGCAGGGGAGCGCTATGGTCAACCAGGCGACCCTGACCGGCGAGCCGCTGGCCGTTGAGCGCAGCGTGGGCGATGACGTGTTCGCCGGCACCGTCGTGGAAGACGGCAGCATCTTGGTGCGCGTGCGCGCCAATACGGCGCAAACCAAACTGCGCTCGATCGTCTCGCTCGTGCAGACGGCCGACTCGCTTAAGTCCGAGGGCCAGTCGCACATGGAGGACCTCGCCAACAAGATCGTCCCGTGGAACTTCCTGCTCGCGGGCCTGGTTGCGCTTACCACCCGCAGCCTTATCAAGACCTCGGCGGCGCTGATGGTCGACTACTCGTGCGCGCTCAAGCTCACGGGCTCCGTCGCCGTCATGACCGCCATGAGCGATGCTGCCAAGATGGGCGTCATGGTCAAGGGCGCGAAGTACTTTGAGTCGTTTGCCAAGGCTGACACCATCGTGTTTGATAAGACCGGCACGCTTACCGAGGCGCAGCCGCGCCTGGCTTGCGTGCTGACGACAGATGGCTGGAGCAAGGACGAGGTCCTGCGCCTTTCCGCTTGCTTGGAGGAGCATTTCCCGCATCCGGTGGCGCGTGCCGTGGTCAACGCCGCCCTCGAGCGCGGGCTCGAGCACCGCGAGCGCCATGCCGCGGTCGAGTACATCGTGGCGCACGGCATCGCTTCGTCCATCGAGGGGCGTCGCGCCATTATCGGTTCGGCGCACTTTGTATTTGAGGACGAGGGTGCGCAGCTCGAGTCCGACATCAAGGAGCAAATCGAGCTCCAGATGCAAGGCCTGTCGCCGCTGTATCTGGCGGTCGACGGCAAGGTCGTCGGCGTGCTCGGCATCGAGGATCCGCTCAAGCCCGGCGTCCGTGAGGCCATCGCCGACCTACATGCGCTGGGCGTCAAGCATGTCGTTATGCTCACGGGCGATTCGGAGCGCACGGCCGAGCGCATTGCGCGCGAGGCGGGTGTCGATGAGTTTAAGGCCGAGCTGCTGCCCGAGGACAAGTACGCCTATGTGGAGCGCATTAAGAGCGAGGGGCGCCATGTTGCCATGGTGGGTGACGGCGTCAATGATTCGCCGGCGCTCGGTTTGGCCGACGTGGGGCTGGCAATGGGTGGCGGAAGCGACATCGCCAAGGAGGTCGCCGATATCATCCTGACCGACACGGATCTGGCCGCGATCGTGCGTTTGCGCCGCATGAGCCAGGGCCTCATTGATCGTCTGACGAGCTCCTACTCTAAGGTGATGCTCACCAACTCGGCGCTGTTGGCATTGGGTATTACCGGCGCGATTACCCCGCAGACGTCGTCGCTGCTGCACAACGGCTCGACGATTGCCTACAGTCTGAGCAACGCGAAGGCTTACCTGCGTTAGCAGACGTGTTCGCCCACGTTATCTGGCCTGCGCCCAGACGGCATCGGTGTCGTCTGGGCGCAGGCCTTTTGCGTTTGACCATGTGCTAGCTTCTCTATATAGTATTGCTAGCAGGGCTAGCAATTGAAGGGAGCGGGATCGACGTGGGTGCTGTTAGCGGCATGGCGCAGGTGAACGTTCGCGTAGATCGCCAGGTCAAGAACCGTGCCGAGGAGGTGCTGCGGCTTTCGGGCGGGTCACTGCCCGAGCTCATCAAAAAGGTGGTGGCTAAGGTCGCGCAGGGTGGCGGGCAGTGCGAGGAAGTGCTTGCGGCCGTCGACGACCGGCGGCAGACCGTCGCGCCCGATACACCGTTTGCCGCGTCGTGGGCGGCGGCGGATCAGCTTTACGCGGACCTGGGCATCGCGACGTCGCCCGTATCCGACGATCGCGATTGGGACGCAATCTATTCCGAAGCTATGGACGAGCGCTATCGCCAAAAGGGGATGATCCTGTGAGCGGAGCCCCTCTTAAGATTATGGTGGATGCCAACGTTTGGGTCGATTCGTTTTGCGCCGACCATGCCGAGTCGCTTGCCGCGCGTGCGTTTATTGGGCGGGCGACGGAATCGGGCGCAACGTTGTTCTTTCCGGTGCATATCGCCAAGGACGTGCTGTACGTTGTCCAACACGAGCTGAAGCGTAGCGTTCTTGCCAGCGGGGGAGCGCTCGACGAGGCGTCTGCCCGTGCAATTGGCGATGCGGCGCTGGCGTTTGTTCGGAACATGACCGAAAACGCCACGGCCGTGGGCGCAGATGCGTCGGACCTTTGGCTGGCCGACAAATACTTAGCGCTCCATCGCGATTACGAGGACAACTTGGTGCTCGCCGCGTGCAAGCGCGCGCAGGTCGATTACTTGGTGACCAACGATCGCAAGCTACTCGAACATGCCGATCTTGCAGCAAAGACACCTCGTCAAATGATGCCGATTCTTGCTTTGGCCGAACGCGGCGGCGCGGCTATCGGTTGACGCGAACTGTTTGCGGGCCTCTTGGACGACGATGCGCCAAGGGACCCGCGTCTGCTATTTACAAAAGCTCGGCCTTAATGGCGGGACTTTCTGCGAGCTGCTCGGCTGCCTTTTCGTCGGAGCTGTCGAGTGCTGCCAGACTGCGGTAGACCCACTCGTTGACCTGGGTGTTCTTGACGCCTGCGGTCTGCATAAGGGCGCCTACCTCGCGGATTGCTGCGAGCAGATCGGCTTTGGGACCCGCGAGTTCGACCTCGATGCCGTGGTAGGCGGCCACGCCGCGGTTCTCACTCACGTGGTCGATAAAGCCCTCGACGGTCTCGAGCTGCTGGGCGAGAGCCGCATCATCGTCAGCGTTCAGCGCGACGAGTGCGTTCGATACCGTGAGGGCGGGATGTCCGCAGGGGACAAAGCCTTCGATGACATCCATAGCTTCGGTAATGGTTGAGCCCAGGCCTGCGAGGGCATTGACGAGTTGCTGCTTGGTATCCATAACGGTCCTTTCGATGGATCAATTTTGCTTGGCGAAAATATACGTGACGTGTTCGGTGGCAAAAGTGCGAAGTGCGGCACACATTGTGGTCTTCACAGCTCGTGCATAGAACAGTTGTCTGCCTTTAGAACGTGGTAAGATAGCACTCCACAAGCGGGGCTCGCCCCGCGTGTTCTTTGAAAAGTCGACGGCTGTTGGGTGCTTTTGTGCTCGATGCCATCCAGACTTTCCCGACATTCGGGGGCGACTGGTTTCGACACGATAGCTCTGAGAGAGGAAGCAAGCCGAGGTCTCCTCGCCTCGTTAAACAGGGGTACCGTCAAATTGAATTGACAACAACTCTTCTTTTGAGCCTATGGCTCTCGCTGCTTAGTTTATAGCGGCGCGTCAACCCGGTGATTTCCCCGACACCGGCGCGACGTCATGTTAGGGGAATGCTCCCGCGCACGTAATCGGTATGGCGCGGGCTAAGACCGAACCGGTTGGGACTGCGCGAGCGTGTCGCTGCGCGCAAGCCGTCCGAGACTAAACCAGCGACTGAGCTTGGAGATGCCAATCAGGGGGCTTTCGTGGACCGGAGTTCGATTCTCCGCGCCTCCACCATAAGTAACAGGCAGGTAGATACTCATATCTACCTGCCTTTTTATTTCTTGTCCGCACCGCGGAGAATCGAACTCTGTGCAGGGCGCGAGCGTTAAGCAAACGCGAAGCGTTTGTAGCGAGCGGGCGAGGACGCCGGCAGGCGGCCGAAGCCGGTGCGGATTTGCGAAGCAAATACGCGGATTCTCCGCGCAATGCCTCAGCCCAAAACAGATGTGCTGCCGACGGCATTTCTGCTGGCTGTGCCCCGCGCCGACAGATCCCCTTCATCCGCGGAGAATCGAACTCTGCTCCAAAACCCATGCGCCCTCCATCCCAAAACTGGGTAGAAGAAAGCCAAAACGCAATCGCAGGAGGTCAACATGACTGCAGAAGATAAGGCAAAGAACGCCGGCAAGGTCGCGCTCGTTTTGGAGGGCGGCAGCTTCCGCGGGCAATTTACCGCAGGCGTACTCGACGTTCTCATGGAGGCCGGCGTCGAGATTCCGGCGGTATATGGCGTATCGGCCGGCGCCCTCAACGGCGTGAACTACAAGTCGCACCAGATCGGCCGTGCCAACCGCATCAACCTGGCTTTCTGCAACGACAACCGCTTCATGGGTGCCGCATCGTTTGCGTCCACGGGCTCCATTGTGGGTTACGACTTTATCTTCAACGATGTCCAGGACCGCCTGGATCCCTTTGACAACGAGACGTTCGACGCGAGCACCATCGAGATGTACGCCGTCGCGACGGACATGCTCTTTGGAACCGCCGCGTACCTGCCGGTCAAAAGCGCCGTACTTGACCTCGACGCCGTGCGCGCATCGACCTCGTTGCCGCTGGTGACGCCGCCGGTCGAGATTGACGGGCACAAATACGTCGACGGCGGCGTGGCCGATTCGGTTCCTATCGAGCATGTGCTCGAGGAGGCGGGCTTCGACCGTGCGGTCGTTATCGTCACGCAGGACCGCTCATACGAGAAAAAGCCCTACGAGTTTATGCCTGCCGCGCGCGCCCGCTATGTCGACTACCCCTATCTGCTCGAGGCTATCGAGACGCGCCACGACCGCTATAACCTCCAGCGCATGCACCTGTGGAAGTATGAGCGCGAGGGCCGCGCGCTGGTCATTGCTCCGCAAAAGCCGGTCGAGGTCGGCCATGTCGAGCACGATCCGGCAAAGCTTTTGGACCTGTATATCCAGGGCCGTCAGGAGGCAAAGCGCTTGCTGGGAGATATCGAGGCGTTTGTCGAGCGTCAACGCTGCGACATCACGGCTCGTGGATGACATGTGCAGAAACTCTGGTCGGAGCCAAAATACCTGTTGACTCGTACGGCGAGCGGGGTAATATGGACGGGTTACTTGCAGAGCCCCGTGAATCTCTGTAACAACACGTACTGTACATGGAGGAGTCTAAGTGATTTCGAAATCGACTCACTACGCCAAGCAGGGCGAGGTCCAGCGCAACTGGGTTCTCGTCGACGCCGATGGTGCTGTCCTGGGCCGTCTTGCCACCCAGATCGCAATGATCCTGCGCGGTAAGAACAAGCCCCAGTTCACGCCCAACAGCGACTGCGGCGACTTCGTTGTCGTCATCAACGCCGATAAGGTCCAGCTTACCGGTAACAAGGCCGACACGAAGACCTATTATCGCCACAGCGGCTACAACGGCGGCCTCAAGGCTGAGAGCTTCCGCCAGGCTATGGAGAAGCACCCGGAGAAGGTCATCGAGCGCGCCGTTCGCGGTATGCTGCCCAAGACCACCCTCGGCCGTGCCCAGATGACCAAGCTTAAGGTCTACGCTGGTGCCGAGCATCCGCATGCTGCCCAGAACCCCACGAAGATTGAGCTGGAGGCTTAAAGATGGCTGAGAACACCGTTGTCTACCAGGGTACCGGCCGTCGTAAGAACGCCGTCGCCCGCGTCCGTCTCGTCCCCGGCACCGGCAAGGTGACCATCAACAAGCGTGACGCCGAGCAGTATTTCGGCCGTCATCAGCTCGTTGAGAACGCCCTTGCTCCCTTCAAGGTGACCGACACCGCCGGTCAGTTCGACGTTATCGCTCTGTGCGATGGCGGCGGCATCTCCGGTCAGTCCGGCGCTCTGCGTCTGGGCATCGCTCGCGCTCTTCTGAACGCTGGCGACTACCGTGCTGACCTCAAGAAGGCCGGTTTCCTTACGCGCGATGCCCGCGTGGTCGAGCGCAAGAAGTACGGCCTCAAGAAGGCCCGCCGCGCTCCCCAGTTCTCCAAGCGCTAAGGTTTTATCTCCTTTCGAGATACAATGTACAAGCGGGGCCTGCCGATTCCTCGGCGGGTCCCGCTTTTCTTTTTCGACTAGGGCGGGCGGTTGTATATCGCCTGCTAGGGAAGGAGCGATCCTATGCCCCAGAACATCTTCGGTACCGACGGCGTCCGTGGCGTCGCCAATGCCGACCTCTCGTGCGACCTCGCGTTTCGCCTGGGCCGCGCGGCGACCAAGTTCCTTGGCCCGGACATCTGCATCGGCCGCGACACGCGCCTTTCGGGTACCATGCTCGAGAGTGCTCTGACCGCTGGCATTATGGCAGAGGGCGGCCGTCCGCATTGCTGCGGCGTTATCCCTACGCCGGCCGTGGCGCTGCTCACCGTCCAAAACGAGCTCGACGGTGGCATCGTCATCTCCGCTTCGCACAATCCGCCGGAGTTCAACGGCATCAAGTTCTTTAGCCGCAAGGGCATGAAGCTTCCCGATGCTGTCGAGGAAGAGATCAGCGCCTGGGTCATGTCCGAGGAGGCCATGGCTGCCGACACGCTGCCGACCGGCGCCGGTGTGGGTCACATCATCAAGATGAAAGACGCCCGCAAGGCCTATGTCGATCATGCCATCAGCACGCTCGACGGCCTTAAGCTCGATGGCCTGGTTGTTGCCGTCGACTGCGGCCACGGTGCTTCCTGCCAGACCACGCCCGCTGCGCTGCAGCGCCTGGGCGCCACGGTCCATGCCATCAACACTGATTACTGCGGCACCGACATTAACGTTGAGTGCGGCTCCACTCACCTTGAGCCCCTGCGCGAGCTCGTGCTGCGCACCCACGCCGATATCGGCCTGGCCCACGACGGCGACGCCGACCGCGTGCTGTTCGTCGACGGCGAGGGCAATGAGATCGACGGTGACTACATCCTGGCTATCTGCGGTTCTGACCTCGCCGCCCGCGGCAAGCTCGCCAACTCCGAGATCGTCTCGACCGTCATGTGCAACCTTGGCTTCTCCATCGCTATGAAGGAGCAGGGCTTCGAGATGGTTCAGACCGCCGTGGGGGACCGCTACGTTTTGGAGCGCATGCTCGCGGATGGCGCCGTCATCGGCGGCGAACAGTCCGGCCACATCATCTTCCTGGAGCACAACACCACCGGTGACGGCCTGGTGACGGCTCTGCAGCTGCTGGCCGTGCTCAAGCGCACCGGTCGTACCCTCACTGATCTTGCCGGCATCATGAAGAAGTACCCGCAGGTACTCGTCAACGTGCATTCCGACAACAAGGCTGGTCTGGACGATTGCCAGCCCATCTGGGATGCTGTCGCTGCTGCCGAGAAGGAACTTGACGGCCGCGGTCGCATTCTGGTGCGTCCGAGCGGTACCGAGCCGCTGGTCCGCGTTATGGCCGAGGCCGAGACGCACGAGCTGACCCAGCGCGTTGTTGACGACATCGTCGAGGTTGTCAAGCGCGAACTTCCCTAATGGTCAAAAACGAGTGCCAAGTGGTAAACTGTTAAGGCTATTTTGGTCGATTGGTATGTCCGAGGGGGAGCATGTTCACTAAAGTCCTAAGGTCTTTTGGTATGCGTGGTCGAGTCCTTACGCTGGATGCTCCCATCTCGGGCGACGTCATTCCGCTTTCCGAGGTAAACGACCAGACATTTGCCACCGGCCTTTTGGGCCAGGGCGTGGCGATTCAGCCTACCGGCACGCGTGTGATTGCACCGGCTGATGCCAAGGTCGAGGCCATTTTTCCCACGGGACACGCTGTTGCGCTTAACACGGTCGATGGCTTGGACGTGCTCATCCACGTTGGTTTGGACACTGTTCAGCTTGAGGGCAAGCACTTTACCGTACATGCGCAAGTGGGCGACATCGTCCATAAGGGCGATGTGCTCATTGAGTTCGATCGCGAGGCAATTGCTGCCGAGGGCTACGATGTGACGGTTCCCATCTTGGTGTGCAACTCTGTTGAGTTTTCGAGCATCAAGGGTTCCGTTGGCGTGCATGTCGAAGAGATGGACCAGCTCATCGTTGCTCGCGAGCGCTAACAAGTGCACGTGGCCATTAGCCTACAATTCAAACACGTTTACGGAGGGCGCCCTTGAAAGAGGACGCCCTCCGTGGCAAGATGGGATTTGTCCGAAGCTAAAAGGCTTCGGGTCACCGTGGACGGGCAGGGGCCTCGACGCGGCTAGACACGAGACACATACATTACGCGACCTCGCCCTGGTGGCCGCACACGTTGGTTGCGGCCGACGCGGGCCGCTGGCAAGTGCTTGTAAGGGGAGCCTTGCCTCTCTTGTACGAGAAAGGACGCGTAATGAAGATCATTAAAGCTAAAGACTACGAGGATATGAGCCGCAAGGCAGCCAATATCATCTCGGCGCAGGTTATTCTCAAGCCCGACTGCGTGCTGGGCCTTGCCACCGGCTCCACCCCGATCGGTGCCTACAAGCAGCTCGCTGCTTGGTACGAGAAGGGCGACGTCGACTTTGCCGAGGTCAGCACCTACAACCTGGACGAGTATCGCGGCCTTTCGCACGACGATCCCCAGAGCTATCACTACTTCATGCGTGAGAACTTCTTCGATCACATCAACATCGACCTGAACAACACGCATGTGCCCGACGGTTCCAACCCCGACGCCGCCGCTGCCTGCTCTGAGTACGACAAGATCGTCGCCGCCGCCGGTTACCCGGATCTGCAGCTGCTCGGCATTGGCAACAACGGCCACATCGGCTTCAACGAGCCCGATGACCACTTCTCCAAGGGCACGCACTGCGTCGACCTCACCGAGAGCACCATTCAGGCCAACAGCCGCCTGTTCGACAGCATCGACGACGTTCCCCGTCAGGCCTACACCATGGGCACCCAGACCATCATGTATGCCCGCATGATCCTGGTCGTCGCCAACGGCGAGGCCAAGGCTCAGGCCGTGCATGACATGTGCTTTGGTCCGGTTACCCCCGAGTGCCCTGCCTCGATCTTGCAGCTGCACACCAACTGCGTTGTCGTTGCCGACGAGGCCGCCCTTTCGCTCTGCGAGTAGCGAAAGCCTATCACCTCGACATGGCTTTGCCGAAGGCCTCCGCTTTGCGGGGGCCTTTTTGCTGAGCGTACGCCGTGTACTTGACGAAAACCTTGCCGCGAACTTGACGGGTACGTCTGGTGCAGCATGATTCATTCCATAACAGATACTATGCATAAATGCTATGAAAAGGTCGCAGACGGTAGCTGGCGCTAGGTGAGTTGCGCAACATAATTGAACAGCGTTCATTTGAGGTACACTGCCAAAGGATGGGACAAGCTGGCAAGCGCATTGACCTGCGCAAAGACTGATTGGTTGGGGGATAAGTTTCAATCGGACCATGCTGAACAAAAACTTGCCATTTGCGTACCAGCAAACATCCTAAACCGTAGCATCGCTCTATTCATCTAGCGATACATATGGTCTAGCGTTACGGTGTCCATGTGGTCGAGTTGAGGAGCGGGCATGGTTAACGATTTGGGCAATACGGACGACCTTGAGCTTATGCCGCTGGGCAGTAGCTATATGGTGCGGCGCGATCGCTTGATGAACGAACTTATCGCCAAGGGCCGAAAGGCCGGCATCGTAGTCCTCTACGCGCCTGATGGCTTTGGGAAAACCTCGGTGCTGCTGCAGTATGCCCAAGAGGTTAAAAGCGATCCGACGCGAGGCCCCGTGCGAATCATCGAGGCAGACCGCGCCATTGGGCGCGAGGTGTTTATGCAGCTCGAGGTCGTTACCGAAGAACTTAAGGACAAACCGCACTCCCTGATTGCAATCGATAACGTGCCTAACCTCAGCCAGAGCGAGACCGAGGAACTGATTGACCGAATCCGAAGTCTGCGTGCTATGGGGGTTGGGGTCTTTATGAGTTGCCGTCCTTCGAATCGCCAGCTGATTCATGGACTGGGCGATTCGATTAAAGTCAACGCGCAGATGCTCAAGGTGCATGCCTATGAGTATTCGGCGTGGGCATCGGCGTTTTCGATCAGCACATCGCTCGACTTCTATCAGCTTACGCAGGGCGTGCCCGAGCTCGTCTCGGCTATGCAGTCGGGACTATACGGGCAGGGAGACGTTGCCCAGATGCTCGAAAACGAGATCGTCAATATCTACGGCGCGGCACTTGTTGATCTGGCGTCGCTCGAGAACAACGCCCTGTTTAGCGTGGCATGCTTGATGGTCTTAATGGGTGAGGGCAATATTTCGGAGCTCGAGGCTTGCGGTGTTAGGCTTTCGGCGATTGACCAGTCCTATCTTGTCCGCGATTATCCCATTTTTGGCGTTGATCCGGCAGACCGGAGCTTTACCTGCTTGGGTACCGAGGACAACGCACGCCTACGATTGCGCAAGCTGGTCGCCGAAATTCGCCCCGAACTCGTTGTGCGGGCGGCGCGTATATTGATTAAAGCGGGGCGCTGCGATATCGCGATGGACCTCGCCGACGCGTTTTTGGACCGCAGTGCGGTGTTGGAGCTTGCCGGGCAGTATGGGGTCGATCTGGCCCTGACAGGGCATGGAGGGGATGTCTGCCGCGCGGCGCTGGGAAAGTCCGAGGCAGATGGCCAGGCATCGGAGCCGACGCCTGACGAGGCACTCGGCATCTATCTGGCGGCGGTGAGCGTCTCCAATACAAAGCTCGCGCGGTATATGGCCTCAATTATCGAGCGTGCGGGCGAGCAAGCGATTTGCGAGCTCGATCCCGTGTCGTGGAAGGTGGCGCACGCGTTTACGGCCGCCTGTTATGGAGATAGCGGTCTGGGGCTTCCGGCAAGCCGTACAGCGTTGGAAAGTGAGGCGTCTTGTGCCGCACTCGACATGCTGTCCGCACATGTCGAGATAAAGCATGGGCTGACCGAGCGGGCGAAGGGCGGTGAGATCCTCGCGGGGCTCAAAACGGATAAGGCCTACGATTGCGAGCTCGATATCGCGGGGACGTTTGTGCGGGCGGACCGCATGTTGACGGAGCTATTTGATGGATCGTATGCGGGGATCGATGAGCGTGATGACGAGATGGCCCTGACGCTCGAGGCGCTCGAAGCGCGTGGAATCCGAGCGCTCGCCATCTGGGTGCGCATGGTGTTATCGGCGCGGCGCCTGCTTGCCGGCATGCCGGTGACCGACGAGCAGGCATTCAATGAGCTCGACCGTTTTGCCGTGCGCGTGCGTGACAATCAAGTCCAGTTGTTTGGCTTGATACTGGAAGGCTGGCAGTCGCTGGCCGAGGGGCGTCCGGTCAATGCCAAATTCCGTGCGGTGCAGGTGCTCAGGCTTGCCGAGGAATCGATTGGATACATACGCGACAACGCACTGCTGCTAGAGCGCGCGGCGTACTTACGCAATACATCGATGGTATCGGTGCGCGAAGAGGCAGAGCTGCTCGATTTGAGTCGGACGCAGGTCGGTGGTGCCGAGGCTTGGATGGTGGCGCTGCATTTGGCCTCCGCGGGCCGCGATAGCGACCTTGCAGCCTGGATGTCCATGAACCGCCCGGGGATTTTGGATCCGTCGTATCGGCTGTTTGCGCGTCTTGCGATGCATTGTCTGGGTGAGCCGGCTGCTAGAATTCGAAAGAAGCTCCCGGTGCGCGAGCTGTCGCGGTATTCGCTGCGTGACGACTTTGAGGGCGAAGGCGAGCGTCTGTTCCAGGCCGGTGATGCCGAGGGTGTCGATGCGATTGGCCATATCGAGATCCGCATGTTTGGGGCGTTTCGCGCCGAGCGCGACGGGTTTCCCATCACGGATAAGATGTGGCGCCGCAAGAAAGCGGCGACGCTTGCCGAGCGGCTTGCGCTGGGTATGGATGCGCTGGTCGACCGCGAGACGCTGGCTATGGAGCTGTGGCCCCATGCCGAGTTCAATAGCGCTCGTAACAATCTGTACTCGACGATATCGCGCCTGCGTTCGGCCTTGGGGCCGACACCGGACGGCAAGTCGTGTGTGCTGATCCAAAACGAGTGCATTGGGCTTAACGGCGATTACGTCAAGACTGACGTGCGGTTGTTTGATCAGATAAGCCGCGAAGTTTTGGGAAATCGCACGGGTGCGCGCGGACCCCATCTGGTCGAGCTGTGCCTTAAGATCGAGCAGCTCTACGCCGGCCCGTTGTATGTTCCCAATGGCTGTAATCCCACCTACTTTTTGCGTATGCGGCGCATTATGGAATCGAAGTATATCGACTGCATGATTCGGGGCGCGAATGCCGCCCTAGAAGAAAACGACCTGCAGTCGGCGGTATGGCTGGTGGAGTCGGGGCTGCGGCAAGAGACGGCGCGCGAGGACATGGTGCGTTGCGCTATGCGCGTCTACGGTGCGGCGGGGCGACGACGCGATATCGTCGAGCTGTACAGTGGGCATATGCATCACCTGAGGGAGCAGGTCAATGGCGTGCCCGAGCCCGAGACGCGGCGTCTGTACGAGCGCTTGGTAGAGGGCAGGCTTAACCGCGTGCTCGTCGAGCGATAAAAAATGAGCGTCCGAATTGCTCGGACGCTCGCAAGCTTGATGTATGTTGGCTCGCCGGATCGTTGGCTCTTAGACGAGCTTAATCTTCTCGATATCCTTGCGCGAGGACTCGCGATACAGCGAGAACTTGCGGCCGATAACCTGGACGACCTCGGCATGGCAGCGATCGGCGAGCTCTTCGGCGGCCTCGCGGGCGGAAAGGCTGGAGCCGTCCAGCACGGAGCACTTAACGAGCTCGTGCTTCTCCAGGTAGGCGACCGTCTGCTCGACGGTGCCCTCGTTGATGTCGGACTTGCCGATGATGATGGCGGGGTTGAGATGATGGGCCATGCTGCGAAGCTGCTTGACCTGGGCTCCTGTCAGTGCCATGGGTTCTCGCTTTCTATGTTATGGGGCGCCCCGCGATGGGGCCTTAATCTACGTGAGCTGTCCCACGATAGCGCAGGAACGGCGCGGTGTGGGGCGTGTTTGCCCAGTTCAAAAAGAATGCGGATGCCGAGCGGGAGAACGGCGCGGGTTACAGGCGGACGTGTACGGCGGCCGAAAGCGGTCTATGGACGGCCCGAAGAGACCGGCTCCCATGCAATAAACGCCCAACGGACCTTGCGGATATGGTCGAGCATATAGCGTCCCTGCGGCACTCCTTTGGACCCTGGCTCGCCGGCATGGGGATTCTCAATCATATGCTGAGCGACGTAGACGCGCAGACGGTCGATCTTATCCTCGTTACCGTGCTCGAGCATGCGGGAGAAGTCCGCCACGCCCGCCTCAAGGCTATCGAAGGTATCGCGACGAGGCGATTCAAAGTATGTAACCTGCGGCAGCGCCCCCATCTGAATGAGGATATTAAAGGCATACACAAAGCCATTGCTGCAGGTAACCGAGGCGCCGATGGCGTTCATCAGATGCAGGTCATAGCGCGGGCTTGAGTTGGCGACCATCGTGACAGCACAACGCCGACGAGCCGTTCGATCAAGCTTGGCAAGCGCGCCTTTTAGGTTGGTCGTGGTGACAGAGCGACTGGCAAAGGCAACATCTACCGCTTTCGCGACCGGTCCAACCAAATCCCAGTCATCATCCCAAGCAAGCTCAAGCGGTGTAATGCGATCCTCGAGCCCATAGTACTCAATGCCAGCATCAAGCGTGCCCAACATGGCAGGGGAAAAGTCAGCAGCAATCACAGGATGCCCAGTCTGAGCAAGCGGAATGGCAATCGACCCAGCCCCACACCCCATATCAAGCACCGATTCACCAGGCTTTAACGCCAACAGCTTCATAAAGTCCCGGGCATACGGAGCAGTCTCAAGCGGCCGAAAATGCCGAGCCCTTTTATCCCACTCAGAAGAATCATCAGCCCGCCGCCGACCAGCCTGCATCTGCATCCACTCCAGATTCCAATCTGTGGAAAGCAGCTCAGAACGATTCTCCCCATCAACCACGGGCCAACCTCCTAGCAACAAAAAAGCGACTCCTCCCAAAAGAAGAGCCGCAACCAGCATATATCAGAAAGAACCGATCCAACGCCAAACCGCCGTACCAGCAAAGTGGTGCAGGAGCGAAGCAACTGCCAAAGGGATAGAACCCAACCGAGGTCCCGTTGTGCGGGAGCCCCGGGGGGGGCAAATATATAAGGTCGATCGCGAGTTCCGCACGAGCCGGAGAGCACTTAATGTGCTCTCCGTGCGAGTCAGGACTGTCCGAGCAGGCGACCTTATATATTTGCCCCCCCCGGGGCTCCTCGCCCGTACCCCTAAGCTAGTTCTTCAGCGAGTTCAGCGGTGCCGGGAAGCGTCCACCACGGTGGGCGAGCACGGTGCCGGCGTTGGGGTTCACCGGCATGATGGGTGCACGGCCGAACAGGCCGCCGTACTCGACGCAGTCGCCCACGCCCTTGCCAATGGCGGGAATCACGCGGACGGCCGTGGTCTTGTTGTTGATGACGCCGATGGCCATCTCGTCGGCGATGATGCCGGCGATGGTCTCGACCGGGGTGTCACCGGGGATGGCGATCATGTCCAGGCCGACGGAGCAGACGCAGGTCATAGCCTCGAGCTTTTCGAGCGAAAGCGCACCGGCCTCGACGGCGGCAATCATGCCGGCGTCCTCGGACACGGGGATAAAAGCGCCCGAGAGGCCGCCCACGCTGGAGCTGGCCATAACGCCGCCCTTCTTGACGGCATCGTTGAGCATGGCGAGTGCGCAGGTCGTGCCCGGGCCACCGCAGGTGCCCACGCCGATGATCTCGAGGATGCGGGCAACGGAATCGCCGATGGCAGGCGTAGGCGCCAGCGACAGGTCGACGATGCCCTTCTCGACACCCAGGCGACGGGCGGCCTCGCGGCTCATGAGCTCACCGGCACGGGTGATCTTAAAGGCGGTCTGTTTAATCTTCTCGGCGACTTCCATCATCGATGCGGAGTCGGGCAGCGTCTCCAGAGCTGCGGCCATAACGCCGGGGCCCGAGACACCCACGTTGATGACGGCGTCGGCCTCGCCACCGCCGTGGACGGCGCCCGCCATAAACGGGGAGTCCTCGACCATGTTGGCAAAGCAGACAAACTTGGATGCGCCAACGGAGTCCTGGTCGGCCGTGAGCTTAGCGGCGTCGATGATGGTCTGCGCTGCCATGAGCACGGCGTCCATGTTGATGCCGGCGCGCAGGCTGGCGACGTTGACGCTGGAGCAGACGCGGCTGGTGGTAGCGAGCGCCTGGGGGATGGACTGGATGACGCGGCGGTCGGCGTCGCCGATGCCCTTTTGGACGAGTGCGGAGAAGCCGCCCAGGTAATCGATGCCGAGCGTCTCTGCCGCGCGGTCGAGGGCGTGCGCGATGGGGGTGAGGTCCTCATCCTTGCAGCATGCGGCAATCTGCGCCACCGGGGTGACGGAAACGCGCTTGTTGACGATGGGGATACCGTACTCGCGCTCGAGGTTCTCGGCGGTCTCGACCAGGTGCTCAGCCGTGTGCGTCACGTGGTCGTAGATCTTCGTGCACATGCGGTCGAGGTTCTCGTCGCCGCAACCCATGAGCGAAACACCCATGGTGATGGTCCTGATGTCGAGGTTCTGCTCCTCAACCATGCCGCGGGTTTCCGCGATTTCTGCGGGCGTGATCGCCATCCTTGCGCTCCTATCTGCCAAAACGAGCATAGTCTTATCTATTCTAACGTGCCGCACGTGCCAAGTGTCGCATGCGGCACGTTTTGGTGCGGGGTTGTTTCCGTTGTGTTACCGTCCAAAGACCTCTTCGGCGATACGGGCGCTTTCGGCGGCATCCTTGGCGTAGTAGTCTGCGCCGATCTGCTTGGCGTATTCGGGGGTGAGCACGGCGCCGCCCACGATAATCTTGACGCCCGGGACCTCGGCATGAAGCAGCTTGATGGTCTCCTCCATGGCGACGACCGTGGTGGTCATAAGCGCCGAGAGGCCGACGAGCTTAATGTCGCGCTCCTTGACGGTTTTGAGCACCTCCTGCGGATCGACGTCGCGGCCAAGGTCAAAGACGGTATAGCCGTAGTTATCGAGCAGCATCTTGACGATGTTCTTACCGATGTCGTGGATGTCGCCCTTGACGGTGGCCACGCAGATCTTACCCTTGTCGGCAATCTCGCCGGCGGGCATCAGGCGTTTGATGGTATCGAAGCCCACGCGCGCGGCCTCGGCCGAGGCCATGAGCTGCGGCAAGAAGAACTTGCCCTGGTCAAAGAGGACTCCGACCTCATCGAGGGCGGGGATAAAGTGGTCGTTGATGAGGTCCATGGCGTTGTGGTCGGCCAGCAGGCGTTCGGTCTCGGCCGCGATTTCGCCCTTGCGTCCTGAGACGACCATGTGGCGGATGGGGTCGTCATCGGCGCTTGCGGTGGTGCTTGCGGTAGGCGCGGCATCGATCGATGCTGACTGGGCGGCCGCCGGGTTGGCGGCAATCTTATACGGATCGGTCCAGCCGGCGTAGCGCTCGATGTATCCGGTCGAGCCCTCGTCCTCGACGCTCAGCACGCGATAGCTGTAGACGGTATCCATAAAGCGCTTGGAACCTGGGTTCATGATGGGGGCGTCCAGGCCCGCGCCAAAAGCGGCAGCCAAAAAGACCGAGCCCAGCAGCGGGCGAGCAGGCAGGCCAAAGCTGATGTTCGACACGCCGAGTGCGCATTTGACGCCCAGGCGCTCCTTGCACATAGACATGGCGCGCAGGATCTGCTCAGCCTGGCGCTGGTTGGTCGAGGCGGTCATGACCAGGCAGTCGATGAGGATGCGGTCCGGGCCGATGCCGTAGCGGGCGGCCTCGGTCACGATGCGCTCGGCGATGGCGAAGCGAGCCTCGGCGGTATCGGGGATGCCGCCCTCGTCGAGCGTGAGGCCGACGACGTTGGTGCCATAGTGGGCGACCAGCGGGAAGATCTCGTCCATGATCTGCTGCTTGCCGTTAACCGAGTTGATGATGGGCTTGCCGGCGTAGCGGCGCACGGCGGCCTCGACGGCGGCGGGGTCGGTGGAGTCGATCTGCAGCGGCAGCAGCGTGGAGCCTTGGAGCTGCTCGGTCGCTTGCTGGATGACCTTGACCTCGTCGATCTCGGGCAGGCCCACGTTGACGTCCAGGATATCGGCACCCTGCTCTTGCTGGCTGATGCCCTGGCTTACGACGTAGTCCAGGTCGCCGTCGCGTAGGGCCTGCTGCAGGCGCTTTTTGCCGGTGGGGTTGATGCGCTCGCCGATGACGGCGATCTTGTGGCCGTCGCAGGGGAGGTCCACGACCGTCTGGGCGCTCGTGACCGACATGCTGGGCTTGCGGTGACGCGTGCAGGGCGTGTGGTTGTCGATGAGGGTGCGAAGTGCCGCCATGTGCGCCGGCGTGGTGCCGCAGCAGCCGCCCACGACGCTCACGCCGTCCTCAATCATGCCGGCGACGGCCTCGGCGTATTCGGTTGCCTGGATATCAAAGACGGTGTTGCCGTCGTCGTCCACGCGGGGCAGTCCCGCATTGGCCTGCACCATAACGGGCTTGTCGGTGACGGTGAGCATACGCGCGGCGAGCCCTCGGAGCTCGGCCGGTCCCTGGCTGCAGTTGATGCCCAGAACGTCGGCGCCGATGGCGTCGAGCGTGATGGCGGCCACCTCGGGGCTCGTGCCCAGGAACGTGCGACCGTCTTCCTCAAAGGTCATGGTGGCAAAGACGGGCAGGTCGGAGTTTTCGCGGCAGGCGAGGACGGCCGCCTTGATCTCGGCAAGATCGGTCATAGTCTCGATAATAAAGAGGTCCACACCCGCAGCGACGCCGGCGCGCACCTCCTCGGCAAAAAGGTCGTAGGCTTCGTCAAAGCTGAGGGTGCCCAGGGGGCGCAGCAGGGCGCCGATGGGGCCGATGTCGCCGGCGACGTAGCGGGCGCCGGCCACGCGGGCGCAGGTGACGGCCGCGGCAAAGACGTCTGCAACGGTGGCGGCGCCGTCGAGCTTGTGGGCGTTGGCACCAAAGGTGTTGGCGGTGATCACGTCACAGCCGGCGTCGACGTACTGACGCTGAATATCGGTGATGACCTGGGGTTCCTCAAAGTTGAGCAGCTCGGGCAGGGCGCCCGCCTTCATGCCAGCGGCCTGCAACATGGTGCCCATGCCGCCGTCGAACAGCAGGTGTCCCGTGCCCTCGATGGCCGCACGCAGGCGATCGTCCTTAATGCGCAGATCGTCGATCGTGCGCGTCTTGTACGTGGCACCGTTGCGACGTGCGGCATCAACGGGTGCCGCCAATGCAGTGCCGTCAGAATCATGAGTGATAAGCGGAGTAAACATCGAGGGCTCCTAATGGCTGGAATAGCAGGTGGTGTGGGCGGCGCGGAAGCGGCAGTGCTCGCGCATGCGGCAGATATTGCAGGTGGGGCGGCTCTGGGCGTCGTGGACCTCGCCGTCGAACAGACCGATCACCGCGGTCACGCTCTTGGTGGGCATGAGCAGGCTGGTGGGCGTGACGGTAAGCCCGATGAGCCGCGTGGCGTTGAGCGCATTCACGATCGAGCGCTGGGCCGAGAGTGGGCAGTCGCCATAGCCGGGACTGAAGCGCCAGTTGCCGGCGAGCCCATGAACGGCGGCGTCCGTCTTGACCTGCTGGTCCATTTGTTCAACGGCGGCTTCTACATAGGCAGAGCATGCGGCGTCGAGCACGGCTCCCTCTAGGGGCTGCTGAGCTCCCGTGGTGCGTAGGCGACGCTCGGCGTCCATGCCGAGGGTGCATGCCATGAGCGCGGCAAAGCGGGCGTCTTTGAGATGTCGATAGATATCACGACCGCGCAGCTCAACGTTGGTGCCGACCAAGCGAATGCAGGGTTCGCCCTGCTCGCCCACGCCCGTGGCATCGACGGCAAACACGCGTCGCACGCCACGGGGTTCAATGTCCAGCTCCAGACGCTCAACGACAAGCTCAATACGCTGCGACAGCTCGGGCTCAATTTGCTGACCGCTGTAGCCCAGATAGCGCAGCATCTCGGCACGATCGACGCGGGGATGGTGGGCATCATCGATACGATAAAGCGCCGGCGACGCAAGGTCGGCCGGCACTTCGACAGCGGTTGTATCGATGTGCGGTTTTTCCATTACCCCAGGCGCTCCATAATGGTTGCGGCGATTGCAGGACGATTCATAGTGTACAGGTGCAGACCGTCGGCGCCGTGCTCCTTAAGGTCGCAAAGCTGACGGGCGGCATAATCTACACCGGCTGCCTGCAGGCTCTCGGGGTCGTTCTCGTACTTGGCGAGAATCTTGATGACGGGGGAGGGCAGCGACGCGCCGCACATAAAGACCATGCGGCTGATCTGCGACTTGCCCATAAACGGCATGATGCCCGCGGTAATCGGCACGGTGATGCCCGCCTTGTCGGCAAGCTCGCGGAAGCGGTAGAAGCACTCGTTATCAAAAAAGAGCTGCGTCACGAAGAAGCTCGCACCGGCATCCTGTTTTTGCTTGAGGTATTCGACCGAGAGGTTGAGGTCCTCGCAGGCAATGTGGCCCTCGGGGTAGGCTGCGGCGCCCACACAAAAGCCGGCGTCGACGAGCTCGGGGATGAGGTCGCGGGCGTAGGCGTAGTCGGAGGCGGGCTTGTCGTCCTCGGTCGCGCCAGCGGGAAGATCACCGCGCAGGGCCAGGATGTTTTCTACGCCGGCGGAGCGGTATTCATCGATCTTGGCGGCGATATCGGCGTGCGAGCGGCCCACGCAGGTAAGGTGTGCCACCGAGGGTGTATCGAATTCGCTCGTAATCATATGCGCGATGGGGGCGGTGGTGGCGCCATTGCCCGAGCCGCCGGCAGAGCAGGTGACCGAGACAAAGCTCGGCGAAAGCTTGCACAGATTGCCTGCCACCTCGCGAGCCGTGTTGAGGGTAAGCTCGCCCTTGGGCGGGAACATCTCAAACGAAACGGGTGCGGTGCCCTGGGATGCTGCCTGCTTAAAAACCTCGTCGACGCGCATATCGTGCTCCTTTAGATGCGTAATAGTGTGATGTGTTGTAAGGATTCTACAGCACCACTGTGTCACGGTGGAGTTTCACTCGCTATTCGGGGATACCAATCAAAGATGCCTTGCCATTGGCATTCCCTATAACAGGGCGGCTCATTTTGACACGGGCTATAAAGACTGGTATCTGATGCAAAATACCAGTTAATAGAGCCCCATCCCAGATTGACTACCCTTAAACCATGCGGGGAGGTCTGCAATTTATGCAGTTCGTTGGCTGTTGAGGGTGGCAATACCGCTGCGATGCGGTAACCTCATTGATTGGTTTCGTGACAGCAACATAACGGTAATGTTGCGGAAACACGACGAGCCTAATCTATGACTCGTTCGTTAGTAATCAACACCGCTTCTCACGCGGTGCCGATACGAAGGGAGTTCCGTATGGCCGAACTTACTGACCGCTTCGGGACCATGGTGTTCTCTGAGGAAGTCATGAAGGACTACCTCCCCAAGGACATTTGGAAGCGCCTTGCTGCAACCCTCGAGGACGGTGAGCCGCTCGACCTGGATGTGGCCAACGCCGTTGCCCACGCCATGAAGGTCTGGGCCATCTCCAAGGGCGCGACGCACTACGCGCACTGGTTCCAGCCGCTTTCGGGCATTACTTCCGAGAAGCACGACAGCTTCCTGGAGCCCAACCACGACGGCACCGCCATTACCAAGTTTACGGGCAAGAACCTCATCCAGGGCGAGCCGGACGCCTCCAGTTTCCCCAACGGCGGCCTGCGTGCCACCTTCGAGGCCCGTGGCTACACCGCTTGGGATCCCACCAGCCCCGCATTCATTAAGGACGATGTCCTGTGCATCCCCACAGCTTTCTGCTCCTACACGGGCGAGGCCCTGGACAAGAAGACCCCGCTGCTGCGCTCCATGACCGCGCTCTCGCGTGAGTCCAAGCGCGTTTTGGCGCTGTTTGGCAAGACCCCCAAGAAGGTCGTTCCTTCCGTGGGCGATGAGCAGGAGTACTTCCTGATCAAGAAGGACGCTTACCGCAAGCGCAGGGACCTGGTCATCACCGGCCGCACCCTCTTTGGTGCTGCTCCCTGCAAGGGCCAGGAGCTCGAGGAGCACTACTTTGGCGCTATCCGCCCCACCGTCTCGGCCTATATGAAGGATCTGGATGATGAACTGTGGGCGCTCGGCATTCCCGCTAAGACCAAGCACAACGAGGTCGCTCCTTGCCAGCATGAGCTCGCCCCTGTCTATGGCGAGGTCAACGAGGCCATCGACCAGAATCTGGTCATGATGGAGAAGATGAAGCTCATTGCCTCCCGCCACGACTTGGTCTGCCTGCTGCACGAGAAGCCCTTCGAGGGCATCAACGGTTCGGGCAAGCACAACAACTGGTCGCTTGGCACCGAGTCCGAGAATCTGCTCGATCCGGGCGACACCCCGCTCGACAACCTGCAGTTCATCGTCTTCCTCACCGCGGTGATCGAGGCCGTCGATAACTATCAGGAGCTCCTGCGTGCCTCCGTTGCCTCGGCCGGCAACGATCATCGTCTGGGCGCCAATGAGGCTCCTCCGGCGATTATGTCCATCTTCCTGGGCGACCAGCTTACCGAGGTCGTCGAGAAGATCATCGATGGCAAAGCTTCCGTCCATGCCACGCGCGGCGTGCTTGACCTGGGCGCCGATACCCTGCCCAAGCTGATGCAGGACAACACCGACCGCAACCGCACCTCCCCGTTTGCCTTCACCGGCAACAAGTTCGAGTTCCGTGCCTGCGGCTCCGAGCAGAACGTCTCCGACTCCAACCTGGTGCTCGATGCCGCCGTGGCCAAGTCGCTCAAGTCCTTCGCCGATGCCCTTGAGGGTACGCCCGAGGATGATTTCCAAGACGCCGCGCTCGAGTACTGCAAGAAGGTCCTGACCGACCACCAGCGTATCCTCTTCTCCGGTGACGGCTACTCCGATGAGTGGCCCGTCGAGGCCGAGAAGCGCGGCCTTGCCAACAACAAGACCACGGCCGACGCCCTGCCCGCCTTTGTTTCCGATAAGGCCATTGCGCTCTTTGAGGAGACGGGCGTCCTGACCAAGGCCGAGGCTCAGTGCCGCTACGACTGCAAGCTCGAGAAGTACAACAAGCTCATGAACATCGAGGCCACCACGATGGTTCGCGAGGCGCGCCGTACCTATCGCCCGGTCATTACCGCCTATGCCACCAAGGTCGCTAAGGGCCTTGAGACTATTCGTGCCGCCGGTGCTGAGGCCGCCATGCAGTGCGAGCAGAACACGCTCAACAAGCTCTGCAACGGTATCACCGCCATCAACGACTCCATCAAGGCGCTCGACGCCGTACATCAGAAGGCCGAGGCTCTCGATGGCCAGGAGCAGGCCAACGTGTACGCGCACGAGGTCGTTCCCGCTATGGATACGCTGCGTGCTGCCGTGGACGCCATGGAGGAGATCGTGGCCGCCGACTACTGGCCGGTTCCGACCTACGACGACATCCTGTTCTACGTGTAGGGCGTAACTGACATATCGTCACGGCATTGAGCCGGGGTCCGCATCGCGCGGGCCCCGGCTTTCTTGTTGAACAAATTTATTAGGGAAGAGTCTGCTCCGTGCCGTTTGCTAGGGTAGGGGTGTGCGCGTTGCCGTGTCGTGAAAATGGAAGATGCTCGGAATATAACGCGCCTCGACATACTCAAATTGAGTTCCGGTTGAGTCGAATGTCTGGCTGGTTACGACCGCCAGATACGAAGAAGAATCGACGTCAAGCAACCGGCAGTCCTCAGTGTCGGGCTGGGCGAGTGTTATCGTTCGTTTGCTCACGGCAATGGTGAGCCCTAGCTCATCCTCGATGTAATGGAAGAGCGACAGGGTGGCATTCTGCTCGTTTAGGCCGGGGACGGAGGAAGTTAGGAAGTAGTGGCGGTCGACAGCGACCGGTTTATCGTCGAGCATGCGGACGAGCTTCAAATGCGTAAGGTCTTCTCCTTCGGGAAATCCCGTCAACTGAGCTAGATACTTATTGGTGCTTACGTGTTCGAAATAGACGATTTTTGACGTTGGAATTGCTCCGATCGCGTGTGCCGATTCGCTGAACGAAGAAAGGTCATTTACGGTGAATGCGCCCTCTTTGCTGGCGCCTGCAAGTGACGTCTCGATTACGAGGACTCCCTTGCCTTTAATGGACTGAACTAGACCTTCATTTGCGAGAAGTGAAATGGCCTTGCGCACCGTCATTCGAGAACAGGAGAACTCTTTGGACAGACTTTGTTCGGAAGGAAGGAGCGATCCCACGGGATGCTTACCTTCGACAATCCGCTCTCGAAGGCTGCGGTAAATTTCACTGTACAGGATCCTTGCCAAAATGCTCTCCTTATAGAGGTGGTGCGGAATGCGTCAAATCGGCGCGATAGTCTGTTTCTACCAATTATAGGAAGTGAAGACGCTTAAAGTTACCGCTTACCGCCATAAATCAACCGTTCACCCGTGTGCTTAACATGTCTAGACAGATTGCAAATCACTGAGGATATAATTCAAGTCGTCAAGTACATGTCTAGACAGGAGGATTTGCAATGGCAAAACAGAGCTATGCGGTTACTATCGCGGGAGGCGGAAGCACTTATACGCCGGGCGTTGTTCTGACACTTCTCGCGAAGCGTGATGTGTTCCCTATCAATAGGATTACGCTCTATGACAACGATGCCGAGCGTCAGGGGACAATTGCCAAGGCATGTGCCATCTACATCAGGGAGAATGCTCCAGAGGTAACCTTCAGCTATACGACCGACCCTGAGGAGGCCTTCACAGGCATCGACTTTGTACTTGCCCAGATTCGCGTTGGCAAGTACGCTATGCGCGATAAGGACGAGAAGATCCCCCTGCGCTATGGCGTTCTTGGCCAAGAGACCTGCGGTCCTGGTGGCATTGCTTATGGCTTGCGCTCCATTGGCGGCGTACTCGAGATCCTTGACTACATGGAGAAATACAGTCCCAACGCATGGATGCTCAACTACTCCAACCCCGCGGCGATCGTTGCTGAGGCGACACGCCGCCTTCGCCCGGATTCAAAGATCATCAACATTTGCGACATGCCAATAGCCCTGATGGATATCATGGCTCAGATGTGTGGTCTCAAGGACCACAACGACCTCGTCGTCGGCTACTACGGCCTCAACCACTTTGGCTGGTGGACAAAGATTCACGACCGTGCAGGCAATGACCTTATGCCCACTATCAAGGCCCAAATGGCTAAAAACGGTTATGCTGGCGAGGATTCTGGCCTTGAATTCGTCGATGCGTCTTGGGACCAGACGTTCCGTAAGGCTAAGGATGTTTACGCGCTCGATCCGAATACCATTCCGAACACCTACCTCAAGTACTATCTCTTCCCGGACTATGTGGTTGAGCACACCGACCCCAACCACACCCGCACCGACGAGGTCCGTGAGGGTCGCGAGAAACGCGTTTTCGGTACCGCTCGCCAGATTATCGAAAAGGGCACGTCTGAGGGCTTCGGCCTTAAGCCAGATACCCACGCTGAGTACATTGTCGATCTCGCTCGCGCTTTGGCAGAGAACACCCGTGAACGTTTCTCGCTGATTGTTCCCAACGACGGGGCTGTGTCCAATTTTGACCCAACGGCTATGGTCGAGATCCCCTGCATCGTCGGCAGCGACGGCTACGAGAAAATTTGCCAAGGTGAGATTCCGCAATTCCAGAAAGGACTTATGGAGGAACAGGTCTCGGTCGAAAAGCTTGCAGTGTCTGCTTGGGTCGACCATTCCTATCAGGAGCTTTGGCAGGCGCTGACGCTTTCGAAGACGGTCCCCTCTGCCTCCGTTGCAAAGAAGATCCTTGACGATCTCATTGAGGCGAATAAGGAGTTCTGGCCAGAGCTTCACTAGTATCGGAAATCAATTTAGCGAATGATGGCGGGCGGCCGACCTTGGACAGGTCGCATGGGAGGAAAACCATGAGCTAAAGCAAAGAGCTTGTAAATCGCAAGCTCGGCGAGGACGTAGTTGGCCTCGTCGGCGGTAAGGAAAACATCCTGAGCATCTCGCACTGCATGACGCGTCTACGTTTCAAGCTGCGAGACGATGCGAAGGCCGATACTAAGGCAATTGAATCTCATAAAGGCGTCATTCAAGTAATCAACGCGAATGGCCAGTATCAGGTTGTTGTCGGCATCAATGTGATTGAGGATGTTTACGATGCCGCGGTTGCCGCTTCTGGTGTCGAGGGGCTGGGCGAGGTTAATCTTGATGGTGAGCCCGTCAAGAAAGGAAACGTTGTTAGTGCCCTTATCGATACTATTTCGGGCGTAATCCAGCCGATTCTTGCGGTGCTGTGTGCCGCGGGCATGATCAAGGGTGTTTTGAGTATTCTCGTCGCCCTCGGATGGATCACGGTGACAGACGGCTTGTACCAGATTCTATATGCGGCTGGTGACGGCTTCTTCTACTTCCTGCCGATTATCCTTGGCTATACCGCGGCAAAGAAGTTTGGCTGTAGTGAGTTCGTTGGCATGACGCTCGGTATCGCACTTACGTATCCGGCGATGGTCAACATCACATCGGGCGATGTTTTGGGAACGGTGCTTGCCGGCACTCCCTTTGCCATGAACTACTACACGACTTTCCTCGGCATACCCGTCATCATGCCGTCTTCGGGTTATACGAGCTCTGTCATTCCGATTATCATCTCTGTTTGGTTCGCGGCAAAGCTGGAGAAGTGGTGCCGCAAGCATTTCTCTGAGTATGTAAAGTTCTTCTTTGTGCCTACGTGCGTGCTCGTTGTGATGGTCCCCGCTACCTATTTGATTATTGGCCCGATTGCCACCCTGATCACGAACCTCATGAGCCTGCTGTTTAACTCCCTCTACAGCTTGCCTGTCATCGGCGGCGCGCTCGGCGGCATCGTGCTTACTGCCATTTGGCAGCCTATGGTCATCTTCGGCTTCCACTGGAGTGTCATTGCCCTCATGCTGGTGAACATTGCCTCCCAGGGCTGGGATATTGTCATGGCGCCGTACATGGTTTGTTCATACGCTCAGTCCCTTGCCGTCCTCGCTATCCTTCTGAAGACTAAGGACCTAAAGCTCAAGCAGCTTGCATGGCCGGCGTTCATCTCGGGCTTCTTCTTCGGCATCACCGAACCCTGCATCTACGGCGTGACCCTTCCGCGCAAGAAGCCTTTTATCATGAGCTGCATCGCCTCTGTGCCCGGTGGCCTAATCATCGGCGCTCTTGGCACCAAGATGTTCGCCTTCACCGGCGGCGGCTTCTGCGCCTTCCCGGGCTTCATTGACCCGTCCGGTGCAATGGGCGCGAACTACCTGATTTACGTAATCATAGCCATCGTGGTTTCCAGCGTGATTTCGTTCCTGCTTACGTATGCGACGTACAAGGAGGACGTGCCGGCGGTAGAGGCTGCAAAGTAGCCAAAGAAGTGGAGCTGCGGGACAAGTATTTCCCCGCGCGCCAGCAATTAAACGAGGTCGTTCTTGGATAAGCGTCGAGGGCGACCTCGTCTTGTACTGATTTCGTTCGAGAGGCAGTGGTTGAGGGTGCCTAATATTATCTTTGACAATAAGATGGGCGAGGCGTGCCTTGCGGCGTGGAGGTCCGCAGGTGTGGAAGTCCGCTCAGTCGTGGTCCGACAAGATGGTGAAGTCGTCTTCGAGCATGCGGCTGCGCCGTTCTCCCTCGAACACGTTCACCCGCTCTATTCTGTGACTAAGTCCTTCACCTCGGTTGCTGTTGGGATGTTGGTGAATGAAGGACGGCTGTCGCTGGCCGATCGCTGGATTTCATACTTCCCGGAATATGAAGGCGAGATTGCGGATGAGCGCTTTCGCAATGTGACAGTTCGCAATTTGCTGACTATGACGATGGGGCAGGAGAGTGACCTTTCGTATATTGGCGCGGGAGACGACTGGGCACATGAGGTTCTTCATCGTGAGTTTGACTGGAAGCCGGGCGAGGTCTTTCACTACGATTCGCTGTGTTCACATTTATTGAGCATGCTCGTGCAACGCATAAGTGGAACGAAAGAATCCGATTATCTCGCCGAACGTTTGTTTACGCCGTTAGGCATTAGAAATTGGTGGTGGGAAGAGGATCAAGCCGGTCATACGACCGGAGGTTTTGGTCTTCACCTTTCGACACCGGATTTGGCTAAGTTTGGTCAATGTTTGCTAGATGGCGGCAAGTGGCGTGGGGAACGGATCATTCCCGCGGAATGGGTTGCCGAGGCGACGAAGATTCAGATGGAAACGAGCCCCTTTTATCCGTCTGAGGCGACTGAAGACAGCAATGGCTATGGATACCAGTTCTGGATGTGCCGGCGTGGCGGGTTCAGATGCTCTGGCCTTTTTGGGCAGCTGTGCTACATACGGCCCACAGATGGCCTTGTCATCGCCTGCTCGAGTTCCACGACAGGAAGTAAGGCGTTGCTTGATCCGCTGTATGAGGTATTGTTCAAAGAGTCTAGTGTTCGGGAAACGGTGGCTTCCGAACGTGACTTCGATAGCATTCCCGTGCCAGTTGGGTTGGCTTCTGGCGGACGTTTGAGCTCATTACGTCTCGAGGGCATTCATCATTGCATTTTCGGGGATTTTGAAGAGATCGATATTCGATTTCATGAGAATGAGCTGGATTTGTCTCTGTTGCGCGATGGTCGTGAGTACGGCGTGAGGGCCGGCTACAAGTCTTGGGTTTGTAAATCGGGCGATGGGCTCGGAGTCGGAGACCTCTTTCCTTTTGTAACTCATGAAGCTGAGAGAGACGATGCCCCCGCATGGGATGTTCGCAAGCTGTTTGCAGCGTATGCCTGGACTTCGCCAACAAGTTTACAAATCGAGACCAGGGAACTGGACTACACACGGCGCTGTTTTATCGATGTGCAGATCGGAGGCATTTATGCCGTGTGCAGGGTGCGAGTTGAGGGAATGTGCTGTTTTCCGGCACCCTCGGAACTCACAGCGATTTTGAAGTTGGGGTAATTTTTCAAGACGTGCGATTGATGAGAAAGCTTGCCAACATCACGGCAAATGGAGACGGAGCTGTCTCCAGGCAATGTTTTTCGATGCGGACGTCTCAGATATCGTATTGCTAGGGACTAAGTCAATCACTTGTTAGGGTCGAAGCGTAAATGCGTTTCCTCGGCTCCGCACCCTGTTGGGCTCGAATCCCGGCGCATGGCAGCAAAAAGCCCGCTATCGTGAGGATAACGGGCTTCTCATTTTAAATGGTGCCCCCAGCGGGATTCGAACCCGCGATATCCACCTTGAAAGGGTGGCGTCCTTGGCCGCTAGACGATGGGGACAGCGGGAAAGAGTATAGCAGACTTTTTTGCCGGCGCGTATATCGTTGGCAAACTGGAAAACCACCACACAGGAGTAGGCTTTTATTCCGATTTTCAAATATCTCAATCTGTAACATCTGGGCGGGCAAATCGGCTCTATCTGTTACAGATCGAGACAGACGGCGGGCGTCGGGACGAACATCTCAATCTGTAACAGTAAGACGACTTTCAACGGCCTAGATGTTACAGATCGAGACAAACAAACGTGGCAGATCAAAACCACCACAAAGGTACCTGTCCCCTTTGTGGTGGTGAGGTGTTAGGGGAGGAGCTTCATGGCGGCGTCGTGGGCGGCGTGCTCGTAGATGTCGTCGAGGGGTTTGAGCGGCAGCAGAGCGTTGGCCTGTGCGTCGCCGCGGCGCTCGAGGGCGTGCGCGATCAGCCAGTCGGCGAGTTCGGGATTCTTGGGTAGCGCCGGGCCGTGCAGGTACGTGCCGATGACGCCCTTGTAGATGAGGCCCTCAAAGCCATCGTCGCCGTTGTTGCCGGTGCCCGCGACGACGGACGTTCCGAGCGGCGTGGCCTCTGTATCGAGCAGGGTGCGGCCTCCATGGTTCTCGAATCCCACAAAGGGCTCGGGTGCCAGGTCGGTCTTGACGGCGACGTTGCCGATCAGGCGGTCGGAGCCACGCACAGTCTCGGCGGCAATGACGCCCAGACCCTCGATGCGATCCTCGCCCATATAGTACGAACGGCCGAGCAGCTGATAGCCGCCACAGATGGCAAGCAGCGAGCCGCCATCCTCAACATAGGCCGCGACCTTGTCTTTTTGAGCGAGCAGTTCATGTGCAACCGCCAGCTGGTCGCGATCGGAGCCACCGCCCATCATAACGATGTCGGCGTCGGTCAGGTCGAGCGTCTCGCCCATGTGGACTTCGTCCACACGCACGGGAATGCCGCGCCAGGCGCAGCGGCGTTCGAGCGCGATAACGTTGCCGCCGTCGGCGTAGAGGTTGAGCGCATCGGGATACAGGTAGACGATGCGCAACGGGCGCGAAAGCTCGACCGGCGCAATATCGGTGGGGACAGCGCTACCACCGGCGGGCGTTACGGCGCAGGAGACAACCGAGCTCGCATCGGCGCCCTTAAGCTCGTCGAGCTCTTTGACCAGCGGCGGGAAGGCCGTGTAGTTGGCGACGGCGTAGAAGGTGTCATCGGCGGCCTCGTCTGCCACGGCGCCGATCGCCTGCGCGACGTCCGAGATAATCGCGGCATCGATGCCGGCGTACTTGAGGCGTACCTGCATGTCGTGCGCACGCGTGCCTCCGGCAAAGGCGACAAGACCCGGCGTGTCGGCGATGCGCTCAAAGTCGACGTCGTAGATCCACGAGACATCGTGGCCGTCGGCATCGTTATCGTTTAGGAAGAAGGCGCAGAGCCTGCCGCCTGCCGTTTTAATGGACTGGATCTGGCGATCGAAGCCCACGGGATTCTTGGCCAGGTTGGCCTCGACGGTGCGGCCGGCAATATCCCAGCGGCCCATGCGTCCGCCGGCGGGCACGTAGGCATTAAGCGTGGGCTGCAGGTGCGCCGCGTCCACGCCCAGCTCGTGCGCCGCAAAGAAGGCGGCGGCGACGTTATAGACCATGTACAGGCCGTTGTAGCGCGTGGCGATGTGCACGGCGGGCGCGTTGGCCTCGGGTCCAAAGGCCAGGTCAAAGCCGTAGCCGTCGCAGCCGAGCTCAACGCCCGTCACGCGGCGGAGCAGCGCGGGGCGACCCCAGCCGCACGAAGGGCAATGATAGGCGCCGAGCTGGCCGTATTGCACGTAGTCATACTCCAGCGGCGCGTTGCACTGCGAGCAAAAACGCGAGTCGCTAATGCGATCGGACTCGGTGCCCGTGGCGCCGTCGATGCCAAAGGCGATGCTCGTGTTGGGGACGCGCACGGCGATCGCGGCACACAGCGGGTCGTCGGCGTTGTAGATGAGCGTTGTTGCCGGAGAGAGCTCCAACGCATGGGCGATGACGTCCTGGGTGTGGTCGATCTCGCCGTAGCGGTCTAGCTGGTCGCGGAACAGGTTGAGCAGCACAAAGTACGTCGGCTTGAGCTTGGGCAGAACGCGTACGGTGTAGAGCTCGTCGCACTCAAAAACGCCCACGCGCTTGCTGCTGGCGGTTCGCTTGAGGCCGCTGCGCGCCTCGAGCAGTGCGCCCACCACGCCCGGCTCCATGTTGTTGCCGGCGCGGTTGCATACCACGGTGGCGCCGCTGGCGGCAACGGCGTCGGCGATGAGGTTCGAAGTGGTGGTCTTACCGTTGGTGCCGGTGATCACCACGCTGCGGTCGACAAGGCCGGCGAGGTCGCTTAGCAGCTCGGGGTCGATCTTCATGGCGATGCGGCCGGGGAGTACGCCGCCCTGGCGCTTAAGGACGGAGCGCAGCCCCCAGCGAGCGATATCGCTCGAGGTGCAGGCAAGAGATGAGCGGAGGTTCATGAAACCGTTCCTAACGTAAACGACATGGTCGGGTCGAGTGCGTCACTAAAATCCGTAGCGGCGCGCAAATTCCTGGGCAAGCTGCGATACATCTTCGCAGGCGTTGGCCCAGGGGGCAAAGTCGGGAGTGTCCGAGATAATACCGTCCGCTTCCCAAACGGCCTGGTGCGAAAGATCCCAGGGATCGTGTGGCTCGGGCCGGCAGGGAAGGTACGGTGTCTGGTACATGGGGTTCAGTAAGAAGAACGCGCCACCCTCGCAGCGGTTGGCGAACTCACGCAGCGCGCGTGTCGCCGGGCGCATCTTGTTTGTTTTGAACAGCAGAATCGTGCGGGCGAGCAGATACCAAGGAGAGTTCTCGAGGGCATCGGCCCCCATCTGCTCCTCGAGCTGGTGGGCCAGGGCAAAAAAGCCGTCCTCGTCTTCCAAGCGAGCGAGGGCGAGTAACACGGTGCCTGCCGCTCGGGTGGGATAGCCTTCCGCCTTAAGAACACGGCGAGAATAGTTGACGGCAGCACGGTAGCGGGCGCTCGCCATGCACAGCTGCGAGATGGCCTCGAGTGTGTGAAGCCACCCGATAAGCGCCGGCTCGCTCACGGTGAGCTCTGCCGTCGTCACGCCGTCCGTCAAAACTTTGTTGGCCCAGTAGTGCGGGGCCTCCATATCGAACCCGGGCACGCTTTGCTGCAGGTAATCGGCCGTGGTTGCCTCGAGCTTCATCAGGTCGCCCAGGCAGGCGTCAACGGGTGTGTCGGCCAGGATGATGGCGAGCAGCTGCGCGTCGACGGTCAGTGCGTCGACGCGGACAATCTTGAGCAGCTCATCGCGCATGTCGTCGAACAGGCGATTGCGCGTCTGCTCAAACTCCTCGTCGCTGCCCATATCTTCGATGCGATGGAGCTCGTCGAGCAGGTGGCGATGAACACCGGCATAGGACAGCAGCGCCTGGGCATGCTCGGACTGCGCGTACTTTTGGGGATTCGCACTAATGTCGTTATGGACAAGCTCGCGTGCTGCATCGGTGAGCTTGGGGTGCGACGCCAGATAGGTGCGCTCCAGGTAGGCGGGGATGTAGACGCTCGGATCCATTAGAGGTCTCCTCCCTTAAATGGAAGCCCCTGCTCGGCTGCGCGCAGGATGCGCTCGTCGATTTGGGAGCGCACGATGTCGTTGGTGGCGACCCAGGCGGCAAAGCTGGCGTTGTCGGGGGCGCCCAGGCCCTCCTGCAGTACCGGCGTCGCCTCGGACAGTGCAAGGACAAGCTCGTCGGTGGAGCCCACACCCACGTTGACGCGGGCATAGACGCCATCGGGAAACTCGGTTTGGAAGTAGAGTGCCTCGGCTGCGTGCGGACACGAGCGCACAAGGATACGCAGGTAGTGCTCGGCGCCCTCGTAGTCCAGTTCGCGCCAAGCCGTGCTCATCAGCGCGATGAGCGTCCACGGGTCCAAGTCGCGCTCCGCATCTTTGGGGCGGCGGCGCAGTGGGGTATTCGCGAGGTACGGCACGGAGTGTGCGGAGCGAAAGCGCTTGAGCTCCTCGGCGGGGTATTCGAGCTTTGCCATGGCGAGCATCGCGGTGTGGCGGACACCAGCGGGGTCGTTGGGCGCAAAGTCCAAGCTGCGATTCGCGGCTTCGAGCGACATGCGATAGCGGCCGCTAATGAGGGCGCGCGATGCCAAGGCGGCAAGCCAGCGCAGATAGGGGCGGCGCGTAAGGTCGCCTGCGGCCTCGCGCTCGTAGGGGTCCTGGGCCGAGGCGATTTTGAGCGCTAGGTCGTGCTCGACCTCATCGCACTTGGACACCAGGTACTGTACGTATTCCTCGTTGGATTCGGCGGTGAGTGCCGTCAGCATGCGCTGAGCGTCCCAGTTGGCCGGATCGAGTGCGGCCGCCTCGCGGAGCATGTTCTCGGCAGCTGTCTCTTCTTGCTCTGCCTGGGTATCGTCAGGGATAAAGGGAATGCGGTAGTCGACAGCCTCGACCACCTTGGCAATGAGGTGCCCGGCGCGGTCGCGGTCGTGCACGATGAGCGGTGCGGGGTTGCGGGTGAATTGTTCCATCAGACGCTCTACGGCGGCAGCGTCGGTGAGCGGGATATTGTCGCGGCGCAAGGCCTCAAGAACGAGGCGATGGCAATCCTCTTGAATGGGATCGAATGCCATGGGGCCTCCTTTGCTGCGGTTAGGGTTCAAATGTTTCTATATAAAGTTCTAGTTTACCCGCATGTGGCACACCGGGGGTGCCGCACTTGGACTTGCACCTTTGCACCACGAAGACGGATGTCGCACAAATGTCGGCACCTTGGACGACCGAGTGGTATCACGGTGCCGCAAACGGTCGATTTTTGGCGGCGAACGGTGCATATTTTGGAGGGGCACCGTCCTGCCCAGGATATGTAGTCAACCTTGATAAAACGTTTGCCCAGCTTGGGAGTATGAATGCCGCACAAGGGTCTTCAGGGATAGAAAAAACGTTTCATCATTGGCGGCTTTAGGTGAATAACTGACCAACCAGAACGGTAAAATAGTGTTTGTCTGAGCGTTGAGACGTTTAGACATCGCGCATTGTCATCGCCGGCAACGCGCAAACCGGTCCTAACGGAGCCAATTGGGTGCTCCGTTATATACGCAAGTCTAAGAGGGGCTTGTTTAGGAGGCACAGTATGGGACGTTTTACCAATCCTCGCGATCTGTACTTTGGTGAGGGCGCTCGCCACGAGGTGAAGAACCTCAAGGGCAAGAAGGCCATCATCGTTTCTGGCGGCAGCTCTATGCGCCGCGGCGGGTTCCTGCAGGACGTCGAGGCCGACCTCAAAGAGGGCGGCTTCGAGGTCAAGCTGTTCGAGGGCGTCGAGTCCGATCCGTCCATCGAGACGGTCATGAAGGGCGCCGAGGCCATGCGCGAGTTCGAGCCCGACTGGATTATCGCCATCGGCGGCGGCTCGCCCATCGATGCCGCTAAGGCCATGTGGGTCTTCTACGAGTATCCCGAGGAGTCCTTCGATAACATCATCCAGCCGTTCAGCTTCCCCGAGCTGCGTCAGAAGGCTCACTTCTGCGCCATCTCCTCTACCTCCGGTACCGCTACCGAGGTCACTGCCTTCTCCGTCATCACCGACTACGCCAAGGGCATCAAGTACCCGCTGGCCGACTTCAACATCACCCCTGATGTCGCCATCGTCGACCCCGAGCTCACCTACACCATGCCCGCCAAGCTGTGCGCTCACACCGGCATGGACGCTCTGACCCACTGCATGGAGGCCTACGTTTCCACCTGCGCCTCTATGTTCACCGATGCCAACGCTCTGCACGGCATCCGCGAGATCGTCGAGTGGCTGCCCAAGTCCTATGCTGGCGACCATGAGGCCCGTCAGCACATGCACGAGGCTCAGTGCATCGCCGGTATCGCCTTCTCCTCGGGCCTGCTCGGCATCGTTCACTCCATGGCTCACAAGACCGGTGCTGCCTTTGAGAACGGCCACATCATCCACGGTGCTGCTAACGCCATGTACCTGGGCAAGGTCATCCAGTGGAACTCCAAGGACCCGCGTGCTGCCGAGCGTTACGCTTACGTGGCCAAGGAGATCCTGCACCTTCCCGGCGAGACCAACGAGGAGCTCATCGCCGCGCTCGTCCAGAAGATTCGCGACCTCAACGACCAGCTCAACATTCCGCAGTCCATCAAGGATTACGCGAATGGTGGCGTGAAGGTCGACGCCGAGAACCCGCAGATGGTTTCCGAGGAGGAGTTCCTCGCCAAGCTGCCCGAGATCGCCGCGAACGCCGAGCAGGACGCCTGCACGCCCGAGAACCCGCGTGAGACCAAGGCTGCCGACTTCGAGAAGATCCTCAAGGCCTGCTACTACGACACCGACATCGATTTCTAATCGACTCTTGTTATCGTAACGAGGGGCTCCGCACGTATCTGTACGGAGCCCCTTTCTTTTTTAGAGAATGGGATAGTTATGGCTGCAATTTTCAATAGCCCCAGCAAGTACATCCAGGGTCCGGACGAGCTCGCCAAGCTCGGCTCCTATGTCGAGCCGCTCGGCGCTAAGGCCCTCGTCATCGTGACGCCTTCGGGCAAGAAGCGCGTCGGCGCCAAGATCGAGGGCGGCTTTGCCGAGGCCAAGGCCGAGCTGCTGTTTGAGGACTTTAACGGCGAGTGCTCCAAGGGCGAGGTCGATCGCCTGGTTGCGCTCGCTCGCGACAACGGTTGCGACATCATCGTCGGCGTCGGTGGCGGCAAGATCCTCGACACCGCGAAGGCCGTCGCCTATTACCTGGAGTCCCCGGTTATCATTTGCCCCACCATTGCTTCGACCGATGCCCCGTGTTCGGCGCTTTCGGTGCTCTATACCGATGACGGCCAGTTCGACAAATACCTCTTCCTTAAGGCAAACCCCAATATCGTCCTTATGGATACGACGGTTATCGCGGCGAGCCCGGTGCGCCTGACGGTTTCCGGTATGGGCGATGCGCTCGCAACCTATTTCGAGGCTCAGGCGACGCACGATGCCGACGGCGGCACCTGCGCCGGCGGCAAGGGCGGAATGGCCGGTCTGGCGCTCGCCAAGCTCTGCTACGAGACGCTTATGGCCGATGGCGTCAAGGCCAAGGTCGCGCTGGAGAAGGGCGCGCTCACGCCTGCCGTCGAGCACATCATTGAGGCCAATACGCTGCTTTCGGGCATTGGCTTTGAGAGCTCGGGCCTTGCTGCTGCTCATGCCATCCACAATGGTCTGACGATGCTGCCCGAGTGCCACGGCATGTATCACGGCGAGAAGGTCGCCTTTGGCACCATCGTCCAGCTGGTACTCGAGGATGCTCCGACTGAGAAACTCGAGGAAGTCTTGGGCTTCTGCATTGAGCTGGGCCTACCGGTCACGATGAAGGAACTTGGCGTTGCCGAGCTTACGCGCGAGAAGGCCATGATTGTTGCCGAGGCCGCGTGCGCGCCCGAGGACACCATGTGCAACATGCCGTTTGAGGTGACGCCCGAGATGGTCGCAAACGCCATCCTGGGTGCCGACGCACTGGGCCACTACTATCTCATGGATGAGTAAATCAAGCTAAGGAAGGGGCAAAGCCAACAGATGGCTTTGCCCCTTTTTGCTATGGTGCAAAGGGGTCAGGTTATTTTGCACCAATCGTTGTTTGATGAAGGGAGGATTCTCGTATGGCGCTTCCTATGGTTTACGGCGGTCCCGGCCGGTATGTTCAGGGACCGGGGGAGCTTTCGCGCCAGGGCAGGTATTTGTCATGGTTGGGCTGCGCTGCCTATGTCTTGTTTGACCAGGGCACCGAGGATCGGCTGTGCAGGCAGATCGTCGATGGATTTCTGGATGAAGATCTAAGCGAGCCGTTCTTTAAGATTTACAACGGTCCGTGTACGGAAGATGCCGTTGTCGAAATGGCCAAGGAAGCCCGGGCCGAGTATTGCGACATGGTGGTGGGCATTGGCGGCGGCAAGATGCTCGATATCGCCAAGGCCGTTGCGTTTTATGCCGAGTTGCCGTTGTGTGTATGTCCCACGGCGGCGTCGATGGACGGTCCGTGCAGCGCGATTTCGGTGCTGTATCACGAGGATGGGTCGTTCGACCGCTACCTGATGCTCGAGAAGAATCCAGACTTGGTCGTGGTCGATACCAACGTGGTCGCGGCGGCCCCGCTGCGTATGACGGTCGCTGGTATGGGCGATGCGCTGGCAACGTACTTCGAGGCGCGTTCGTGCGCCGCGGCGCACGGCGCCAACGAGCACGGTGGCGCGCCGGGACACTTGGCCTTGGTTGCGGCTCGTGCCTGCTATGACACACTCATGGAGTGCGGCGTCGCTGCCAAGCGCGATCTCAAAAAGGGCCGTACATCGCCAGCGGTTGAGCGCCTGATCGAGTGCAATATTCTGCTCTCGGGTGTTGGCTTTGAGAGTGGTGGCTTAGCGCTTGCCCATGCCATAGCCAACGGCCTGACGATTCTGCCCGAGTGCAAGGCCATGCATGGTGAGGCCGTGGCATTTGGCCTGGTGGTGCAGCTGCGCCTGGAGCGTGCGCCCGAGCTTGATCAGGTGCTCGAGTTTTGCCAGCGCGTTGGTCTACCGACGACGCTCGCGGAGCTGGGACTTGGCGAGATTTCCGATACCGACCTGATGAGCGTTGCGGATGCGGTCTTTAGAAACGAGCGCAATATGGCCAACGAGCAGGCCAAGGTGACCAGACAAAAGCTCGTGCAGCTCATGTGCGAGGCATAGCTTGGCACTTGATTGACCTTGTGCAATCGAGGCGGCGATAGGCCATGGGCTATTTGCCGCAAAGATGCTCCGCGTGTAATTTGCCCGAGGCGTGGGCCGATAGCGTATCATTATCTCTTGCTTGTTTGCACTGCTCAGGGAGGGGCCGCGCATGGCGCAGGAACACGATCTGTTTGATGACATTATCGAGATCAGCAAGGGTTTCGACTTTCTTAAAAACCCGCTTGGCGGCGTGACCGATGCACTCGATCCATCGGCGCCGCAGTGGAATCCTGCCGACTACAAGGAGCGCCCGCGCGGCAACACCATTCCGTGCTTGACCTGCAAAAACGAAAAGAGCGGCTGCACCGCGTGCATGGACGTGTGCCCGGTCAACGCTATCGAGGTCGAGGAAGACTCCATCGAGATCCTCGACTCCTGTCGCAAGTGCGGCCTGTGCGCCGCTACTTGCCCGACGGAGGCGATCATCTCTCCGCGCCTTGCACCCAAAAACGTCTACGACGACATTGTCTCGGCGGCTACGAGCCACGAGACCGCCTACGTTACCTGCACGCGTGCCCTTAAGCGCATGCCGCGCGAAAACGAAGTCGTCGTTGCCTGCGTGGGCGATATTACGGCGGAGACCTGGTTCTCGGTACTGGCCGACTATCCCAACGTGAGTGTGTACCTGCCGTTGGGCGTGTGCGATAAATGCCGCAACACCGGCGGTGAGGACATTCTTGGCGAGGCGATTGCGAAGGCCGAAGAGTGGTCTGGCACGGGTATGGGCCTAGAGGTCGACCCCAAGAGCCTCAAGTGCCATAAGCGCCGCGAGTACGAGCGCAAGGAGTACATGGAAAAGATTGCCCGCACCACGGGCCTAACGGTGACCAAGCTCAATCCGGCGACGGCGGCGCTGGCCTCGGTGACGCAAAAGCTCAAGGCTCATCGCCATCAGATTACCCAGCTCGAGCGTACGCTCAACACCATGTGCGGCACCACGACGACCAAGCGTCGCCGTTCGCTCACGCACGGGCGGCAGCTGGTGCTCTCGACGCTGCAGAACCACCCCGAGCTTGCCCAGAATATGCAGGTGAGCACACCGGAATGCGATTTTGACAAGTGCACGTCATGCGGCGAGTGCGTCAACGTGTGCCCCACGTTTGCCTGCGATTTGGTGGGAAGCGGTCGCTTTGCACTGGAGTCCACGTATTGCCTAGGTTGCGGAGCCTGCGTCAAGGTGTGCCCCGAGCATGCGCTCAAGCTGGTCGAGCACGATGCGTCCAATCTGGTCGTTGTCGACCCCGAGGCCGAGGAAAAGGCCGCTCAGAAGGCCAAGGCCCACGAAGAGGCCCAGAAGGTCAAGGCCGAGGCAAAGGCCAAGCTGGACAAGATGCTCGACCAGGTGGAGAAGCTCGCGGACTAGTCAGCGAGCTCTATCTCTGCTTCATTTGCGCCGCCGCGGTGTCCGGATTCGCCCGGATGCTGCGGCGGCGCTATACTTATACGGTTTGAAGTACCTGTACCAAAAGGAGCTGTCGTGTCCCTTTCCATCGGTATCGTGGGCCTGCCCAACGTGGGCAAGTCGACGCTGTTCACCGCGCTTACCAAAAAGACCGGCCTTGCCGCCAACTACCCGTTTGCCACGATCGACCCCAACGTGGGTATCGTCGACGTGCCCGATAGCCGCTTGCAAAAGCTTGCCGACATCGTTAACCCGGGTCGCATTGTGCCGGCGACGGTCGAGTTCGTCGACATCGCAGGTCTGGTGAAGGGCGCTAACGAGGGCGAGGGCCTGGGCAACCAGTTCCTGGCCAACATTCGCGAGACCGACGCCATCTGCGAGGTCGTGCGCTACTTTAAGGACCCCAACGTCATGCGTGAGGTGGGCCGCACGGGCGAGTTCGTCGATCCCGCCGGCGATGCCGACACCATCATGACCGAGCTCATCCTGGCCGACATGGGCACGCTCGAGAAGCAGCTGCCTAAGCTCGAGAAGGAGGCCAAGCGCGACAAGGAGCTCATGCCCAAGTTCGAGGTTGCCAAGCGCCTGCTTGCCTGGCTCAACGAGGGCAAGCGCGCCGCATCCATGGAGATGACCGACGAGGAGCGTGCCGCCGCCAAGGGGCTGTTCCTGCTCACCATGAAGCCCATCCTGTATGTGGCCAACGTGGACGAGGATATGCTCAACGACGATCTGGCGCCCATCGACGGCGTCAAGCCACTGCCGATCTGCGCCAAGATCGAGGCCGAGCTTTCCGAGCTCGATCCCGAGGACGCCGCCGACTACCTGGAAAGCCTGGGCCTGGAACAGCCCGGTCTGGACGTGCTCGCGCAGGCGGCCTATAAGCTGCTCGGTCTGCAGTCGTTCTTTACGGCCGGCGAGATGGAGGTCAAGGCCTGGACGGTTCGTCAGGGCGCGACCGCTCCGCAGGCCGCCGGTGTTATCCATACCGACTTTGAGCGCGGCTTTATTAAGGCCGAGGTCATTGGCTACGACGACTACATCGAGCTCGGCGGCGAGCAGGGCGCCAAGGCCGCCGGCAAGCTGCGTATTGAGGGCAAGGACTATGTCATGGCCGATGGCGACGTCGTGCACTTCCGCTTTAACGTGTAAGGGCGACGCATATGTTTAAATACGGCAAAAAAGCTGGGTACATGGGTATTGCGCTGCTCGTACTTGCGGTGATCCCGCTGGTGGTTGCAGCGTGTGTTATCCCCAACATTGGCCCCGAGGTGGCAACGAAGTTTAACGCCGCCGGCGAGGTGACGCGCTGGGGCAAGAGCTACGAGCTGTTGGCGCTGCCGGTACTCAATCTGCTGCTGAGCGTGGCGACGTACTTTACGGCGGGACGCCAGGCAAAAAATAATGATGACTCCGCCGCCATGGCGCGCATCGTGTGCGAGCGCTACCTGCGCAACGGTTGCATCACGGGTGTGTTCCTCAACGTGATCAACGTTTACTTTATGTACTCGGCGATTACTGGAACGGGCTTTGGCTTTGGTTTCTAGCTTGTCCTTTTAGGCAACGAGCCTGCACGCATATTCAATGGCTGCTGCGAGGCCGCCGCTCGATCGTGGTTTAAAGACCATGTCGGCGGCGGCCTCGTTTTCGTATCCGGCGCCGCGAAGGGCGAGTGCGATACCGGCTTCCAGGAGAAGGGGCAGACCGCGTTGGCTGGTTGCGATTACGGCAGCCTGATTGAGCGAGCAGCTGTGCGCTTGGCATTGGATGGCAAGTTCGCCTTGCGCCGGGGAAGGGACCAGAACGGCGGCGACGCGACTTGATAGCAATGCAAATGCTGTGCGCTCATCGGGCGAAAGACATTCTGCTTCAACGACGACGAGCTTGGGCGGTGCGCTGTTTGTGCGAAGCGTGGCTCGGTACGTGCGGACCGAAGAACCCGACATAGAAAACTCCTGTGTATTCGGCAAAACGTAAACTATAGTTTACGTTTATGTTCGGCTCCATTTCAAACTCGTCTGCATGGACGAACGTGCTAAACAGATTCTTGGCAGGCGGGTCGAAGAGACACGCAGGGACCTTGGTATCTCCAAGGTTGATTTTTGTGTGGCGACAGGAATCAGCCGACCCTACCTCGACCGAATCGAAGATGGGACGGCAAATTTCACGCTCAAGGTTCTATTTAAGATCGCGCCCGCCCTTGGCATGACGGTGTCAGAGCTTCTCGAGGGTATCGAATAGGGCGTTCCCCCGCTGTATTTGACGCTCTTTGGGCGGGTCCCCCTGGTTGCGATGTGCAAAATCGCGAGTATTCAGCACCAGTTCGGCCGTAGATGGTAGCTCGAGCGGCTGGCTTTGCCTTTTTGACAGTAGATAATCCACACTCTAAATAAAAATGAGGAATAAATATTTACTAGACGGCCCCTTCGTCCTAAAAGTTCGTCTAATAATCGGCCGATTCTATGCCTCCGGAGGAGAAACTGCAGAATACTCCGATTTTTGCACGGCCCGAGGGGGACCACCTGTCGTTTAAGGCTGCGATAAGTGGAGCTGCCTTAGGGATTACGCCATCGGGATGCGGTCGTGGTTGACTTGGCTGTAGAACAGGCGCTGGATCTCGGCGGCATCGCGTGACTGGCCGAGTGCCCACATGGTTTTGGCCACGAGCGTTTCGGTGGTCATGTCGTCGCCGCGCAGAATGCCCGGATGATCGACGTAAGCACGGCCGACCTCATAAACGCCCAGATCGAGGCCCTCTTCGGGAACCTGCGTGGTCATAACGACGGTGCGGCCCGAATCGACCCAGCGGAAAATTGCCTCTTGGAACGACTCGCCCGACTCACCAAACTCGGGGATACCGCCAATGCCAAAGGTCTCCAGAATCACGGCGTCGTAGCTATCGGCTAGGGCGTACAGGATACCCGGGTTCACGCCGGGCGTAAGCTTGAGTACAAATACGCGCGGGTCGATGCTGTCGTAGAAACGCACCGGGTTTTCGCCCTGATGCGTGCCGTGAAGCCCGTTGCGCACGATGCGGTCGTTGCGGATGTAGGCAATGGGCGGATAGTTGACGCTAATGAACGCGTTAAAGCTCATGGTGCGCTGCTTGCGGGCGCGCGTGCCGGCAATGGCGACGCCACCAAACACAATCGACACATCGTGCGAGTGCTCGTCGAGCGCATAGAGCAGGCTCTGGTACAGGTTGAGTTTGGCATCAGTAAAAGGGTTGCCCATGGGCTTTTGCGAGCCGGTGAGCACGATGGGCTTGGGGCTGTCCTGAATCAGGTAGGAAAGCGCTGCCGCGGTGTAGCTCATGGTGTCGGTACCGTGCAGAATCACGAAGCCGTCGTGGTTGGCATAACCCTCGACGATGACGTCGCGGATACGCATCCAGTCACTGGGGCGCATATTGGTGCTGTCGATGTTCATGGGCTGCACGACGTCGAGCTCGCAGAGGCCCGAGATCTCGGGGACGCTCTGGGCGAGCTCCTCACCGGTCAGGGCGGGGGAGAGGCCATTGCCGTCCTCGGTCGATGCGATGGTGCCGCCCGTGGCGATGAGAAGGATGCGCTTCATGCTGGTATTCCTATCGTATTTGCCGCCGTAGAGGCGGAGTCGTTCGGCAGTATTGTGGCACAGGGCGTCCAATGTTCAAACGTATTACATCATCTGTAACGTTTGGTAACACTTCAATCGCCGTCAAATAGGGCCCAGGTCGTGCGTTTGCCGTGCGCTGATGGCTGCGAGGGACGAGAAACCCCATATAACGTGTACACTATGAAAGCTGTTTTCGTTTATTCGCGCGGGTGGGCACCGGCTCCCCGCCAACAAGAGGGGGAAACCATGGATCAAAAGGCTTCCGCAAAGGTCCTCGTACTCGACTTTGGTGCGCAGTACGGTCAGCTCATTGCCCGTCGCGTCCGCGACCTCAACGTGTATTCCGAGATCGTTCCCTGCGACATCTCGGCCGACGAGATTCGCGAGATGAACGCCTCTGCGCTCATCCTTTCCGGCGGCCCGGCTTCCGTGTATGCCGAGGACGCTCCGTCCATCGACCCCGCCATCTTTGACCTGGGCCTTCCCGTCCTGGGCTTCTGCTACGGCCATCAGATCACGGCCGTGACGCTCGGCGGCAAGGTCGGTCACTCCGAGGTGGGCGAGTACGGCCGCGCCACTATTACGCGCACTGCCGGCGCCAAGCTCTTTAACTCTACGCCCATGGAGCAGACCGTGTGGATGAGCCACCGCGACGCCGTGTCCGAGGTGCCCGAGGGCTTTACCGTTACCGCCAGCACCGACGTGTGCCCGGTTGCCGCCATGGAGTGCGTCGAGCGCAAGATTTTCACCACGCAGTTCCACCCCGAGGTCAAGCACTCCGAGTATGGCCAACAGCTGCTGAGTAACTTCCTGTTTGAGATCTGCGGCCTGGAGCCCAACTGGAGCATGGACAACCTGGTCGAGACCATGACGTCCGAGTTCCGCGAGAAGGTCGGCGACGACCGCGTGATTCTGGCCCTGTCCGGCGGCGTCGATTCCTCCGTCGTGGCTGCCCTGGGTGCCCGCGCCGTGGGCAAGCAGATGACCTGCGTGTTCATCAACCACGGCCTGCTGCGCAAGGGCGAGCCCGAGCAGGTGGAGGAGGTCTTCACCAAGCAGTTCGATGTCGACTTTATCCACGTCCACGCCGAGGACCGCTATGCCGAACTTCTGGCCGGCGTTACCGAGCCCGAGGAGAAGCGCCGCATCATCGGTACCCAGTTCTGGAAAGAGTTCTTTGCCGTGGCGCAGCAGCTCGAGTGCGACGGCAAGCCGGTCAAGTACCTGGCTCAGGGCACCATTTACCCCGACATCATCGAGTCCGGCGCGCGCAAGACGGGCGGCAAGACGGCCACCATCAAGAGCCACCACAACCTGATCCCGTTCCCCGAGGGCGTGCACTTCGATCTCATCGAGCCGCTCGACCACTTCTTTAAGGACGAGGTCCGCGCACTTGGTCTGGCGCTTGGCCTGCCGGGTCATATCGTGTTCCGCCAGCCTTTCCCGGGCCCGGGTCTGGCCATCCGCATCATCGGTGCGGTCGATAAGGAGAAGCTCGAGATTCTCAAGAACGCCGACGCTATCGTGCGCGAGGAGCTCGACGCCTACAACCAGCGCCTGTTTGAGCAGACCGGCGAGCGCAACTCCGAGCACAGCTGCTGGCAGTACTTTGCGGTCCTGCCCGACATTAAGTCCGTTGGCGTTATGGGCGACGAGCGCACTTATCAGCGCCCGATTATCCTGCGCGCCGTCGAGTCCAGCGATGCCATGACCGCCGACTGGGCCAAGCTACCCTACGACGTCCTGGCCCGCATCTCCGGCCGCATCGTGGCCGAGGTCCCCGGCGCCAACCGCGTGTGCTACGACATCACGTCCAAGCCGCCCGCGACGATTGAGTGGGAATAGGAAATTCTTTAGTTATGGGGGGTATAAATTTGATTCCCTTTAGGATAAACCCCCATGACTATATGAATTGACCTGCTGGCTCCAATGAAGATTGGAGGGTTACTGCCAGGGGTGGCGGCCCAGCGAGTGTTATTTTGCGAGCTATGCGCATTGAAAGCGACCTTTCGTGGTATAAATTACTTGCCGGAAGCCGCGGCTTTCAGAGTACGGCTTACGTGTACGTTTAACCTCCGTGGGCGACGGGGTGCCGCAAGGCGTAGAATATCGCCCACCTGTAGGGGCCTGCAGCGATGCGGGCCCCGCTTCGTATGAAGGGGGCGTAACCGATGAAGATCGTATCCATCTCCCAGGATTTCTTCGACCTTGTCGAGGGCGACCGCGAGCTCATGCTTAAGCACAATCGCCCCTGCATCGTGGTGGTGAGGCTGCGTTTCCGCGGGAAGCGCAGGGACTTCGCCGTGCCGCTGCGTTCCAATATCGCCTCCAACGTGCCCAAAGACCAGTACTTTGCGCTGCCACCCCGCCCCACGACGCGCCCCGGCTGCCGCCACGGCATCCACTACATCAAGATGTTCCCCATAACTAAGGCCTACCAGCGCCGCTTCAGGACCGAGGGCTCGGCCTACTACGAGACACTCCAGCGCATCATCGACGGCAACACCAAGCGCATTGTCTCCGAGTGCCAGGTGTACCTAGACCGCTACGAGCGCGAGGGAAGGCCCCGCTTCGCCGTCGACATCGATCGCATCGTGGGCCTGCTGGAAGGCAAGAAATAGGGCGCCTCAGCTCAATCCCGAGCCAAGTGGAACCGCTCCGCATTTTTGAACGCCGCGCACCCCAAATATCCGAGAAACAGGCCATGGGGTGCGGCGGCGCGCCCGTGCCCGAGGGAAATCGAGGGCTATTTCGACTTCGTTGTTCCGCCGCTCGAGGGCTTCTGGTGGCAAGACCACACCGATGGCGGGATCGATTGCGCGCGGAAGGACGGCTTCAACTTCATCTCGTGCATCCGTCTGCCCGATTTCGTCACTCGCGAGGACTTCGACTGGGCCGTTTCGGAAGCCGCCGCCAAAAAAGAAGCTAGACTTCTCGGCGGTCGAGCTGCTAAGGGTCGACGAGGGCCTTTGCGTTCAATGCATGCATACCGGGCCTTACGACGGCGAGCCGGCGACCATAGAGGCCATGCGAACATTTGCAGCGGAACAGAGCTATGCCCCCGACTTCTCCGAATCCCGCCTCCATCACGAGATTTACCTCTCCGACCCGCGCAAGTGCGCGCCGGAGAAGCTCAAGACCGTGAGCCGCCATCCCGTCAAGCCGATTTAGCGAAACGAACGATGCCGCGCGCTCCGAGTGCTCGCAATTGCGGGCCGGCGACAATTGCACAGGTTGTCCAGTCTTTCGGCACGCATTTGCCCGAACCGATGGCGCATCGCCTTCTCAGTTTCGAAACTATAAAACTATTCGAGTTTCGAAACCGAGAAGGAGCGGATGATGGCATGGGTAGACCGCGACGCGTACATGAAATGGCTCTGGGCGCTCGAGGGCACCCGGGACATCAAGGTGATCACGGGGATACGCCGCTCCGGCAAGTCCGAGCTCATGAAGGCGTTCTCGTCCTCTGTTGCTCGGAAGTTGCCGTGCCCTTTGAGATAGAGGCTAAAACTCAAAGCCCTGAGTTTAGCTTTGTACGAGAGTGATAACAAAACCGCTAGCGACCGTGGTGGGTAAATGCGATGATATCAGCCGGGCCTGTCTTCCTGATTCACGCCTTTGTTGAGTCAACATAAAACAACTAACGAGGAGGAGCCTATGATTGGGCAAATCTATCATGTCGGATTGACCGTCAGCGACCTGGACCGTTCCGTGACGTTTTATCGGGATGTGCTGGGCCTTCGGTATCAGGGGGAGATCCTGATGGAGGGAAAGGAGACGGAGGCGATATTCAGGCGGGAAAACTGCAAGGCCCGGGTTGCTTATCTGAACGGCTCGGATCAGCTGCATATGCCGCCGGTGGAGCTCATCCAGTTCGTGAATGATGATGTCCAGCGCATCCCCATGGACCTCTTCACCACCTCCATTTCGGAGCTTTGCTTCTATACGGAGGATGCCGACAGGGCCTATCAAAAACTGGTGGAGCAGGGTGTGGAGTGCTTTTCCTCTCCCCAGGAATTTGATTTTAGGCAGGAGGGCTTTGGCCGGAGCAGGGCCTTCTACCTCCGGGACCCAGATGGAATCATATTGGAGATCATGCAGCCGCTGGAGAACTGATCTTCTGTTCCGGCGCGGATCGCGTCCTGTGTCGGGATGCGATCCGTGCGATTGATGCCGTGCCGGATGTGCCTATCCGTCCGGTCGGGAAGATGCTATAGATATTCTTCCTAATTGGTTATTTGGTATTCGCATAGTCCATGGTGGGCATTCCGTCGGCGATTGCAGCGGTGACGGTTAGGCGCTCGGTTTATCCCAGTGCCACGTCCAGCGCCATCATGATGCCGAAGCCCATAGCAAAGGCAAGCGTGCCAAGGTTGGAATGCTTGCCTTGAGACATTTCCGGAATCAGCTCCTCCACTACCACATAAAGCATTGCACCTGCGGCAAAGCTCAGCAAATACGGGAGGGCCGGGACGATTAGCCCTGCGCCAAGAATGGTCAGCACAGCCCCGATTGGCTCTACGACGCCGGAAAGCACACCGCCAACAAACGCCCGTCTCTTGCTCTCGCCCTCTGCCCGGAGCGGCATGGAGATGATGGCCCCCTCCGGAAAGTTTTGAATGGCAATGCCAATTGACAGCGCCAGAGCGCCAGTTGCCGTGATTTGCGCGCTGCCAGAGAGGGCCCCCGCGTAGACGACCCCTACGGCCATTCCCTCCGGGATGTTGTGAAGCGTCACAGCCAACACCATCATGGTCGTTTTTTTGAGCTGACTTTTCGGCCCCTCTGCCTGGTTGCTTTTAGCATGGAGGTGGGGAATCAGGTGATCCAGTCCCAGCAGGAACAGAATGCCGATCCAAAATCCGACAAACGCCGGAACAAACGAGAGCTTTCCCATCCATGCAGCCTGTTCCATCGCAGGAATCAGCAGACTCCACACAGAGGCTGCCACCATTACGCCGGCGGCAAAACCGGTCAAAATGCGCTGCAGGACGTCGCTGAGCTGTTTGCGCATAAAGAATACGCAGGCCGCGCCCAGCGCTGTACCGAGAAAGGGGATCAGGATGCCGTAAACGGTTTGGCTCATGAAGTTGGTCGCCTTTCTCATATCCGCTTCTTTTTGTACCCGCAGTCGCAGTATGGCCCGCCGGAGGCCAGGGTATACTCGCGCACAAAATCCGTCACGCCGCCCGCTTCGCTCATGGTGTAGTCCAAATGGCACATGGCGGGTGTCAGGTCATAAAGTCCCAGCTCTTTCATCAGTGTGCAGATGCCGCACTTTGTAAAGCGCCCCTCATAGCCGCTGCCGTCCGGGTACTCGATGAAGTCCATATTCCACGAATACGGGTTGCGGTCAGCGGCTTTCAGAGTGGCAGTGGCCTTCATTCCGGCAATATCCTTGGACGTGAACTTTGACTTGCCACTTTGGCGGCAGAACCATTTCATCAGCAGCGTCATCTGAGCTTTCTCATAGTAGTCGGTAAGGCTTTCCACATCGGGACGGCGCGGCATGGAGAGGACAAACGCCCCCAGCATGGCGCAGCCAATGATGTTCATGCTGAACCGATCACCTTTTTCAAATTCGGGCAGCTTTGCGATGATCTCACGGTACTTCGGCTTGGCCTTTTCCGTGATCTTACGTGCGATGTCCGGGTCGTAGCCCAGCACCGCCGTCAGCTGCGCTTGAAAGGACTTCGCAAAGACTGCCCACATGGCCATGGGCATTCCCATCCAACGCATCTCACTTCGCTCCTTTCCATTCTGCCAGAGTCCGGTTCATCCGCTTCTCAATGTCTTTCCGGGTCTGGCCGCACTCCTTGGAATATTTTTTGCCGCCTGAAACGCCAGCTTTACAAACAGGCCGGAGCCAACCGGCAGCATGATTTTCAGCATTCCCTCAGGGAAAACGAAGTGGGTGCCGTGAGCATAAACCATTGTTTCGATCCCGCATTCATGCGGCTTTTCTGCAAGGCGCTTTTCCATACGGCGGATATACTTTGCGGTGTCCCACAGCGCATCGTCCTCCGCGCCGATCAGCAGCAGCCTTCCCTGGATGTTTTCAACGGGAATAAATTCCTGTGGCTCGATCGGATGCGCCGCCTCGGAATCGTCGAACCTTGATTGGCAACTTCATCCGAACACTTCCCACATTCATCCGCACATGTGCGGATGAATGTGGG
>DXZS01000015.1 GCA_019419505.1 Collinsella sp. | reverse complement strand
ATACTCATGGAAAACCTCCCATTTCCCGATGTCCAAGAAATGGGAGGCAGTTCACCGGTGGCGGGTGTTGTTACCCGAGGGGATTGTACCCGATGGGACGCATTAAGCGAAGTAGGCCACGCCGCTCTCAAAGATCGGCATGAACTTATCGCCGGGGACATGCTCGGGCACGTTGCGGTACAGGTTGTCGCCACGACGCTCGGCATGGCCCATCTTGCCCAGGACGCGGCCGTCGGGGCTCGTGATGCCCTCGATGGCGAGTGCGGAGCCGTTGGGGTTGACGGAAAGGTCCATGCTGGGCTTGCCGTCCTCGCCCACGTACTGCGTGGCGACCTGGCCGTTGGCGATGAGCTGGGCGAGCACCTCGTCGCTGGCGACAAAGCGGCCCTCGCCGTGGCTGATGGCGACGGTGTAGGGGTCGTCCAGGCTGCACTGCGATAGCCACGGGGACAGGTTGGACGAGATGCGGGTGCGCACCAGACGGCTCTGATGGCGACCGATGGTGTTGAACGTCAGCGTGGGCGCATCGGGCGTGGCGTCGACGATGTCGCCGTAGGGCACCAGACCGAGCTTGATCAGGGCCTGGAAGCCGTTGCAGATGCCCAGCATCAGGCCGTCGCGGGCCTTGAGCAGGTCGCGGACTGCCTCGGTGACCTCGGGAGCGCGGAAGAACGCCGTGATGAACTTGGCGGAGCCATCGGGCTCGTCGCCGCCCGAGAAGCCGCCGGGGATCATGACGATCTGGCTTGCACGGATGCGGCGGGCAAGCTCGTGGGTGCTTTCGGCGACGGCCTCGGGCGTGAGGTTGTTGATCACGAAGGTGTCGGCCTCGGCGCCGGCGGCGCGGAAAGCGCGGGCGCTATCGTACTCGCAGTTGTTGCCGGGGAACACGGGGATTACCACGCGCGGGCGGGCGATCTTGGCGCCGCTGTACACGTGGATATCCTTGGCACGGAAGTCGATGGTCTCGACCTTGGCAGTCTCGCCGGCGCTGCGGTAGGCAAAGACGCCCTCGATGCCGCTCTCCCAGGCCTCCTGGAGCTCGGCGAGCTCGATGACCTCGGAGCCGGTGTCGATGACATAGCCCTCGACGGTGGTGCCCAGGGGCTCGACGACAACGCCGTCGGCGATCTCGGGCAGCTCGGCATCCTCGGCGAGCTCGACGATAAAGCTGCCGTAAAGCGGGGTGAAGAGGCTCTCCACGTCTACATCCTCGGCAAGCTCGATACCGATCTGGTTACCGACGCACATCTTAAAGAGGCTCTCGGCGCCGCAGCCGTAGCCGGGCGTGGAGACGGCCAGGGCGTCGCCGGTGGCGGTGAGCGCCTCGACGGCGTCAAATGCGGCGAGCAGCTGCTGGGCATCGGGGCGGTAGTCCTCGCCATAGGTGGCGGGGGCGACACGGACGACGCGATGCGTGAGACCCTTGAACTCGGGGGAGACAGCGCGGTCCGCCTTGCCAACGGCGACAGCGAAGCTGATCAGGGTCGGCGGAACGTTGAGCTCGCCGGCTTCGTCTTCAAACGAGCCACTCATGGAATCCTTGCCGCCGATGGCGCCGGCACCCAGGTCGACCTGGGCCATAAGGGCGCCCAGGACGGCTGCCATGGGCTTGCCCCAACGCTCGGCCTCGGTGCGCAGACGCTCAAAGTACTCCTGGAAGGAGAGATAGGCGCGCTTGTGCTCAAAGCCGGCGGCCACGAGCTTGGCGATGGACTCGACCACGGACAGGTAGGCGCCCGCAAACTGGTCGGCCTCCATCAGATAGGGGTTGAAGCCCCATGCCATAGCGCTCGCCGTGGTGGTCTCGCCGTCCACGGGGAACTTGGCGACCATGGCCGAGCTTGGGGTGAGCTGCGTCTTGCCGCCAAAGGGCATGAGCACGGTCGCGGCGCCGATGGTGGAGTCAAAGCGCTCGGAAAGACCCTTGTTGGAGGCGACGTTAAGGTCGGTGACGAGCGAGGTCATGCGCTCGGCAAGCGTGGTGCCGGCCCAGCTGGGCTGCCACACGCTGCGGGCGCAGACGTGGGCGACCTGGTGCTTGGGCGCACCGTTGGAATTGAGGAACTCGCGGGACAGATCGACGATGGCGACGCCGTTCCAGGCCATGCGCATGCGCGGCTCGGCGGTAACCTCGGCGATGACGGTTGCCTCCAGGTTCTCCTCGGCGGCGTAGCCCATGAACTCCTCGACGTCACCGTCGGCGACGGCGCAGGCCATGCGCTCCTGGGACTCGGAAATGGCGAGCTCGGTGCCGTCCAAGCCGTCGTACTTCTTGGTCACGGTATCAAGGTCGACATACAGGCCGTCGGCAAGCTCGCCCACGGCGACCGAGACGCCGCCGGCGCCAAAGTCGTTGCAGCGCTTGATCAGACGGCAGGCATCGCCGCGGCGGAACAGACGCTGCAGTTTGCGCTCGACCGGGGCGTTGCCCTTCTGGACTTCGGCACCCGAGGTCTCGATGGACTCGGTGTTCTGGGTCTTGGAGGAGCCGGTGGCGCCACCGATGCCGTCACGGCCGGTGCGGCCACCCAGCAGGATGATCTTGTCGGTGGGGGCGGGGCACTCGCGACGAACGTGGTTTGCCGGGGTGGCGCCCACGACGGCGCCGACCTCCATGCGCTTGGCCACGTAACCGGGGTGATAGAGCTCGTTGACCTGGCCGGTGGCAAGGCCAATCTGGTTGCCGTAGCTGGAGTAGCCGGCGGCAGCGGTGGTTACGAGCTTGCGCTGCGGCAACTTGCCCTCGAGCGTCTCGGAAACCGGGACGGTGGGGTCGCCGGCGCCGGTGACACGCATGGCCTGGTACACATAGCTGCGGCCCGAGAGCGGGTCGCGGATGGCGCCGCCCACGCAGGTGGCGGCACCGCCGAAGGGCTCGATCTCGGTCGGGTGGTTATGGGTCTCGTTCTTAAAGAGGAACAGCCAGTCCTGGTCCTCGCCGTCGACATCGACCTTCACCTTGACGGTGCAGGCGTTGATCTCCTCGGATTCGTCGACATCGGTCATGACGCCGGTCTTCTTAAGGTACTTGGCGCCGATGGTGCCCATGTCCATGAGGCAGACGGGCTTGGCGTCGCGACCGAGCTCGTGGCGCATCTCCATGTAGCGGTCGAAGGCCTGCTGCACCACGGCGTCGTCGATCGTCACGTCATCTAGGACGGTGCCGAAGGTGGTGTGGCGGCAGTGGTCGGACCAGTAGGTGTCGATCACGCGGATCTCGGTGATGGTGGGGTCGCGGTCCTCATCGCGGAAGTACTGCTGGCAGAAGGCGATGTCCGCCTCGTCCATGGCAAGGCCGCGCTCGGAAATAAAGGCGGCAAGGCCGGCCTCGTCGAGCTCGCGGAAACCGTCGAGCACCTCGACGGGCTGGGGCTCGGGGGTCTCCATGTACAGCGTCTCGGGCAGGTCGAGCGAGGCGATGCGCGCCTCGACGGGGTTCACCACGTAGTGCTTGATGGCATCGATGGCGGCCTCGTCCAGAGCGCCCGAGATCATATAGACCTTGGCGGAGCGCACGGCGGGGCGCTCGCCCTGGCTGATGAGCTGCACGCACTCGCTGGCGGAGTCGGCGCGCTGGTCAAACTGACCAGGCAGGAATTCGACGGCAAAGACGGCGCCATCGCTTGCGGGGAGCTCGTCGTAGGTCACATCGACCTGGGGCTCGCTAAAGACGGTCGGCACGCAGGAGCGGAAAAGCTCCTCGTCGATGCCCTCGACGTCGTAGCGGTTGATGATCCTCAGGGCCTCGATGCCCTTGATGCCGAGAATTTCGGTCAGCTCGCCCTTGAGCTGCTGAGCCTCGACGTCGAACCCGGGTTTCTTCTCCACGTAGATACGAGAGACCATTGGTTCCTGCCTTCCTGATCGGTTGGGCGTACGGTACGGTATGCGGCAGCGGTCGGTTTGCGGGGTCTGCCCTGCGGTCGCCTTGAGCCACATGTTTGTAAACCTCACCATGATACGACAGCTCGCGGCGCGTTGAGGACGGCGAGGGTGCTACAGTGAAGCGCAAACAAGAGAAAGGCATCACATGGCATTCGTTTCGCTCGCCATCATCGCACTCGTGGCCTTTGCGAGTCCTTTTATCGCCTCGGCGATTCCCGGAAAACCCGTTCCCGAGACGGTCTTTTTGCTCGTGCTCGGCGCGGTGCTGGGACCCCATATGCTCGGCGTCATCCATGTAGATGCCGAGGTCTCGCTTGTGTCCGAGCTGGGCCTGGCCTTCTTGTTCCTGCTTGCCGGCTTTGAGATCGACCCCAAGAGCATCACGGGCGTCGAGGGGCGCTACGGCTTGGCGACGTGGGTCGTCACGTTTGGTATCGCCTGGCTTGCCGTGCGCTTTACCCCGTGGTTCTCGGTCAGTCATTTCGACGGTATCGCCGTGACGCTTGCCCTCACTTCGACGGCGCTCGGCACGCTCGTGCCCATCATGCGTGAGCGCTCGCTCACCGGCACGCGCGTGGGCGACTCGATTCTCGCGTATGGCACCTGGGGTGAGCTCGGCCCTGTGCTTGCCATGTCGGTGCTGCTGTCTGCCCGCACCGGCATCCAAACGCTTGTAATCCTTGGCTTGTTTGCGGTGGTCTGCGTGTTGCTGGCCGTGGTCCCGAGCCGCTCCAAGCGCGTCGGCAGTCGCTTCTTTGCGTTTGTCGAGGAACGCGCCGATACCACGTCGCAGACCTTCGTGCGCCTGACGGTGCTCATCCTGGTCGCGCTCGTGGCGTTCTCGGCTGTCTTTGATCTCGACATCGTGTTGGGTTCTTTTGCCGCCGGCTTTGTCTTGCGCTATATCATCCCCGAGGGCAACCATACGCTCGAGACCAAGCTCGATGGCCTGGCCTACGGCTTTTTGATTCCGGTATTCTTTACCGTATCGGGCGCAAAGATCGATCTGACGGCCGTGGCGTCGCGCCCGGGTCTGCTCGTGGGCTTTATCGTGGCGTTGTTGATTATTCGTGCCGTGCCCATTCTTATTTCTATGAGCATTTGTCCTGCGACGCGCGATGTGTCGGCGTATGGTCGCATTACCGTGGCCCTGTACTGCACCACGGCCCTGCCGATCATCGTTGCCGTGACAAGCGTTGCCGTCAACGCGGGCGCGCTGTCGCAAGATATTGCGTCGGTCATGGTTGCTGCCGGTGCCATCACGGTGTTCTTGATGCCGTTGCTCGCGCAGCTCTTCTACCGCGTGGTCGACGCCGCGCCGGTCGCCGCCGTGGCAGAAGTTGCCGAGCATCCATCCGATGCGCTCGACATCCTGCGCGCCCATCACGATTTGGCGAGCCTGCTCGCACGTGAGCACGAGCTGCTGACTTCGCATGGCCATGGTCGCGTATTCGAGGGCTTGCCTACGCTCGATACGATTGCCGAGCGTCTTTCCGCCGAGGCGGCGAGCGGCCACATCGATGCCCGCATCGTGGACGCGGCGCATCTTCTTGCCGATAAGACCTATGGTGATGAGGTCGACCCGTCCGAGCTGACCCCGCGCGAGCGTCGCCGCCTGGAGCGCGCCAAGCTCGCCGTGCGCGAATACCGCCGCCGCATGTTGGAGCTCTATGCAAGAGAAGAAGCCGAGGACGACGACGGCAAGTAGTCGATACTCTCTCGGGGAAGCCGCGTCCCGCTTTGAAGGCTCGGAACGGGATGTGGTTTCCGAAACGGGGGCCGTTGGGAAACTGTGTCCCGGAATGGGCGCTCAGAGTGGGATGCAGTTTCCGCGAGAGACCCGTTGCGGAAACGGTATCCCAGAATCGGCGTTCAAGACGGGGCGCTCTTTCCGAAACATGGCCCTGAGGGAAGCTGCGTCCCGGTCTGAGTCGGGACTGCGGGACACAGCTTCCCTTTCAAACAGAAGAAGGCGCGCTGCCTGCAGTTGATGCAGACGGCGCGCCTTCTTTGTTGGACTATGTTGAGGCTGGGAGCTGAGGCTTGTGGTCCCTTAAGAGCGGGCGGCTCCGTCGACGGGGAGCACGGCGCCCGTGACGTAGGAGGACATGTCGCTCGCCAGGAAAACAAAGGCGTTGGCGACATCCTCGGGCTCGCCCATGCGACCCAGCGGAATGGTGGCGATGATGGGCTTAATAACCTCTTCGGGCAGGTTAGCGACCATATCGGTTTTGGTTACGCCGGGTGCAACGGCATTGACGCGAATGCCCACGGGGGCGAGCTCGCGCGAGAGCGACTGGACCATACCGTTGACGGCAAACTTGGACGTGGGGTAACCGACGCCGGAGGGCTGGCCGTACTTGGCGACCATCGAGCTTGTGGTAGTGATGGTGCCGCCGTGGCCGGCCTCGGTCATGATCTTGGCGGCAGCCTGGTGGCCATTAAAGACGGCGACGACGTTAAGGTCCATGACCTTTGCGAACTCCTCGGCCGTGTAGTCCAAGAGGGGTGAACGCTGGGAGATACCGGCATTGTTGACGACCGTGTCCAAGCCGCCCATGTCGGATGCAGCCTGGGTAAAGGCCTCGGTCACGGCTTCGAGTGAGGTGAGGTCGCAGGAGCGGCCCCAGACCTTGGCGTCGGGATAGGCGGATGTCAGCTTCTCAACGGCCGCATCGGCGGTCTCTTGACGCGAGCCAAAGACAGTGACGGAGGCGCCCTCCTCGATAAAACGGCAGGCGATGGCATAGCCGATACCGCGCGTGCCTCCGGTGATGATTGCTTTCTTGCCCTCGAGCAACATGGTATTTCCTCTCATCGCGGGCGGACATTCGCAGCACAGCGTAGCCGTAACCGGAATCGGCCGTGTTTGCATATCGGTGAACGGTAGCCCGCGTTACCGATGAGTGGCTCGCGCAAATGTGCCCTGTCGTTGTGCTTAGGGCAGGAGACAAAAAGGCTCCCATCCCACATCGGACGGGAGCCCTTCGAGCAAATGCGTTGTGGGGTGTAAACCGAACTAGTTCGCCATGACGCCTTCGGTCCAAGCCTCAACGTCCTCGATGCGCAGGACGTTGGCGACCTCGGCCACGCAGTCGACGCTGGCAAGCTCGGCAGCGGCAGCCTGGACGTCCTTCTCGAGCGCGCGGTGCGTCAGGAAGATGACCGAACAGGCATCGCTGACGCCCGACTTGCCGTCTTCGACCTGGTTGATGAGCGAGATCGAGATGTTGTGCTTGGCAAAGATGTTGACCGTCTCGGACAGGGCACCCACGCGGTCGGCGACCTTCAGGCGCACATAGTACTTGGTCTGGAGCTCGTCCATGGGCTTAAAGGCGAGGTTGTGGCCATAGGGCTCAATCTCGGGCAGCGGAGCCACGCCGCGGCTGATCTGCTCGGAGAGCGACAGGATATCGCCCACGACGGCGCTCGCGGTGGGGAAGGAGCCTGCGCCGGCACCGTAGAACATGGTCTCGCCTACGGCGTCGCCTACCACGTAGACAGCGTTCATGGCGCCGTTGACCTTGGCAAGCATATGGTCGGCGGGAATCAGCGTGGGATGCACACGGACGTCGACACCGGTGTCGGTGTTGCGGGCGATACCGAGCAGCTTAATGGTGTAGCCGAGCTCGCGGGCTTGGGCGATGTCCTCGGCACCGATGGTACGGATACCCTGCTGGTACACATCGTCGGTGGTAACGCGGGTGCCAAAGCCGATGGAGGCGAGGATGGCCGTCTTGCTGGCGGCATCGAAGCCGTCGACGTCGGCGGACGGGTCGGCCTCGGCATAGCCCTTGGCCTGTGCGTCGGCAAGCACGTCGGCGTAATCGGCGCCCTCGGCGTCCATGCGCGACAGGATATAGTTGGTGGTACCGTTGAGAATGCCGGCGATGGTCAGGATCTTGTTGCCCACCAGGTCGTGCTCGAGCGTGCTCACGATGGGGATGCCGCCGCCGCAGCTGGCCTCGCACTTAATCTGCACGCCGCACGCGCGCGCCTTCTCGGCGAGCGTCTCGACATGACGGCCCAGCAGGGCCTTGTTGGCAGAGACGACATGCTTGCCGTTCTCGAAGGCAGTGGTGAAGATCTCGGTTGCGGGATGCTCACCGCCGATCAGCTCGACGACGATGTCGACGGCGGGGTCGCTGACGACATCGTGCCAGTCACTCGTAAAGGCCTCGCGCTCAATGCCTGCCGCCTCGGCCTGCTCCCAAGCAAGCGCGCAGGCGCGGGTCAGCTTAAGGTCGATGCCGTAGGCTGCCAGGTACTCATCGTGGTGGCTGTTGATCAGACGGGCCACGCCGCCGCCGACGGTTCCCAGACCGATCAGACCGACGTTCACGGTGCGCAGGGGTTCGCTCATAGATAGCTCCTTCGTGCATCTTATGGATGGATTAACCGCTTAAAGGTTGAGTGCATTCTAGCGTGAACCGAGGGCGCGTGCTCGCCAGGCAACAGGAGTCGCACAAAACGGCACCCCCGAAACGCTGCGGAAACATTGGAAACATGCTCGCTACAAACGGAACTCCGTAACAAACTGTCAACGTTTGCGCCATAAGGTTTGCCCCGTACCGCAAGACGGCCGCGCTGCGGCCAGCGAAAAAGGGGGACACCATGTTTAGCATCAACAACGTACTTAACCGCAGGAGTTTCCTTGTTGGAGCCACGCTTATTTTTGCCCCGATCTATTACACCCCAGCGTCCGTTTTGCTCAAGAACGCCAAGGACATGAGCTACGACATGACACTAATGGGTGTCGACGGCATGGACAGCCTATGTGATCCAGGACGGCAAGTACATCGCCGCCTAAGTGCGCATAAAGCGCGACCGGTGAGGCCGTTTTATTCAGGGCAGGGACGCCTGTAACAGAACGGAAACATTACTTTCACACAATAAAGTGGCATTACTGCATAAAGTAATAGAAATACGCAGAATTATGGATAAATGAACAAATCCAAAGAAAAGTTGAAATAATCGCCACTTTCCTTAACTAAAGCGTCTAGTATTTTGCGAACGCCGAACACGGCGAAGGATGGCCTGTCGGGTAGCCGAAACCCGACGAGATTTGAGAGGAGAGCCGCATGTCGAGCCTCACCGGTAAGTCATTGAACCCTGTTATGAATCGCAGGAGCGTTATCGCGAGCGCAGCAGGTCTGGGGGCGATGTCCATTCTAGCTGGCTGCTCCTCCAACGGCGGCGACAGCGGTTCCGCTTCGAGCGACGCTTCGTTTAAGATCGGTACCATCGGCCCGCTGACCGGCGCCAACGCGTCCTACGGCAAGTCCGTTACCCAGGGTGTCGAGCTTGGCTGCAAGGATTTCTCGACCAAGGAGCTGCCGCTTGCCAGCAAGGCCGAGGATGACCAGGCCGACGGCGAGAAGGCCGTCAACGCCTTCAACACCCTGCTCGACTGGGGCATGCAGGCCCTCGTCGGCCCGACCACCACGGGTGCGTCGGTTGCCGTTGCCGCCGAGTGCGGTAACGACCCCAAGACGTTCATGATCACCCCGTCCGCGTCCTCCGAGGACGTCACCGACGGCAAGGATTGCGTCTTCCAGGTTTGCTTCACCGACCCCAACCAGGGTGTCAACGCTGCCAAGTTCCTGGCGCAGAAGTATGCGGACGAGAAGTTCGTGCTGTTCTATAACTCCGGCGACGCCTATTCTTCGGGCATCGCAGATTCCTTTAAGGCCCAGGCCGCTGAGTCCAAGCTCGAGATTGTTGACGAGGAGACCTTTAAGGACGACTCCGCCACGAGCTTTACCAACCAGCTGACCAAGGCCAAGCAGGCCGGCGCCACCATGATCTTTGCGCCGATCTACTACACGCCGGCGTCCGTCCTGCTCAAGAACGCCAAGGACATGGGCTACGACGTCAAGATGATGGGCTGCGACGGCATGGACGGCATCCTGGGCGTTGAGGGCTTCGATACCTCTCTTGCTGAGGGTCTGCTGCTCATGACCCCGTTCTCCGCCGACGACGAGAAGAACGCCGACTTCGTTAACGCTTACAAGGATAAGTACGGCGATACCCCCGACCAGTTTGCCGCCGACGCCTACGACGGCGTGCACGCGGTGGCCGAGGCCGTCAAGGAGGCCGGTCTTGGTGTCGACGCCGATCCGACCGAGGTCGCCGAGAAGCTGTCCAAGGCTATGCTCAAGATTACCGTTGACGGTCTGACCGGCAAGCTCACCTGGAACGATAAGGGCCAGGTCCAGAAGGAGCCCACGGCGTACGTCATCACCGACGGCAAGTACGTACAGGCCTAATTGGCCGCCTTACATAGAGCGGTTTTGATCCCAAGCAGGGGAGGTTTTGGCCTTCCCTGCTTGCTTGGTATCTAGGGACAGTGTAACGTCCCTGTTTCATACATTAACTGGAAACCTATTCGAAAGGGGGATGTGGAACATGACGGTCTTTATCCAATACCTGGTCAACGGCCTGTCCATGGGCAGCGTCTACGCCATCATCGCGTTGGGCTACACCATGGTCTACGGTATCGCCAAGATGCTCAACTTCGCTCACGGCGATGTCATCATGGTCGGTGCCTATGTCTCGTTCTGCGCCACGTCGTATCTCGGCCTCCCGGGCTGGGCATCTGTAGTTCTCTCTTGTGTGGTCTGCACGGTTCTCGGTGTTCTCATTGAGGGTCTGGCCTATAAGCCGCTGCGCCAAGCAGGCCCGCTGGCCGTTCTGATCACGGCCATCGGCGTGTCTTACTTCCTGCAGAACGCCGCGCAGCTTCTGTGGGGCGCCACGCCCAAGAACTTCACTTCGCTCGTCACCTTCCCGGTGCCGGAGTTCTTGGCCAAGTTTAACGTAAGCGCCGTCTCGCTCGTCACCATCGTCGCCTGCCTGGTTATCATGGCCGGCCTGATGTTCTTTACAGGTAAGACCAAGATGGGCAAGGCCATGCGCGCCGTGTCCGAGGATAAGGCCGCCGCTCAGCTCATGGGCATCAACGTCAACCGCACCATCTCGATGACGTTCGCCATCGGCTCCGCCCTCGCTGCCATCGCCGGCGTGCTCCTGTGCTCCTACTCGCCGGTCCTGCAGCCCACCACGGGCGCCATGCCTGGCATCAAGGCCTTCGACGCTGCCGTTTTCGGCGGCATCGGCTCCATCCCCGGCGCCTTTGTCGGCGGCATTCTCATCGGCATCATCGAGGCGATGGCGCAGGCTTACATTTCCACGAGCCTTGCCAACTCCATCGTCTTTGGTGTTTTGATCATCGTCCTGCTCGTCAAGCCTGCCGGTCTCTTGGGCAAGTACGTCCCCGAGAAGGTGTAGGTGAGCGTTATGAAGTTTCTTAAAGACAAGCAGACACGTCACGACTTTGTCACGTACGCCATGTGCGTTGTGGCGTTCGCCATCGTGTTCTTTATGCAGTCCAACCACATGATCCCGCGCATGATCGCCGGTCAGCTGGTTCCCATCACAGCCTATATCGTCATGGCCATCTCCCTTAACCTCGTCGTCGGCATCGCGGGCGACTTGTCGCTGGGCCACGCGGGCTTTATGAGCGTCGGTGCCTATACGGGCATCGTCACTGCCGTCGCGCTGGAGAGCACCGTTCCGTCTGATCCGATGCGTCTGATCATCAGCATTGTGGTCGGCGCTATCGCCGCTGCCATCTTGGGCTTCTTGATCGGTATCCCGGTCCTGCGCCTGAGCGGCGACTATCTGGCCATCGTGACCCTGGCTTTTGGCGAGATTATCAAAGAGGTCGTCACCTGCCTCATTGTGGGCGTCGATTCCCGCGGCCTGCATGTGATCTTTAACATCACGGGTAACTCCACGATCGACGACCTGCACCTGCTCGAGGACGGCACCGCCATCATCAAGGGCGCGCAGGGTGCATCGGGCGTGTCGACCTATTCGACCTTCCTTGCCGGCGCAATCCTGGTTATGGTCGCGCTCGTGATTGTGCTCAACCTGGTTCGCAGCCGTACCGGTCGTGCCATTATTGCCGTGCGCGACAACAAGATCGCTGCCGAGTCTGTGGGCATCTCCGTCACCCAGTACCGCATGATCGCCTTCGTGGTTTCCGCTGCCCTCGCCGGTGCTGCCGGAGCTCTGTTCGGCGGTAACTTCTCGCAGCTTTCCGCCACTAAGTTCGACTTCAATACGTCCATTCTCATTCTGGTGTTCGTGGTCCTGGGCGGCCTGGGCAACATGCGCGGCTCCGTTATCGCCGCGGCGCTGCTCACGGTGCTCCCCGAGCTGCTCCGTCAGTTCTCGGACTACCGCATGCTCATCTACGCCATCGTGTTGATTCTGGTCATGGTCTTTACCAACAACCCACAGCTCAAGGCGTTCTTCGCACGCATTAAGGATCGCTTTGCTTCCAAGAAGGAGGTGGCAGCCGATGCCCAGTAAATTTGAGTTCAACAAGGGCAAGATGGTCCCGTATCCTTCTGGCGCCATCGTTCCCGACCGCGACCTGGGTCAGCGCCCGGCACTCGAGTGCATCCACCTGGGCATTGAGTTCGGTGGCCTTAAGGCAGTCGACGACTTTAGCCTGACTATCGGCAAGACCGAGATCGCCGGTCTGATCGGCCCCAACGGTGCCGGTAAGACCACGGTCTTCAACCTGCTCACCAAGGTGTATCAGCCCACGCACGGCACCATCCTGCTCGACGGTGAGGACACCTCGGGCAAGTCGGTCTATCAGGTCAACCGCATGGGTATTGCCCGTACATTCCAGAACATTCGCCTGTTCAACACCATGACGGTGGAGGACAACGTTAAGGTCGGCCTGCACAACCAGGAGCGCTACTCCGGCTTTGAGGGCGTTCTGCGCCTGCCGACGTATTGGAAGCACGAGAAGGCCGCCCACGAGCGCGCCATGGAGCTGCTGTCCATTTTTGACATGGAGCACCTGGCAAATGAGCAGGCCGGATCGCTGCCTTACGGCGCCCAGCGTCGTCTGGAAATCGTCCGCGCGCTTGCCACCAACCCCAAGCTACTGCTGCTCGACGAGCCTGCCGCCGGAATGAACCCGTCCGAGACCGCAGAACTCATGGCGAACATCGTCAAGATTCGCGACACCTTCGGCATCGCCATCATGCTTATCGAGCATGATATGTCGCTCGTTATGAACATCTGCGAGGGCATCTGCGTGCTCAACTTTGGTAAGGTCATCGCCAAGGGTACGGCCGAGGAGATCCAGAACAACGACGCTGTTATCGAGGCATATCTGGGCAAGCAGGATAAGGGGGAGAACTAAATGGCAGAGCCGATGCTTTCCGTCTACAACATCAACGTCTGGTACGGCGCCATCCACGCCATTAAGGACATCTCCTTTAACGTCAACGAGGGTGAGATCGTGGCCCTGATTGGCGCCAACGGTGCCGGCAAGTCCACGACGCTCAAGACCGTCTCGGGCCTGCTGCGCTCTAAGACCGGCTCCATCAAGTTTATGGGCGAGGACATTACCCATACGCCCGCCGACAAGCTGGTTGGTAAGGGCCTGGCTCAGGTGCCCGAGGGTCGTCGTGCCTTTTTGCAGATGACGGTCGAGGAGAACCTGGAAATGGGTGCCTATACGCAGCCCAAGTCAACGGTGGCTCCGGGCCTCGAGCGCGTCTACGAGCAGTTCCCGCGCCTGAAGGAGCGTCGTCGCCAGGTCGCCGGTACCCTTTCGGGCGGCGAGCAGCAGATGCTCGTTATGGGCCGCGCCCTTATGAGTAACCCTAAGCTGCTCATGCTCGACGAACCCTCCATGGGTCTGGCGCCGATTCTGATCGAACAGATCTTCCAAATTGTCGAGGACCTGCACAAGGCCGGCACCACGGTGCTCCTGGTCGAGCAAAACGCACAGATGGCTCTTTCCATCGCCACACGCGGCTACGTGCTCGAGACCGGCAAGATCACCATGACCGGCACCGGCCAAGAACTGCTGCACGACGATAACGTGCGTAAAGCCTACCTGGGCGGCTAGATAGTTACGGCGTTTTGCCAAACGCCGTAACCAGCCGACGCTGCAAGCCCGCCAGAGCGGCAATCTGCCTTTCAACTTCGGCGGCATGACCAGAAGGTCAATGCTGCCTTGTTTCAAGGCACCTTGCTCGCTCTGGCGGGCTTTCGCTGTCGTTGCCAAAACATCGGCGTTGTGGCAGATGCCAACGACTACCCCCTTTATGTTGCGATGGAATAGGGACTAAATGGGAGCCTCAGAGGCCAAAACAGTCCCTATTCCACCGCAACTTCATGGGGGCGTGCGACAATGCCCATCGGAAAACGTTTGCCATCTGGGGGTCTATCTATGCTGTACGAGTTTTGTGCCGAGAACTTTGAGCGGGTGCCGGCGGCTATCGATGCCGGTGCAAAGCGCATCGAGCTGTGCGACAACCTTGCCGTCGGTGGCACTACGCCCTCGGCTGGTGTTATCAGCGCTACGGTCAGCTATGCTCACGAGCATGACGCACGAGCGATGTGCATGATTCGCCCGCGTGGCGGTGACTTTCACTACAACCAGGACGAGCTGCGCATGATGGAGATGGACTTGGGTCTTGCCGTGAGCGCCGGCGCCGATGGCTTGGTCTTTGGCTGCTGCAAGCCTTGTGCCGGCGGCTGGGCGCTCGACGAGCTTACGTTGGGCGCCCTCGTGATGGCCGCGGGCTGCGCGACCGAGGAGTGCAAGCGCGAGTCCCTTGACATCACCTTCCACATGGCGTTTGACCAGCTCTCGCCCGAGGCTCAGCTCGATGCCGTCGACACACTCGCCGACTGCGGCATCACGCGTATCCTGACGCATGGTGGTGCTGCCGGAACGCCGATCGAGGACAATCTGGAGCACCTATCGCGTCTTGTCGAGTATGCGGGCGACCGCCTGACCATCCTTCCCGGCGGCGGCATTTCCACGGCCAACCGCGATACCGTGGCGGCGGCATTGGGCGTCTCCGAGCTCCATGGCACCAAGATCGTGCCGCTGGAGGCGTAACCCGTGGCGCTGGTATTTGACGTTCAGCAGGCGAGCGGCAAGCCCGACGACAACCGGCGCCCTGGCACCGCGTGCCCCTTTTGCGATACCGAGGGACTCGCCAATATCATCCGGCGCGACGGCGACTGCATCTGGCTCGAGAATAAGTTCAAAACCCTGCGCGCCACCCGTCAAACCGTGCTGATCGAGTCAGCCGATCACGATGCCGACCTGGTGACCTATGAGCCAGATGAACTCCACCATGTGATGAGGTTTGCCCTGGATTGCTGGCAGCAGATGATCGATTCACGGCAGTATCGAAGCGTGCTCATGTACAAGAACAAGGGTCCTCTCTCGGGCGGTAGTCTCGTTCATCCGCACATGCAGATTGTGGGTTTGGAGCAGGAAGACGGCTATGCTTCGTTGACTTCCGCCAATTTCGAAGGCATCAATGTCTGGCAACAGGGGAGAATCGCGGCCAACATCTCAACCGAACCGATCATGGGGTTCTTTGAGGTCAACGTTTCAGCCCCGCAGGGAATCGCCGCCAGCGATGACACAAGAGACCAAGCCGAGGCAGATCTCTTCGCCGATGCGATCCAGGTGGCTCTGCGCTATATCCTGAACGAGCACCACGGTGGTCGCGCAGAGTCGTACAACTTGTTCTTCTATCACCTGGGCGGTCGGACCATTGCCAAGGCGCTGCCGCGTTGGGTGGTTTCGCCCTACTTTGTCGGCTATCGTTTGGCCCAGGTCAATGCCGAGACAACGCTCGATATCGATGCTGAGCGCTTGCGTGCGCATCTGGAAACGCTCGTATAGCAAGATTAACACCCGTGTAATGCGGACAGTCTAGCGCGCCATGGCGTCGCGGCCGGCCTCGACACGCTTGCGCTGGGCGGCGCGCTCCTCGCCGGTCAGACGCTCAAAGAGATGCCCGATAAACGAGGCGAGTATCTGCTGAAACAGCGTTCCGCACATGACGGGAAACACGACTTCGCCTGGAAAGTACTGTGTGGCGATGACGGCGCCCGAAGAGATGTTACGCATGCCGCAGGTAAAGCACATGGTAGTCGTCTCGCTATATGGCAGATGCAGCGCACGGGCGACCAGAAAACCGACGACAAAGCCGCTGATGGCGAAGGTCAAAATAAAGAGGGCGACTTCCAGACGCATCGCGTTCATGTGCAGGACGTACTCGCTCATGGCGGTGGAGTTGGAGGCGATAATGCCCATCATCATGAACTTGCAGGCGGGCGAGAGCGCGGGGGAGAGCTTCTCGTGTCCCCATCCACGTGTGAGCTCGTTGATCACGATGCCGAGCACGGCGGGGATGGCGATCATAAAGGCCATGTCCTGCATCATGCTCGGCACATCGATCGAGACGGTGGCACCCAGCAAGAGCTTCAGCGTGAGCGGAATCGTCACAGGCGAGATAACCGAGGACGTCAGGATGATGGTGAGCGCGAGCGGGCCGTTGCCGCCGAACATGCTAATCCACATAAAGGCAGTGACCGCCACGGGTACGCTGTACTCGAGCACGATGCCGCAGACAAGGTTGGGATTGGAGCCAAAGAACAGCGATCCCATGGCATAGGCTGCTATGGGAATAAGCACCGCCGAGACGAGCAGCGCCAAAATCAGGTGCAGGGGACGGCGGAACACCTCAGCGATCTGGTGGAAGGTGTTGCTGAGCGCACCTTGGAACGTCATAAAGGCGAAGAGGGCGGGAACGATGGGCTTGAGTACGCCGATCTGCTGGGGAAAGAGCACGCCGAGCGTTACGCAAATCGGAACGATGACCTGCATATGCCCCGCGAGGAACTTTCCCAGTCCAACCCATTGCTTCATATGCCCCGTGACTCCCTTTATCCGCGAACTCGTTTGAATGGATATGCTAGACGCTCGCATGCGTCCGTGCGTCAGAAACGCTCGATTATTTCGAGGCTATTACCGGCCTCGTTTACCGAAACCAGGGCGTGCCGCGAGGCTCTGCGTCCGTGCCGCACGGTATAATAAATCCGTTCAACAGATCTGCCTGCCGAAGCGGGCATACACAGAGGACTCATCGCTATGAACCGTGAGAGGTATCGCGGCGACCTGCCCCTATCGGGGGTGGGCGCCTATGTCATCGCTTAAGACGACGCATCGCTGGGCGGTCGCTCAGCAAAATCCCGAGCTCGAAAAGGAGCTTTCGGCTGGTCTGGGCATACCCGGGCTGGTGGCGCGCATTATGGTTGCGCACGGCATTACATCCATCGAGGAAGGCCAGCTGTTTTTGACGCCTTCGCTCGATCGCGACTGGGCGGACCCGCTTGTTATTCCGGGCATGGCGGTCGTCGCCGACCGCGTTGAGCGTGCTATTCGCAACCACGAGCGTATCGCCGTCTTTGGCGATTTTGACGTCGACGGCATTACGTCGACTTGTCTGTTGACCGAGGCGCTACGTTCGTTTGGCGCCAACGTCACGCCGTTTATTCCGCACCGCTTTGACGAGGGCTACGGCCTGTCGCGTGCGGCGCTCGACCGCGTCAACGAGCTTGCTCAACCCAACCTGATTGTGACCGTCGATAACGGTATTGCTGCCAAGGAAGAGGTCTCCTACCTGGAGAGCCTGGGGATTGATTTGGTGGTCACGGACCATCACGAGCCGTCCGACCAGGTGCCGCAGGGCGTGCCCCTGACCGACCCCAAGCTCGAGGACGAGGGCCCCTCGCGCGAGCTTGCCGGTGCCGGTGTGGCGCTTAAGCTGGTACAGGTCCTGGGCGAGCGTTTGGGCAAGCCGTCGTATTGGCGTTCGCTGATAGAGGTCGCGGCGCTGGGCACCGTGTCCGACATGATGCCGCTCACGCCCGAGAATCGCGCACTGGTCGCCGAGGGCATCCAGCAGATGCGCGTGACGGCCCGCCCCGGTTATATCGCGCTTGCCGCACTTGCCAAGGCCGACCTTTCTACCATTACGGCCGACGGCCTGTCGTTTTCGCTCATCCCTCGTCTGAATGCTGCCGGCCGCATGGCTGATCCCAAGCTGGCGCTCGACCTGCTGCTTGCCCGCGACCCCATCGAAGCGAGCGCGCTTGCCGCCGAGCTCGAGGAAATCAATCGCCAACGCCGCGAGATCGAGGCCGAGCTTACGCGCGATGCCATGGCGAAGGTCGAGGAGACTTATGACGGCGGGCGCGCGATTGTCGTGGGCGGCGAAGGTTGGCACGAGGGCGTCAAGGGCATCGTGGCGAGCCGCCTGACCAACCGTTATCACGTGCCGGCGCTGCTGTTCTCGATCGAGGACGGTATCGCTCGCGGTTCGGGTCGCTCGGTGGGCAAAGTCAACCTGTTCGACGCCGTAGAACGCTGCTCCGACCTGCTGATTCGTCGCGGCGGGCATGCCGGTGCGGTGGGCGTGACCATCGAGGCATCCAAGCTCGATGAGTTCCGCCGTCGCCTTTCGGCCGTGCTATCGGAGCTTCCTGCCGATGACTTTGAGGACACTGACGAGGTTGCCGCCACCGTTGACCTCTCCGAGCTGAATATCGAGACCATCGAGCAGATTTCCCGTCTTGAGCCGTTTGGCCAGGGCAATAAGGTGCCGCTTCTGGCCGCCGAGGGCGTGACGATGTGCGATCGCGCCGTGGTGGGCAAAACCGGCGAGCACATGCGCTTTGTGGCGACCGATGGCGCCGCGAGCGTGCCGGCCATCATGTTCCGCGTGCCGCAGATCGATAAACTCATCAATTGCGACAGTGCCGTCGACTTGGTGTTCGAGGCCGTGGCCGAACATTGGCAGGGACGTGTGAAGCCCAAGCTCATGATTAAAGATGTCTTGGTGCGCGATACCGCGGCGCCCAATATCGACGATCCGGCATGTGAGCTTCGCCGCGGCGTGCAACCAGCGGATTCTGGCCTGCGCCTGGAGTCGCGTAAACGTGAGACGCTCGCCCAGCTTTCTTATACCGAGCTCACGCGCTCGCTTATCCATAGCTTTATCGGCTCGAACCAGCCGCATCGCGCGCAGGTCGAGGCACTCGACGCGCTCGCCGACCACCAGAGCGTCTTGGCCGTTATGGGGACGGGGCGCGGCAAGTCGCTCATCTTCCATGTGCACGCCGCGCGCGAGGCGGTCCTTCGTGGGCGGGCGAGCATCTTTGTCTATCCGCTGCGCGCGCTCGTTGCCGACCAGGCTTATCACCTCTCGTCGACGATGGCTGCGCTCGGCATTGGCGTGGGCGTGTTGACCGGCGAGACCGTGGAGGCAGCGCGCGATGACGTGTTTGCCGGCCTGGCTTCGGGCCGCACCGGCATCGTTCTCACGACGCCGGAGTTCCTGTCTATCCATCGCGATCGCTTTGCACGTTCTGGACGTATTGGCTTTGTCGTTATCGATGAGGCACACCATGCCGGTCTTGCCAAAGGCGGCGACCGGAGCGCCTACCTCGACATGCCCGATATTCTCAAAGCCCTGGGCGACCCCGTTGTCATGGCGGCAACGGCTACCGCGACGGCCCCGGTCGTGGCGGAGCTTGCTCGTGTATTGCCGATTACCAGGACGGTGGTCGACGAGACCGTTCGCGAGAACCTGCAACTCGAGGACGACCGTGACCTTGCGAGCCGCGAAAATCGCCTGGTGTCAATCGTGGCGACGGGGGAGAAGACCGTCATCTACGTCAACTCGCGCGACCAGTCCGTGGCGCTTGCCAAGACGTTGCGCAAACGCGTGCCCGACTGCGCGACCCATATTGCGTTCTATAACGCCGGGCTTGCGCGCTCCGATCGCCGCCGTGTCGAGGAAGCGTTTCGCGACGGAAGCCTCAGTTGCATCGTTTCGACCTCTGCCTTCGGTGAGGGCGTCAACCTGCCCGATATCCGTCATGTCGTGCTCTACCACATGCCGTTTGGTGCGATTGAGTTTAACCAGATGAGTGGCCGTGCCGGCCGCGATGGACAGCCCGCCGTGATTCACCTGCTCTATTCGTCGCGTGACGCTCGTATTAATGAGCGCCTGCTCGATTGTTACGCGCCCGAGCGCGATGAGCTTGTCACTCTCTATCGAGCGCTGCAGACCATGTGGCGCTCCAACCGTGGCAAGACGGGGGACGATTCATTCTGCGCGAGCGATATCGACATTGCGCAGATGTGTCTTGCCATCGATGCCCGCACGCCGGTCGACGAGCGCTCGGTGGAAAGCGGCCTGGGAATCTTCGAAGAACTCGGTTTCTGCCGCGTTTCGGGGTTTGACGATACGCGTCGCATCGCGATGGCGGAAAACCCCGGTCGCGTGCAATTAAGCAGGTCAATTCGCTATTTGGAGGGCTTGCGCTCGCGCATGGAGTTCACGGCTTTTCGGAGCTGGGCACTCGATTCGTGCGCTTCTGATATGCTAGCCAAAGTTAACCGCCCGATCGTACCGCGGGCCTAGGGGAAGGGGACCTCGATGGACGCCGCAGCCCGTACCGCCCATGATTCCACCCTCCAGCCGTTTTCGGAGATGGAGCACTATAAACATGCCGATGAGCTGCCGCCCGAGATTATGGCGGACAGCTACGACAAGCTGGAGCGTCTGTGCCTCAAATATATGAACGAGGACGACTTCTCCAATGTGGAGCAGGCCTACTGCTTTGCTGCCGAGAAGCACTGCAACCAAAAGCGGCGCTCGGGTGAGATGTACATTAACCATCCCGTCGAGGTAGCTATCATTCTGGCTGACCTCAAGATGGACTGCGATGTGGTGTGCGCCGCGTTGCTGCACGATACCGTCGAGGACACCGAGACCTCGCTTGCCGATGTTTCGGGTCTGTTTGGCGATACAGTGGCCGAGCTCGTCGACGGCGTGACCAAGCTCACCAACATTGAAGTCGACAGCATGGACGAGAAGCAGGCGCTTACGCTGCGCAAGATGTTCCTCGCCATGTCCAAGGACATCCGCGTCATCATCGTCAAGCTCGCCGACCGCCTGCATAACATGCGCACGCTTGCCGCTCTGCGCGAGGACCGCCGCCTGTTTAAGGCACGCGAGACCATGGACGTGTACGCGCCTTTGGCCGACCGCCTGGGCATGAGTTCAATCAAGTGGGAGCTCGAGGACCTGTCCTTTTTCTACTTGGAGCCCGATGCCTACCAGCGCATCGCGCGCATGGTATCCGAGTCGCGCGAGGTTCGCGAGCGTTATCTGGCCGAGACCATCAAGACGCTCACCGATGAGCTCAATCGCATTGGTCTTGAGGGCTTTCAGATCAACGGTCGTTCCAAGCACTATTGGTCCATCTATCAAAAGATGAAGCGCAAGGGCAAGGAGTTCTCCGAGATTTACGACCTGGTGGCGCTGCGCGTCATCACTCATTCGGTGCGCGATTGCTATTCCACGCTTGGTGCCGTGCATACCCTGTGGCATCCCATGCCCGGTCGTTTTAAAGACTATATCGCCATGCCCAAGGTCAATAACTACCAATCGCTTCACACGACGGTTATCGGCCCCACGGCCCGTCCGCTCGAGATTCAGATTCGAACCTACGAAATGCACGAGCAGGCCGAGTATGGCATCGCTGCCCACTGGCTGTATAAGAAGTCGGGCGGATCGTCTGCCTCCAAGACTAACGATGCGCAGCGTCTGGACGACCAGATCAACTGGCTCAAGCACTCACTCGACTGGGCGGCGTCTGACGAGATCACCGATGCCAAGGAATACCTGCATTCGCTGAAGGTCGACTTGTTCGACCAGGAAATTTTTGTCTTTACGCCCAAGGGCGAGGTCATGGCGCTTCGTGCCGGCTCTACACCGCTCGACTTTGCCTACGCCGTTCATACCGAGGTCGGTAACCACTGTGTCGGCGCCAAAATCAACGGTGCGGTGGCGCCGCTCACGCACGAGATCAAGACGGGTGACCGTGTCGAGATTCTGACTAACAAGAGCTCTAAGCCGTCGCGCGATTGGCTCAAGATCGTCAAGACACCTTCGGCCAAGTCAAAGATTCGCCGTTATTTCACCGCCGCGACCAAGGATGACGACGCTGCCGCCGGCCGCGATATACTGGCCAAGGACCTGCGTAAGCGCGGGTATGGCATCTCTACGCCACGATCCACGCGTGCGCTCAACGCCGTGGCGGAGCAGTTTAACTTCAAGCAGCTCGAGGACCTTTTTGCAGCCGTTGGCGCGGGCAAGGTCGCCCCGCGCGCTGTGGGCAATAAGGTCGAGCAAATCTTGGACCCCAAGCCCGAGGAACAGCTCACCAAGGCCGAGGCTATCGCCGAGGTCGTAAAGCAGCCCGCTCGCGGCTCCAACCGCAAGCCGCAAAAGCGCGGTAAGAGCGCCAGTAACGGCATTATCGTCAAGGGCGAGAGCAACAGCGGCCTGCTGGTCCGTCTGGCTCATTGCTGCAACCCCGTGACGGGCGACGACATCGTCGGCTTCATCACGCGCGGTCGTGGCGTTTCGGTGCATCGCGCCAACTGCCCCAACGTCAAGGGCCTTATGGAACATCCCGAGCGCATGATTGACGTAGAGTGGGATGGTGCTGCCGATACGCTTTTCCAGGTCGAGATTGTGGTCGAGTGCCTGGACCGCATGGGCCTGCTCAAGGATGTCACCATTGCCATTGGCGATGCGGGCGGCAATATCCTTTCTGCCGCTACGTCGACCAACCGCGAGGGTATTGCAACCTTGCGCTTTATGGTCGAGATCTCGGACGCGAGTGGTCTGGATCCGCTGCTGGCCTCTATCAGCAGCGTCGACTCGGTCTACGACGCGCGCCGCCTGATGCCCGGCGAGGGTGGAGCCCAGCTTAAGCGCCGCGTTTAGTCGCGACGAACGTGTCACATTATCGATATTCGCTACACTCGAGGCATCGTTTGATGCCTCGAGTTCTATAGAGAGGAGAGGGACATGAGTGCTGTGTCCTTGGATTTAACTCCCAAGGGATCGGTCGAGATTGAGACGCTCGTAAACGGTCCCATTCAGACCAATAGCTATGCTGTTATTTCGGACAATGAGTGCGTGATTATCGACCCCGCATGGGAAGGCGAGCGTTTGGTGGAGCATATTCGAGCCGAACATGCCGGTGTACGCGTGCTTGGCGCCGTATGCACTCATGGCCATGCCGATCATGTTGGTGGTGTTGCCGGCGTGCGAACCACCGTTGGCGAGGGCTGCCAGTATGAGCTGTGTGCCAAGGATGTGGCGGTGCCGCATGCGAACATCGAGGAACAGCGAGCTATGTGGGGCATTGAGACGCCTGACCCCGGGGAGCCGACGCGCCTGCTCGCCGAAGGCGATGCTATCGAGGTGGGCGATATCTGCCTGCAGGTGATCGAGACGCCAGGGCATACGCCGGGCGGGATCGTCTTGTTTGCTGCCACCGAGCAGGGGAACATTGCCTTTGTGGGCGACACACTATTCCCGGGCAGCCACGGCCGCACCGATCTTTCTGGAGGAGACGAGGCGGCGATTCTGCGCTCGCTCTCCAAGCTCGCCCGGCTTCTCCCGCCCGATACCGTTTGCCTAACCGGCCATGGCGATTCGACCACCATGGCACGCGAGCTCATGCAGAACCCTTTCATGCAGGTGTAGCTTTATAGTCAGCTCCTGAAGCACGAGAAGCGTCCAAACGTCAAGCTATTTTTCCCCAACGGGTCGATTCCGTAGGGCAAACGGTCAAAAAAAGTCTGTTTGGACGATATTCGTGAACAAACGAACGTTTATGCTCGGGTACGCCGTGGTAAAATCTCAGGCGTTATCGGAGCAACCTTACAGGAGGTTTCTTTTATGCTCGTCAACGCAGCAGACATGCTCAAGAAGGCCGAGGCCGGCAAGTACGCTCTCGGTGCCTTCAACACCAACAACCTCGAGTGGACCCTGGCTATTCTCCAGGCCGCCGAGGAGGCCAAGTCTCCGCTGATCCTTCAGTGCACCGCTGGTGCCGCTAAGTGGATGGGCGGTTTCAAGGTCTGCGCCGACATGGTCAAGGCTGCCGTCGAGGCCACGGGCGTTACCGTTCCCGTCGCCCTTCACCTCGATCACGGTTCTTACGAGGACTGCTTCAAGTGCATCGAGGCCGGCTTCACGTCCATCATGTATGACGGCTCTCACGAGGAGACCTTCCAGCTTAACCTCGACCGCACCAAGGAGCTCGTTGAGCTTGCCCACTCCAAGGGCATGTCCATCGAGGCCGAGGTCGGCGGCATCGGCGGCACCGAGGACGGCGTGACCTCCAACGGCGAGCTCGCTGACCCTGCTGAGTGCAAGCAGATTGCTGACCTGGGCGTCGACTTCCTCGCCTGCGGCATCGGCAACATCCACGGCGTGTATCCCGCCGACTGGGCTGGCCTTTCCTTCGAGCGTCTGGGCGAGATCAAGGCTCAGACCGGCGACCTGCCCCTCGTTCTGCACGGTGGTACCGGCATCCCCGAGGATCAGATCAAGAAGGCCATCTCCCTGGGCATCTCCAAGATCAACGTCAACACCGACCTGCAGCTCGTCTTCGCCAAGGGCGTCCGCGAGTACATCGAGGCTGGCAAGGATCAGCAGGGCAAGGGCTTTGATCCCCGCAAGCTCCTCAAGCCTGGTCGCGACAACATCGTTGCCCGCACCAAGGAGCTCATGGAGGAGTTTGGCTCCGTCAACAAGGCGTAAGCGTCGTTAAACTTCCCGCCGGAAGCCCCGTCCCCCTACACTGTTTCCTTTGCGCTCACCTGGCTTTGCCAGAAGTCACGCCAAGGAAACAGTTCCGGGGGACGGGGCTTCCTTCGTTTAACGCCGCAGGGTTACGAGTCTGAATTAAGGTGGCTACTGGCTTCGCCAGAAGTCGCGCAATGGGAAAAGCTCCGGGTGAACGGGGCCTCCTTTGTTAACTCGCTACAGGGTTACTGGGCTGAATTCATTTTTATAGGTACCGTTCAGCGGCGTTGATGGCTCCCTTGTTGGGGCTTTCTTTCTATCTCGTTACAATGGACTCCAGGAGTTCGAATGACTTGGAGTTTGGTGTGGCTGTTATTGATGTGCTGCCTTCGGATGGGAAGGTTATTGACGAGGGTCCTGTTGGTTGCTCTGTTGATGTTTGCTGTGATGATTTTCGCCATCTCGATATTGGGCTACCGCCTGAGATTCTTCGTCTTAAGGATGCCGGGTATTTGACGCAGGCTGTTGCCGCCTGCGATCGCCTTTTGGAGCAGAACCCTGAGCCTTCGCTGGCTGCCTGCGTTCGCGCCGAGCGGTATCGCATGATCGAGACGCCGCTTCATTTTTCGGTGTCGCGTGATCGGGCTATCGAGATGATCCGCGAGGAGTGGCCTGAGTTTACCGAAGAGCAGTTTGACGACCTGATTGACCGCAAGCGTATCGATTGGCGCTTTATCGATGGCGAGCTGTTCGTTCTTGACAACTTCCTTGATTCTTTGCGCGTGTATCCCAAGGAGGTTCCGGGTCTGCGTCCCGATTCTGCGGATGGAATTGCGCTGCGCAACCAGATGCTCGAGGAGATGGAGTCGCAGGGCGGGCTGTCTCGCACCATTACGCTTAAGGCATGCGTGTCTGTCCCCGGTGCTTTGGAGGGGGAGACCGTTCGCGCGTGGCTTCCCGTTGCCGCCGCCTGCCGTCAACAGTCTCAGGTCGAAGTTCTCGATATGACGCCGGAGGGGCATGTTGCCCCCGAGGATGCGCCGGCACGCACCGCTTCATGGTGTTCTTCGACCGAGCGCTCGTTCTCGGTAACCTATCGTTATCACATTAATGTTGCCTTCTGCGACATTTATGGAGGTGCGCTGCCCGAACGCCCGTGCATGGACACGCCGCTGCCCGAGGACACTTCCGAGGACCGTCCGCACATTGCGTTTACGCCGTACCTGCGACAGTTGACGGAGCGTGTTATTGACGGGCTCGAGGATCCGCTCGACCGTGCTCGCGCCATCTATGATTATCTGACGCAACATATCGACTATCGCTATCAGCCGCCGTACCTGCTTTTGGGATCTATTGCCGATGACTGCGCGCATTCGCTCCGTGGCGATTGCGGCGTTATGGCGCTCACGTTCATCACCATGTGCCGTATCGCGGGCGTGCCTGCCCGTTGGCAGAGCGGCCTGTATGTTGCGCCCGATTCGGTGGGGCCGCACGACTGGGCAGAGTTCTATACGCCGCAGACCGGTTGGCTCAACGCCGACGTGTCATTTGGATCTTCTGCTCGCAGGATGGGGGAGGAGTGGCGCCGCCATCACTACTTTGGCAATCTCGACCCGTGGCGTATGGTGGCCAACAATCGATTCCAGGCAGAGTTTGAGCCCTCTTTCGACGGCATGCGCGAGGACCCTTACGATAACCAGATGGGTGAGGCTTCGGTCGACGGTCGCGGATGCCGTCAGCGTGAGATGCTCCGCACGGTCGAACTCATCGAAATGCTCGAAGTTCCATTTTCGGACTAATCAACAGAAAGCTGTGATAAACTAACTCACGCATTACGTGCCCGAGTGGCGGAATTGGCAGACGCAGTGGACTCAAAATCCACCGTTGGCAACAACGTGCGAGTTCGAGTCTCGCCTCGGGCACCATACATGCAACTGAGCGTTCAAGGGGGTCAAGACCCCCTTTTTCGTGTACGTAATGTGATAGCGCACTATACGTGTTATTATTCGCAAGGCGTTGTTCCCGCAATGCCCTAAAGAGGAACCCGAGGGTTCCCACCTTTTGGCGCCAATGAGCAGCTGACTGGTCATACAACTTAGATTCCCTTCCTCGTATCGAGGATGTCTATGTGTACGACCTGGTTGCAAAGAAGCGCCGGGTTATTTTTTTATGAATGGAGGTAGGGAAAATAGCTAAGTCTGATGACACCCGCATCAACGACGAGATCACTGCATCTTCGTGCCGTTTGATTGGCGTCGATGGCTCTCAGCTCGGCCTGTTCGCCATCCGCGATGCCCAGCGCGTCGCTGACGATCAGGGTCTCGACCTGGTCGAGATCGCTCCCAACGCGGAGCCGCCGGTCTGCAAGGTCATGGACTACGGTAAGTTCAAGTACCAGCAGGCCATGAAGGCCAAGGCCGCTCGTAAGAACCAGTCTAAGGTCGAGGTCAAGGAAATGAAGTTCCGACCCAAGATCGACGTTGGCGATTACGAGACCAAGAAGGGCCACGTTCTGCGTTTCCTCAAGAAGGGCGCACGCGTTAAGATTACCATCATGTTCCGCGGCCGTGAGATGGCTCACCCGGAGCAGGGTCTTAACGTTCTCGAGCGTCTCGCCGAGGATCTCAAGCCTTACGCTACGGTCGAGTCCAAGCCTAAGATGGAAGGCCGTAACATGCTTATGCTGCTCGCCCCGATTAAGGGCGCCTTTGATGAGGATAAAGCGGCAAGCGATACTAAGTAACTAGTGTTCTGTAACCGATTAAGGAGTATTTCATGCCTAAGATGAAGTCCCACAGCGGCACCAAGAAGCGTTTCCGCAAGACTGGTACCGGCAAGCTTATGCGCGCCAAGGCTTTCAAGAGCCATATCCTGAGCAAGAAGTCCACCAAGCGTAAGCGTGGCTTCCGTCAGGAGACCGAGATCGCCGCTGCCGACCGCAAGGTCATCAAGTCGCGTCTCGCCTAAGTTCGCGTTCCCGTTTTTCGTTTAACCGTCTAGGAGTTGATAGAACATGGCACGTATTAAGCGCGCTGTTGCCGCCAAGAAGAAGCGCCGTACCGTTATGCACCGTGCGAAGGGTTACTACGGTGCCGCTTCGCGTACTTACAAGCATGCTAAAGAGCAGGTCCAGCACTCCCTGCAGTATCAGTATCGTGATCGCCGCAACAAGAAGCGCGAGATCCGCTCTCTCTGGATCACCCGTATCAACGCTGCCGCTCGCCTGAACGACATCTCTTACTCTCAGTTCATGCACGGCCTGAAGGTTGCCGGTATCGAGCTCGACCGCAAGGTCCTGGCTCAGATGGCTTACGAGGACATCGAGTCCTTCAACGAGCTGGCTGCCATCGCCAAGAAGGCTCTCGAGGCCTAATTGATTCTCTTGAATCGCTAGGGGAGTGTCGCGTTGTGCGCGGCGCTCCCTCTTTTTATCTACAGCGCTGGTTTATATAGCAAAAGCGCGGGTAGATAGACACTTACAGGTGACCGATCTTTATATATCTCTTAACCGAAGGGTCATCATCTGATACGTGCAGTATTTCTGCACCAGCCTTTCTATTACTTATATAGAAAGCGATGTATTGTGTAGGACTTGTGAAGAGTGGAATTGACGTCCCACATCGCTTCGCGGTCTGGCAATATATCTCCTTGCCGCGCGGCCCGGTCGGACCGGATCAGCCGCAGAGCGTGCACCTTGAGAACCGGATACTGCGAGGATGGACACTTACTTCAGTGTCGCA
>DXZS01000014.1 GCA_019419505.1 Collinsella sp. | reverse complement strand
GGCCCTTGCGGCGTAGTCGCTATTTATTCAGTCCAAGTTTCGGGGCGCAGTTCACTGTCCCCATCGTGGTGGTTTGGGCATGTGTGCATCGAGTGGTATCTAAGTTGAGATACCACATCTGGTATATCAGCTTGCGCCTGCGTGAGTACAATACTCGAACGTTATGCGTCTCAGCGCCCCTTGTGCGTGGACGTCTTGCAGTCACGCGAACGAAGGGATTTATCTTATGTGCGGAATCGTCGGCTACACCGGCTCTGATATTGCAAAGAACATCCTGGTCACGGGCCTCAAGCGTATGGAGTATCGCGGCTATGACTCCTCGGGCGTCGCGCTCGAGGTGGGCGAGGGCGCCGCGGCGCACCTCGACGTCATCCGCCGCGTGGGCAAGGTCGCGGGCCTAGAGAGCGAGCTTTCCAACATCGACAGCGACGCTACCTGCGGTATCGGCCACACCCGTTGGGCCACCCACGGCAAGCCCTCCGTCGTTAACGCTCACCCCCACACCAGCTGCGACGGTCGTATCGCCATCGTCCACAACGGCATCATCGAGAACTTCGCCGAGCTGCGCGAAGAGCTGGAGGGCCGCGGCCATCACTTTAAGAGCGAGACCGATACCGAGGTCTTCGCGCATCTGATCGAAGAGGCTTATGTCGAGACGCACGACCTGATGGCCTCCGTGCGCGAGGCTTGCACCCACGTGGTCGGTGCCTATGGTCTGGCCGCCGTGTGCGCTGACGAGCCCGGCGTGATCGCCGTGGCCCGCAAGGATTCCCCGATCGTAGTCGGCGTGGGCGAAACCGGTTCCTATGTTGCTTCCGACGTGATCGCGCTCATCGACGCCACCCGCGATGTCGTGGTGCTCGAGGACGGTCAGTTTGCCAAGCTTACGCCCGCAGGCGTCGAGTACACCGACGAGGCCGGCAACGTTATCGAGCCCAAGGTCACCCACATCGACTGGGACCTGGACATGGCAGAAAAGGGCGGTTATCCCGACTTTATGCTCAAGGAAATCCACGAGCAGCCTCGCGTTGTGCGCGATACCCTGGTGGGCCGCATGACCCCCGCCGGCGAGCTCGATATCGACGAGCTGGGCCTTTCGCTCGAGGAGCTCAACGACATCGACCGTGTCTACGTGATCGCTTGCGGCACCAGCTACCACGCCGGACTCATTGCCAAGAATCTCATTGAGGGCTGGGCTCGCATCCCCACCGAGGTGGAGGCGGCCAGCGAGTTCCGCTATCGCAATCCCATCATCACGCCGACAACGCTTGTCGTTGCCGTGTCCCAGTCGGGCGAGACGGCCGACACCCTTGCCGCCATTCGCGACGCGCGCATCAAGGGTGCCAAGGTCTTCGGCATCACCAACGTGGTTGGTAGCCCCGTGGCGCGTGAGAGCGACGGCGTCATCTACACTAAGGCCAACAAGGAGATCGCGGTCGCCTCGACCAAGAGCTTCATCGGCCAGGTCGTGAGCCTTACGCTGCTGGCTTTGCTGTTGGCGCAGGTTAAGTACCGTCTGACCACCAAACAGGCGCGCATGCTGTTCCGCGAGCTTTCCGATACGGCCGAGCAGATCCAGTGGATTTTGGATACCCAGACCGAGGCCGTTCATGAGGCCGCCCTGCTGTGCAAGGACGCGCAGTCCGCGCTGTTCGTGGGTCGCGGCATGGGTGCCGCTATTTCCTACGAGGGTGCGCTCAAGCTCAAGGAGGTCAGCTACCTGCACGCCGAGGCCTACGCCGCCGGTGAGATGAAGCACGGCCCCATTGCCCTGATCGACCCGGGCTTCCCTGTCATCGCTGTGGCCACCAAGAGTGCCACCTACGACAAGACCGTGTCGAACCTTATGGAGTGCAAGGCACGCGGCGCCAAGGTCATCGTCGTTGCCACCGAGGGCGACGAGGAGATCAACAAGATCGCCGACTGCATCGTCCGCGTGCCGGCAGTCCGAGACGTGTTCAGCCCCATCACGGCGAGCGTTCCTCTGCAGCTGCTCGCCCGCGAGGTCGCCATCCTGCGCGGCTGCGACGTCGACCAGCCCCGTAACCTGGCCAAGAGCGTCACGGTAGAGTAGTTGGTTCCGCCGTTCTAGCGACTAAGGCCCGGCTCCGCATCAAGACGGAGCCGGGCCTTTTCTGCGTTTGCCCAGATAAAACCTGCCAAAATAAACCTGTCCCTTTTTGGCAGGTTAGCGGAGCTTGCTGGTCTCGAAGTACTCGGGGAACTGGTCCAGAACTTCGGTTTGGTTGCGGAACATCATGTGCAGGTGCTTGCTGACCAAAAAGCTCGCTTCGATGGGGTCGCGACCGGCGATAGCGCGGCGAATCTGCCTGTGCTCGTTCACGATGTCCTGATTGTCGAGAACCTGCGTGGCGGCGCGCAGCCAGCGGAAGCGCTCCAGGTCGGCATTGGTCTCCTCGAGCCACGACCACACGGTGCTGCGGCATGCGATGCTAAAAATCATGTGATGCATGAGGTTGTCGCTCAAAAAGAAGCCGATGCGATCCTCTTCGGCCATGGCCTTTTCCTGCAGCGCGATGGCGCGGTCGAGCTGCTCGATGCCGGCCGACGTGGCGCGCGCACAGCACTCCACGATCACCTGCTTTTCCAGATGCTCGCGGATGTAACAGGCACTCTCGGCAAGGGTGAGGTTGATGGGTGAGACGTAGGTGCCACTCTGGGGCACGGTGCGCACCAGGCCTTCCTGCGCCAAGCGAACCAAAGCCTCGCGCACGGGCGTGCGACCCATATCCAGGTCGTCGCAAAGTTGCTTGACGCCCAGCTTTTCGCCCGGCTTGTAGTCCAGGTAGACGATTTTGCGTCGAATGGTGTGGTAGGACTGGTCCTGTAGGCTCGTTTCCTGCTCGCCGACGTGCATCGATTCTTCCATAGCGCCTCGCAACTGTTCTATCAAACTCATATGTCAGTTGTTAATTATGCCGCGAATCAGCTTTCCGCGGTGGGTAATTCGGCTGTTGCCCAAGAACTATTGCGGCATCTTAGTCTGTGTTTGCGCAAGGCTGCGCTCAATGTTGCCGTATCATAAGCCGTCACAAACGTGAAATAGAAAGAAGGAATCCCATATGCAACTGGCGAATATCGTACGTGAGCGCTGGAAGGGCGTCTTGTTCTGCCTGATCATCGCCATTCCCGCGACGTTGCTCGGCAAACAGATTGAGGTGGTCGGTGGGCCGGTATTCGCCATCCTCTTCGGCATGGTTCTGGCGCTCGTCTTTCCCAAGAATCATCGCGAACAGCTCGCCGCCGGTGTCACCTATACGTCTAAAAAAGTCTTGCAGTACGCGGTTATCCTGCTTGGCTTTGGCATGAACCTCTCCCAGATTCTGTCCAAGGGCGCCCAGTCGTTGCCGATTATCGTGGCGACGATCTCGACCTCGCTTGTCATCGCCTTTGTGCTCTGCCGCGTTATGAACGTGCCGAGCAAGATCGCGACGCTTGTGGGTGTGGGTTCGTCGATTTGCGGCGGTTCTGCTATCGCCGCGACCGCACCCGTCATCGATGCCGACGATCGCGAGATTGCCCAGGCCATTTCGGTCATCTTCCTGTTTAACGTTATCGCGGCGCTCGTGTTTCCAACGCTCGGCGGCATGCTCGGGCTGACCAACGAGGGCTTTGGCCTGTTTGCCGGCACCGCTATCAACGACACCTCGTCCGTAACGGCTGCGGCGAGCGCCTGGGACAGCATGCATCCCGGCGCCAATGTGCTCGAGAGCGCCACGGTGGTCAAGCTCACCAGGACGCTGGCCATTATTCCCATTACGTTGGTTCTCGCATGCTGGCAGATGCATCTGGCGCGCAAGGCCGGCGGCGACGCTAAAAGCACGTTCTCGCTTAAACGCGCGTTTCCCATGTTTGTGCTGTTCTTTGTGCTGGCGAGCGTAATCACCACGGTGCTTCAGCTTCCCGCGTCCATTACGGCGCCCATCAAGGAGCTTTCGAAGTTCTTTATCGTGATGGCCATGGCGGCTATTGGCTTTAATACCGATATCGTCGAGCTGGTCAAAAAGGGCGGCAAGCCCATCGCGCTGGGCTTTTGCTGTTGGATTGGCATTGCGTGCATGAGCTTGGGAATGCAGCACGTGCTGGGAATCTGGTAGAGAAGTAGCTTATTTGCGTGCTGCGTGCTGGTGAGCGCATGCCTGCGGTGGAGCGATAGGAGCTCTTGCGGGTATGGCTTGTCCGCAGGTTTATAAGTCCCGAAGAGCTCTTATCGCCCCGCCAGGATGGCGATGCGGGGCAACACCTATACTCGCAGGACGGCGCTCTCTGCCCTATAGTGTTTGGTGAGCAATATCGTTCAATTTTGAAACACTCGGTCGTGCGACCGTCGGCGGCTGCACGTCGTCACGGACAGGGGCAAATCATGGATAGCGATGCCAAGCTGAACATCTTGACCGAGGCCCTGGCTGCTGCCGGGGCCTCGGCATTGGCAATCGATGCGCGTGGGGACGTCGCGATTTCGACCATGAATGACGCGGCGCTTGAGCGGGATGTGGCGGCTTTTGTTGCCGAACGCCTCGACCGTATAGGAGACGGCGCGCGTCTGGTTATGGGACGCGCGGGCGCGCGCCTGAGCCTGACCGTTCGCCCCACCGACAAAGAGGGCGGGGGGCTTTGGGTCGCCGTGGTCCGCGAGGTACGCGGCGCCGCGGCGCATGCGGGCATCGAATGGCTCAACGCCGACGAAGTTGAGGCCCGCTACGAATCGAGCGCGTACGGCATCGTTGAGGGGGCGGCCTCGGTGGCTGCGCCGGTCGCCGAGAGCTACGCGCGCGGCGTGCCCCTTATGCTCGAGGGCGAGCTGGGGGCGGGTCAGGTCGAGATAGCCAAGCGCCTCTATCTGGACGGTCCTTTTGCCGATCAACCCTTTGTTTCTGTCGCGCTCGATGAGCTCACCGATCGCGGTTGGCGCCACGTGCTCAAAAGCTCCGAATCGCCGCTGTTTCAAACAGGGCTGACCCTGTGCATTGAGGGCTGGAACACGGTTGGCCCCCAGCGTCTCCGCGAGCTCGTTTCCACGATGGCCGACACCGCGTTGGCGACGCGCTGCCATGTGGTGCTGACGGCGAATGACATGCCGGGCGGCAGCGAAAGTGATCAAGCCGCCTTTGTGACCGAGCGCTTCGCCTGTGCGGTGAGCGTGGCGCCGGCAATCGTCGAGCAGGGAGCCACGTCGCAAAAGATTGCGCGCTATTTGGAATATCTCGCTGGTGCATTTGGGACGGCAGCGCCCACGCTGTCTGCCGCGGCGACGAAGGCGCTCGATGCTTACCGCTGGCCGCGCAATTATCTGCAGCTCCGCGAGGTCTCGGAACGACTGTATATATTGGTGGGGGCGGGCACGGTGGATCGCGCTGTGGCGGAGGAAGTGCTAGCCCAAGAGGACGTGATTAAGACCGCAACCTTTGGCGCCCCGACACTCGAAAGCGACCTGTATATCCTGCGACCGCTGGCCGATACCGAGCGAGATATCGCGCATCTGGTTGTAGATCATCTCCACGGCAACCGAACCCGTGCGGCGGAGGTGCTGGGCATAAGCCGAACAACGCTGTGGCGCTTACTGAAGGACGATGACCGTTGAGCGAGGCGCCCGTGACCGCGCGCGACGCGTGTGCTACAGTCCAAAGCGTTATTGTTTCGATTTGGTTACGGCGTGCGGGGGCGTATGGCTGAGACTACAAAACCGAGCCGCAGAAGGCGGAGCGCCGCGCCGGTTAACCGACGCACAACATCGGTGACGTGGGGCAAACACGCCTCGGGGTTTGACGGCTCGTTCAAGCGCACTAAATACGGCTATCCTTCGACAGGTGCCCGCTTGGCAATGCAGGCAGAGTCCTCGCTGTGGGACCGCAAACGCGTGGTGGGCTCAAAGCTCAAGCACGACGGCACGCTCGGCTACATCAGCCGCGGGGCGGCTCGTCGCAGCGGACTCAATCCGGCTGGTTGGCATCGTTATGTTCCGATCGCGGTCGTCGTTGCAGTGATCGTCATCGCACTCGCTGCGCTTGGCTACGCCGGCGACGGTGCCAACTTGGACGCGATGTTTAAATCGCCCGAGCTCGCGCATGCAGGCACAGAAATAGTCGAGGGCGCTCAGACCCAGACGGGCGTCGCGCCCCAGCGCGGTATCGTTGCGGCGGCCTCCACCATCGCCGACGCTCAAAAGGACGAGGGCGAACAGGGCGACGGCGCCGAAACGACCCACACGAACGAAACGACGACAACTCCATCGGCAAGATAAGTTGCGAGTGGGGTGGCTAAAATAGCCCCGTCCCAAATTAGCTACCCCTATGACGCTCCTGGGTTACCTTACGTAGACGACGTTGTCGCGGCGGGGTTTGGGCTCGGGTAGCGTGTCTTCGGCATAGCCCAGAATGCAGTGACCGACGCCGCGCAGGCTGCCGTCGGCGGGCAGGCCCCAGCTGGCCAGCAGCTCCAGGCCCTCGGGCGAGTCAAAGACCTCATGCGCGCGGTGAATCCAGCATGAGTCGACACCCAGTGTATAGGCGGCGTTGAGCAGGTTGCCCATGGCGAGCGATCCGTCTTCCAGGTGCGTGGGCACGCTGCGGTCGACCAGTACCACCACAACGGTCTTGGCGCCATAGAAGGGGTCGCTGTTGCTGCCCATGACCTGTGCGTTGAGCTGTGAGAGGCGCTCAACGGTCGTGGGGTCGGTGACGGCGACAAACGTCACCGGCTGGCGCCCCATGCCACTGGGTGCATACTGGCCGGCCTCGATAATGCGTGCGAGCTTTTCGGCCTCGACGGGACGATCACTGTATTTGCGGCAGCTGCGGCGGTGGATGAGTGCTTCGATAGTCTCCATGGTGTCTCCTTGCGGTGGCGTTGCAGATGCCCCGTTCATACCCGTCGGGCTCAAACGATAGACGGTCAATTGCCCGGCCAAAAGGGTAGATCCCAATTGGGAAAGTAGGTTTGCATAAAAGTACCTTCAGAATGTGACAAACAAATGGGATGGTTAAACGTTTTATCCCGTCTACCCTGCGGTTTTTTACCACTTGCCTAAATGACGAACGCATAACCTCTGATAAAGGTTTTACTAAAGGAGTACCAACGTTTATCAATGCGCCGTGGTGGCGCCGGGCCAGGAGGTAACATCATGTTCCAGGCTGGAGATGTCGTCGAGACCGACTTCGAAGGATTTCTGAAGCTGCTGCGTTCCAAGACGCGCGCTTTTGTGACGATTGACGATCACGAGTACTACATCACGCACACCGATGGCTATTGGCGTGTTCAGGATTGCGAGGCCCTCAACGACAAGGGCCACTTTACTGACTGCTCCGAGCTGGTCAACACGGTCTGCGAGGTCGTCGAGCTGCCGTGGATTGCCGGCAAGAGCCTGCATGACAGCTTCTCGGGCGCCACGGTCTACGAGGCCGTCGCCGCCTAACAGGCAATAAAACCCGATTTTCACGTGACCGCTGGCGCCGCCCCCGCGCCGGCGGTCTTTTTCTGCCGATCGGCCATAAAAGTGCAAGCATTTGCGGAGAGCCTGTTGACGATAGTCAAAACTCGGACTAATCTAGAGATATAAAATTGGTCAAAAATCGGACAATCGAATGGTGGGATAGATGAATAGTGCGGTTACGCTGGTCGACTTCGACCGGTTGCTTAATGGACTCGACCATATCTATTCGGAGTTCTCGCGCGCCTGCGGTCTTTCGGACTGCGCTTACTGGATGCTCGTCGATACCAGCACGGCGGGCGGCAGCGTCGCCGTAAGCCGTCTGACAAGCGAATGGTTCTACAGCAAACAGACCATCAACTCGGCAATTAAAACCTTGAAGGCGCGGGGTTTCGCCACGCTGGAGTTTGCCGAAGGCAGTCGCAAGAACAAGGTTGTGTGCCTGACCAAAGAGGGTAGGCAATTTGCTGAGCGCTATGCGTTGCCGGCACTTAAGGCCGAACAGCGAGCATTTTGCGCGCTTGAGCCGTGTGAGCAACGCGAGATTATGCGCTTGATCGGCAAATTCTCCCAGGTGCTCGATGAGGAGTGCGAGACATTTAAGCAGCAGGTGGCAGCTGCAAGCCAGACGCAGGATCAATGTGAGGGGGAGTCGTGCGACTGTTAATGAGGTTTCTGAAGCCCTATCGAGGGCTTGTCGCAGTGACGCTGCTGGTGCTGCTGGTTGATAACGTCGGCACGCTGTTGGTTCCCACGATGCTGGCGAACATGGTCAACACCGGTATCACCACGGGTGATGTCGACTACATTTTGCGCAATGGCCTCTACATGCTTATCGCGACCGGCATGGCCAGCGGCGGCGCGGTGCTGGGCTGCTATCTTTCGGCGCGCTTGGCCGCCAACGTGGCCTGCGATATCCGCAATGCCGTGTACGACAAGTCGCTCGAGCTCGCGGCCAGCGACTTTGAGCGCTTTGGCACCGGATCGATGATCACGCGCTCGCTCAACGACATCAATGTGATTCAGCAGGCCATCCTGCAGACGATCCAGCTGGTGCTGCCGGTGCCGTTCTTGGCCGTCGCGGGCATCATTTTTGCGTGGCTCATCGATCCCGCCATGGGTACGCTGCTGGGCGTGGTGGTTGCGATCGTGCTGGTGGCGGCAGTCTTTACCGTGGCTAACGCCGCGCCAATTTTTATGCGCCTGCAGAGCTTTATCGACCGCATGAACGTGGTGCTGCGCGAGAACATCGTGGGCGTTCGCGTCATCCGCGCTTTTAATAAAGAGCTTCACGAGGAGCAGCGCCTGGACGAGGTGTTTAGCGATTACGCGGACAACGCCATTAAGGTCAACCACCTGTTTGTGGGCCTTGATAGCTCTACCTTCTTTTTGATGAACATTGCCGAGGTGGCGGTGCTGTGGGTGGGCGGCAACCGCGTGGGCGTCCACGCCATGCAAATCGGCAGCATTTCGGCCGTGTTGGAATACGCGATCCTGATTCTTTTCTTTGTGATGATGGCGCAGATGGTGATTCTGACGCTTCCGCGCGCCGCGGCGTGCCTCAACCGTGCGCAGCAGGTGCTCGAAATCGAGCCGAGCATCGTGGACGGCAAGGCTACGCTGGGCGACGGGGCGCCTGAGTCCGCAGACGGAGCCGACGCGGTCGCCGTGTTCGATCATATGTCGTTTCGTTTTGACGACGCCGACGAGGACACGCTGTGCAATCTGAGCTTTACCTGTCGCCGCGGTCAGACGACCGCGATCGTCGGCTCGACGGGCTCGGGCAAATCGACGGTGGCCAAGCTCCTGCTGCGCTTCCACGATGCCACCAAGGGCGCCATTCGCCTAGACGGCGTCGACCTGCGCGAGCTTTCGCAAGGCGAGATACGCGGGCGCATTGCCTATGTGCCGCAAAAGGCATGGCTGTTCTCGGGCACCGTGGCAAGCAATCTGCGCTTTGGCAATGAAGACGCAACTGAGGCCGACATGCTTCATGCGCTCCAGGTTGCCCAGAGCACCTTTGTGCTCGATCAGCCGCAGGGGCTCGATACGCCGGTATCCCAGGGCGGCACGAACTTTTCGGGCGGTCAGCGCCAGCGTTTGGCAATCGCCCGTGCGCTCATGAAGCATGCCGATCTGTATATCTTCGATGACAGTTTTTCGGCCCTGGACTTTAAGACCGATGCGGCACTGCGCCATGCGCTGCAGGACGAGACGCGCGATGCCGCGGTGCTCATCATCGCCCAGCGCATCTCGACGATCTTGCACGCCGACCAGATCGTCGTGCTCAAGGACGGCGAGGTTGTGGGCTTGGGCACGCATGGCGAGCTTATGGAAACCTGCGAGGTGTACCGCGCCATCGCGGAATCGCAGATGAAGGGAGGTGAGTAGCATGACCGAGGAGCTCAGGAAGCAGGCCAGCGTTGATGACGCCGTTGCCGCGGGACTGGTTGAGGAAACGGCTGCCGTAGCACCAGAGCTGGACGAGGCCGCCAAGGCTGCAGCCGAGCGCGAGGCTCGCCGCCAAGCGCTCTACGAGGAAAACGAACGCGCCGAGGACGAGCGCGCCCGCGCTGAGGCAGAGCGCATGCGCGATGTGGACGACGAGGACGAGGACGAGAAACCCCGCGACACCTGGGCGACGGTGCGCCGCCTGTGGAGCGAGGCTGCCGGTGACCATTGGCGCTTCTATATCGTGTTCGCGAGCATCGTGTTCTATGCCATCTTTAACACCGCTGCGCCGGCATATAGCGCCCGCGTGATCGATGAGCTGTGGGGCCACATTCAGGTGGCGTTTGCCAACGACACCACCTTCAACATCACCTGGGAGAACTGCGGCAGGACCATCTTCATCTACTTTATGATCTGGACGGCCGCTGCCTCGTTCTACGCGCTCCAGAGCTTTTTGATGTCGAGCGTGGCCGAACGCCTTAACCTGCACCTGCGTAACCGCATCGCTCAAAAGCTCAACCGTCTGCCGCTTGCCTTCTTTGATGCGCATCGTCCCGGCGAGGTCGTTAGCCGTGCGACCAACGACTTAGACAAGATGTCTGAGAGCATGCAGCGCGGCTTGCTGCAGCTTCTGGTGTCGATCGGTACCGTGGTGGGCGCCGTGAGCGTGATGTTCGTGTTTAGCGTGCCGCTCACGCTTGTCTTTTTGTTCTTTACGGCGCTTTCGCTGCTGGTGACGAAGGTCGTTTCGCGCCGCACGCACGATGTGACGGGCGAGCGCCAGGAGTGGGTGTCCAAGATTACGAGCGCGGTCGAGGAAGGCTACTCGGGCCGTCTGGTGATTCGTGCGTTCAACCGTGAGCGCCAGAGTTCTGCCGAGGTGCACGAGGCTTCGAAGGAGCTGGCGCGCGTGAGCACCAAGGCCGACTTCATGATTAACGCCGTCGGCCCCGCGGTGCGCTTTATCGGCCGCCTGGCGCAGATCGTGATTGCGCTGGTGGGCTGCAGCATGCTGGTTGCTGGCCACATGACCGTCGGCGTGTTCCAGGCGTTCTTCCAGTTTATCTACGAGGCATCCGAGCCCATGACGCAGCTGTCATTCACTTTCAACTCGCTGCAGAGCGCGCTGGCGAGTGCGGAGCGCGTGTTCGACCTGCTCGATGAGCCCGAGATGGAAGCCGATCCGTTGCCGGCGGCCGCCGCCAAGCTGCCGGGCAAGGTGGAGGGCCGTATTGCCTTTGAACACGTGCGTTTTGGCTATGCGCCCGACAAGCCGCTCATGCGCGACGTGTCGTTTACCGCCGAGCCGGGCCAAAAGATCGCGGTGGTGGGAACCACGGGTGCGGGTAAGACCACGCTCATCAATCTGCTCATGCGCTTCTACGAGATCGACGGTGGCCGCATTACCCTCGACGGTGTGGACACGAGCCGCATGGACCGCGGCGAGCTGCGCCAGCAGTTTGGCATGGTGTTGCAGGACGCCTGGCTGTTCGATGGCACCATTGCCGAGAACATCGCCTATGGCTGTCCCGAGGCGACGCGCGAGGAGATTGTCGCGGCCGCACGTGCCGCTCAGGTCGACTTCTTTGTGCGCACTATGCCGCAGGGTTACGACACGCGTGTGGCTAACGATGCCGAGAGCATCAGCCAGGGCCAACGTCAGCTGCTGACCATCGCGCGTGTGCTGCTCAACAACCCGGCGATCCTCATCCTGGACGAGGCGACGTCGAGTGTGGACACGCGCACCGAGCTCGCCATCGGCCGTGCTATGGACGCGCTCATGCGCGGGCGCACGAGCTTTGTGATCGCGCACCGTCTGTCGACGATCGTCGATGCCGACCTCATCCTGGTCATGGACCACGGCAATATCATCGAGCAGGGTACGCACAAGGAGCTGCTGGCTGCCGAGGGCGCTTACGCCGACCTCTACCTAAGCCAGTTCGCATAAGGTGACAAAGGGGCAGTCCCGCATGCCACATCGAAAAGAAGGCGCGCCGGGGGCGGATTCCCCAGCGCGCCTTTTGTGTTGGCGTTCATGCTGTGGCGGCTGCCCGCGGCCTTAGCGCTCGTCCACGAGCTTGGCGACGAGGGCTTTGAGCTCGGCCACCTCTTGCTCGAGTTCCTTGACGCGACGGGCGTTTTCGGTGATGCCCTGACGGTTGAGGGCGCTCTGCTCGGCGGCATCGTCGGGCATGTACTCGCGATGCTGCTTGGCGTCGAAGCTCTCCTCGAACACGCGGCAGCCGTTGCGCTTGATGATGCGCCCAGGCACACCCACGACGGTGCAGTTGTCGGGCACGTCCTTGACGACGACCGAGTTGCCGCCGATCTTGACGTTGTTGCCGATGCGAATGTTGCCGAGCACCTTGGCGCCCGTGCCCACGGTGACGTTGTTGCCCAGGGTGGGGTGGCGCTTGCCGGTCTCGTTGCCGGTGCCGCCGAGCGTAACGCCCTGGTAGAGCACGCAGTTGTCGCCCACGACGGTGGTTTCGCCGATGACGACGCCCATGGCGTGGTCGATAAAGAAATGCTTGCCGATTTGTGCGGCGGGATGAATCTCGACGCCGGTGATGTGGCGGGTGATTTGCGAGAGCACACGGGCGAGCGAGCGATGACCGTGCTCCCAGAGCCAGTGCTCGGGCACGTGGTTCCACTTGGCGTGCAGGCCAGGATAGGAAAGGAAGATGACCAGACCGCTTTGTGCGGCGGGGTCCTGCGCCTGGACGGTCTTGATGTCCTCGCGAATGGTATTGATAAAGCTCACCGGCCGCCCTCCCTTAGCGCCATGGCAATGCGATTCAATAAAGTATAGCGATTCGCTAGGGATTAGGAAGAACAATCTTGGCGGCTTTGCGCGACAGGTGTCAGTTATGCAAACTTGCTGGTAATGGAGTCATGCTTTTGTGGGGTTGCGCACGAGGGGGTGCCGCAACCGTATACTGGTCAACTTGGACGTATCCGCGCCCACAACTGAGAGGTTTTACTTCATGGGTTTCATCAACTTTATCGCCGAGCTGCTTAAGGATCCGCGCACCGCGATCGCCAGCTGGATTGCCGCCGGCCCGCTTATGGCCTACGGCTGCGTGTTCCTGATCATCTTTATCGAGACGGGTGTGGTGTTCTTCCCGTTCCTTCCCGGCGATTCGCTGCTGTTTGCCTCGGGCTTCTTTGCCCACAACGGCGGCTTTAACATCGTGGCGCTTCTGGCCACCGCATGGGCCGCAGCCATCCTGGGCGATCAGTGCAACTTTATGATCGGCCACTTCTTTGGCCGCAAGATCATCGCCTCGGGCAAGGTAAAGGCCATGACGCCCGAGCGCATCAAAAAGTCCGAGGATTTCCTGGATAAGTGGGGCCATCTGGCCATCTTCCTCGGCCGCTTCTTCCCGTTCATCCGCACCTTTGTGCCTTTTATCGCCGGCATGGGCGGCATGCATTGGCGCAACTTCGTTGTCTTTAACGTGCTGGGCGGCATTACCTGGTCGACGGTCTTTACGCTGCTGGGCTACTTCTTTGGCGGCATTCCCTTTGTGCAGGAGCACTTTGAGCTGCTGATTATCGGCATTGTCGCCGTGTCGATCATCCCGACCGTGGTCGGCTTGGTTAAGGCTAAGCTGGGCAAAAAGAACGCATAGCTCGAGCCGGCGCACAAATCGTGTCGTTGAGGCCCGTCACCGTTTACGGTGGCGGGCCTCTTTAGTTTCGGTCAAATGAAAATACTTTAGTTAGTTAAAGAAAAACGTTTTATCCGACGCGCGTGCGGAGTACAATCTCGTGCATGCGAATCGACGTGCCATTGGCTTTGATGCCGTTCGCGTGTCCCGTCCGGCTCTACGCTCCGGGCGTGCGACGTTGCGACGCGGTCGGCCTCGGTCCTTGCGTGCGAGTTCGCGAGTATGCAACTGTGTATGTAAGGAGCGACATATGACTGTCGAGAAGAAGGATATCGATTGGGGTAGCCTCGGCTTTGGCTACATGAAGACCGATTACAGCTACGAGGCTCATTGGAAGGACGGCGAGTGGGACGAGGGCGGCCTGACCACCGACCACACCTTGCATGTCTCCGAGTGCGGCGGCATCTTCCATTATTGCCAGGAGGTCTTTGAGGGCCTGAAGGCCTACACCGCCGAGGACGGCAGCATCGTCTGCTTCCGTCCCGACATGAACGCCGAGCGCATGTATAACTCTGCCCAGCGCCTCGAGATGCCCCCGTTCCCCAAGGATAAGTTTGTTGAGGCCGTCAAGCAGGTCGTTTCTGCCAACGCCGCTTGGGTTCCGCCCTTCGGTTCTGGTGCGACCCTGTACGTGCGTCCGTTTATGATCGGCTCCGGTGACGTGATCGGCGTGGCTCCCGCTCCTGAGTACACGTTCCGCATTCTCGTGACCCCGGTCGGTCCGTACTTTAAGGGCGGCCTCAAGCCCGTCAAGCTGCGCGTTTCCGAGTACGACCGCGCCGCACCGCACGGCACCGGCAATATCAAGGCCGGCCTGAACTACGCCATGTCCCTCAAGCCCACGATGGAGGCCCATCGCGAGGGTTATGCCGAGAACCTGTATCTCGACTCCGAGTCCCGCACCTATGTCGAGGAGACCGGTGGCGCGAACGTTCTGTTCGTGAAGGAGAACGGCACCCTCGTCGTTCCTCAGTCGCACACCGACTCCATCCTGCCCTCCATCACCCGTCGCTCGCTCGTTCAGGTTGCCGAGGATTTGGGCATGACCGTCGACCAGCGTCCCGTCGAGTGGGCCGAGGTCAAGGCCGGCACCTTTGTGGAATGCGGCCTGTGCGGCACCGCTGCCGTCATCTCCCCGGTGGGCGAGATCGACAACAAGGTCTACGGTGCCGATGAGACCGTGACCTTCCCGGCTGGCTGCACCGAGATCGGCCCCGTGATGAAGAAGCTTCGCGAGACCCTGACTGGTATTCAGTCCGGTGCTGTCGAGGATAAGCACAACTGGGTTTACACCGTCGCATAAGCTGCCTTGTATGTCCGGCCCGAGGGCAACCTACCTTTCCGGCGCGTCCTCGGACATGAAAGAACCTCCGCTGCGCACTTCGTGCGGCGGAGGTTCTTTCGTCCTGCGGAGTGCGCCGGAAAGGTAGGTTGCCCTCGGGACTGCGTTACCTCGGTACTGCCGTTACGGGCAATATAGATCTGAATTAAAGATGGTACGCGGCCTTTTGGCCGCGCTTTTGTTTTGCTTCGAGCCATGTGGGGGGTGGTGGCGACGTGCATTTTTGCGAGTATTCTGCAATCGAAGGCCCTTGCATACCGACCTCGGGCGAAAAATCGGGATTTATCGATGTTTTCTACGAATGATGGGCGGGGCTATGGGCTGATAGCGTTTGATTTGCAGGAATATTCGCGGTCTTTGGCATTTATCGTGGCGCTCGAAGCTGTCGGGCATGCTGAATACTCACAAAAATGCACGGCGCCTTGAGGGGGACCTTCGCGACAAAGGAAACCGCCCCGTCGAAGTATGCATTCGACGGGGCGGTTTATGCAAAAACGGTTGTGGATGCGTCAACGGCTCACTAGAACTTGACGGTTGGTGCCTGGCGGGCGGCCTCGGCGGCCTCGAAGCCCTGGCGCTCCTTAAACTGGAAGATGCCGGCAAAGATAACAGCCGGGAACGTCTGGATGGCGTTGTTGTAGCTGAGCACGCAATCGTTGTAGCTCTGGCGCGCGTAGCTCACCTTGTTCTCGGTGTCCTCGAGCGTGGACTGGAGCTGCGTAAAGTTGGTATTTGCCTTAAGGTCGGGGTAGGCCTCGGCGACGGCAAAGAGCTGGCGCAGCGCACCGGTCAGCACGTTGTCCGCTTCCATCTTGGCCTCGGGGGTGGTGGCGCTCACGGCGGCGTTGCGCGCGTTGACTACGGCGGCGAGCGTGTCCTGCTCGTGCTTGGCGTAGCCCTTGACGGTCTCGACCAGGTTAGGGATCAGGTCGTTGCGGCGCTGCAGCTGCGTGTCGATGTTCTGCCAGGCATTATCGATGCGATTGCGCTTGGTGACCATGTTGTTGTAGATGCCGGCGATGGCGCTGGCGATCACAACGACAACAACGATACCGATGATGACGGGAAGCATGATGTCTCCGTTTCGAATGGCAGCGGCGTTTTGCGCCGGCTGCCGTTGGTGTAACGCTACTAGTATACCCGCAACCTTTGGCGATACCGAACTTTCCGGTAAGCGTTATGTTTCCGCCAAGGAGGGGCCGCCAATATGGAACGGGTGGTACAGGTGTAAGATATGCGACAAATTAAGGAATGCTGTCTACACCTTGAGGATGGCGATATGGATGGACCTTCGCATCAAGAAAACCTATCGTGCCCTGTTCGATGCTTTTACCGAGCTCTTGGAAGAGCATCGGTTTGAGGATTTGACGGTTGCCATGCTTTGCGACCGGGCCCTGATTCGCCGCACGACGTTCTATAAGCATTTTCGCGATAAAAACGATTACTTTGCCTTCTATATCGATGAGCTTATGACGGGCTTGCCGCAAAACCGGACCGATGCAGCGGACGCGGAGCCGCTTGATGACGTACGGGCGCTTCGCCATGAGGTCTTTGACGATGCCATGAATATGATTCTGGCGCATGAGCAGCTCATGGATAACCTTTTGGCCAGCAGCATGTCGGGCATGCTGACCGGCATGATTTGCGACCGCATTGCGCGTTCCATCCGCGAGCGTGTGATGAGCTCGCTTGCCGAAGATGCCCTGGCGCCCGTTTCGCTCGAGACGACATCGGAGTTTATCGCCGGTGGCATTATTCGACTGTTCACAAATTGGTGGGAGTCGGGTCACGATCTTGAGCGTCGACCCGAGATAGCCGACGTGGTCGATGCGCTGTTTGAGCGCACCATGACGCCGGTGAATCACTAAGGTGGCGGAGAGAGGGGGATTCGAACCCCCGGAACGCTCTCGCGCTCAACGGTTTTCAAGACCGCCGCATTCAACCGCTCTGCCATCTCTCCGTGAGTCGTAATGATAGCATCGTTTTGAATTTGCAACAGGGAAGGCGAACGATGACGATCACCGAAATCGACGAGAAGTTCATGCGCGAGGCGCTGGCGGAGGCGCGCGCCGCCGCTGCGGTGGGCGAGGTACCGATTGGTGCCGTGGTAGTGCGCGCGGGCGAGATTGTCGCGAGGGCGCATAATCGCCGCGAGCTCGACCAGGATCCTTCGGCGCATGCCGAATTTTTGGCCCTGTGTGCCGCCGCTCAGACGCTTGGACGCTGGCGCCTTTCCGATTGCACGGTCTACGTGACGCTCGAGCCCTGCTGTATGTGCGCGGGGCTTATGGTTAACGCGCGCGTGGGGCGTTGCGCGTATGGCGCGACCGATGCCAAGGCGGGCGCGCTGGGTTCGCTGTACGACCTCAATGCCGATTCGCGCCTGAACCATCGGTTTAATGTGACCGCCGGCGTGCTGGCAGGCGAGTGCCGTGAAGTGCTGAGCAGCTATTTTGCTGGCCTGCGCGGTGTCGACGGCGTCGGTTGCGGTTTGAACCTTGAGGCGCATGCGTCTCACGCCGAGGCGCTCGCGGGTGTTGGAGATCTCACCGACGAGACGGTCGACTTTGGCCCCGTGCAGCGGCGGCCCCGCCGTGTGCTGCTGGCGATCGACTCCTTCAAGGGCAGCGTGTCGAGTGCGCAGGCGGAGGAGGCCGTTGCCGAAGGCGTGCGCCGTGTGTGGCCCGATGCCGAGCTGGGCGCTTTGCCGCTGGCAGATGGTGGCGAGGGAACGCTCGACGCCATCGCCGCACGCGGTGGCGAGCTTTCAACCTGCGAGGTTGCAGGTCCCTTGGGCGACCGCGTGTCTGCCCGGATGCTGGTGGACGGCGAGCACGAGTCCGCGGTCATCGAGATGGCCGAGGCGGCGGGTATTGGGTATTCACCTTGCACGGAGTCGGCGGCGTTGGCGGCCACAACCTATGGCGTGGGCGAACTGATGCTTCGTGCGCTTCGCGCGGGTGCAAAGACTATCTATATTGGTCTGGGCGGCAGTGCCACCAACGACGGTGGCGCCGGCATGCTGCAGGCGCTGGGCGCCCACCTTGTCGATGAGTGTGGCTGCAATATCGCCCCCGGTCTCGCGGGCCTTGAACACGTGACGAGTATCGATTTGGCACCGGCGCTTCGGGCGCTGAATGGCGCGCGTATCATCGTGCTTTCCGATGTCGAGAATCCGCTCGTGGGGCGTCGAGGCGCACTGGCGGTGTTTGGCGGGCAGAAGGGTCTGCCGACGGGTGATGCCGAGGTGCTGAGCAGGTACGACAGCTGGATGGTCGGCTACGGCCGCCTGCTCGATGCAGCGATTACCGGGGCGCGGGCTCAGGGGTTGTTGCGCGTGCCCGAGGGTGCACGGACATTTGGCTCGGTGCTCGGCGTGCCCGGTGCCGGTGCTGCTGGCGGCCTGGGTGCCGCGCTGCTGGCGCTCGGGGCGGAGTTGCGTTCGGGCGTTGAGACGGTGCTCGATCTCGTGGGGTTTGATGAGCGCGTGCGTGATGTCGACCTGGTCATTACAGGCGAGGGCAATATGGACGAGCAATCCGCCGCCGGTAAGGCACCGGTGGGCGTGGCGCGTCGCGCCAAGCGATATGGCAAGTCGGTAGCCGCTGTCGTGGGCGGTCGTGCTGACAACCTGGATGCGGTGTATGGGCAGGGCATCGACCTGGTTTTGCCAGTCTGTCGCAGACCCATGGGCCTTGAGCTGGCGCTCGATTCCCAGGAAGCCATAACCAACCTCATCTGCGCCGGTGAATCCGCCGCCCGATCCTACGACCTCGGCCGACTCTAGTAAAATGATCGTTCGGTTTAGCTTGGATAGCCAAAAAGTAGTCAAAAAAGCCCTGTCCCAAACTAGCTATCTTGCCGTGGCGAGCGAGAGCGGGTAAGATATACCGAGCGCCTAGCGCGTTCGATGGGTTCGGATGACGACATGTTCCGAATCTGGTCAGGTCCGGAAGGAAGCAGCCATAAGGAGCCTCTGTCGGGCATCCGAATCCATCGAGTGCGCAGGCGCTTTTTGGTGCCGCGGCTACCCGCGAGTGCCGGCAGGGCGCTTGGTGTCTCGCTGGTCCTCGGCTTCGCCTGCGGGATCGCGCGACTACCAAGCGCCCTGCCGGCACTCGCGGGTAGCCGACCAAAACCGCCTGAAGGGTCACATTTATCTGATAATTGAATCCCTGGCGTTATGCCGCTCGCTGGCGTTGCCAAAACATCGGCTGCTACATGCCTTGGGCGCTAGCGAACGTCGCCCTTACATCTGTAACGAGTTGCTTACGCATCTCCAGGGCTCTCCGTACTATCATGAATCAGATTGAAGAGAGATGATGATAGGGAGCGCCTATACATGATTGAGCTGCTCAGGCGTTTTGGTGGCAAGTTTCGCCGCTATATGGTGATTGGCCCTGCGTGCAAGCTGATCGAAGTGATCTTTGACCTGCTTACGCCGCTCGTGATTGCCCAGATGATCGATAAGGGTATTGGCGTACACGATGTCAACGCCGTCGTCCACTACGGTATGCTGCTTGGCGCCATGGCTGTGATCGGCATTTCGTTTACGCTCGTCTGCCAAAAGATGGCGGCGCTCACCTCGCAGGGCATGGGCACCGACATTCGCGGCGCGCTCTACGAGCACATCAATAAGCTGAGCTATGCCGAGCTCGACCGCTTTGGCACGCCCTCGCTTATCACCCGCATCACCAACGACGTCAACCAGGTGCAGCTTGCCGTGGCGCTGGGCGTGCGCATGCTCATCCGCTGGCCCTTCTTGGCGGTGGGCTCTATGTGCGCGGCCCTTGCCATCGACCTTAAGCTCGGCATGATCTTTTTGATTTGCACGCCCGCCATTGGCTTGGTGTTTTGGTTTGTCATGGCGCGCTGCATTCCGTATTACAGGCAGCTGCAGGCAAAGCTCGACCGCATTGCGCTCATTTGCCGCGAGGGGCTTTCGGGTGCCCGCGTGGTCCGCGCCTTTGTGCGCGAAGACCACGAGCGCGAGCGTTTTGCCCAAGCTGCCGATGACCAGGCCCATACCGCCATCGCGGTGGGCAAGCTCTCGTCGGTCCTCAACCCCGTAACGTTTTTGGTGATGAACCTGGGCGTGTGCGCCATCCTGTGGGTGGGCGGCATCCAGGTCAACGTGGGTGAGCTTACGCAGGGCCAGGTCATGGCGTTTGTGAACTATATGACGCAGACCCTCACCTCCATCGTGTACGTGGCCAACCTGGTCGTTGTCTTTACCAAGGCGAGTGCCAGCGCGTCGCGCATCAATGAGGTGCTCAATTGCGTGCCGAGCATCACCGACGAGGACAACGAGCTGGTCGCGCTGCCCGAGCCGGGCGAACTGGCGGGTGGTGCTGCTCCAGTCTCCGCGGTGAGCTTTGGCCATGCGAGTTTTTCGTTTGGCGCGGGCGCGGCAAATGCCGTCAACGATGTGACCCTGGAGCTCCCGCTGGGCAAGACGCTCGGCATTATTGGCGGTACGGGCAGTGGTAAGTCCACACTCGTCTCGCTTATCCCGCGCCTGTACGACGCGAGCACCGGCAGCGTGTGCGTGATGGGCGCCGACGTGCGCGCTTGGCCACTCGACCAACTGCGCCATGCGGTCGCGACCGTTCCGCAGCGTGCGTCGCTGGTGAGCGGCACTATTCGCAGCAACCTGAACTGGCGCGATGAAGCCGCGACCGACGACGAGCTCTGGGCGGCGCTCGATATGGCGCAGGCAAGCGAGTTCGTACACAACAAGCCCCAGGGCTTAGATGCCCCGGTCGAGGCGGGCGGAAAGAACTTTAGCGGTGGCCAGCGCCAGCGGTTGACTATCGCGCGTGCCTTGGTGGGTTCGCCGCAGGTTCTGATCATGGACGATTCTGCCTCGGCGCTCGACTTTAAGACCGACGCGGCGCTTCGCCATGCCATTCGCGAACGAAGCATGCGCGGTGCCGCCGCGGGCGGGCTGCCGCTCACGACGGTGATTGTGAGCCAGCGCGTCTCGACCGTGCGCGACGCCGACATGATCTGCGTACTCGACCACGGCTCGGTCGCGGGCCTGGGCACGCATGACGAGCTCTACGCGACATGTCAGCTCTATCGCGAGATTTGCCAGTCGCAGCTGCGCCGCGAGGAGCTCGAGGGCCAGCAGGGGAGCGCGGTGCCCGCATCCGCTCCGGCCGCCCCCGCATCCGTCTGCGCAAAGGAGGGCTGCTAAATGAATCCGTACACTTCCTCCGGTTCGGTCGCCACGATGACGGCCAACGTGTCCGGTAACGATAACCTCAACGACCTGGGCGACGGTCCGCGCCAGCCCGGCTACCCCGAGCGCTATCCCGTGGGCGCGGTGACCCGCCGCCTGCTGGGCTATGTTCGCCCGCACCGCGTCTCGTTTACGGCGTCGTTTGTGAGCGCCGCCGTTTCGGTGATCTTGCAGCTCTACACGCCCATTCTCATTGGTGAGGGCATCGATCTTATCGTCGCCGCCGGGCGGGTGGACTTCGATGCGCTGCTGCCACTCGTTACCAAACTCGCGCTCGTTGTGGTGGGCGCCGCGGCCTTCCAGTGGCTGCAGGGCTACTGCGTCAACCGCTTGTCCTACGAGACGGTGCGTGACATGCGCGTGGAGGCGAGCGACAAGCTCAGCCGCATGCCGCTCAGCTTTATCGACAGCCACGCCCACGGCGACCTTATGAGCCGCGTGGTCAACGACGTCGATCAGGTGGGCGACGGTCTGCTGCAGGGCTTCACGCAGCTCTTCACCGGTGTTATTACCATCGTGGGCACGCTCGCGTTTATGCTTTCCATCAACCTGACCATGACGCTCGTGGTGGTGCTCGTCACGCCGCTTTCCATTTTTGCAGCCGGTGCTATTGCCAAGCTTTCCAACAAGAGTTTTACGGCCCAGCAGCGTATTCAGGGTCAACTGGGTGGTCATATCGAGGAGTACGTAGGCGCGCAAAAGCTCGTGGACGCGTTTGCCTACGGCCCGAGCGCTCAGCAGCGCTTCGATGCCCTCAACGCCGAGCTGTATACGGCGGGTGAGCGCGCGCAGTTTATGGGCTCGCTTTCTAACCCCGGCACGCGCTTTATCAATAACATCATCTATGCCGTGGTCGCTGTGATCGGCTGCGTGGGCGTGATCACGGGCGTGCCCGCGGCGCTTACGGTGGGCGGCGTGCAGATTTTCCTGTCCTATGCCAACCAGTACACCAAGCCGTTCAACGAGGTCACCAACGTCATTACGCAGATCCAGACGGCGTATGCCTCGGCGCGCCGCATGTTCGCGCTGCTCGATGCACGCGAGCAGGAGCCCGACGCGGCGGATGCCGTGGAGCTTGTCGCCCCGCAGGGCGAGGTGACCTTTGAACACGTGGACTTTAGCTATGTGCCCGACCGCAAGCTGCTGCAGGATATCTGCATCGAGGCCAAACCCGGTACGCGCTTTGCCCTCGTCGGTCCCACGGGCTGTGGCAAGACGACGCTCATCAATCTGCTGCTGCGCTTTTACGATATCGATGCTGGGCGCATCGCGGTCGATGGTCGCTCCTCGCGTGACTATACGCGCGCGAGCCTGCGCCGCGTCTTTGGCATGGTGCTGCAGGACACCTGGCTGTTCGAGGGCACGGTGGCCGAAAACATTGCCTACGGTTGCCCCGATGCCACGCGCGAGCAGATTGTCGAGGCCGCCAAGCGCGCGCACGCGCACAAGTTTATCGTGCAGCTGCCAGGCGGCTACGATACGGTGATCGGCGAGGACGGCGGCACGTTTAGCCAAGGTCAAAAACAGCTGCTGTGCATCGCGCGCGTCATGCTCACCGATCCGGCGATTCTGCTGCTGGACGAGGCAACGTCGAGCATCGATACGCGTACCGAGCTGCAGGTGCAGGCGGCATTCGACGAGCTCATGGCTGGCCGCACGAGCTTTGTGGTGGCGCACCGCCTGTCGACGATCCGCAATGCCGACTGCATTCTGGTTATGCGCGACGGCCAGATTATCGAGCGCGGCACGCACGACGAGTTGCTAGCGGCAGGCGGCTTCTACGCCGAGCTCTACCGCAGCCAGTTTGCCCAGTAGGGGCTGCCGATTAGCGGCAGATGGTTTACATCTGCGTCGTTAGTACTAAGATATGCTTTTAACAAATTGCATTAATGGCTCGAGTTTCGGGGGAAACGAGGCAACGTGACTATGACATGCTCTATGGTGGTTAACAGCAAGAGCGGTAATACCAGGATGGTTTCGGGGGCGATCAAGCGCGCCCTGCAGGCTGCAGGCGTCGAGTTTATCCATGCCGCCGCGCTGAGCGATGATGCAGATCCGGAGCAGGTCGCGCACGAGGCAGAGGGTGCCTGCGCTGCCGATACGGTGCTTGTCGGTTTTTGGTGCGACAAGGGTGCCTGCACGCCCTCGGTGGCGGCGTTGCTCTCCGCCTTGCACGGCAAGCGCGTGTTCCTGTTTGGCACCTGCGGCTTTGGGGCCGACCAGAGCTATTACCAGCAGATTGTCGACCGCGTAACTTCCAATCTGGCCGAGGATGCCGAGCTTGCGGGCTGGGCGATGTGCCAGGGCAAGATGGGTCCCGCGGTTAAGCAGCGCTACGAGGCCATGCTCGAGCAAGATCCCGAAAACGCCCGATTTAAGATGCTGCTCGACAACTGGGTTGCCGCGAAGGATCACCCCACCAAGGAGGATTTGGACAACATGGCTGCAGCTGCAAAGAAGGCCGTGCTGGGCGAGTAGCTTCGCCGTTCGCGGTCCTTCGTGCAAAACAATACAAATGTGAAAGCCTCGAAGTTCTCGAGGCTTTTTTCTTAACACGGGGTTGCGGAAGCTGAGTCCCGGAATTTGCCTCTGGAATGGGATGTGGTTTCCGGTTGAGGGGTCTGGCGGAAAGCGCGACCCGGAATTTACGGCCGAAGTGGGATGTGGCTTCCCAACGGGGCCACAAGCGGAAGCCGCATCCCACTCCGGACGGGAATTCTGGGACACAGTTCTCAGAGGATTATGGGCTGCGAACTACATGGGGCCGTCATAAAACTCCGGTAAAAGGGGGTCGGAAATAAATGGCACTTCCAGTAGTTTCTTTTAATGTGGGGGGGGGTACCATTATTTTAGTTTCACAAAAATCGATCCCTCTATGGGGAAGTTGCGTAGGGGGTTAGTCACAGATATTGGATAGAACAGACTAATTTGGGGATAAATGACCACTTACGCCAAAATAGGTAGCATTTGGCGACAAAACATTGAAAAATGTGTAGCACATCGCTATGTTTTTATTACGAAAAGAATCCAAATTGGCTTATTTCGGACTCACTTTTCAAGCGCCTTGCGGTTCCTGTTGAAACTTGCTGACCTTTGGATGGGTCGAATAGGTCCTCAAGGGGGATGAATTATCACTTTGACAGCGCGTAGACTCAAACGATTTATTGCACTTTTGAGTAGCTTGGCGTTCGCGCTTGTCATAGCCCTTGCCGTTGTTTCTTTTGTTCCTCGTGCATTTGGATACATGCCCTTTGCTGTGCTCTCGGGCTCTATGGAACCCGAGCTTCCCGTTGGCTCCATGGTGTTTGTTCGCCAGGTTGAGCCAGTGGATATTGCCGTGGGTGACAATGCAACCTTTTACCGATCGGACGGTGCCGTGGTGACGCACCAGGTGTACGAGATCGACCCTGTGGCGCAGATGATCGGCACGCAGGGAATTGCGAACAAAAATGCAGACGGAAGCATCATGCACGATGCCGAGCAGACGCCTTTTTCGAGTGTTATCGGCACTGTTTCTTTTTGTGTCCCTTACCTGGGCTTCGTCAACGCATATTGCACGACGATGCCCGGTTTGCTTGTTGTGGTGGCCGTTCTGGCGCTGCTGATCGCGGCGTCGATAGTGCTCGATCGGATGGTTCCCGACGAGCCTGCGGGCAAGCATACCCGCGTGCATGCGAGGAAGCGGCGTTCATAGCGGCAGGGAAAAGCGTCGGCGGCGGTAGGGGCCGTTGCCGGGGAAAACGATTCTCGAAAGGAAGAGAACGATGGAAAACAAGAAGAAAAAGCGCTACGGCATCATTGCCGCCCTGTTGCTGTTGGTGCTGGCTGCCGGCGTGGGTACCTATGCATGGCTGACGGCTGATCAGTCGCTGGAGAACGTGTTTACGATCGGCAAATTTGAGACTCCCGAGAAGAAGCCTGATGAGAATGAACCCACCAAGCCTGGTAAGCAGGATAACGTCGACAAAGCTTATCTGTTCGAGACCAAGTGGAATAAGGACGAAGACCACAAGATGGTCCCCGGTTCCTCGATGGATAAGAACCCGAATGTTGGCATTGGGAAGGGTTCCGACGACGCTTATGTGTTCATCTATGTGAAGAACGCTGTGGTCAACGATAACGCGCCCTATGCCAAGACTCCGTGCTTTGAGCTCGGTTCCAATTGGAAGGCGGTCGAAGGGGAGACCAGTCAGAACGCTGATGGCAAGTATGTGAGCGGTCTGTTCATGTATGCAAAGAACACCTTGAACGGCCCTGCAGTCCTGAGAGCTGACGCTACTCAGGATGTCTACACCGGCGAGCTCTTTAGCCAGGTGATGATTCCCGGCGCAATGACGAGCGAGGATGTTGTCTCGGGCCAGGACGGTGCGGGCAAGAAGATTGAGCCTAAGATTGTCGTTTCCGCCTACATTTTCGGCGCTGACCAGAAGGGTAACGAGACCGACGCTGCCGCTAACGCCCTTAAGCAGGCCAAGGAATGGGCTAAGACTCAGGCTCAGGCTTAATCCCCCCCAACCGAGATCCCGGCTCGCCCCCGCCCCTATATTCGGGCCGGGATCTCGGTCCCCCTTTTATCGACGATTGGCGAACGTAATGCTCAACAATCTTTCCGACAATCAGAAACGCACCTTGGCGCTTGCCGCGATGGCGCTGTTGGCCCTGGCGTGCCTGTGCGGCACGCTGGCTTTTACCGTTGATATGGTTCCGGCGAACAACGTCCTATCGTTTGGCAGCGTGAAGGTACGAGTCTGCGAATACACCCTCAACGAGCAAGGCGAAGAGATTCCGTTTGAGGCCGACGAGCACGGGGACTATCCCGACACCAAGGCCAGTGGCTCTGACATCAGCCGCATTGTGCGCGTGGAGAACGCCGGCGCGCAGCCTGAGTACGTTCGCGCTCGTCTACGCATGACGTCAGTGGCACCCGACGGTTCGAGTGCGGATGCCTCGGGCAGCGTTGCGTTTCATGTGAACGCGGACGAGGGGTCCCCGTGGATCGACGGCGGCGATGGGTGGTACTACTACCGTGGATTGGCCGGGCGTGGCGGCATGCTCGACCCCGGCGCCATGACGGAAAGCCTTATGGAATCGCTGCGATTTGTGGGCGACTACCACGATGCCGCGCGCGGCGGCTCATTCAAGCTCGATATCGATGTTCAGGCCGTGCAGGCCAAAAACCAGCAGACAAGCGATACCGCCCTCGACGTACTTGACGTTGTGGGTTGGCCGGAGGCGAACTAGCCTATGAAGATCAAGAATATGAACCGGGGTATGCTTAGCAGGCTGGTTGCCGTCGCAGCGATTGCCCTTTGCTGCGTTATGGCGCTGCCAACGGTGGTGCATGCCGAGGATGTGCCCGAGGCCAAAATCGAATTCCACATCAAAAACGAGGCTGACTTTTTGTCGTGTGTGGCGCTGTCGCGCGAGCGCGATACGTCCGGCTGGCTCGTTTATCTCGATAACGACATTGAGCTCGACAGCGACGACATGAAAACCATCGTTGCAGACACCGTTAAGCATCTGTCGTTTGGCAACAAGGAGCATCCGTTTAAGGGCGTGTTCGATGGTCAAAACCACGCCGTTGAGGGCCTGAACTACGATAAAGACGCTTTTGACCCCGAGCGCGATACGGGATTTTTTGCCGAGACCAACGGCGCCACCATCAAAAACTTCCTGGTCAAGGACGCCAACGTGTGGGCGGACTTCCGCGGTGGCATTATCGTGGGCAAGGCCGTCAAAACGCGTTTCGAAAACGTTATGGTCATGGAGAGCACGCTGCACGTGACCTGCGCCAACAATGCTCTCAACCTCATTACCAACGCAGGCTTTGAGGGCGGTCTCATCGCCGGCGAGCTCGACGGCTGTACCCTCTATAACTGCGAGGTACGTGGTGGCCGCGCCGTTAACAACACGACCTCGGGCGTGCAGGCGCTCGGCGGTGAGGGTCTGTATATGGCGGCGTTTGCCGGCTACGTTAAGAACTCGACTATCGAGTACTGCCGCGTGACGCCGACGCGTAAGGACGACGGCTCGATTGCCGAGAAGGGCATGACCGACGTCACCAATAAGTACGACGTGGCCATTGGCGCCCTGGGCGGCAACAACGTGTACGCCTCGGGTTTTGTGGGCTGCATGGCGGGCGAGGCCAAGATTATCGACTGCTTCTCGACGGCGCAGTGCTACAGCTATGCCGCGTCATATGTGGGCGTCGTCGCCGTGACGCGTGCGTGGACGGGTGGCTTGGCGGGTCGTATTCTAACCGAAAAGGGCAACGAGCTCGTTCGAAGCCATTTTGCGGGTGACTTGAGCTCGCGTCAGTACAATCCCATCGCCGTGATTCCCATCATTCAAAACGATGTGAACCTGGGCGGTATTGCCGCGCGTGCCAACAAGGATGATGCCACGGTCACCGAGTGCTACTTTAAGCCGAGCGTGAGCCTTCCTGGCAACAGCCAGGGCAACCCTGCTAAAAAGAAAATCCCCTCGTTTGGCGGCGATGGCACCACCAAGGGTGATGGCTATGGTCCATGGGATGACGAGCGCTACATCACGCGTGAGCTATGGGAAGAGCATGACTATGATTTCTGTGCCGGTACTAAACGCTCGACTGCTAACGATGAGGCCCTGGGTGGCACGCACGCCAATGAGTGGGCGATGGATTACAAGCTGAATATTCCCGTGCATGGCCAGAGCGTTAAGGCAACGACCGATTTTCCCGGCGCGGGCACCGCGACCATCGAGGCAACCAAGCTTGGTATTGATCAGGCGACCTCGGACCCCTACACCTTTGCCGTGAGCGCTGTGCTGGCGGGAACGGCTCAGGGCTTGGCCCAGGGCGATACGTCGGTAACGTTTGAGCAAGAGACCTCCGCAAAGCCTGAAGGCCTGACCGAGGCAAACGAGGGATACCGCTTTACGGGCTGGTTCCGCGAGCCCGGGGTCAACGTGAACCACATCGAGGCCGATAACACCTGGTTTGACGGCAAGACCGATGCCGATGCCGTGACTGCCGGCAAACAGGTCAAGAAGAGTGAGGCGCACGAGCATACGTCGACCTATACCGCCGATAATGCCAAGGGGGTCGACGGTTTTAAGGGCAATGACCTGTTTATCGCTTCGTACGAGGCGCAGGTGCTGTTCTATAACGTCAAGGGCGAGACGCTCGCGTGGCAGAGCGGCGAGGAGCACGACAAGTCGACGGACTGGTACCGCTATGGCGTCGGTTTAACGCCGGCTGCCCCTGCGGACCGCGGCACTCTTTCTGCCAGCGCCACCTTTATCGGTTGGACGACGCAGCCGAGTGGCGAGGCCGGGATGCATGGCGGTTACGCGGCCATCACCTCGCCTAAGCTTGCCGAGCTAAAAAACGCCGGTGCGTTCTATCCTGCCGGCACCGAGATCACTGTGCTTGGTCCTACCGATTTTTATCCGGTGTACACCGACTATGTGTCGAACATCATGACGGTGTTTGAGGGCAATGAGCAGGATGCAACCGACGATCAGACTCGGCGCGACGGTGTGGGCAAAACTGACGTTAAGGTTGAGACTGCAGAAGATGGCACAAGCGCGTATACCGTACAGGTGCTCGACGTATCCGGTAAAGCTATATCCGAGGAGGGCCAGCTGCCCGACGGCTATCGTTTCCTGGGTTGGTATGAAAACAAGGGAACCGAGGATGCCCCGCTCGAGGTGCGCGTAAGCCGCGACCCCAGCTATACGCTCCCCGCCGATGTCGATTTAACCGCGCCGCATACCTACATCGCCCGCTTTGAGTACCGAGTGGATTATTACGTTCGGGCTTATACCAACCATGAGTTTACGGACAGCAAGCTACTTTGTTCCGTTTGGAATCGCTATCAAACGCCCTTTGAGGAAAACGTCGGTAGTACCTTCGTGCGTGAAAACGTCGTCCACTGGGGCCCGGAGCATGTTGACCACGGTATAAAGGATAGTTATGAAACGTGTGGCACGCGCTTCACGAAGGAAACCCTTGTCGTGAGTCCCCTTAACGCGTACTCGCACAACGTTAAAAACGATACGGGAGCCGATACTCTAAAAAACCTCTATGCCGATACCGATTTTCCAGGCGCTGCAACGCTAAGCGATACTTGGACTTCGGCTTCGCTGAACGTAACGGTCAAACCGGTGAATGATCGCTATCGCCTGAATTTCTGGACGCTTGAGCGCGATGGTGAATATTGGACATATGTGAAAAATCCCATCGAGAGCATGGTGCGTACAGATAAGAAGTACTACGTTCGCGCGATGATTACCACGGACGTTAATTTCTACAACAAGGGCGATAATGTCGTGAGGACTGCCACGCGGCGCTATGAGAGTAACTTGCTGCAGACCAAGGTGAACGGGGCGGATCCGACGTTCACGTATTACTACCCGCATGTTAATAAGTCGGTTAAAGTGGCCGAAAAGCCAGAAGATGGTGAGAAGGGATCGTATGAGAGCCCCCTGACCCTCGAAGCTTCCCCGACCGATGCCGACATGGCCGTGCCGGGCTATAAGTTCCTGGGCTGGATTTCGACCGCCGAGGTTCAGAAGGATTCTGACGTCTGGAAGTATATCTACGACGTCGCCGGCGACTCCTATGTGACGAGTGATCCGGATAAGGCAGAGCCGTATCTGGCGACCGACGAGTCCAAGGTCACCCAGTGGCAGGATGCCTATCCCGTCTACGCAAAGTACGACGTCAGCTACACCACCAACCTGCATAGCGCAGGTTTTGAGGGTACGGACAAGGTCAATGTGCCTAGCTACAACATCGCTCCCGTTATCAACGCGGACACCAATCCTGCTACGGCAACGGTGATCCCTGACGTTACGACGCCGGTTTATAAAGCAGGCGGTGAGCTGTATAAGTTGCAGAAGGTTGAGATCGAGCTTCCGAACGGCGAGATCAAGACGCTTCCCTACGATGTGGAGCATGGTACTTGCTCTTATCCGGTGGAACCTGGCGGAGCCTATACATTCGTGGCGTACTATTCGCCGTTGGCGGTTGTGTACCACCTCAATGCCACGGATGTGGACGGCAAAGTTGCTCAGCAAGACGATATGCTCGGCAACCTTAATGGCGGCATCCCGAAGCCTACTTATGACGTCAGCACTATCGATGCGGATACAGGCAAGTTCAACGTCTTCGTGGGCTGGACGGAAGCCGAGCCGGCACCTGGCAAGGGCTATGTCGCTTGGTCAGAGGGCATCCGTATGGTGAGTGCTTCTACCGTGGTCAAGGCCCCCATGGAGCTGTACCCGGTCTACCGTCCCAGCCTGGTTACCGTTCAATCGAACATTGACTCTAAACTTGCGAATCCCGATCTTGTCCGTAGCCTCGGCCGCACTGATTCCGGCGACCAGATTTCTCTTGAGGTCAAGGCCGCCGAGGAGGTTGAGGGCACTGACGGCACCAAGTACGACTTTGTCGGCTGGTCGCGCGATTATGTCAATGACGGGCAGTACACCCTGATGACTGACGATGAGAAGTATCCCCTCGAGGGCAGCGAGCCCTTTGAGAGCGTGACCTACACTGCGGTGTACAAGAAGACGCCGCTTAAAGTGCGCTATCACGACACCGAAGGCAACGTCATCTACACCGCTACGGTAGACCCGAACGATACGAGTGTTCTGCGTGGCCAGGATGGCAATGCCGGCTTTGTTCAGACAGTTAAGGTGCCCAAGATGGACGAGAGCGGCAACCCGGTCTATGACGACAAGGGTGAACCCGTCATGGAGCCAAAGGAAGTGGCCTACGATCCCGAAGCCTACTCCGCAATCGTCGCATTCCTGGGCGAGCGAGCGGATAGCAGCTTGAAGGAGTTGTTCTTGGAGTGGCAGTGGGTTAATGGCGACAAAGCTGTGGCGTGGAGCGACTTCAAGGGTAAACCGGTTACAGCCAACATGGATTTGTATCCGGTGACGTATAAGGTCGTCGCTAACGACACATCGGACGATGCGAGCCCTAAGAATGTGACCGGGCAGCTCAAGTGGTTGCTTGATCCCAATGCCGCGAACACGATAGATGACAAGAGCGATAAGGCGCCGTTCAAGGCTTGCTTTGCAAAGCCCTTCATGGGCACGCAACTGACGGTGCACGTTGACCGCGTGGGCTATGGTCTTCCTGGCCAGACTCCTGCGCCTGTCAACGGGAAGTATGTCTCGCTTTACAGTTCGGGTTCAGGCGAGGGCTCGTTTGAGCTGACGAATCGTTTGGACTACAAGCTCACGGGCGACGGCACTCAGAGCGATGGCAATGCGGTGTTCGATTTCGCCGCTACGCATACGCTCAAGATCGTCAAGCAAACCCAGGATAGCTGGGCGAAGGGCAAGACGTTCCGCTTCAAGGTTTCCCGGGCCGGCATGGACGGCAACGCCTTGGAGGAGCGCACGGTTGAGGTAACGGTGTCATCGGATGCGCAGCTGAAGGACGGTTCCGCCTGGTACTCCGGCGCTATCGAGCTTGCGGTCCCGGCGGGTATCTACACCGTCGAGGAGGACTCAGCGTGGGCATGGCGCTACAGCAACCAAATCGGCGTCCCTGGCAAGCAGCCGGGCGATAAGGCGCAGGCGACTATCTCCGCTGCATCGAGCGCGAACGATGCCACGTTCACCTGCACGAACACGCGTGTGAACGACAAATGGATCGACGGCAGCAATCGTGCCCATAACGTTTGGAGCAACGGCAACGTAGCAAAGAAGGAGGATTAGCATGTCCAAGCGCAAGCGCATCATCGCCTTGCTGGTGGGGGTTATCCTCCTGGCCGGTACGGCAGGCACGTTGGCCTGGCTTTCGGTTACGGGCGTGCTGGTCAACCAGTTCGGCATCGGGTCGGTGACGCCATCGGTTCAGGAAACGCTCAACGGCAAAGTGAAAAGCGATGTCAAGGCGAAGAACACGGGTACCGCGCCCGCCTATATTCGTGCTGCAGTGGATATCTACTGGCAGGACCAGGATGGCGCACGCCTGTGGGATGAGCCGAAGGAGGAGCCGAAGGGTGAGGCGGATTACGAGATTGCGTGGAGCGTGGCTGATGCCTCGGGCGCGAACTCGGCTTATAACTGGGTTAAGGCGAGCGACGGGTTCTATTACTGGACGTCGCCCGTCGCTCCCGGCGCGGAAACCGGCGTGCTCATTAATAGGGTTACCGAGCTCAAGGCAACCGAAGGTCGCAATCTTGTCGTGGATATCTCCACTCAGGCGGTCCAGGCGACGCCCGATGAGGCCGTGCACGACGCATGGGGTTGCTCGGTCGAGAATGACGTGCTGGTGCCGCCGCATGGAGGTGCGTAAGTATGGCGTTCCCGATTCGTAAAGGTGTTGCGCGCTCCTTGCGTTGCATGGTCGCGGCCATTTTCTGCGTGGTCGCGCTCGCTGTTCCCGCCCGTGCGTTTGCCGATACTCCCGCGATTGCCTATGACGGAAATGCGCGTCAGCTGACGGTCTCGGGGGCGACGGACTCCTCGGGGGAGCCCGATCTGTTTTTGGCCTTTAAAGATCTGATGCCTGGCGATGTGCATGATCAGCAGATAGAGATTCGTGCCACGGGCGTAAAGTCCCAGGTGCGCGTGTTTGTGCGTGCCGTTGTCGATCACGAGACGGCACGCCTGCTGTCGCCCATTACCCTAACGGCGTCGGCGGGCGATGGCTCTGCAGGTTGGCTCCAGACAGGAACACCGGGCAGCGCGTTCGCTTATCCCACGCAAATCGCCACGTTTACGAGCGATGGCAGCACGGTGCTTAATTTGCAGCTAAACGTTCCGACATCGGTGGGCAACGAGGTTGCCGACGCAAACAAGACCATTCGCTGGGAGATTACCGCCGAGGACGATGGCGAGAAGATTCCCGTGCAGTCTGCTGACAGCAAGAAGCCCGGCTTGCTTGGTCTGGCGGCAACGGGCGACAACACGCTCACGTTGCTTTTGGTGTTGCTGACACTTGCAATCATCGCATTTATAGCCGCACTTCTTTTGTCCCGGAGGGATAAGCGCTAGGTTCATCTTCTAAACGCAACGCCCTCCCGGGCGGCGGGCACGAAGTTCCCTGCTCTACAGTCCTGCGCAAGACGAAGGCCACATTAAGTGGCCTTCTTTGCGTGCGGAACTCGCGATGAACTTCGAGCCCGCCGCTCGGGAGGGCGCCCCTTTATTGACGGAAGGCCTAATAAGCGGATATTCCATGCCCGGATGTATTCAGAGTGGGACGGGCTTTCCGGATGGGCGGTGTTTCGGAAAGTGTGTCCCAGAATCGGCGCTCAGAGTGGTCCCCACTTTCCGGTTGATGTCTTGTCCGGAAACTATGTCCCGGAATTAAGGCTTGGAATGGGATGCACTTTCCGGTTGAGAGCCTTAGCGGAAAGTGCGACCCGGAATTTACTCTTGAAGTGGGATGCGCTTTCCCAACAGGCCCTCAAGCGGAAACTGCGTCCCATTCCGAAGGCAGATTCCGGGACACACTTTCCGAATACAAAGAAGGCCACTTAATGTGGCCTTCGTCTTGCGCAGGACTGTCCGAGCAGGGAACCTTATATGCCTCCGCCTGGACAGACGTTTCAGTTGTGGCTCAGCAGCTAGTCGCTATTTGATCTTGGTTGTACCCGGCGCCAGGTTGGGGTCGGTCTCGTTGGCCTCGGTCTGGAAGTGCTCGGTGTAGACGTTCTTGCCGTCGCGGAACATTTCGTAGTACTGCATCTTGGCGTAATCCTCACGCGCCTTGGTGGCGGCTGCGGCTGCGGCGTCGTCACCGGTGACGTTGGAGGAGAGCGCCCAGCGCAGGCTGGCGTCCTCGTAGCCCACGGAGTTGATGGCGGGCAGCGACTCGCGCAGCGTCATATGCGCCTTCTGGTAGTCGGTCAGCGGTGCGCCGATCAGCTGCATGAGCTGGGTGGACAGGTAGTTGGTGGACAGGTCGTCGGTCTCACTCGTCTGGTCGCAACCGGCAACGTCGTAGTTGGCCCAGATGATGTAGTCGGTCTGCCACAAGCGCTCCTGATGCGTGGCGTCGTCCTCGTCGGTAAACCACTTATCGTTGAACTTGGACGGGAAGAACGGCTGATGGTCGCCCCAGAACACCACGACCACCTTGCGGTCAAGCCTGCTCAAGGCGTTGAGGAAGTAGCGCAGCGCCTGGTCGGACTGCTCGATGCACGAGACGTACTCGTCGACATCGGACAGCGTGCCGTCCTCGACGGTCTTGGCGTCCAGATCGGTCGTGTCGATGTTCAGGTGCATCTGCTTATCTGCCGGCAGCAGGCCCGTGTCGTAGCCCGAGTGGTTCTGCATGGTCACGTCAAAGATAAACTGCGGATCGGCGTTCTGATTGAGCAGCTCAAGAATCTTGTCGTAGGTCGCCTGGTCGGTCACCATGCCGCGCAGGGTATCGGCGCCTTGGAAATCGTTGATGGACAGGAACTGGTCAAAGCCAAAGTCCTTATAGACGTTCTCGCGGTTCCAGTTGGTGGCGTGGTTGGGGTGCATGGCCGTGGTGGAATAGCCGAGCGATTTGAACTGCTCTGCCAGGTTCCCGGTCGTCTCCATGTTGTAGATGGTGTAGGGGTACACGCCCGAACCCAGGTTGGCCATGGAGTTGCCGGTCATAAACTCAAACTCGGTATTGGCCGTGCCGCCGCCGTAGGCGCTCACATAGAGCTTGCCGCGGCTGAGACAGTTGGAAAGGTTCTTAAAGTACTGCGGGCCCTCGTAGCCGGCGCGCATGTTCTGATAGATCGACAGGTCCGAGAAGGTCTCGTTCATGATGGCGATGACCGTGGGCTTCTCGCTATCGAACTGCTCCTGGGCGGCGGCGCGCCCGTCGCTCTTGGCCGCGTCGGACTTGTCGTAGGCCTTGGCGTACTTTTTGAGCGTGGCCTTGGCATCGTCGACGGAGTAGTCGGCGGGTTTGGGCGGCTTGATGGACTGTGCTGCACTAATAAAGGCAGGCAGATAGCCCTCGCGCCAGTAGCTCTCGAGCGGGCGCCAGGTGTAGACGGTGATGCCGAGAGTGTTGTAGTAGTCGATAAGCGTGACATGCGCGGTCACGCCGCCCAGGCACAGCACCGCCACGAGCAGGTTGATGAGCAGCATGCGCTTGGCGTTGGCGGCACCCTTTTGACGGTGCGGTGCCACCAGGCCGGCGTACTCGCATAGCAGCATGGCGATGGCGGTAAAGCCCATGGACAGCACGCAGAACAGCGAGATGGAGAAGGTGTAGCCGTTGCCGGCGACTGCGGCGGCGGTGGAGATGGCCGAAAGGTCGCCCGGCTGGATGGGCATGGATTTAAACGTGATGACAAAGAACTCGGCAATGCCCAGGACAAAGAGGGCAAAGGCCAGGACCGCGGGAGCCGCGCCGTGGCGCTGGAACAGGAAGAACAGGCCGACCATGAGCGTGGTGATGATGGCCCACTCGAGCAGGATGCACAGGGGGTAGACCCAGGTAAAGTCGTGGTTGGACGAGACCTCCATGCCCAGCAGCGCAAAGACGCCGGCGAGCAGCAGGCACAGGACGGCGGCGACGAGCGGTTTGCCCACAAAGGCGCCGCGCAGACGGGCGAGCTTGCCGGTGGGAGCGGGGGCGTCGGGCGCGGCGAACGCAAAGACGCGCGGGGCGATGCGGTCGCGTGCGATGCTGGCCCAAGCGCAGCCGGTGAGGATGGCGTTGGTCAGGATGAGCATCACAAAGGCGAGCGGCTCGTTTTGAGCGACGAGGCCCACGGCGCCCCAAATAGTCAAAAAGACCTGGAACAGGCCGAAGACGACGCTCCACCCAAGAGCGCTTTTGGCAACGGTTCCCGACAGAGCGCGAATGGCCTTGGCCTCGCGCAAGACAAGGTAGACGGTCGCCGCAAGACCGAAGAGCGAGATGGCGGCAGCGAACATGCTGAGACTCCTCACAAACTAAAACCTACGAAAGCGGGGGTTTACCCGATTGTTACCAAGATATGCGCTGCATTTGGTGACTGCGCACAACAACCAGCCATATTAACGCGCGCGTGTGGCAGTGTTGCGCAATGTTGTGGCGACCTGCGCGATAATGGACGGGAATTACACGGAAACGTAAAGGCTTCTTAAAGAAATGGCAGGGATGGGGCTATGAGCGAGCAGATGAGCGAGCAGGTTTGTGCGACGGCTGTGGATGTGTGCGGCTATCCGGTCGAGACTACGGGCAACGCGGTACTGGACGCGCTGGAACACCGCTCCTCGACGCGCGCTTTTGCGCGCGATGACGGCGGCCGTCCCGTGGCAGTGACCGACGAGCAGCGAGCGGCGATTTTGCATGCGGCGAGTCGCGCGCCGTCGGCAGGCGCTATGATGATGTATTCCATCGTGAGCATTCGCGAGCAGGCTACGCTGGACCGTCTGGCCGACCTGTGCGATCACCAGCCCATGATCGCCAAGGCGCCCTGGGCACTCATATTTGTGGTCGATTATGCCAAGTGGATCGATCTGTTTGAGCACGCGGGTTGCTTTGAGCCCGAGTTTGTCGAGCGCACGGGCAAGGCGCCCCGTCGTGCACCGGGTCTGGGTGACTTTGCCATCGCGGCGCAGGACGCCGTGATCGCCGCGCAAAACGCCGTGGTTGCCGCCGAGGCCCTGGGGCTGGGGAGCTGCTACATCGGTGATATCGTCGAAAATGCCGAGGAAGTGGCCGAGCTGCTGGATCTGCCTCCCTATACCATGCCGCTGTCGATGCTCATCATCGGCACGCCCCGCAAGGAGCGTCCGGCAATCGCGCATCCCGTGGTGAACCTGGTGCACGAGGAGCGTTATTGTCGCGCCGACGCCGCGACGATGGATGCGCAGGTGGCCGAGATGGATGCGATGTTTCGCCCGCACGCCCGCGAGGTGGGCGACCGCGTCATCGACATCTACACCCGTAAGCACACGAGCCCCTTTATGGCCGAGATGAGCCGCTCTATGGAGTGGTGGTTCAAAAACTGGCTCGGAAAATGACGAATGTGACAAAGGGGGCGTCCCTTTGTCACATTCCATATCGCCGCGGTGGCCTAAAGGCCGCATAAATGTTTATCTAGCTGGGAAAACGGTGCCATTAAAATATGGGCTGATTACATATAATCCCGTCGAACGTTAAAATTGGGAGGAAACCGGCTTATGGAACAAAAGGCCAAGGAGGCAGCTTCGCACGCTGCGATTCCTGTGAGCATCTCGGCGATGCTCGTCACGCTGGGCGTGGTGTACGGCGATATCGGCACCAGCCCTATGTATGTAACTAAGGCGCTCGTTGCCGGCAACGGCGGCATCGGAAGCGTGACGGAGGAGTTCGTGCTCGGCGCGCTCTCCCTTGTCGTGTGGACGGTCACGCTGCTGACGACCGTCAAGTACGTGCTGATCTCGCTGCGCGCCGACAACCACGGCGAGGGCGGCATCTTTGCCCTGTACAGCCTGGTCAAGCGCTGCGGCAAGTGGCTCATCATCCCCGCCATGCTGGGCGGCGCGGCGCTCCTCGCCGACGGCATCCTGACGCCTGCCGTTACCGTCACCACGGCCATCGAGGGCCTGCGCACCATCCCGGCGGTCCATGCCGTGCTCGGTGACGACCAGGGTCGTGTCGTCGCCATCACGCTTGCCATCATCATCGCGCTCTTCTTGGTGCAGCGCATCGGCACGGCCAAGATCGGTCACGCCTTCGGCCCCATCATGACGCTGTGGTTTTTGTTCCTGGGCGGCACGGGCCTGTTCTTTGTCTGCCAGTATCCCGCGGTGCTGCTGTGCCTCAACCCGTTGCGTGGCATCGCTTTTCTGCTGAGCCCCAACAACCACGCGGGCATCATGATTCTGGGCAGCTGCTTCCTTGCCACCACCGGTGCCGAGGCGCTCTACTCCGACATGGGCCATGTGGGCCGCGGCAACATCTACGCCACCTGGCCGTTCGTTAAGTGCTGCCTGCTGCTGTCCTACATGGGCCAGGGCGCGTGGCTTATCAACAACGCCGGCAACCCGGAGCTCATGGGTATCGCCGACCTCAACCCCTTCTACCAGATGCTCGCCCCGGGTCTGCGCCCCTTTGCCGTCGGCCTTTCCACCGTCGCGGCCATCATCGCCTCGCAGGCGCTCATCACCGGCGCATTCTCGCTGGTGTCCGAGGCCAGCCGCCTGGACCTCATGCCGCATATGCAGGTCTTCTATCCTGCCGAGACCAAGGGCCAGCTCTACATCCCCATGGTCAACAACGTCATGCTCGTGGGCTGCGTCGTCGTGGTGCTGCTGTTCCAGAACTCGGCGCACATGGAGGCCGCGTACGGCCTGGCCATTACCCTGACCATGATGTGCACGACAATGCTGCTCTTCTTCTATCTGCACGTGGAGCGCAATCTCAAGGTCGCGCCGTGGATCTTTGCCGCCTTCTTCCTTATGCTCGAGGGCTTCTTCTTTGTGAGCTCGCTCACCAAGTTCTTCCACGGCGGCTATTTCACCATCCTTATGGCCGCGCTCATCATGGGCATCATGGTGTGCTGGTACAACGGCACGGCGGTCGAGCAACGTCAGTTTACGCTGCTGCCGCTGCGCAGCTATCTGCCGCAGCTCAAACGCCTGCGCGACGACGATCGCTACGAGCTCATGAGCGACAACATCGTGTACCTGACCAAGGACACCAACACCGACTATATCGACCGCGATATCGTCTACTCGATTTTGGACAAGCACCCCAAGCGCGCTCGTGCCTGGTGGTTCGTGAATGTCGAGACCATGGACGAGCCGCATACCTTTGCCTACTCGGTCGAGACGTTCGGCACCGACTACGTATTCCGCGTGCATCTGTACCTGGGCTATAAGATCAACCAGCGCGTCAATGCCTATCTGCGTCAGGTTGTTCAGGACCTGGCTGCCAGCGGCGAGCTGCCGGCGCAGACGCACGATTACTCGGTCTACAAGGATCCGGGCAACATCGGTACGTTTAAGTTCGTCATGATCCGCAAGCTGCTGGCGCCCGAAAGCGACGTGGAGCCCAGCGAGCGTACGGCCATCACACTCAAGTACATCATCCGCCGCGCCGCCGGCACGCCTGCGCGCTGGTACGGCCTGGAGAACTCCAACGTGAGCTTTGAGTACGTGCCGCTGTTCACCAAGTTTAAGGCCGTGAGCAAGATGCAGCGCCTGGCTCCCGACGAGCGTCCGTAGTCGACGTCTGCTGTTTGTCTAACGACCGCGGGCTGCAAAGGCTATACACTTGGAACCACCACAAGGAGGCCACCACCACAAAGGTGCCTGTCCCCTTTGTGGTGGTTTTTGTTTTTGAGAGAGGGGCGGGGCGCTGATGGACGTCCATGCGGACGGCGATATTGCCGAGAACTTTTGGTGGCGGCGTACAACGCTGACGCGTCGCAGCCCTCTGTATGACGCCTGCGTATCGGCGGGGCTGCTGGTCGCGGCGACGGTTGTGGGCGCGCTGCTCGACCATCCGGGTCTCGCGCCGAGCATCATGATCGTCTATGTGTTTGCCGTGCAGCTGTGCGCCTTCTTTACCTGGAGCCGCCTGTATTGCCTGCTGAGCTCGGCTGCTGCCGTGGCGCTCTATAACTTCTTGTTTGTCGACCCGCGCTACTCGCTGTCGCTCATCGACCGCGTCTACCCCGGCATGTTCTTCATCATGTTTGCGGTCTCGCTCGTGTCGAGCTCGATCGCGTTGGCCCTGCGTCGCGCCCTGGCGCAGGCCGCCGCCAGCGACCGTCGCACGCAGATGGTGCTCGAGACCAACCGTATGCTGCAGCGGTGCGGCGATCAGCAACAGATTGTGCATGCTATGGCAACGCAACTGGCGCGTCTTTCGGACTGTCCGGTCGTGTGGTATAGCGCCGATGCCGACGACGATGACCTGCTGCCGCGCACGATGTACACGGCCGTGGGCGATGCCGCGCCGGTGCACGAGCTGGCGCCGCAGATGCCGCCGCGGCTCTCGGCATCCGCCTATGTGGGAACGCCGCTCGATGCCACCTATGGCGGCTCGGCGTTCTTTGGCATATACCTGACCGTGCACTCGGGTGACACCATGGTGCGCGCGGGCGATCCCGCCTCGGTGGTGGGGGTGCTCGCCATTGTCGCCGAGCCCGATGCGCTGACGCCCGAGGAGCGGACGCTTGCCGATGCCATCGCGAGCGAAGGCGAGCTGGCGCTCGATCGCGCCCGCGCCATGGAGGCCCGTGAGGAAGCGGCGGTGCTCGCTAAAAACGAGCAGCTGCGCGCCAACTTGTTGCGCTCCATCTCGCACGATTTGCGCACGCCGCTTACCAGCATTTCGGGTAATGCCGACGTGCTGCTCGACCAGGGCTCGACCGGCACGGCCGTGCTTGACGACCAGACACGCCGCGGTATGCTCCTATCCATTCGCTCGGACGCGCAATGGCTCAATGCTACCGTCGAGAATCTGCTCGCCATCACCAAGCTCGAGGGCGGCGGCATGCATCTGTCGACCACACTCGAGCTCATGGACGATATCGTCGAGGAGGCATTGCGCCACGTAAACCCGGCCGTGCGCGAGCACGACCTTAAGGTGGTGGCGTGCGATGAGCCGGCGCTTGTCAACGTCGACGCGCGTCTGATGGTGCAGCTGGTGGTCAATCTGGTGAACAACGCCATCACCTATACGCCTGCGGGTTCGCATATCGTAATCTCGATTGGCGTCCATGATGGATGTGTGGCGTGCTCGGTTGCCGATGACGGCCCGGGCATTGCGCCCGAGGACCGCGAGCGAATCTTTGAGTCGTTCTACACCGCCAACCATGGCCTGGCCGACAGCTGCCGCAGTGTGGGCTTGGGGCTTTCGCTTTGCCGCTCCATTGCGCTGGCACATGGCGGTAGCATAGGGGTTGCCGCGGCGGCCCCGCACGGCTCGGTCTTTACGATTGAGCTTCCCGCCGCCGACGTTTCGTTTGATAAGGAGTAGCGCTGTGCCGAACTCTGCCGTGAAACCGCTCATCTTGGTCGTTGAGGACGATCCCGCCGTCCGCAACCTTATCGTCGCCGCGCTCGAGGCGCACGGTTTGCGCCATATGGCTGTGGAGACCGCCCACGCCGCCATCGCCGCCGCTTCGTCGCAGGCGCCGAGCATTGTGCTGCTCGATCTGGGCCTGCCCGATATGGACGGCGTCAAGGTGGTGGAGTCGGTGCGCGCGTGGTCGGGCATGCCGATCATCGTGGTTTCGGCGCGCAGCGAGGACGCGGACAAGATCCGAGCGCTCGATGCCGGCGCCGATGACTACCTGACTAAGCCGTTTTCGGTCGAGGAGCTGCTCGCGCGCATTCGCACCACGCTCAGGCGCCTTTCGTATGCGCAGGCGGGCGGTGTTGTCTCCGAGGGCTCGTTCGATACCGGCGAGTTGCATATCGATTTTGATGCCGGCATCGCCACGATGGATGGCGAGGAACTGCATCTGACGCCGATCGAGTACAAGCTCTTGTGCCTGCTGGCACACAACGCCGACAAGGTGCTGACGCACCAGTTTATCTTGCACGAGATCTGGGGTACGGCGACCAAGAGCGACCTGGCGAGCCTGCGCGTCTTTATGGGCACGTTGCGTAAGAAGATCGAGTCCGACCCCGCGCATCCGCGTTACATCCAAACCCATGTAGGCATTGGCTACCGCCTAGTCACCCAAGGCTAGATCGCCAACCACCATCCCAATATGAGTTGCGGTGAAATACGGTCTAAATTTGCCTAATTCCAGGCAAAACAGTCCGTATTCCACCGCAACTTTGTTATCTGCCCTTAGGCTTGCTGGCGTAGAACTTCTTCTTTTTGGGCTTGCCGGCGGGGGAGGGTTTGCCGGCAAAGTTGGACTTGCCGTTGCCGGCCTGCGCGTGCGCGGGTACTGCCGCACGGGGCTTGCGGGCCTCGGGGTTGCACAGCTCCTCGGTTCGCTCGGCAATTTCCTCGGCGCTAAAGCCGACCTCGGCCATGGCGTCCTCGATGGGCAGGCGGCGCACGATATAGCAATGGTGCACCTTCTGGTTGCGTGCGAAGTCCTCGGGGATGGTCTGCGCCGTTATGTCCTGTAGCACCACGCCCGCGCGTGCGAGCTTGCGTGTCTCGGGGCGGAAGCCTCGCAGGTTGCAGCTAAAGATGGCATGGCCGCCCTGTGCGAGCAGGCGCGATACGCCGGCCAACAGCTCAACATGGTCGCGCTGGACATCCCAGGTGCGGCGGCCCATCTTGGACGAGTTCGAGAACGTGGGCGGGTCGACAAAAATCAGGTCCCAGCGGTTGCGCGTCTGGCGCTGGTCGCGAATCCAGGCGAGCACGTCGTCGCGCACAAAGTGATGCTGCGGACCCACAAAGCCGTTCTGGCGCATGTTGCGCTCGGCCCAGTCCAGATAGGTGTTGGAGAGGTCGACCGTCACGGTCTCCTCGACGCCGCCATCGGCCGCGTAGCAGGTGGCGGTGCCGGTGTAGGCAAACAGGTTGAGGAAGCGACGCGCCTGCTTGGCGTGCTCGCGCACCAGGTTGCGGGTGACGCGGTGGTCCAAGAAAATGCCCACGTCCAGGTAGTCGTCAAAGTTGACGGCAAAGGTAAGGCCGCCCTCTTCGATGAGCGGGAGGCGACGGCGTGCGATATTGGCGCGCTCGCCCGATCCGCCCTTGCCGGCGCCCTGCTTGCCGTACTGCGAGCCGCCACGCGAACGCATGCGGGCCTTGGCGTGCACATGCTCGGCGGGAACATCTAGGATACGCGGTGCGATGGCCAGAATGTCGAGCATACGGGCCTGGGCCAGTGCGGGGTCGATGGTCTTAGGCGCGGCGTATTCGGCGATGACGAGCCATCGGTCCGGCGTCTGCGGGCAACCCTCGTACAGGTCGATGGCGGCGGAGTAGTCGGGCAGGTCGGCATCGTAGACGCGGTAGCAGCTCACGCCCTCGCGCTTGGCCCACTTGCGACGCAGGCGAGCGTTCTTGCGCAGGCGGTTGGCGAACTGCTCGGACTCGGGGATGAGCACGGGCAGCGGCTTGCCGTCACCCAGGTCGAGCGTGGCGGCGGGTTCGGACATGGGGGTGTTGGCGGCTTCGTCTTCGGCATCTGCGGTCTTGTCCTCGGCATCCGTGCTGGTCGCAGCTTCAAATGCCGCGGCAGCGTGGTCAAGCGAGGGCCAAACCTCAATAGTCGCCTCTTCGTTGTTGGGCATGACGGCGATGGAGCGCGCGGGCTCGGCATGGAGCGCGCGGGCCATAAGGCCGTCGCGAGTGAGCGCGGCGACCGGTGCGGTAGCGAGCTCGGGCGCGCGGCGCAGCTCGCCGACCAGCGTCATGGCGTCGTGCATGAGCGAAAGCGGCGTCTCGGTGGTGTCCGCGACCAGGGCGGCACCGGCAACGGCACCTGCGTGGTCCAGCACGGTGGCGGACTTGGCGGCGCAAAAATCGACAAAGCGCTTGTAGCCGGCACACTTGACCATGCGCTCAGCGGTCTTGCGGGCGGCAGGGTCAATGTCTACGGCAACGATGCGCGCCTGGCGTTCGCGCGCCGCCGCCTCGCGCTCGCGCGCTTCGGCACGCAGCTGCTCCCACAGGGCAGCGTCATGCAGCTGCCAGCCCTCAAAGCCCCAGCGCTCGCGTGCGGCGCCCGGGGCGCGGTCGGTCAGAATGTTCACGGCCTCCAGCAGCAGGCCGCCACCGGCGCACGAGGCATCGATCAGCGTAGGCAGAGCCTCGTTCTCGTAGTCATCGGCCGTCAACTCGCGCTCGCACAGCGCGGTCCAGCCGACCTGCGCCAGCACCAGGGCGGCGTAGTCGGGGCGCAGCACGTGTGTGCCCTCGCCGGCGCGGGTCGCGGCGGGCGGCAGGCGCTTGAACAGTGGGTCGCCCGAAAGGTCCAGGCTGATGCTCGCGCGGCGCTGACGCAGCGAAAGCAGCAGGTGAACGTCGGGATCGATGGCATCGACATCGGCGCGACGGCCCGTGGTCTCGGCCAGACGGTCGCACAGTGCGTCCTTGGCGCGCAGGGCCGAGAAGCGCGTGTTGCGCAGCTGCTCGGTCACGCCGCGGGCGGTGATGGCGATGGTGGCACCGGGGCGGATGATGGTCTCCCAGGCGATGTCGTAAACGCTGTTGTACAGTTCATCGGCATCCTGCGCCTCAAAGCGCCCAAGCACCACAAACACGCGGCTGGCCAGGCGCGACCACAGACAGGCGCGGTAGCCTTCTTCGAGCTCGCCCTCAAACGTAGCGCGGCCCTTCAGGCGGCGGACATGCGAAAGCCCGAGGTGTTTAAGCTCATCGGCGAGTGCGGACTCAAAGCCCTCGGGGCAGCTTGCGTAAAATTCCATGGGTGACCTCTCTGATTGCGTCGCTCCATTATATGATGGATGCTTCGTTTGCCCTTATCCTCGAAAGGAACCCATATGATTGATGCGTGCCCCGAATCCGCTGTGCTCTTTTTTGACGTGGACGGCACGCTGACGTCGTTCGATCCCGACGATATGACCGATAAGGACTTTACGGCGGTTCGTCCCTCGCAGACGGTGGCTGAGGCGTTCCGTGCACTGCGCGATGTGGGGCACAAGGCATTTATCTGCACGGGCCGCCCCCTGTGGCTGGTTGCCGATGGTCTGCGTGCCCTGAATCCGGCGGGCATCGTTGCCATGGCGGGCGCCACGCTCGAGGTCGAGGGCCGCGTGGTGCATGAGGAGTGCTTTGACGAAGACATTGTTGAGGAGCTCGCGCGTCGCATTACTGTGGCGGGCGGCGAGGCGTTGTTCGAGACGAACGGTGCCACCTATTCACTTGAGCCAGTTGGTGTCGAACAGTCATTTCTGCTAGGCGCCGGCGTGGTGCATGACGTTGATCAGATGCGCGTCGACGGCCGTCTGCGCGTAGGCAAGGTGTGCATTAACGCGTGCGACCTGGCTTGTGTGGCCAACGACGATGGCTTTATCGATCGCAACTTTGAGCTGTGCAACACCGGTGGTCAGAATCGCGAGCTGAGCCCCAAGGGCATCGACAAGGGCGTGGGCGTGGCGCGAGCGCTGGCGTATCTGGGCCGCGAGGGAAATGCGCGCACCTTTGGCTTTGGCGATTCTGGCAACGACCTGGGCATGCTCGCTGCTGTCGAGACGGCCGTGGCCATGGGCAACGCCATGCCCGAGGTCAAGGCGGTCGCCGACTACGTGACCGACGATGTCGCACACGACGGCACCGTCACCGCGATGCAGCATTTTGGCCTCATCTAATGAATCTCGCCTTCTGACGTTTGCTCAAACTGCGACTCTTTGCTTTTGCATGCTCAATCGATTTATCAATCCAAACACTGAGGTGTTTATACCGTTCGCCGAGAAGATAAAAAACCGCAGCTCACGCCTTGATAAACGTAGGTAAAGTGTTTAGCAGTTTATCGGCCGTATGCTAACGAAAGGAATCAGGCAGATGGCAATCAAGGTGTTCGCTGACGGTGCAAACCTCGAGGGCATGCTCGACATGTACGAGAACGGCAACGTTCAGGGTTTCACGACCAACCCGTCCCTTATGAAAAAGGGCGGCGTGACGGATTACCGCGCGTTTGCCAAGGAGGTCCTGGCCCACATCACCGATGTGTCCGTGTCGTTTGAAGTCTTTGCCGACGACGTCGAGACCATGGAGGTCGAGGCCCGCGAGATCGCTACCTGGGCCGAGAACGTCTACGTCAAGATTCCGTGCGTGACCACCAAAGGCGAGTCCACCGCCGAGTTGGTCCGTAAGCTTTCGGCTGACGGCATCAAGGTCAACGTCACCACCATCTTTACGCCTACGCAGGTCGATGAGATGGTCGACGCCGTTGACGCCGAGACGCCGTCCATCATCTCGCTCTTTGCCGGCCGTATCGCCGACACGGGTGTCGATCCCATTCCGTTTATGACGGAGTCGGTCAAGAAGGCTGCCGCCAAGCCCAACTGCGAGGTCTTGTGGGCGTCCACGCGCGAGCTTATCAACATTTACCAGGCCGAAGCCTGTGGTTGCCAGATCATTACGGTGCCCAACAGCATCCTGGCCAAGCGTAAGAACATCGGCCGTGATCCGTACGAGGTCTCGCTCGACACTGTGCGCGGTTTTGCTAAAGATATCGCCGCTCTGGGCTTCCATATTCTGCCGTAACGCGAACGCTGGCTATATCGTGGGTTGTTCGCCCCGGCCTTTCCTTTCCCTATCGCTCACGCGCTTCGCAAGGGTCGCGCTAGGCAAAGGAAAGGCCGGGGCTGCCGACACGAGCTTGCCGGCAAGTTAGCACTCGGCTTCCATATCCTGCCGTAGGCAAAGGTACCCCCGCCTGCGACGTGCAAAATTGAGAGTATTCAGCAAGGTAAAGGCTTTTACCAGTTAACCGAAGCATGGAACAGCCCCCGTTTTGGCTCTAAAAACGCCAAAACGGGGGCTGTTTGTGACTTTATTGCCTCTGAGGGGCATCTGGAACGGCGGAATTTGCAGAATGCTCGCGATTTTGCACATCGCGAGAGGGGGTGCCTTTGCTTTGGCGGTTACTTCCCCTGCACCATGGTGAGCGAAATCTTTTTGCGATCGCGATCAACCTTCTCGACCCACACCTTTACCGTGTCGCCGACGCGTACCACGTCGCTCGGGTGCTTGACGAAGCGGTTGGCGAGCTTGGAGATGTGCACGAGGCCGTCCTGGTGCACTCCCACGTCGACGAAGGCGCCAAAGTCCACAACGTTGCGCACCGTGCCCTTGAGCTCCATGCCGGGCTCCAGGTCGTCGATGGAAAGCGCTGAGCGGCTAAAGACCACCTCGGGCGCGTCGTCTCGCGGGTCGCGGCCGGGCTTCTTGAGCTCGTTGACGATGTCGATGAGCGTGAGGGTGCCGCAGTCCAGGTCGCTTGCCAGCGCCGAGATGCTGCCCAGACGGCGCTCGATGTCGGGCACGCCGCCGCGGCTGAGCTCGCTTGCCGCAACGCCAGCGCGCTCCAAGACGGCCGTTGCCACCTCGTAGCTCTCGGGGTGGACGCTTGTCGCGTCGAGCGGGTTCTTGCCGCCGCTGATGCGCAGGAAACCTGCGGCGTTGAGGTACGCCTTGGGTCCCAGCTTGGGGACCTTCTTGAGCTGGCGGCGATCGGTAAAGGCGCCGTTTTCCTCGCGGAAAGCCACGATGTTCTTGGCCACGCTCGGCGTGATGCCCGAAACGTATCCCAGCAGGCTCGCGCTCGCGGTGTTCACGTCGACGCCCACGCGGTTGACGACGTCCTCCACCACGTGGCCCAGGGTGCGCGAAAGCTCGGCCTGGTCAAGATCGTGCTGGTACTGACCCACGCCGATGGACTGGGGCGGAATCTTGACGAGCTCTGCCAGCGGGTCTTGCAAGCGGCGGCCCAGGCTCATGGCGCCACGCACGGTGACGTCCAAGTCGGGATACTCCTGGCTGGCGAGTTCGGAGGCGGAGTACACCGATGCGCCGGCCTCGTTGACGATGGTGTATCGCAGCTCAGGAGCCTGCTCGGCAATGAACTCCGAGACGACTTCCTCGGTCTCGCGGCTGGCGGTGCCGTTGCCGATGACGATGGTGTTGACGCCGTCCTTCTTGACGAGGCGGGCGAGCTCGCGCTTGGTGCCGGCGACGTCGTGGCGCGGCTTGGTGGGGTAGACCACGCCGTGGTCGAGCAGCTTGCCGGTCTCGTCCATGACGGCGACCTTGCAGCCGGTGCGGTAGCCCGGGTCGAGCGCGAGCACGCGGGCGCCGCGTACGGGGCGTGCCGAGAGCAGGCCTTCGAGATTCTTGGCAAAGACGTTGATGGCCTCGGTCTGGGCGCGAACGGTGAGTTTGGCGCGGGTCTCGCGCTCCAGCGAGGGAGCCATGAGGCGCTTGTAACCGTCAGCGATGGCGGCATCGAAGATGGGAGCAAACACGCCCTGGCGTCGGGGCCAACGGCTGCCGAGGCGCGCCGTAGCGGCAGCGCCGTCGACGTTCACACGTACGCGGAGCTTGCCCTCGCGCTCGCCGCGGTCGATAGCCAGCACGCGGTGGTTGGGGATGCGGCGCAGGGGCTCGTCATAGCTGTAGTACGGCTCGTAGGGGGTCTTCTCGGCGGGGTCGGTGGCCTCGACGACGATGTCGGCGGTGTTTTGCGTAAAGGCGCGCAGGTCGGCGACGTTCTCGGGGTCTTCGGCCACCGTCTCGGCCACGATGTCCGCCGCGCCGGCGAGCGCCTTTTCGGGCGTGTCGAAGCCGGCCTCCTCGTTGACGTATGCCGCGGCGGCGTCGAGTGCGCTGCCCTTGGCCGAGGCCTGCATGATGATCATGTTGGCGAGCGGCTCCAGGCCGGCCTCGCGGGCCTTCTGCGCGCGAGTCATGCGCTTTTTGCGGTAGGGCTTATAGAGGTCCTCGACACGCTGGAGCTGCGTGGCCTCGCGAATCTGCGCCTCGAGCTCGGGCGTGAGCTTGCCCTGGGCGTCGATGAGCAGGATGACGTCCTCTTTGCGCTGTTCAAGATTGCGCAGGTAAGACAGGCGCTCGTCGAGTGCGCGCAGGGCGACGTCGTCCATGCCGCCCGTTGCTTCCTTGCGGTAGCGCGAGATAAAGGGGATGGTGTTGCCCTCGTCGATGAGCTTGACGGCCGCCTCGATGTTGGCGGCCTTAAGGTTGAGCTCGCGGGCGAGCTGGGCGATAAGATCCATGGGAATTCCTGTCTGTGAGTACGTTACAGGTGCATGAGCCACCCAGTCTACCACCCGCCCGCGCGCCGCGGCTGCAAAGAAAAGCCCCGCGGGCAGGAGGCTGCTCGCGGGGCAAAGAAGAGGGGCTTGTTGGTGGCGGACCGAGGGACTCGGCATGGGGTTTCTGCCGCGGCCGCTCTTAAGGCATTACAGCTCGACGAGCTGACCGGTCTCGGCGGCCTCCTTGATGGCGTTAAGCAGCGTGAGCGTCTTGACGTTATCGGCGGGGGTCACGACGGGCTCGACCTCGCGACGGACAACCTTCACAAAGTGCTTGAGCTGCATCTTGTGCGGCAGTGCCGGGTCCACGGCCGGAATCTCCATCTGCAGCGGCTTGTGCCAGTTGGAGGCGCCGTCGTAAGAGAACTGGTGCAGGCGGGGCAGCGACAGGGCGCCCTTTGTGCCGCCGATGAAGTAGGCGTCGGCGTCGAAGGGGCGGTACTGCGGATCCTCGCGGGCGGTCGCCTCCCAGTTCCAGGGGCTGGCGGTGGCGTCGGAGATGGTCATGCTCGCGAGCGCTCCGTCGGCAAAGCGAACGTTGACCACGGCGGAGTCCTCGGTCTCAAAGCCGCGGGCGGCGCTGGACTGCATGCCCTGGACGGCGACGGGCTCGCCCAGCAGGTAGCGGAGCAGGTCGACGTCGTGAACCAGGTTGACCAGGATCGGGCCGGCACCCTTTTTGCGGCGCCACTCGACATCGAAGTACTCGTCGTTCTTGTAGATCATGTAGTGGAAGCTCGACACGGTGAGCTTGCCCAGCTCGCCAGACTCGATGATCTCCTTGGCCTTGTTGACGAAGGGGTTGTGGCGACGGTGCTGACCCACGAGCACGGGCACGCCGGCGGTCTCGGCCTCGGCGGCGAAGGCCTGGGCATCCTCGAGATCGTTGGAGATCGGTTTTTCGACCAACGGCACGATGTTGCGCTTGATGGCCTCGCGGGCAACGCCCAGGTGCAGGTCGTTGGGGGTGGCGATGATGACGGCCTCGGGCTTGATCTCGTCCATCATCTGGGCGGGATCGGTGAAGAACGGCACGCCGGCGGCCTCGGCCGTGGCGCGGGCGCCCTCAAAGGCGTCGGCGATGGCGACGAGCTCGGCCTCGGGCTCCTCGGTGACAAAGCGGATGTGGTTGCGGCCCATGGCGCCGGCGCCGATGACGGCGATGCGGACGGGGTTGAGCTCAGACATTTCGACTCCTTAATACTGGTGACCGGTGGAATGCGACAAAGGGTCTGTCCCTTTGTCGCATCGGTAAAACTAGGCGGACTTCTTCTTGCTGTCGGAGACCATCATGTAGACGGTGAGCACGACGGCGATGGCGGCGATCACGATGGCGCCGTAGAAGGACTGCTGGTAGGCGGCGCTGCCGGCCTCGGCGTGATACAGCACGGCGGTAATGGGCTGGCTGATCCAAGTAGAAGCGGCGTAGCCCAAGAACATGATGCCGTAGTTGACGCCGATGTTGCTGGTGCCAAAGGCGCCACCGGTGAGCGGCGGGTAGATGACGAGCAGGGCGCCAAAGCTAAAGCCGAGCAGGGCGAGCGCCACAAAGAACATGCTCTGCGTAAAGCTCATCGACATGATGACGAGGGCGACGATGGTGACGACAAGGCTGATGAGCAGCGACTTATAGGCGCCGAGCTTGTCGATGATCTGACCAAAGGACAGGCGGCCAACCAGGTTGGCGCAGGTGTTGACGGAGACCACCACACCGCCGAGGGCGACGGCTGCGGCGCTCGTGGGGTCGGCGAAGAGCTGGACGGCGGCGATGGAGGCAACCTTGCCCACGAGCAGGGTACCCGCGGTGGCGGCAAAGGCGAAGGTGACGATGAGGACCCAGAAGCGCGGGGTCTTGACCATCTCGCCCGGGGTGAGGTCGCCGAAGGTGCCGGCATGTGCGCCGCCCTTGGGGGCCTCGAAGCCCTCGGGCAGCCAGCCGGCCTCGGGGGCCTTCAGGAACAGGGCGGAGGCGGCGATCGTCACAAAGAAGATGACGCCGAGTGCCTTGAGGGCGCCAAAGATGCCCAGGCTCGGGATGAGCAGCGAGGCGAGCACCGGGGACAGCACGGCGGGGCCGGCGGTCGAAGCAGCGAGCGTAATGCCGGAGGCGAGGCCCTTCTTGTCGATAAACCACTTCTGACCCGTGGTGAGTGCCGGGTTGTAGCCCAGGCCGTTGCCGACAGCGGCGACGAGCGAGAACCACAGGTAGAACTGCCAAGGCTCGGTGACGGTGCCGGACATGAACCAGCCCAGGCCGTAGCACACGGCGGCGGCGATCACGACGTTGCGGGGGCCGATCTTATCGGAGATGCGACCGGCGAAGATACCCGTCACGGCCATGATGGTCTGAAAGACCGGGAAAGCCCAGGTAAGAGCGCTGGACCACTCGGGATAGACGGCGAGCAGGTTCTTGCTCACAACGGAATACAGCGCGATGGAACTGATGAAGAACATGGTGACGCACGCGGCGGAAAGCACGACGGTGCGACCCTTGTTGGAGTTGGTGGAAGCCATTGGACTCTTTCTAATCGATGCGGGGGAGGGGCGGACACGTCCGCGGGGCCTCCCTGTCGGGTTGGTTTACTGGTCAGTCGGCTTGGCGACGCCGGACTCGTCAGACCAAAGCTCGACACCCTTGTTCTTGAGGTAGTTGTCGGCAAAGGCTCGGCGGCCGCCGGGCTTGGCGGTGAGGTCGCCCATCATATTGGAGAAGCCGCCGTCGACCTTGATGGCGTCGCCGGTGGTAAAGTCCGAGCGCTTGGACGCCAGGAACATGACGGCGTTGGCGATATCGCTGACCTCGCCGATGCGGCGCGTGGCGATAAGGCGGCTGCGGCTCTTCTCGACTTCGGGGTCAGCGTAAAAGCTCGCCGACATGGGGGTCTTGACAAAGCAGGGCTCGACGCAGTTGGAGCGCACGCCGTAGGGGCCCCACTCGGCGGCCAGCATCTTGGACATCATGTTGACGCCGGCCTTAGTGGAGCTGTACACACCCGAGAATGTCTCGGGGGAGTGGCTGGCGACGGTGGAGATATGAACCAGGCGACCCTGGCCGGCCTTGATCATCTCGCGACCAAAGCGCTGCGAGGTGATGAAGTAGCCGGTGAGGTTGACGTTGATGACCTCGTTCCAGTCACTCAGCGGCAGGTCTTCCATGGCTGCGAAGCGCAGGATGCCGGCGGTGTTGACGAGGACGTCGACGCGGCCGAAGTCGGCGATGGTGGCATCGACGGCGGCCTGAACCTCGGCCTCGTCGGTGGCGTTCATCTTGTAGCCCTCGGCGTGGATGCCAAACTCGGCGGCGAGGTCGGCGGCTGCGGCCTTGACCTTCTCCTCATCCAGGTCGAGCAGGACGACGTTGGCGCCGTTGCGGGCGAACTCGCGGCAGATCTCGACGCCCATGCCGCCGAGCGCGCCGGTCACAGCGCAGACATCGCCCTCGAGCTTAAGCCAGTTGCTCATAGGAACTTCCCTTCTTGTACCTCCCTGTGGGCCGCTCCCATTAACCGACCCACGTGGTTTTCGCTGGTTATCGTATGCTTTGAATTTGCGCAGGTGAATTGCATATTTGTTAGAATGGCGTAAACCTGTGGTTTATAGCTTACGAGACGATTTGTTCTTAATTGAGTGTGTGACCTGCCAAAACAACCCCCTTTGGCAACGCATGGCCATATGTCTGGAAACGGGAGATTGATGTGTACGATCGACGACTCGAGGCCATAACGGCCGCCGCGGAGCTGGGAAGCTTCTCGCGCGCCGCGGCAAAATTGCGCGTGTCGACCCCGGCGCTCGTCAAGCAGGTGTCGGGATTCGAGGCCGAGTTTGGCATCACGTTGTTCGAGCGCTCACACTCGGGCGTCAAGGTGACGCCGGCGGGTGCACTGCTGGTGGACGATGCGCGCTCGATCATGCGCCAGTCCGAGGATGCGTTGCGCCGCGCCCGACGCGCGGCGGGCGATGGCGGCGCCGTGCGCCTGGGCGTGTCGATGATGTGCCCGGGGCGCCAGACGCTGTCGATGTGGCCGAGTGTGCACGAGTTGGAGCCGTCGCTGCGCTTTGAGATTGTGCCGGTGAGTGACCTCTACGATGAGCGCGAGGCCGTCATGCGCAGTCTTGGTCGCGAAGTGGATGTGGTGCAGTCGAGTTTTTCGACCCCGCGCTGGGGCGACGCCTGCCAAAAGCTCCTTATCGTCAACGTACCGTTTTATATCGATCTGCCGCGCACGAGCCCGCTTGCGCGCAAGACGCGCATCACGGTCGCCGACCTGGAGGGCATGCGCCTTCGCGTGCTTCGCCACGGCAACGACGCCATGGACAGCCTGCGTATCGATCTTTTGGCCGACGGTGGCGTGGACGTGATCGATGTGGATAGCTTCGACTTTGCGCTCTTTAACGAAGCCGAGGAAAAAGGCGACGCGGTGCTCACCTGCGGCGCATGGTCGGGCGTGCACCCGGCCTTTGTGGGCGTACCGTTCCTGTGCGGCCGCGAGGTGCCGGTCTTTCTGCACTACCCGCTCGAGCCCACCCTCCAAGTCCAAGAATTCGTCAACGCAATGGCTCAGCTTCTTAAGTAGCTAATTTGGGGCGGGCCCTTTATGACTCCTTACAAAATGAGGCCCTGGCCAAACGGCCAGGGCCTCACCACTTCTTTTCAGGCTGCGAGAAAAGACTGTGTGCGTAGGAGCTCCCCGAGGGAGACGGGGTGTTTGCTCCGCGCGCAGTTTCGCAGCAAAGCGAGAATGTTTGAGCACGGAGTAAACACCCCGTCTCCCTCGGGGAGGTCCGTTGGGAGCGTAGGGGCTGTTTTGAGCTACTCCAGCTCAAACGCTCCGGTATAGAGCTGATAGTAATATCCGCGCTTGGCGATCAGCTCGTCGTGGTTGCCGCGCTCGATGATGCGGCCGTGGTCCAGACAGATGATCGCGTCGGAGTTGCGCACGGTGGACAAGCGGTGCGCGATGACAAATGTCGTGCGGCCCTCCATGAGCTTGTCCATGCCCTCCTGCACGATGGCCTCGGTGCGGGTGTCGATGCTCGACGTGGCCTCGTCCAGAATCATTGCCGGCGGATCGGCGACGGCAGCGCGGGCGATCGAAATCAGCTGGCGCTGGCCTTGCGACAGCTGGGCGCCGTTGCCGGTAAGCATGGTGTCGTAGCCGTCGGGCAGGCGGGTGATAAAGTCGTCGGCGCCGGCGAGCTTTGCCGCCGCGATGCACTCCTCGTCGGTGGCGCTCAGGTTGCCGTAGCGGATGTTGTCCATCACGGTGCCGGTGAACAGGTTCACGTCCTGCAGCACCACGCCCAGCGAACGGCGCAGATCTGCCTTGCGAATCTTGTTGACGTTGATGCCGTCGTAGCGGATCTTGCCGTCGGCAATGTCGTAGAAGCGGTTGATGAGGTTGGTGATGGTCGTCTTACCGGCACCGGTGGCGCCGACAAACGCGACCTTCTGGCCCGGCTTGGCAAACACGGACACGCCGTGCAGCACCTCGTGGTCGGGCGTGTAGCCAAAGTCGACGTTGTCCATGACCAGGTCGCCGCGCAGCGGTACGTACTCGATCTCGCCGGTTGCGCGGTGCGGATGTTTCCATGCCCACATGCCGGTGTGGTGGTCGGCCTCCTCGAGCTGCCAGGTATCGGGGTTCACCTGCGCGTTGACGAGCGTCACATAGCCTTCGTCGGCCTCGGGCTTCTCGTCGATGAGCTCAAAGATGCGGTCGGCGCCGGCGAGGCCCATGACCACGGCGTTGATCTGCTGCGAGATCTGGCCGATCTGTCCGCAGAACTGCTTGGTCATGTTGAGGAACGGTACCACGACGGCGATGGACAGCGCCATGCCCGAGATACTCAGGTTGGGCACGCCCAGCGCCAGGAAAATGCCGCCGGCAAGGGCCACCAGCACGTAGAGCAAGTTGCCCAGGTTCATAAGGATGGGCATGAGGATGTTGGCGTACATGTTGGCCTTCTGGGAGACTTCGAAGAGCTTTTCGTTGCGCTCGTCAAAATCGGCCTCGGCGGCAGACTCGTGGCAGAATGCCTTGACGACCTTCTGGCCGTTCATGACTTCCTCGATATGGCCCTCGACCACGCCGAGTTCGGTCTGCTGCGCGATGAAGAAACGCGCGGAGTTGGAGCCGAGCAGCTTGGTCATAAAGGTCATAAAGGCGACGCCGGCGATGATGACCAAGCACATCCACACGCTGTAGTACAGCATGATAAAGAACACCGTGACGATGATGATGATCGTCATGAGCAGGTTGGGCAGCGACTGGCTGATCATCTGACGCAGCGTGTCGATGTCGTTGGTGTAGTGGCTCATGATATCGCCGCGCTGGTGCGTGTCGAAGTAGCGGATCGGCAGGTCCTGCATGCGGTTGAACATCATCTCGCGCAGCTTCTCCAGCGAGCCCTGCGTGACGATAGCCATGGCGCGGTTCCAGAAGAGCGAGGACAGGACGCCGACGCCGTAGATGCAGGCGAGGGTGGTCACGAGCTGTGCGATCTTGGGCTGCGCGGCTTCCCAATCGCCCGACTGCCACGATTCGCCAATAATTTGCAGGGCGCTCTGCAGGAAGGTCGCGCCGATGGAGTTGATGATGGCGCAGAGCACCACGCCGGCGACGACGAGGGGCAAAAGCACGGGATAGAAGCCAAAGAGCGTCTTGATGAGGCGCGACATGGTGCCGCCCTTGCGGTTGAGCGCGCGCTCGGCGGTCGTTGCCTTACTCATGGGCCTCGCCTCCTTCCTGGGTCTGAGCTTGCGTTGCGGTCATGTCGGTGTTGTCTGCCGCCGTGTTCGCGTCGCCAGAGACGTCGTCGGCGTCTTGCGTACCTTCGGCAGACATCTTGTTTTGCGAGGTAAAGGTCTCGCGGTAGATCTCGCTCGTCTTGAGCAGCTCTTCGTGGTTGCCGATCTGTGCGATGCGGCCGCCCTCCATGACAATGATGCGGTCTGCGTCCTGCACGGAGCTGATGCGCTGGGCGATGATGATCTTGGTCGTGTTGGGCAGATAGCTTGCCAGCCCTGCGCGAATCTTGGCGTCGGTCTTGGTGTCGACGGCGCTGGTGGAGTCGTCCAGGATCAAGATCTTGGGGCGACGCAGCAGGGCGCGTGCAATGCACAGGCGCTGCTTCTGACCGCCCGAAACATTGGAGCCGCCCTGTTCGATCCAGGTGTCGTAGCCCTTGGGGAAACCGTCGACAAACTCGTCGGCGCAGGCCAGATGCGCTGCCTCGCGGACTTCCTCGTCGGTGGCGTTCGGGTCGCCCCAACGCAGGTTCTCGGCGATGGTGCCGCTAAACAGCACGTTTTTCTGCAGCACCATGGCGACCTGGTGACGCAGCGCGTCCAGGTCGTAGTCGCGCACGTCCACGCCGCCCACGCGCACAGCGCCTTCGGTGGTGTCGTACAGGCGGGCGATGAGGTTAACGAGCGTGGACTTGGCCGAGCCGGTGCCGCCGATGATGCCGATGGTCTCGCCGCTCGTAATGTGCAGGTCGATATCGTCGAGCGCCTGGCGCTTCGCATGCTTGGAATACTTAAAACTCACGTGGTCAAAGTCGATGGAACCGTCGGCAACCTCGAGCACGGGATCGGCGGGATCGGCGATCGTGGGCTCGGCGGCCAGCACCTCGGCAATGCGGTGTGCCGATTCGTCGGCCATGGTCACCATGACAAAGATCATCGACAGCTGCATCAGGCTCATGAGAATCTGGAAACCATAGGTAAAGGTCGAGGAGAGCTGGCCCACGTCGAACAGCGTGCCCTGGCTCGTGATGATGAGCTTGGAGCCCAGGTAGATGATGACGACAAACGCGCCGTTGACGCAGATGTTCATCATGGGGTTGTTAAAGGCGAGCAGCTTCTCGGCGCGGGTGAAGTCCATCTGGACATCGCGCGCGGCGGCCGCGAACTTCTCCTTCTCAAAGTCTTCGCGTACGTAGCTCTTAACCACGCGCATGCCGGTGACGTTTTCCTCGACGGACTCGTTAAGGGCATCGTACTTGTGGAACACGCGCGAGAAGATGGGGCGCACCTTAAAGATGATAAAGAACAGCCCAAAGCCCAGCAGCGGAATGATGACCAGGTAGACCATGGCAACGCTGCCGCCCATGATAAATGCCATGGTAAAGGCGAAGATCAATACCAGCGGCGCGCGCACGGCGATACGGATGATCATCATAAAGGCCTGCTGCACGTTGTTGATGTCGGTGGTCAGGCGCGTGACGAGCGAGGAGCTCGAGAACTCATCGATGTTGGCAAAGCTGAACGTCTGGATTTTGTAGAACAGGTCGTGACGCAGGTTCTTGGCGAAGCCGCAGCTCGCATGGCTGCAGGTGACGCCTGCCGCGGCGCCAAAAGCAAGCGATGTCAGCGCGATGAGCACCAAAAAGCCTGCGGTGGGAAGCATCTCGGCTACGGTGGCGCCGTCTTTGATAGCGTCGATCAGGTTGGCGGTGATAAATGGAATCAGCATCTCGCAGAGCACCTCGCCAAGCACGAGCAACGGCGTGGCAACGGTGACTTTCATATAGTCGCGGATGCTTCCCATGAGGGTTTTAATCATCCAGTTCCTCCCAGGTTACGCGGATTTTATCGAGCATTTCGGCGAGGTCCTCGCGCTCGTCGTGGGTGAGCGCGCTAAAGGCCCGTTCCCTAAAGCGGATGCGGGCTGCCTGGTCGATGCGGGCGTTTTCCCGGCCGGTTTCGGTCAGGCGAATGGTGAGTTGCCGTCGATCCTTGGGGTTACGGCTGCGCTCGATGAGGCCGTTGAGCTCGAGCTTGGACAGGATCTCGGAAAGCGACCCCGGCTTGAGGTCAAAGTGCATGCCGAGTTCCTGCTGCGACATCTCACCGCCGGGCTGCTTGGCCAGCAGGCAAATGATGGGCGCCTTGCCGGATACGCCTCCGCCATGAAAATGCATGTAATGGCCGCAAAAGCCCAGGCCATTGAGGATGCGCTTGGCAAGCTTGTCTTCTGAGCTAACCGCTTCGGGTACATCCGCAGGCTGTGACGGGTCGCCGCCGGGCTCGTGCGAACAAAAGTTAAGAGGTTCATCGCACATGAATTAGTGCCGCTCCTTTCTTTAGTTAGGTAGAGGAATTGTTTTGTGCCTAACCAATTTAGGAGCGTGAGAAATCAATGTCAAGGTACCAAACTTATTAAGTTACGGCGTTTTACCAAACGCCGTAACCGCTCGACGCTGCAAACGCTCCTAAGCGGCAATCTGGCGTTCAATCGTCGGGCATGGCCACAAGGCCTATGCCCTCCTCTTTCACGCCACCTTGCTCGCTTAGGAGCGTTTTCGCTGTCCGTCCTCAACATGTGATTCCGCCACGGTCCGCTTCGGTGCATGTGATCCCTTGGGGACGGAGGAAAAGGGATTACTTTGGGCTGCGATGACGCCTTTCGAAGCGGCCTCGCCAAAAACTATGCCTAATTACTACGATGAATCCGGCATCCCCGACCACAACAGCTATTTCTGAAAAAGCGCAAGCTATCTACCTGCGGTTTTGTCGGAGCGAAATTTGTTGTGGTTGGAGGTGGGCGGTTAAACGTAGTAAATAGGCATAGTTTTGAAATGGCACTATATGAGTAGTATCAACTGGGCCGTTATGGAGCAAACAGTCCCCATTTCCGAAACCTTTCCGCAACAATTTGCCCTTCGTGCCGCTCGACTCCGCTCGCAACGCCCCCTGCGCTACACTTAGTCGCACTATGGCGCCGTCGCGCCGCGCCCGACCCAAGGGGGACACTCATGAAGAACACTCAGCTGCTGCTGATCAACGATATGTGCGGTTACGGCAAGGTCGCGCTTTCTGCCATGCTGCCAGTGCTGTCGCACATGGGCTATCGCATCCACAACCTGCCGACGGCCCTCGTTTCCGATACGCTCAACTACCCCAAGTTCTACATCCACGACACCACCGAGTACGTGCGCCAAAGCCTTGCTATCTGGGAGGAGCTCGGCTTTGAGTTTGACGCCATCTCGACCGGCTTTATCGTGACCGAGGAAGAGACGCGTACCATCTCGGACTTTTGCCACCGCCGCGCCCAAAAGGGCACCAAGGTGTTCGTCGACCCCATCATGGGCGACAACGGCAAGCTCTATGCCGGTGTGCCCGAGTCCACGATTGGCCTTATGCGGCACCTGCTGGAGTGCGCAGACTACGCGGTGCCCAACTACACCGAGGCCTGTCTGCTCACCGATACGCCTATTGCAGAACAGATCACGCCCGATGAGGCCCGCGCCCTTGTGGACGCCGTGCGCGAGCTGGGTGCCAAGTCGGTGGTCATTACGAGCGCCGTGGTCAATGGCACGAACGCGGTTATCGGTTACGACCATGTGGCGGGGGAGTACTTCACGATCCCCTTCGAGCTGATCCCGGTGTACTTCCCGGGTACGGGTGATACGTTCTCGGCCGTGCTTATGGGTCGCGTGATGAGCGGTTGGACGCTTCAGCGCGCCACGGCCGATGCCATGCGCGTGGTGGCCGAGCTTATCGAGCGCAATGCTGCGCAGGAGGATAAGTCTGCCGGCCTGCCCATCGAGGCCTGCCTGGATGTGATTGACCATGAGTAATGCTGGCGAGGGCGGCGTCAAGCCTGCGGGCGAGAACGGGCCGCTCGGCGCGCCGCGTGGCAAGCGGCCGCGTATCCGCGTGAGCTGCGTGGACCAGCTGGGGACGTGCCGCTGCCACCACGGTCATAAGCCGGGTGACGTCTTTGACTTTGACCGAGACCGCGGCAAGATGTGCGCCATGGCCTGCCATGTGGGCTTTCCCTATATCGATATCCTGCGCTATGGCGGAACCGTGCCCGGCAACGAGCCCGGTGCGGCAAAGTTCTGCTGCCCCGAGGTCGATACGTTAAACGTCTGGCTCGCCGAAATCGTCGACGAATAGCCAACCGGCCAAATGTGACAAAGGGACAGCCCCTTTGTCACCTTGTGGTTGCTGGCGAGTAACCGAGCGAGGATTATCTCCCGTCGAAATATCGAGCGTGGATTTTCTCCCGTTTTGGGCGCAATTTCGCGCTCAAAGTGGGAGATAGTCCTCGCTCGATTTGTATGCGAGAATCCCGACCTCACTTATGCCCATGCTTAGGCGCACGCGTCGTTGTTCTGTATGCGAGTAAGGTCAAATTTCTGCATTTCATCCGATTCAGGCGCTAAAAATATCTGCATTTCATCGATAATGGTCGATATAAATATCTGCATTTCATTTATCGAGGCGATGGGAGAGCTTATGTTGCGCAGGAAAATCGCTGATGAGCTTGATTGTTGGCAGAGATCCATTGAACGAAAGGCGTTGTTCGTCACGGGTTCTCGCCAAATCGGTAAGAGCTACTCGATTCGCGAGTTCGGTAAGTCAAACTACGCAACCTATATCGAGCTCAATCTCGCGGAAAACCGCCAGGCAAAAGACGCCCTTCTCGGGGCGAGGGATGCTGATGACTTCATCAGCAGGGTGACGCTTCTCACGGGCAAGTCGATAGCGCCGGGCAAAACTCTCGTATTTATCGATGAGGTGCAGGAGGCGCCGGACATCATGACGATGGCCAAGTTCCTTGTCGAGGACGGCCGTTGTCGCTGGGCATTCTCGGGGTCCATGCTTGGGACCCAATTCAAGGGCGTCAGGTCTTATCCCGTGGGGTACGTCCATGAGCTCAGGATGTTCCCGCTGGATTTTGAGGAGTTCAGCTGGGCGATCGGGGTGAGCGAAGAGGCGCGGCGCTCGATTTGCGATGCGTGCCGCAACGAGACACCGGTTCCTGGTTATATTCACGACGCAATGATGGCAAACTTCAGGACCTATATCGTCGTCGGCGGGATGCCGGAAGTTGTGCAGCGATTCCTCGACACACGGGGTGACCTGGCGTCCGTCCGCCAGCTCCAGTCCGAGCTGAACGGGCAATACCGTCGGGATATCTCAAAATACGCGAACGGGCGCGCACTTCAGGTGCAGAGCATCTTCGACCAACTGCCCGTCATGCTGGAGGGCGAGAACAAGCGCTTCGTACTCAACTCGATCGACCCCAAGGCCCATTTCGAGAAGTACCAGCGCGACTTCGTCTGGCTCGTCGATGCCGGCGTCGCCCTCAAGACCGATATCGTAACCGAGCCAAAGTCCCCGCTGCTTAAGACAGCGCGACCGTCCCAGTTCAAGCTGTACCAGTCCGATATCGGGATGCTGATGGCCCGTTATCCTATCGGGGTCGCCCAGGCGGCGTACCTCGACAGCAAGGAGCCCAACCTCGGTGGCGTGTACGAAAACGTGGTGGCTCAGCAGCTGGCTGCCCAAAATCGCCAGCTTTACTACTATCAGACAAAAAAGCGCGGTGAAGTGGACTTTGTGGTTGACGGACCGGATGGAACGGCTGTTCCGATCGAGGTTAAATCGGGCTCCTATTACCATGCACACGCCGCACTCGGCCATGTGCTTGAAACGGCCGAGTATGGCGTAAAACGCGGGATTGTTTTCTCGAGAGGCAACGTTGAGCGTGACGGGGGCGTTCTCTATCTGCCTCTGTATGCGATCTGGACCCTTTCGGATGTTTTTGGTGACTCCCGTGCCGAGGGGATAAAGCTGGAGGTCAAACCCGTCTAGGGCCAGTTCCGAATGCCCGGCAACGAGCCCGGTACGGCCAAGTTCTGCTGCCCCGAGGTCGATACGCTGAATGTCTGGCTTGCCGAGATCGTCGACGAGTAGTTGAGCGTGGATTATCTCCCGCCGAGAAAATGAGCGTGGATTTTCTCCCGTTTAGAGCGCACTTGAACGCTCAAAGTGGGAGAAAAACCACGCTCATTTTTCATGTGGGAGATTATCCACGCTCGTTTCGCGCCGAAGGCGTGGCCCGAGACCTTGCTTGCCTACAGCTGCTCGAGCATAGCGGTGCAGCCGGCGAGCACATCGCGGTAGGTGGCATCGAAGTTGCCGGTGTACCAGGGATCGGCCACATCGCCGGGGCGCTCGGTCCAATCGAGCAAGCGCGTAATCTTGCCGTCGGGGTCGTCGCCAAAGATGCGACGCAGGCCGCGCGCGTTCTCAGCATCCATATAGACAATGTGATCCCAGTCGCCATACTCCGCGCGACGCACCTGGCGCGCGCGGTGGGCAACGACGGGAATCCCGACTTCGCGCAGCTTGGCGACCGTGCCATGATGCGGCGGGTTGCCAAGCTCCTCGGTTGAGGTCGCAGCAGAATCAATGACGAACTCCGCCTCGCGCCCAGCGCGGCGTACGAGCTCGGTAAGCACCGACTCAGCCATCGTCGAGCGGCAGATGTTCCCATGACAGATAAACAGTACGCGTTGCATAGGACGATACCTTTCATATGGAAGACTGCTAAAGAGTCGAAGCCGGGCGCATGCCAAGTTTTATTTCTTGGCCAGCTTGAAGTAGCGCTCAAATATCAATTCGAAAACGTAATAGAACATCAATCGACTGTCGAGGTCCATGCTGCCCAAGCGGATTTCTTTTTGCACGGTGTAGATAGGGTAGTCGGCTAGTTTCGAGAGAGAATTTCGAGAAAAGCCGGTGAGTGTGACGACCTTGCATCCGCGCGTTTTGGCTATCGATGTAGCGTCAATAGACACCTGCGTCTCGCCGCTTACGGAAACGCTGAAGACCAGGTCGTTTTTGCCGAGGAGTTCTGCGTAATGCCTCATGACGTGGCGTTCACTAAGCGTGTCGGTATTCTTGCCCATTATTTTGAGCTTTTCAGCCATCTCGAGGCACGGGTATTTCGAAAAGCCCGAGCAGAAGAACACGATATGCGAGGCGTCCTGGATAAGGCTTACAACCGAGTCGATGACCCGGTCGTTAAGCAGGTCTTTTGTTTGTACGAGCTGGGTGTCGAGCGGAAGTGTCTCGATTGTGAATCGATTGCGGTCGAGCGAGGCGGAATACGATTGTTTGAGCTCCGTAAACCCCGAGAAGCCAAGCTTATGAGCAAGCCTGACGATTGTATTGGGAGCGACGAAGAACCGTTCAGCAACGCTCTTAAGCGTGACATCGTCAATATCATCACGCAGCTCGATGATGTAGCGCATGATCTCGCTTTCGAGATCGTTGAGCTTGCTCTCGCCAGCTCGCACATGATCATAAAAAGATTCTTGATCTTTCATAAGATGTTTCAGCCCCTCGCACCTCGTCGTACATATGGTACCGCTTTGTGTAGCCAGGAGAGAAATCGGTAATCGGTCAAGATTGCCTATTGCCTATGAACTGGGCAAACGTGCGTGTCTGCCTACACATATCTGTGTCGTGAGCGAAATCATGTGTCCCCGTTTCGCATTGGCCCACACGGGGACTCGCAAATGACCTTATGTCGCAAAATATCAATCGAAACGAAGCAAGCCGAGGACAACCGCGGAGCCCAAGGTCTTCGAGAACACCGATCAGCCAACCCTGGAGGGACGGAACATGAAGGATAAGCTCAATATTGTGATCGTTGGCGGCGGCTCCACGTGGTGCCCTGGCATTCTTAAAGCCCTGACCAAGCACATGGACATTCTGCCGCTGAACCGCGTGATGCTCTATGACATCGATGCCGAGCGTCAGCGTCCGATTGGCGAGTTTGGCAAGATCCTCTTCGCCGAGGAGGAGCCCGGTGTGGAGTTTGGTTACACCACCGATAAGGACGAGGCATACACTGACGTCGACTTTGTGCTCTGCCAGATTCGTACCGGCGGCTACGAGATGCGTAGCAAGGACGAGAAGATTCCGCTGCATATGGGAATCATCGGCCAGGAAACGGTGGGCCCTGGCGGCATGGCTTACGGTATGCGCTCCATGCATGACATGGTTGAGATCGTCAACGACGTTCGCGCTCATAGCCCGGAGGCGTGGATTATCAACTACACCAACCCGGCTGCTATTGTGGCATATGGTCTCGAGCGCGTTCTGCCCGATGAGCATCGCGTCCTCAACATCTGCGACCAGCCTGTCAACCTCATGCGCTCTTACGGTCGCCTGCTCGGTCGCGATATGAGCAAGACGGAGCCCGTGTACTTCGGCCTCAATCACTTCGGTTGGTTCAAGCACATCTACGATGAAGAGGGTCATGACCTCGTTCCGCAGATTAAGGAGTACACGGAGAAGAACGGCTTCCTTCCTGCCGATGCCGAGCAGCGTGACCAGTCCTGGCTTGATACCTACGCCATGGTCAAGGACATGCTCGAGGACTTCCCCGACTATCTGCCCAACACTTATCTGCAGTACTATCTGTATCCCGAGTACAAGGTCGCTCACCTCGACCCCGACTACACTCGCTCCGACGAGGTTATCAACGGTCGTGAGAAGCGCGTGTTCGCCGAGTGCGAGCGTGTTGCCAAAGTCGGCACCGCAAAGAACTCCTCGGTTGTGCAAAACGACGCTCATGGCGATATGATCGTGGAAATCACCTCGGCCATTTATCGCAACACCAACAAGACCTTCATTGTCATCGTGCCCAACAACGGCATTATCGAGGGTATGCCCGATGACGCCATGGTCGAGGTCGCGGCAAGCGTGGGCGCCAATGGCCCGCAGCCCTATGCTGTTGGCAAGATTGGTACCTTCTATCGCGGCCTTATGGAGAACCAGTACGCCTATGAGCGCCTGACTGTTGAGGCTTGGATGGAGGGTTCCTACGAGAAGGCTCTGCAGGCACTCACGCTTAATCGTCTGGTCGGTGACGCCAAGAAGGCTCGCAAAGTGCTCGACAAGCTCATCGAGGCCAATAAGGATTACTGGCCGGAGCTTAAGTAGCTAGTTCCATAGCGCTTGATAACTGTTATGGGGCGTGTGGGCTGTAGAGCTGCACGCCCCGTTTCTTTAAGAGGGGTATCCCATGAACAAAGATGAGCTGCTGGCAAAGTTCCAGCGCCTGGGCAAAGTCCTCATGACGCCTGTCTTGATCCTGCCAATCGCCGGCATCCTTCAGGGCTTTGGCAATGCCTTTACCAGCCCCACCCTTACGGCAGCTGTTCCCTGGCTTGCTGCTCCGGGCTTTGCGATTTTCTTTTCGATTCTCAAGGCCGCGGCCGGCATCGTTATGAACAACATCCCGGTTATCTTCTCGATTTGTCTCGCCTATGGCTTCGCCAAGTCCGAGAAGGCTACCGCGGCGCTTTGTGGCTTTTTGGGCTACATGTGCATGAATTCCGTGATGGGCACGTTCCTTACGGCGACTGGCGTTATCGATCCCGCGAATCTTACGACGGGCCAGAGCACGATCCTCGGCATCACCACGCTCGACACGGGCGTTATCGGCGGTCTTCTGGTGGGTGCAATCGTCGCATGGTTGCATAACCGTTACTACAAGATTGAGCTGCCTGCCGTGTTCTCCATCTTCAACGGCACGCGCTTTATCCCGGCGGTGACGCTGCTCTCATGCAGCATCCTCGCATTGGTCATGTCCTTTGTTTTCCCGTTTATTCAGAACGCTCTCGGTGCGCTGTCCGAGTTCATCAAGACTACGGGTGCCTTTGGTGCATTTGTCTACGGCGCCGGCGAGCGCATGCTCCTGCCTTTTGGTCTGCATCACTTTGTCTATTTGCCGTTCTTCTTCACGTCGCTCGGTGGCGTCGAGACCATCGACGGCCAGACTGTTCAGGGCGCTATCAATATCTACAACGCGATCCTGGGCTCTCCCAGCACGCCGTTTAACATCGAGGTCAGCCGTTTTGTCATGAACGGCAAGGTTATCTTCGCCATGTTCGGCCTGCCCGGCGCTGCACTCGCCTTCTACAAGACGGCGCTTCCCAAGAACAAGAAGAAGGCCGCGGCGCTCATGATTGCCATTGTGGTGCCTTGCATCCTCTCCGGCATTACCGAGCCGCTCGAGTACTCCTTCCTGTTCATCGCGCCCATCCTCTACGTATTCCACGCTCTCATGGCTGGTCTTGCCTATGCGCTGACCTATATCTTGCAGTTCAACGTGGCCGGTTCCGCATCCTTCGGCGGCCCGCTCTTGTCGTTGATCTTTAACGGCATTATGGGTGCAGCCAAGGGCTCCAACTGGCAGGTTATCCTGTTCCTCGGCCCCATCTACTTCGTGGTGTACTACTTCGTCTTCAAGTTCATCATCCTTAAGAAGGACCTTAAGACCCCTGGCCGCGAGGAAGAGTCCGACGATGAGGCCGCAAAGGCTCCCAAGACTGTGATCAGCGACCTCATTCCCGCCATCGTTGAGGCAGTGGGCGGCGACAACAATATTAAGTCTGTCGAGGCCTGCTTCACCCGTCTGCGCATTCAGCTCAATGACTGTGACAAGGTGGTTGATGACGCCGAGTTTACCGAAAAGCTCGAAGCGCGTGGCATCGTGCATGTCAACGGCGGCGTGCAGATTGTCTACGGCAACATGGCATCTAACTACGCGACTCAGATGCGCGAGCTGCTGGGCATGGAGTAAACGACTCAAACACACAATCAAGATTAATACAGGTCGGCGCCCGATCCTTCAATCGGGCGCCGACCTGTGATGTTTTGGGGCGAATGGGCAAGTACATGACGTGCTCGCTGCTCTCTTTTGGCGCTGCCTATCGTGTATTCGGACGCCTTGCGACGGTGAGGTGCGTTTTTTTCGGTTCTAGCGTGTTTGCGGCTAGCGCTGCGCCCGAAGTCGATTTGCACAGCTGATATACAGAGCGTTAACCGCGCTTTGTAGGCTCATGCCCTCAACCAAGGCGGTCGAGTACTCGCTGAGTGACTCCGCGCTCACGGGTAGCAAGAGCTCGCGCGCCCCGTTGTTATCGAATGCCATGTTGCTCGATATCCAAATAACGCGGCAACCTCGCCGCTTGGCCTCAACGTAAAGATTGAAGATGTGGCTCGTCTTCCCTGAGAACGATACAAAGATGGTTAGATCGTCGGGTTGGAGCAGACAGAGCGACGTCTCCTGTCCCTTGACGGAGCCAAATGAAAAGCACAGTCGGTTTACGCGGCTCAGCTTTTCGCAGAGTGAGCGGGCGGCGAGATTGGAGAATGAGCTTCCGTATACGTAGACATTTTGCGCATCGAGAAGCCAGTCAACGGCCTGCTCGAGTCGATCCTCAGTGAGCAGGCGTTTTGTTTCAAGCAAAGAGGTCTCTACGATATCGAAATACCAGGGTATATCGATTTGCTTATGAGCCCTTGCCTCGGTTGTCTCACGCTGGAGCCAAGCGTTGAAGTCGTCAACTTGCTCTTTGAACGATCGAAAGCTCGAGCCGTTTACGCGCCTGCAGAAGCGCGAGATGGTCGCGGGCGATGTATTGCACGCGCGGGCAAGTTCTTCTATTGAGAGCTCTGGGACCTCGTCGTGATGGGAAAGGGCGTAGAGTGCGATGTGGGCGTCAAGGCTGCCGCCCTTCTCGACGTCTTCGATACAAGACCTGAGGTTCGAATAGACCTCGTACATCGACATTCAAATCACTCCAAACAATAATGCCCCGGAGCGGATATGCCATCTCCGGAGCATTGTGGTGAAGCTATGGGACGGATTTATTCCATGCCCAAGTATTCTCTCATTTCGACTTTGTAGACAGAAGCTTTATTGCCGTAAACGATCTGAACACCGCCGCCAACGTGCACGATGGCGCTGGCGCCGAGGTCTTTGGTGAAGACGCTATCGTCCTTGACCAGGGCGGTGTCTTTGAGGCTGAGCCTCAGGCGAGTGAAGCAAGCGTTGACACCCGAGATGTTATCGGCGCCGCCCACGGCTTCCACGATCTGCGGGATGAGCTCGCTTACCTGGACAGGTGCTTTGGAGTCGATGGCCGACGTGTCATCCGCTGCCTGCGTGTCATCATCCTCGCGGCCCGGGGTTTTGAGGTTAAATTTCTTGATAAAGGTGCGGAACAGTACGTAATAAATCCCGAAGTAAGCGATGCCGAGCGGAATAAGCCAGAACCAGTTGGAGCCTTTATCGGCGTTCATGATGCCGTTGAAGATCCACGAGAGGAGCGGTCCGCCGAAGGCGGAAGGTCCGGGCACATTGAACTGTACCAGGTAGGTGAGTACATACGCGATGCCGCACAGCAGGGCGTGGACCACATAGAGTACGGGCGCTACAAAGAGGAAGGAGTACTCGAGCGGTTCGGTTATGCCCATGATGGCGGCCGGAATAACGGCGGCGATCATGAGGGAGCCGACCTTCTTTTTATTCTCGAGACGGGCACAGTGGTAGATGGCGAGCGCCGCCGCGGGCAGGCCGCACATGGCGAACAGCACCTTGCCGTTCATGACGTATTTTGAGATGTCGATGTCGTACATCATGCCGGGCGTGTTGAGCATGGCGTTGTAGATGTTGACAGCACCCTCGACGGTCTGGCCGTCAACCTGGATGCTACCGCCCAGAGAAGTGAAGAAAAACGGCAGGTAGATGAAATGATGCAGGCCGAAGGGCAGAAGCATGCGCTCGGAGAAGCCATAGATGAACGCGCCAAACACCCCGGTGGAATCGATGAGTGTCGAGGCGGCCTTTAGGCCGGTTTGCACAAACGGAAACACGAAGGCGAGCGCAACGCCCACCAGGCTTGCGAAAACGACGGTGAGGGCGGGGACGCAGCGCGTGCCGTTGAAGATGCCGAGCACCGGCGGAAGCTGCACCTTATAGAATCGGTTGTGGATCCATGCGACTACCAAGCCGATGATGATGCCGCCGAATACGCCGGTGTCGAGTGTGGTTACGCCCAGGATGGCGTTCTGACCGGTCTGTAGGTTGGCGGGATCGATGGTGCCCAGCAGGATAAGCAGCTGACCCATGATCGTGTTCATGGTCATGTAGCCGATGAAGCCCGAGAGTGCGGCGGTCGCCTTCTCGGCCTTGGCGTAACCGTAGGCGATGCAGATCGCAAAGAGAACCGAGATGTTACCATTGATAACGTTGCCGGCTGCTTTGATGAGCGTGCTAAAGATCACCATCGGCTCGGTGCCCAAAAACGGGCAGAGCGAGATGAGGTTAGCATTGGAAAGGGCGGAGCCCAGACCGACCAAAATGCCGGAAACGGGCAGGAGGAGGACCGGCGCCATGAGCACCTTGCCGAGTCTCTGGAACTCGCTGTAGAGCTTGCTTTCTTTCATGATGTTCCTTCGATGCGCGGGGAGTTAGGACAGGGTCGGCCAATAATCGCCGTTCGCTTCGATCAGGTCGTCGAGGATTTGGCGCGCGACGGTAGTCGAAGGGACGGTCTTGTTGATTGCGATGGCTTCGAGCGCCTTCTGGTAGGAATGCTCGTAATATGCGTCGACGGCGAGCTTCTCACTGGCATTCTGCTCTTCGATAAGCCCCTTGTAGAAGGTGGGGATAGCAGGCTGGCTGATGGGTTCGGGACCCCAGGAGCGCAGGTAGGCGGGGACCTCGACCATGGCGTCGTCGGGCAGATTGGGGATGGCGCCGTTATTCTCGACGATTACGAGATAACGTTCGCACTTGTTGTAGGCGATAGAGGCGGCTGCGTCGACGATAAAGTCGCCAAAGACCGTGAAGCTCTGTACGGGGCTCTTGTAATTGGCGGGATCTGCCAGGTACTTGTCGTGCTCGGCAAACATCTCCTTCTCGCGTCCGTTGATGACGTTGTCGGCGCGCGTCCAGTTGGGGTCCATGTCATCTGCCATGTCTTTGGAGTACAGGTAGTACTGCAGGTAGCTGTTGGGCAGATACTCGGGATAGTCCTTCACAATCTTGACGTATTGACCCCAGGTGTGCATCCAGTCCTTGTCCTTGTGATGCTTGTCGCTCACGGCCATGCCGTGCTCGAGAATCATCTGACGGAGCTCCGGCAGACGATCGCGCCCCTGCTTGTCGTAAATTTTGGTAAACCAGCCAAAGTGATTGAGTCCAAAATACATGGGGTCGATATCGCGCCAGCTGGGAAGTCCGAGCATCTTAGAGTACGAGAGCAAGATAGCCGTGGGCATATCGCAGATGTTAAGGATATGGTCGTTGCCAAACTCGCGACGTGTGGCCTCGGCGACAACTGCGGCGGGGTTGGAATAGTTGAGGATCCAGGCGTCTGGACTATATTTCTTGGCGTAGCGTACGAGGTCGAAGACGCCGGGGATGGACCTGATGCCATAGGAGATCGAACCGCCGGCGCCGCAGGTTTCCTGTCCCACGCAACCGTACTTGAGAGGGATGCGCTCGTCCTGGCGACGCATCTGAAGGCCACCCTGGCGGATTTGCGCGAAGACGAAGTCGACATCGGTGAATGCCTTTTCGGGATCGGTCGTCACGACAACTTCGATGTCAGGAGCTTCCTGCTCGATGAACTGCTTCATGATGTCGTAGACGAGATGCATGCGCTTCTCGTCGATGTCGTACAGGGCGAGTTTGCGCAGCGGTAATTCGTTTTTCTTCTGCAACAGGCTCTGGATGATGCCGGGAGTGTGGGTGCTGCCGGCTCCGGCGATTACAACTGCTTTCTTGTCCATGTGGTAAACCCCTTTCGTGTGGATTGACCACTTCAGACTACGAAAGCTCTACCTGCGATTCCATCGATTTTCAGATTGCGAAAAACGATAGCGATAATCTTAACAGGATGCGTTTTGCGTGGTTAAATAGCGCCGGGAAAGATGCTGACTTGGGCGGCAGACGACGTGTTGCATGGCTGCAGGAGCGAACGCCACACGGTCAAAAGATGGTGGGCGGTGCTGCGGCTTTTGGCTGCAATTGCGCTACCCGCGGTGGCGCTCCCAACGTGCCAGCTTAATCGTCACCAGCGTAAGCGCCCAGGCCACAAGCGAGAACGCGGCACCAACCGCGCCCACGCAGACAATGCCAACTCCGCTTACCACGGCTCCGCCTACCGCGGTGCCAAACGAAATGCCGACGTTAAACGCCATGGGCTCAACCGAACTTGCGAGTACCATCGACTTGGGATGGCGGCTGCGTGCCACGTCCATAAAGTGCGTGATGCACGACACCGAGAACAGGTACATGAGCAGCGCCAAGCTAAAGACAAAGACCAGCGCGAGCGGCATGGTGCCGCCCACGGCAAACAGCCCGAGCAGCGCCGCAGCCTGCAGCACAAACGTCACAAGCAGTGCCTTCATGCCAAAACGTGCGTCGATCCATCCGCCCAGGATGTTCGAGATCAGGCAGAACACGCCGTAGGCCATAAGCGTGGTGCTCGCCTGAACAGTGCCCATGCCCAGCACCTGCTCAAGATAAGGCGTCACGTAGCCGTAGAACACATAGACCGACCCCGCGCCAAACAAAAAGATGAGCATGCCGGTGATGATGCTCGGCTCGCGCAGCAGACCCGCCTGCTCGCGAAAGGTGGCAGGCTCGTCGGTTTGTCCGGCGCGCGGCATAAATGCCACGAGCGCTCCGCAGATCAGAACGGCAAAGGCCAGCGTGCCGTACATGGCAACGTGCCAGTCGAGCGTGTCGGCCACGAACTTGCCGATCGAAGTGACAAAGACCATTGCCACGGAAAACGCACCATATACCACCGAGATGGCAAGCGAAGTTTGCTGCGGGGACAGCAGCTCGGGGATGTACGTCACACCCACGGCGAGCAGCGCACCCGAGACAGAGCCCAGGACAATGCGCGAGATAAACAGTACCTGGAAGTTGGGCGCCAACGCCATGACCAGGTTGCCGAGCACAAAGACGATGCTGTAGCACACGAGCAGCTGGTAGCGGCGAAAACGCCCCGTGCTGAGCGCAAGCGCCGGCGTCGCGATGGCGTAGACCAGTGCAAAAACGCTGATGAGCTGGCCCGCAGTGGCAAGCGGTATGCCGAGTTCCGTCGCCAAGTCGCTTTCGATGCCGATGACCACGAACTCGGAGCAGCCGAGCGAGAATCCCAACAGCACAAGCAGCGCCAGGCAGAGCTTGGTGCGCGCGGGAGAGAGCGCGGCGGCGGTTGGCTTACTTTTAGACGTGGTTGCGGCGGTCAAGGTTGTCACTCCAATGTCGCATGAATGAGCGGGATTCAATCCCTGCAACTCTAACAGAATGTGTCAGGTGCCTGCCCCCTTTGTCGCAGGCTGCGCTTGCCTGTATAGTCGCAATACAGGCGAAGATGGTCTCAGGTACATCGAGGGCGACAGGAGATCCCATGGGTATGCACACGACAAAGGTTGCAGTGGGCGAGGGCAAGTTTGCGCTCGAGGCCCAGCTGACGGTGACGCCGCGAGGCATGGCGGTGTACGCCTGCTCGCCGGAGTTCGCGCACCTGGGCGCTACGGCGCAGGCCATTCCGCGCCCCGAGCCCGGCCGTACGGCGACGGTGAGCATCCTGGCCGTTCCGTGCCATCGAGATGAGATCCCGGCGCACGATATCGCGGCGGCGCTGGCGACCAGGTTCAATGTGCCGGTAGTTGCAAGCACGGGCTTTCATGTCGAGCGGGCGAGCGCAGACGATCTGCAGCGCGTGCTCGACACCACCAAGGAACTCATCGCCGCGCTTGAGGCAGCCGCAGCCCGCATCCTGCGCGCCGGCTGGGACGAGGGCGGTGCGGGCGCCGAGGTCGTGGCGGTCGATACCGCGACCGGCGAGGTACTTGGCCCCGTCGATCGCATCGAGGCCCATACGGGGGAGGGCATTCTGCACCAGGCTTTTCTGACGCTTCTAGTTGAGGGCCGGGGCGAAGACGCGCGCCTGCTGCTCTGTCGTCGCAGCAAGCTCAAGCGCCTTTGGGGTGGGGTGCTTGCCGACGGTTGCGCCGGCCATCCGCTCCCCGGGGAAGACGTCGCGGCCGCCACGGCACGTCGCATGGGCGAGGAGCTCGGCGTCGCGCGCGAGCCGGGCGATCTCAAACATCTGGGCCATATCGTCTACCGCGAGGACCACGGCGACGGTCGCTGCGAGTGCGAATGGTGCGAGGTGTTCGCAGCCCATGTCGAGCCGGGCGAGCTGCATATCAACCAAGAGGAGATCTCGGAGGTGCGTCGCGTGGCCCCGTCCGAGCTCAAAGGCTACCTGCAGGGTCACCCCGAGCAGCTGGCCCCCTGGCTCCGCGAGGCGCTCAGCGACCCATCCATCCGTACGGCCCTCGCTATGTAACAAAGGTACAGTCCCTTTGCCATATCCAAACCGTCACAACATTCGATGAAAATCTCGAAATCGAGGAAAAGCGTCGAATGTTGTGACGGTTTTTGCCCAGAGGATCGCTCCTCATCCAAAAAATCCGCTTGACTGTATTGCAACAACACAGCGCAACGTAAGGGGTGTCCGATAACGGGCGCCCCTTTTTAAGTGGCAACGTGGCTGCGAATCCGGAGCGCCCCCAACAAGAAAGGTGGGGAGATGGAAGCGGAAAAGAAGGCATTTAAGATCACCAAGCGCGAAATTGGCTTTGTGCTGGGTATCGTTGTCTTTTTGCTAGTGAAGTTTCTTCCTTTGGCGGAGCTGAGCTCGACGGTCGAGCTTACGGTCGGCGGTCAGACCTGTCTGGCACTGACGCTCGCCACGGTGGTGTTCTGGGCATGTGGCGTGGCACAGCCGGGCCTTGTGGGCCTGCTCTACTGCGCGCTGCTCGTTCTGTTTAAGGTGTGCGTGGACGACACGGGCGCCGCGAGCATCTCGGCGACGGTCGCCTCCACGTTTAGCTCGTGGACCAAAGCCACCATGTGGCTCGTCATCGGCGCCTACCTCATCGCCAGTGCAGTCAAGGAGTCGGGCCTGGGCGAGCGCATCGCCTATGCGTTCATGCTCAAGTTCGTGCGCGACGCCAAGTCGCTCATCATCTCGATCTTCGCGCTCACCTTTGTGCTGTCGCTGCTGATCCCGCATCCGTTCCCCCGCGCCTTCCTCATCCTCGCCGTCGTCTCGGTCATCGCCGAGTCCGCCGGCTACGGTGACGACGACCGCGGCAAGCTCGGCTTCCTCGTGTTTGCCGCTGCCGCCCCGGGCTCCATGTTCTTCCTGACGGGCGACTCCACGCTCAACCCGCTCGTTGCGCAGTACAGCGCCGAGGCCGGCGGCATGAGCCCGTCCTTCGTCGACTGGTTCCTGTACATGAGCGTGCCCATGCTGGTCGCGCTGCTGTGCACCCTGTTCCTGGGCCTCTTCCTCTTTAAGCCCAGCAAGGAGCTCGTCTACGATCGCGAGCAGATCGTGGCCAAGCAGGCTGCGCTCGGCAAGCTCTCCGTCAAGGAGATCCGCACCATCGTGTGGCTTATCATCGCCATCGCGCTGTGGCTCACCGTCTCGGGCGATTACATCGGCTGGGTCACCCTGGCCATCGGCGTCTGCCTCGCCATGCCCGTCATCGGCGAGGTCCTCACCCCCGCCAGCTGGAATGCTGTCGACATCAAGTCCCTCATGTTCCTGACGGCCGCCATGGCCGTGGGCTCCGTGGGCGGTGCCACCGGTATGAACGCCTGGATCGCCGACGTCGTGCTTCCCAGCTCCGTGCCCGAGAACATCTTCCTGTTCGCCCTGCTTGTCGCTGCGCTCTCCATGATCATCCACATGTTCATGGGCTCGGTCATGGCCGTACTCGGCGTGTGCGTGCCGGCGTTCATCAGCTTCGCGGCCGGCTCCAGCGTGAGCCCGCTCGCCGTGGCGCTCATCGTCTTCACGTCCATCAACATCCACTACATCCTGCCGTTCCATAACCTGCCGATCCTTATCGGCGAGGGCAAGGACGCCGGCGGCTACACCTCCAAAGAGGCCATGCGCATGGGCATTCCCCTCACCGCGGTCGTCTTTATCGTCGTGCTGGTCGAGGCCGCCTGGTTCCATCTCTTTGGCCTGATGTAAGCGGCCGAGCGCTTGGGCTGCAAACATCCGAGTGCTTGAACCGCGAGTTGCCAAGCGCTCCATCTATAAGCGCTGCGGCCCCACTACGTTACCCAGCCCGGCGGCACTCCCGTCGCCGGGCACTCTCCCGAAAGGAGCACGCTATGTCCACTACCGATGCTTCCCAGATCCACGACCTGCGCTCCGCGCTCGACTTTTTGCGTGAGATGCCGGGCCAGCTGCTCGAGACCGACACCCAGGTCGACCCGGACGCCGAGGTCTCGGGCGTCTATCGCCACGTCGGTGCCGGCGGTACCGTTATGCGTCCGACCAAAGAGGGTCCGGCGATGGTCTTCAACAACGTCAAGGGCTTTGACGATGCCAAGGTCTGCATCGGCATGCTTGCCAGCCGCAAGCGCGTTGCCGCCCTGCTCGACCTTGACGAGGAGCACCTGGGCCTCGAGATCGGCAAGCGCTTCGAGAGCTTGATTGCGCCTAAGCAGATCGCCGAGGGCGCGCACGTCGACTGCCAGGAGGTCGTGTACAAGGCGACCGACGAGGGCTTTGACCTGCGCAAGATCGTTCCCGCTCCCACCAACACACCCGTCGACGGCGGCCCCTACATCACCATGGGCCTCGCCTACGGCACGAGCCCCGACGGCTCCCAGTCCGACGTGACCATCCACCGCTTCTCCTGCGTCGACAAGGACAAGCTCGCCATGTGGATTACCCCGGGCAGCCGTCACCTGGGCGCATTCTTTGACGAGTACTGCCAGCGCGGCGAGGACATGCCCATCTCCATCTCCATCGGCTTGGACCCCGCCGTGTACATGTGCTGCGGCTTCGAGGCTCCCACCACGCCGCTCGGCTTCAACGAGCTGCAGATCGCCGGCGCCCTGCGCGGCCATGCCGTCGAGCTCGCCGACTGCGTTACCGTTCCGCAGAAGTGCATCGCCAATGCCGAGTACGTGCTCGAGGGCTACCTCATGCACGACGAGACCATCAACGAGGACGTCAACGGCCACGGCTATGCCATGCCCGAGTTCCCCGGCTACACCGGTGGCGCCAAGGTCTGCCCGGTGATCAAGATCACCGCCGTCACCACACGCGTCAATCCCATCATGGAGAGCTGCATCGGCCCTTCGCACGAGCACGTGTCCATGGCGGGCATCCCCACCGAGGCTTCCATCTACAAGATGGTCGAGACCGCTATCCCGGGCCGCCTGCTCAACGTCCACGCTGCTCCCTGCGGTGGCGGCAAGTTCGTTGCAATCATGCAGTTCAAGAAGTCGAGCAAGAACGACGAGGGTCGTCAGCGCAACGCCGCCATGCTCGCCTTCTCGGCATTCTCCGAGCTCAAGCATGTGATCCTGGTTGACGAGGATGTCGACATCTTCGACATGAGCGACGTGATGTGGGCCATGACCACGCGCTTCCAGGCCGACGTGGACCTCATCACCATCCCCGGTTGCCACTGCCACGTGCTCGACCCGTCCAACGACCCCGCGTTCGACCCCACGATCCGCGAGCACGGCATCGCCTGCAAGGCCATCTTCGACTGCACGGTCCCGTTCGACCTCAAGAAGAACTTCATTCGCTCGCAGTTCATGGAGATCGACACAGACAAGTGGGCCAAGGAGATTGCTTTCTAAGGTTCCGGCGTTCTACCGAACGCCGGACCACTCGACGCTGCGCCCGCGCCTGGCGGGCAATCTGCCCCTCAACTGCGAAGGCATGGGCATAAGCCCTATGCCTTCTTGTTTCGGGGCACCTTGCCTCGCCAGACGCGCGCTCGCTGACATTGCCCGACCTATAGCTGCCATTTTGTTGTTAGGAGTTGTCATGCCTGAGTCTTCTGTCCGTCCCCGCCGCATTGTCGTTGGCGTGTCTGGCGCCAGCGGTGCCGCGCTGGGTCTTGAGTGCCTCAAATGCCTGCGCCAGGCAGGTGCCGAGTCGGCGCTTGTCGTCACGCGCGGGGGAGAGATCACCATCGAGCAGGAGCTCGGCATGACGCTCGACGAGTTTGCCACGCATGCCGATGTGGTCTACGACAACAAAAATATCGGCGCCCCCATCGCAAGCGGTACCTATCCGGTCGACGGCATGATCGTGGCGCCCTGCTCCATGAAGACGCTCGCCGGCATCGCGAGCGGCTACAGCGAAAACCTGTTGCTGCGTGCGGCCGACGTGCAGATGAAAGAGCAGCGCCGCCTGGTGCTCATGGTGCGCGAGACGCCCTTCAGCGCCATTCACGTCGATAACATGGCGCGCCTGGCGCGCGTACCGGGCGTCATGCTCATGCCGCCCATGCTCACGTTTTACAACGGCCCCGCCACGCTCGACGACGCGGTGCATCACATCGCCGCCAAGGCGCTCGAGGCCGTCGGCGTGTCATGCGCAAACTATAAGCGCTGGTCATAGGCGCTTTTAGGGTAGGATACGAGAAGTGTTTGAGCCCGCTGCCCCTGTGGGCGGCGGGCTTTGTGCGCTAAAAGGATGTGTCGGGAGGACTTATGCAGACGGGCATGTATGCGATTAGCGAGATGGCGAGCTTGTTTAATGTTTCGCGCCAAACGCTCATCTACTACGACAAGATCGGCCTGTTTAAGCCCGCCGTGGTCAACGAAAAAGGCTACCGTTTCTATTCGCCCACGCAGATCCCGCTCATGCGCCTGATCTGCATGTTGCGCGACCTGGGGCTCGAGCTCGACGAGGTCGACCGCCTGACCTCGACGTTCGACATTGGCGAGATGACCGATCACCTGCGCTCGCGGGTGCAGGCGCTCGATGAACAGATCGCCGGGCTCAAAGCCGAGCGCGCGAGTGTGCAGGAGCGTCTGAGCTTTTACGACGAGGCGGTTTACTGGCGCGAGCGCGAGGGCAAGCCGGAGCTCAAACAGTTTGAGCGCCGCTACGTGGTCTTTGAGGAGTTCCCGGCCGATATCGAGCGCGGCCGCTCGATGCTGCACCCCACGCTCATGCGCGCGATTCTGCGCATGCGTGCGCTGACGGGCACGCGTCCCATGCGCGGTTGGGGCGCCATGCTGCGTCGCGAGGCGCTGCATTCCGACGACCCCATTGCCGGCGCCGGCTCCTTTGCCGTGCTACCGCGCGGTGTCGAGGAACTGCTGCCGAGCGACGCTGCCGAGCTGGCAGAGATCGGCATAGAAGTGCTGCCCGAGGGCACATACCTGTGCATGAGCCGCTGGGGCATGCCGTACGAACCCGAGGGTATCCGCGCCGTCGTGGCCTGCATGGACAAGCACGCGCTCCAGCCCGTTGGCAACGCTTTCGACTTTTGCTACCTCGATACCACGAGCTACGACGAGTCCCACCAAGAGGACTTCTGCTGCATCCAAATCCCCGTAGCCCTCCAGATGTGACAAGAGGACAGTCCCTTTGTCACATTCGCGGCATGGCTGCCGCCCAAACCGTCACAACATTCGATGAAAATCTCGAAAACGAGGAAAAGCCTCGAATGTTGTGACGCTTTTCCTGTCTGTGCCGGCGAGCTCCCGTGTCATCTGGGGGTATAAGGCTAGCAAGTGTTTATTTGCGAGGCCAAGGGGGCGCCCCGTATGGATATCGATAACTTTGAATGGTGGTATAGCGAGGGCGAGGCTCCGGACGAAGAGTGGGACGAGCCCGCGCCGTGTGACGTGTCGAGCGACGAGGACGAGACCGGCAACGATGCCGGTGTCGAGCCTGAAGCCGCCTCCGATGCCGCCGAACCCCTAACCTTTGAACAGGCTTGGGCCCAGGCCGAGGCCGACGAGGCGAAGGCCGATGCCACGGCCACGCTCGGCGAGCCGGCTGATATGTCGATCTCGCCGGCAAAGACCCCACAGCCGCGCCATACCATCGACCCCGGCAGCACGGCATCCTTCAGCATACTCGACGTGCCCGCGCAGGGTGCCCAGGCGCCCGCCCCCACCCATCGCCCCAACCTGGCTCGCGAGGAAGACGCGGGCCGTCGCTCTCCGCTCGGCCCCATTCTCATCGCCTTTATGGCCGGCGTCATCGCTTGCTCGGCGATCGGCAGCATCTGGGGTCATGTCGAGCAGCAGCGCCAAGACGCCGCCAAGGTCGAGATGTCTGTCGAGCAATCGCTCAGCCGCACGCGCTCGGTGCATGTATCGGTCGAGGTCAAGGACGGCGCGACGTGGGACACCGCGCGCGGCGACAGCCAGATGCTCGTCCATATCGTGGGTCGCACGCTCAAAGGGCAGACGATTGACGAGTACCAATACGTCAATTCCGAAGGTGACGGCATCGAGCTCAAGCCCGGCGACTACGAGCTCACGGTCGATGAGCCGCCCGTCGCCACCGACGGCACGCGTTACCGTGCCTCAAAGCGCATGGTTCCGGTGAGTTTTAATTCACAGGCGCCCGATACGGTCGATAGCACGCCGCAGGGCGGGTTTGACCTTTACGCTATTGCTCAATAACTGCACCTGTCGCTCAACCCCGCCGCCAAGAGTGGGACAATAGCCCTCGATACCGTTGTTTACTATTGGAGGAAGTAGCATGTCCACCGTCACTACCATCAAGCGCGGCGGCCTCACCGCGGCCATCGATTCCATGGGTGCCCAGCTCACGAGCCTTGCCCTCAACGGCAACGAGTATCTGTGGCAGGGCGATCCCACCTTTTGGGGCAAGCATGCGCCCATCCTGTTCCCCATTGTGGGCTCGCTGCGCAACAACACGGCAACGTCTGCGGCCGGCACCTGCGAGATGCCGCGCCACGGACTCGCGCGCATCGTCGAGCACAAGCTGGTCGAGGTTTCGGAGGACGGCTCCTCGGTAACGTACGAGATCACCGATACGCCCGAGTCGCTCAAGGCCTTTCCGTTTCACTTTAAGCTCAACATGACCTATGTCCTGACCGGCGACGCCACGCTTACCCAGACCTTTGCCGTTACGAACACCGGCGACGTGGACCTGCCGTTCTCGGTGGGCGGCCACCCCGCATTTAACGTGCCCGCCCCCGGTGCCGAGGACGAGGTATTCGAGGATTACGAGCTGGCGTTTACCGAGGCCTGGACGAACGAGGCTCCCATCATCACGCCCGACGGTCTCATGACGTTCGAGGGTAGCTACAAGGCTCCCGATAACTCGGACGTGCTGCCCATCACGCACCGCAGCTTCGATAACGATGCCATCATGTTCACCGATACTCCGGGCTCCACGCTCACGCTGCGCGGCCGCAAGTCGGGCCACGGCGTCAAGATCGACTTTGAGGGCTTTAAGTACATCGGCGTGTGGTCTGCCGCCAACGACGCTCCGTTTGTGGCGCTCGAGCCCTGGACCGGCCACACCACCATGGACACCGAGGACGATGTCTTTGAGCACAAGGTCAACACCATCACGTTGGCACCGGGCGCTACCGACATCCGTTCCTTTAGCGTCACCCTGCTCTAGTGGTTCCGCCGTTCTAACGAACGACGGACCGGTCGACGCTGCGCGCCACCCAGAGCGACAATTTGTCATTCAAAAGGCAAGGCACGACCAGAAGGTCTATGCCTTGCCTTTTTCATGCCAAGTGGTACATGGGGCAGGCTGCTTTGCGCCAATCGTCCTCGTGTGTCTATTAATTTTTCGCGCACATGCCGCGCTGCTGGTTGCGGGCGTATATCCTGTCTTATTGTCAGCAAAACGAAATTGGGAAGGCACCAGATGCAATCTCGACAACAGCGCGACGCGCATCCACAGCCGGTATGCAGCCGTCGCATCTTTTTGGGTAGCGCTCTCGCTGCGAGCGCTTCTGTCGTCGCCGGCGCACTTGCCGGCTGCCAGCGTCCCTCCACGCTGGAAGTAGTTCAGCCCACGACGGGCGGCGGTCGCGATGACCTGTCCGATTCCGTTATCGGCAAGGATAAGATCCGCATCGGCATGGAGGCGGCCTACGCCCCGTACAACTGGCAGGTTTCCGAGGCCAGCGAGTTCACGATCCCCATCGACAACGTGCAGGGCGCCTATGCCGATGGCTACGACGTGCAGATCGCCAAGATCGTCTGCAAGGCTCTCGGCGGCGAGCCCGTTGCCGTCAAGCAGAGCTTCTCGGGCCTTATCGACTCGCTCAACAACGGCCAGATTGACCTCATCATCGCCGGCATGAGCGCCACGCCCGAGCGCGAGGAGTCCGTCGGCTTTTCCGACCCGTACTTCATTGGCTACTTTGGCCTGTTCGTAAAAGAGGGCTCGCCCTACCAAAACGCCACCAAGCTCAGCGACTTCAGCGGTGCCACGGTGCTCGGCCAAAAGGACACCATGCTCGATACCGTCATCGACGAGATTCCGGGCGTTGTGCACAAGAACCCGGTCGATTCGGTCCCCACGGTGTTCTCGAATCTGCTGCAGGGCACGTGCGACGCCGTGACCTACAACACGGAGAACGAAAAGGGCTATATGGCCCAAAATCCCGGTATCGTCCCCATCCACTTTGCCGAGGGCGAGGGCTTTAAGCAGGAGGTCACGGCAAATGTCGGTTGCCGCAAGGGCTCGGACAAACTGCTTAAGCTCATCGACAAGACACTCAAGGGCATTAGCCAAGAGGAGCGCGACCAAATGTGGGACGCGTGCCTCGACCGTCAGCCGGCATAGGGAGGCAGCATGAAAGGCATCAATCGTCTGGCCTCCTTTATCAAGGCCGACCACCGTTATGTGTACCTGGGCACGAGCGTTATCGCGGCGCTCGGTCTGGCGTTTAGCCAGCGCAACCCAACGCCGCTGAGCTTCTTGGCGCCCACGGGCGTGTTCCAAGACTGCCTCTGGGTAATCCTTTGGGCCTGGCTCGTCGTGTCGGCGGCGGCGCTCGTCACCAAGCTCATACACTGGAACGACTATCGCGAAACGTCGCCGTTTGCATCTGAGCGTTGCCGTCGCGGCGCGCGCCTGGGCAGCTATGTCGTGGTTGCCATCGCGGCGATCTTCTTTATCGACCGCTGCGTCATGTCGTTTGTCGACCTGGTGCAGGTGAGCATTGTCTCGGACTCCAATCCCAGCGACTTTCTGTCGAGCTTGGTCTACATGACCTACAAGAGCGGCGACTTCTTTATCCGCGGTATCGAGATCACCATCGCGCTTGCCACCTTCGGCACGGTCATCGCCTTTTTCTTGGCGCTGCTCTTTGTGTTCTTGCGCACCCAGACCTTCGATCGCGTCGACAACGACCTGGTGCGCTTCTTTAAGAGCATTGGCCGAGGCTTTGCGACCGTCTATTCCACCGTCGTGCGCGGCACGCCCATGATGGTCCAGGGCCTGCTCATCTATTACGCGGGCTTCACCGTTTTGCGCGGCATGGGCTTCGAGACCGCCCAGGCCAACCAGATTTGGAGTACCTTCACCGCCGGTCTCGTCACCATCTCGCTCAACTCCACCGCCTACATGATGGAGGTCCTGCGCGGCGGCATCGAGTCCATCGATCCCGGCCAGGCCGAGGCGGCGCGCTCGCTGGGTCTGTCGCAGTGGCAGGCCATGCGCAAGGTCGTGTTCCCCCAGGGTATTAAAAACGCGATCCCCGCACTCACCAACGAGCTCATCATCAACATCAAGGATTCGTCGGTGCTTTCGGTCATCGGCGTGTTCGACCTCATGTACGCCACCACCACCGTCGCCGGCGTGTACTACCGCCAGATGGAGGTCTACTGCGTGGCGCTCGTGGTCTACCTGATCCTGACGCTCGTGGCGAGCCGCCTGCTCGAAGCCTTTGGCAAAAAACTCGGCGCCGAGGCCCCGGCAACGCTGCCCAGCTCCAACTAGGCTCAAGACGAGGAGAATCATCATGGCAGATACCGCCACTACCGGCGTTGCGGCCGCCGCACAAACTAAAGAGCCGCTCATCCGCGTCGAGGGCCTGCGCAAGAGCTTCGGCTCGCTCGAGGTGCTCAAGGGCATCGACCTGTCCGTTAACCCCGGCGAGGTCGTCACCATTATCGGCGCCTCGGGCTCGGGCAAGTCGACCTTCCTGCGCTGTCTCAACCTGCTCGAGACCCCGGACGCGGGCCACATCTGGTTCCACGGCCAGGACCTTACGGCCGAGCGCTGCAATATCAATAAACTCCGCGAGGACATCGGCATGGTGTTCCAGGGCTTTAACCTGTTCAACAACATGGACGTGCTCGACAACTGCACGCTCGCGCCCGTCACGCTCAAAAAGATGAGCAAGGCCGAGGCCGAGAAGGTCGCGATGGAGCATCTGACGAGCGTGGGGCTCGAAAAGTTCGCGCACGCCGCCGTGGGCCGCCTATCCGGTGGCCAAAAGCAGCGCGTGGCCATCGCGCGCGCCCTGTGCATGAATCCGCAGATCATGCTGTTCGACGAGCCGACCTCCGCACTCGACCCCGAGATCGTGGGAGAGGTGCTCGAGGTCATGCGCAAGCTTGCGGCCGACGGCATGACCATGGTCGTCGTCACGCACGAGATGGCCTTTGCCCGAACCGTGTCCGACCGCGTGGTCTTTATGGACAAGGGCGTGGTGCTCGAGGACGCCGCGCCGGCCGAGCTCTTCGGCAACCCCAAGCACCAGCGCACGCGCGAGTTCCTCTCTCGTTATCTGGAGGACAAATAACCGACCGCAAACTCTTGCGTTGCAGGGCCGCTCCCGTGGGGTGGCCTTTGTCGCCACAATCGAAAGGATGTCATGGCCGAGGTTTGGCGCTTCTTTGCGCATGAGGACGATTTTGCCGATATAGACGAGGCAGGCGCGTGCGAGCGCTTGGGCCGCGTGCTGTCGTTTCCGACTATCTCGAGCATGGATGCCGAGGCGGTGGACTGGCGGCCCTTCGACGACCTGCGCGCCTATATGCAGCAGGCCTGGCCGCATGTATTTGCGGCGGGCGAGGTCGAGCTTATCGATCACTCGCTGTTGGTGACGCTTGCCGGCAGCGATCTGGCTCTTAAGCCCGTTATGCTCATGGGCCACATGGATGTGGTTCCCGTGGTGCCGGGTACCGAGGCCGACTGGACGCACGACCCCTTTAGCGGGCACGTGGACGACACCTACATCTGGGGCCGTGGAGCGATCGACATGAAGGACCAGGTCGCAGGCATTCTCGAGGCTGTCGAGTATGCGCTCGCGCACGGTTGGGAGCATGAGCGCACGCTGCTGCTGGCTTTTGGCCAGGACGAGGAGACGACGCAGTACGGCGCAGGCGCCATCGGCCGAGCGCTCGAGGAGCGCGGTGTTGAGCTCGAGTTCCTGATCGACGAGGGCGACTACCGCATCGTTTCGGATGCCGAGTACAGCGCGGGCGAGGGTTGGCTCATGCACGCCGACCTCGCGGAGAAGGGCTATGCCGATATCGTGCTCAAGACGAAGAGTGAGGGTGGACATTCTTCTAACCCCTACGGCGGCACGTCGCTCGAGGTGCTCAGCCGTGCCATCACCGCAATCTGCGATATCGAGTGGCCGACGCGCGTGACCGACTTGCTTGCCGCCCAGCTCGTCGAGCTGGGGCTCTACACGGCGGATGAAATTGCCGCCAACGGGGGCGCCATTGTCCGCGATTGCCTCGCCAGCAAGAAGCTCTATCCGCTGGTGACGACCACCTGCGCACCCACGCAGATCGAGGGTGGCAGCACCGGCGCCAACGTAATGCCGCAGGATATGTGGGCCAACATCAACTTCCGCATGCTCGAGGGCACGAGCGTGGCCGACGTTGTGGCGCGCTGCCGTGAGGCGGTTGCCGGGGCGGACCTTGCCGGTCGTGTCGAAGTGGAGCTAGGCCCCGGCAGCTCCGAACCCTCGCCGTCCCCGCGCATCGGTGGTCCCGGCCTCGAGGCGGTTCGCTCCATCGCCGCCCGCTATTTCCGTGATCCAAAGGGGACGGAGGAAAATGGATCATTCGAGCCAGTGGCAATTGTGCCCTCGACCGTGATCGGTGCGACCGACGCTGCCAACTACCAGCACATTTGCCCTGAGTGCATTCGCTTCTCGGCCTTTGTGGCTGATGACGACGAGTGTGATCGCGGCGTCCACGGCACCAACGAGCGCATCACCCGCCGCGCCTACCTCCAGGGCATCCGCTTCCTCGTCGCTCTACTCCAAACGCTCTAGCCAAAAAGCAAGCTCTTGGTGCAATGGGGTCAGGTTTGTTTGCACCAATCCGTGCGGGTTATATGCAGGTTTGCCTGCGCACGCTATCATATATGGGTTAGACCGCAATTATGTACCCCATACGCGAAGGGATGCGCATGTATCTGAAGATCGACATGTTCTAGCTGGGCTTACCCCCGCAGCGGCGCCCCGCGCCCCATCAATTCTGCCGATTTTCACCTTCACGCATATAAAGGAGTCCCGCCATGCGCGACAAGCTCGAAAAGATCATCAAGGCCTACGAGGAGCTCGAGAAGAAGCTCTCCGACCCGGCCGTCGCCTCCGATATTAAGGAGTTCACGCGTCTCAACAAGGAGTACGCGCACCAGTCCGACCTCATCGCCGCCTCGCGCGAGTACATCGGCGCACTCGATGACATCGAGGCCGCCAAGGAAATGCTCCACGATACCACCGATGCCGATGAGAAGGAGATGCTCCAGATGGACATCTCCGAAAACGAGGCCAAGCTCCCCCAACTCGAGGAAGACATCAAGTACATGCTCATCCCGAGCGACCCCAACGACGACAAGAACACCATCGTCGAGATCCGCTCCGCTGCCGGTGGCGACGAGGCGGCCATCTTCGCCGGCGACCTGTACAAGATGTATCAGCGCTTTTGCGAGTCGCGCGGCTGGAAGACCACCGTGCTCGATTCCAGCCCCAGCGAGGCCGGCGGCTTTAAGTCCATTGAGTTCAAGGTCGAGGGCGACCGCGTCTACTCCGTTATGAAGTACGAGTCCGGCGTGCACCGTGTCCAGCGCGTTCCCAAGACCGAGTCCCAGGGCCGCATCCAGACTTCAACGGCTACCGTCGCCGTGCTTCCCGAGGCCGAGGAAATCGACGTCCAGATCAACCAGTCCGACCTGCGCATCGACACCTACTGCGCCTCCGGCCCTGGCGGTCAGTGCGTTAACACCACCTACTCCGCCGTGCGCATCACCCACCTGCCCACCAACACCGTGGTGCAGTCGCAGGAGCAGCGTTCCCAGATCCAGAACCGCGAGGTCTGCATGCAGATGCTGCGTGCCCGTCTGTACGAGATGGAGCTCGAGAAGCAGCAAGCAGAGCTTGGTGCCGAGCGCCAGAGCCAGATCGGCCATGGCAACCGTTCCGAGAAGATCCGTACCTACAACCAGCCCCAGGACCGCGTGACCGATCACCGCATCGGCTTCAACTCCACCTACAACGGCGTCCTTCTGGGCGATCAGCTCGGCACCGTGATCGAGGCACTCGCCGCCGCCGAGCGAGCCGAGAAGCTGGCGCAGGCCGTTTAGGTTCCGCCGTTCTACCGAACGGCGGACCGGCCGACGCTGCGCGCCGCCCAGAGCGACAATTTGTCATTCAAAAGGCAAGGCATGACCAGAAGGTCTATGCCTTGCCTTTTTCATGCCAACTTGTTCGCTCTGGACGTCGCTCGCTGTCCGTCCTCCACCTGCGGCGTTGCCTTGCTCCGGATGCGGTATGCTCAACCTGCGGGGTTTCCAAGGTAGTCATTGGGGACGTTCTTAAATGACTAGGTTGTGCACATTGCTTTGAGGTGTTATTCAATCAGCTTTGATAGGCATTGAGCTGTTTACCTGCTTAAAACAATGAGTGGCATTCGTTTGCGATCGAAAATAATGCTCAAAATATCGTTCGAGAAGTCATGGGGCGAATTCTGCCTTGTCGCGCGTCAAGCGATGTGGCAAGTATTTGGTTAGATATTGGTCAGTTTTGGGGCAACCTTGCCAAAAGCTTGACGGATGCAGATTTAGACGTCGACGAATGAACACTTCAGGTGGGCTCCAAGCAAAATTCTGGGCTGATTCTCGATAATCGCCTTCAATCGTCCCTTGCCAAGCGCTGGCCTCGCGTACAATCTGCTCCGACATTCGTGCGCCGCCCGGCGCTTAAGAGGGGAGGACCCCATGGCAAACGAGATCTGGACCATCAAGCGTTGTCTCGAGTGGACCAAGGAGTACCTGGCCGAGCGCGGCGAGGAGCACCCCCGTCTTTCTGCCGAGTGGCTGCTCTGCGCTGCCACGGGTTTGGCACGCATCGACTTATATATGCGCATGGACGAGACGCTTAACGCGGCTCAGCTCGAGACCATGCACGCGGCCGTTGTTCGTCGCGCTAAAGGTGAACCGCTGCAGTACATCACCGGCAGCACGCAGTTTCGCATGATCGACGTCGCGTGCGCCCCCGGTGTGCTCATTCCGCGCCCCGAGACCGAGATGCTCGTCGAGGAAGTCCTCAATTATCTGGATGCCGAGGTGCTGAGCCCCGAGGCTGCTGCCCGTCAGCGTGTTGAGCTGCCTTGGAACGATGAGGTCGAAGAGGCCCGCAAAGCCGAGGCGGCGCTGGCCGACGAGCGCGCGACTGCCGAGCGCCGTGCCGCTAACCTGACGGCTGCCGATGAGGCGGCGTTAGGCGGCGACGTACTGGGCAGCCGTGCCTATGCCGAGGAACTGGCCGACCGCGAGGCCGAGGAAGCCGCCGCGCAGGCAGCAGAAGCCGAAGCCGCGGAAGCCGCCGAGTCCGAGCTCGACGAATACGGCATCGCCATCGAGGGTGCCGGCCAGGAGACGGCTTCAGCTCAGGATGCCGCTGCGTCTGCCCCAACCGAGCCCTGCACTGCCCGCGTTCTCGAGGTCGGCTGCGGCACGGGCTGCATTTCGCTCTCCCTTGCCTGGGAGCGCCGCGGCCACGTTACCTGCACCGCCACCGATATCGAGCCGCGCGCCATCGATCTGGCCACCAAAAACCGCGACGCCCTCGGCCTCACGGCAGATGAGGTTGCCTTTAGCCTCACCAACCTGGTGAGTTCCATTCCCCGCGAAGAGTGGGGCACCTTTGATGTGCTCGTCTCCAACCCGCCTTACATCCCGACCGACGTCATGCGCTCGCTGCCGCACGAGGTCAAGGACTTTGAGCCCGACCTGGCGCTCGAGGGCGGCGCCGACGGCCTCGATATTTTCCGCCGCCTGCTCAATGCGGCGCCTTACATGCTGCGCGCCGGCGGCCTGTTTGCCTGCGAGCTCTACGAGGGTGCCCTCGATGCCGCGGCCGAGCTCTGTCGCCAGGCAGGCCTTTCGGACGTGCGTATCGTCCATGACCTCACCGATCGCCCCCGCATCGTCCGAGCCATCGTCACCGAGCCCAAACAGCGTATTTAAGCTGAATTAATAGACATTTGCGCAAGTTTGTCCTTGCAATATACCGTAAAACTTCTACTATAGAAGGAGAAAGGTATGTCAAATCAGCTGCATCGGTACCGTATCGTGCTTGATTACATTGAACCTTGGCTTGATGAGCAGGATGAAGCTACGCTGAAGCAGATTTATGCAGACCTTTTGGTGCTCGAGAAGGAAGGTCCCAGCCTTGGTCGTCCGCTGGTTGACCGCGTAAAGGGCTCGAAGCTTCATCATTTAAAGGAGCTGAGAGTGACGTCGTGTGGTGGGCAGGTGATTCGCATCCTCTTCGCCTTTGACCCCAAGCGCCAGGCGGTATTGCTATTGGCGGGTGATAAGTCGCGAGCGGGATCGTCAAGGGCAAAATGGAACGGCTGGTATGCGATCAACATTCCAAAGGCCGAGCAAATATACCGTCGCCACGTAAGGAGGCTCGATCGAGATGGAACTGCATGAGTATATGGAATCTCGCGGGATAACACGCGACTCCATTACCGCCGAGCAGGAGAGGACTCGCGATCGTATCGAAGCCTATAAGCTTGCTCAGATTCGCAGGCTAAAAGATCTAACACAGGCGTCGGTCGCCCAATCGATGGGCGTTTCTCAAAAACGCGTATCCGAGCTCGAGCGTGGGGAATTGGGTTCGATGAGGCTTGACACGCTGAGCAGGTACGCAGAGAGCCTCGGCGGAAAACTGGTTGCAAGCATCGAGTTTCCCGATCGTACCGTTACGCTTGCGCGCTAAAAATCTTCAATTAACCCCCTCACTTTCACCGACTACAAGAGCCGCTCACCAAACCAACATGCGCTCTGGGCAAATAGGTTGAACGTTTCGTGCGAGAATGCCCCTCAGTAAACAAACTTGCACCAGAGCGTAAGGGGCTGGCATACACATGCAGACGGTCTATCGGGTATTCGAGGGAGCGCGTGAGCCGCATCGGCTTGCCGTCGAGCGTACGGCCGAGGTGCTCGGCCGCGGCGGCCTGGCGCTGATTCCGACCGAGACCGTCTATGGCGTTGCCGTGGCAGTCAACGCCTTCTCGGACGCCGTGCCCCAAGATACAGGCGAATTCCCATCGTGGCCGCGCGATCCGCAGGCTGCCGTCAATGGCGCCGCGGTCCCTGCGCTCGGTACCGGCTACCGCCGTATCTTCACTCTCAAGCAACGTGAACTCACCCAAACGGTCGCCTGGCTGGTCGATGGCGTCGAGGCACTCGACCGCTATGGCGTGGATATCCCGGAAGATGCCCGCGTGCTCGCGCGACGATGCTGGCCGGGAGCCCTGACTATCGTGGTCAAGGCGGCTCCCTGCGTGCCGACCTTTATGCGTGCTGCCGACGACACCGTGGCCCTGCGCGCTTCGGCCTCTCCCGTGGTCCAAGCGCTCATCCGCGCCTGCGGCAGTCCCCTTGCCTGCACGAGCGCCAACACACACGGCGCGCCTTCGCCGGCAAGCTTTGCCGCCGTCGAAGGTCGCATCCTGGAGGGGGTCGATGTTGCCGTCGACGCCGGCGAGACCCCGTGTCGCGACGCCTCGACCATCGTGTCGTTCCAGCACGGCGGGCTCCAGATCCTGCGCCAAGGCGCACTTCCCGCATCAGAGATCGAACGGGTCCTGTCCGACCCGATGCAATAGAAAGGTGTAAGCGATGTCGTTGAATCTGGGCAGCCTGGGCATGGAAGATGCCTCGTTTAACTTTGGCGGTTCCTACATCATGGCGCTCGACTGCGGCACCACCTCGGTACTTGCGACCATCGTCGACGAGTACGGCTGCATCGTCGCGCAGGCACGTCGTAGCGTCAAAACCAGCTTCCCGCGTCCCGGTTGGATAGAGCAAGACCCCATGGAGGTGCTTGCCAGCCAGATCGGCGTGATGATGGAGGTCCAGTTTAAGAGCGGCATCCATTCTGACCGCATCGCCGCCATCGGTATCTCCAACCAGCGCGAGACCACGGTGGTGTGGGACCGCATAAGCGGCCAACCCATCTATAACGCCATCGTGTGGCAATGCCGTCGCACCGCACCTCTGATCGACGAGCTGGTCGAGCGGGGCGCAGAAGAGCTGGTGCGCTCCCGCACGGGACTCACGCTCGATCCGTATTTCTCGGCTTCCAAGGTGCAGTGGATCCTCGACAACGTCGACGGTGCGCGTGAGAGCGCGGCGGCGGGCGACCTCATGTTCGGCACCATCGACACCTGGCTCATCTACAACCTCACCGGCAGTCAGGTCTTTGCCACCGACTACACCAATGCCAGCCGCACGGCGCTCTTTAATATCCATACGCTCGATTGGGACGACGACCTGCTGGCGCTCTTTGACGTTCCACGTTCCATGATGCCCGAGGTTCGTTGGAGTTCGGGCGACTACGGCCGCGTCGCGAGCGATATCATGACCAACATGCCGCCCATCATGGGCGTGGCGGGCGATCAGCAGGCGTCGCTGTTCGGCCACTGCTGCTTCCATCCCGGCCAGACCAAAAACACCTATGGCACGGGTTGCTTTATGCTCATGAACACCGGCGACGAGGTCGTCGAATCCAAGAACGGTCTGGTCTCCACGATCGGTATCGCCGCGGACGGCAAAGTCAGCTATGCGCTCGAGGGCTCTATTTTTGCCGCCGGCTCAACGATGAACTGGCTTCGCAACAACATGGGCATCATCTCGAGTGTGAGCGAGTCCGCGCAACTCGCCGCTTCGATCAACGACAACGAGGGCTGCTACTTCGTCCCCGCCTTCGCTGGCCTGGGCGCTCCCTGGTGGGACCCGCGTGCCCGCGGTATCGTGTGCGGCCTGACCGGTGCCTCGAGTCGCGCGACCATTGTGCGTGCGGCCTGCGAGTCCATGGCCTACCAGAGTTATGACGTGCTGCGCGCCATGGAGCAGGACGTGGGACTTTCGATTGAGCGCCTGTCCGTCGATGGCGGCGCCTCACGCAACGAGTTCATCATGCAATTTCAGGCCGACCTGCTGGATATCCCCGTGCTGCAATGCGAGACGGTGGAGACCACGGCAATCGGCGCCGCGTACTTGGCGGGTCTTGCCGTCGGCTATTGGGAAGACCTTGAAGAGCTGGAGCAAAATGCCCAGATCGTTAGGACCTTCCTTCCCCACATGTCCGCCGAGCGTCGCGAGCAAAACCTTGCGGGCTGGCGTGATGCAGTCAAGCGCTCGCTCAGTACCGCACAGTAGGGCTGCGATGGGCTGCTCGATACAACAAACCGCTAAACTTATGCATGGCGTGCGGCGGCAACATTGCTGCGCGCCTTGTCAGCAAGGCCGTTTTGCGGCCGCAACGAAAGGGGCAATCAACCCATGACCGTCACCTACGATGCGTCCCGTGTGACGCTTGTCGATCACCCGCTCGTCCAGCACAAGCTGTCGATCCTGCGCGACAAAAACACCGGCACCAACCAGTTCCGCCAGCTCGTGCGCGAACTCGCGCTTTTTGACGGCTACGAGGCCATGCGCGACCTGCCTATGGAAGACGTCGAGGTCGAGACCCCCATCACTACCGCCACGTTCAAACAGCTCGCCGGCAAGAAACTCGCCATCGTGCCCATCCTGCGTGCGGGCCTTGGCATGGTCGACGGCATTCTCGACCTGGTGCCCTCCGCTCGCGTAGGCCACATCGGTATGGAACGCGACGAGGTCACCCACGAGCCGCACGAGTATTACTGCAAGATGCCCAAGGATATCGACCAGCGCATCTGCCTGGTCGTCGACCCCATGCTCGCCACGGGCGGTTCGGCCGAGATGGCCATCAGCTACCTGCGCGAGCGCGGTGTCAAGGACATCCGCATGCTGTGCATCGTCGCGGCCCCCGAGGGCCTCAAGTCGCTGACTGAGAAGGACCCTGATGTGCATATCTATACCTGCGCCATCGACGACCATCTCAACGAGGCTGCCTACATCGTTCCCGGCCTCGGCGACGCCGGTGACCGCATCTACGGCACACTCTAGTCGCTGGGCTAAGACGGCCGCGGCTGCAAATACGAAGAAACGGTGCGCGCGGACGAACAAAAGGCGACCGCGCGCACTCCTGTTAACGGACGTTTTGCCCTGCAGGGTTCGAGAAAAACGTATTACCGTACCTGCGGCATAAAGAAGGTCTTAAGAAAACGAACAGGTGCGTATTAACCGATGCTTTTTCGGTTGTACTTTAGCGATTGGCTCGTACAATAGTCACCAATGTTTGGCGGGAACTGTTCTGTGAAGCGTTAAAAAGGAAAGTGAGGACGCCAGTGTTTCAGATAGCCGATCTGCTCGCTATCGTTGCAGGCGCCATCGCGGGCGCAATTGCCTTCCTTCCCTTTGTCTTTACGCTCAAGCCGGTTCTTGACGATAAACAGAATGCGGACATGCTCAAGGGTATGGTGAGTCTGGCGGTCTCGGCAATCGCCCTGCTCGTCTTTACCTTGGTTGTGTTTGTGTTGTTCGGAGAGGCATTTCGCATGTTCCTCCTGGGCGAGGCGATCGGCTTCGTGGCCTTTATGGCCGCCTGCACGGTTCGCGTCGCCAAGGCGCTGCGAGATCCTCATGAGGTCGAAAGGTAAGTCGTGGAAATTTTTGAAAAGCTGCCTGATGAGATTAATCATCTGGTCAGCGAGTTCAGCTCCACCCCTGTCGTGGGCGATCTGAGCTGCGGCATCACGCAGTACTCGTTTTGGCTGATCGTCTCCACGATCGTGCTCCTGATCGTCCTGGCCGTGTTCAAGAAGAAGCAGACCCTGGTTCCCAAGGGCTTCTTCGTCAACGGTTTCGAGTACATCATCGAGTACGTCGAGAACGATATCGGCAAGGGCGTCGTGGGTGAGAACTGGAAGAAGCACTTCCCGTTCCTGTGCTCGCTTTTCCTGTTCATCCTGATCAATAACATGATCGGCTTGATCCCGGGAATGAAGCCCGGCACCGGCGCAATCGGCTCCACCGCCGCGCTCGCCATCTTCGCCTTCGTGTATTTCATCTACTACGGATGCAAGGCTCACGGCGTGATCGGCTACATCAAGAGCCTCGCCCCGCAGGGCGTGAGCTTCCCGATGAACGTGCTTGTGTGGGTCGTCGAGCTTTTCTCGACCTTCCTGCGCCTCATCACGCTCGCCGTCCGTCTGTTCTGCAACATGTTCGCAGGACACGTGGTCATGGGCTCGTTCGCCATCATGGCGAGCATGTTCATGCAGCCGCTGCTTCAGCAGGTTTCCGCGGCCCACGCCGTCGGCGCCCTGCCTTCGCTGGCCTGGCTTGCCATCCTCATCCTGATTTATACGATCGAGCTTGTGGTCGGCGCCATCCAGGCTTACGTCTTCACGGTCCTTACCGCCGTGTATGTCTCCGAGGCAGAGGAGGTCGCGGAGGAGGAGTAGTCTTCCGTTCGCGCCTTAAAGGTAAGGCAATTCGTTAAACCGCTGGTGCCCGTACCCATGGAGCCCGGCAGTTATAAATAAGGTTATCCTGCGTGAAATAAGACACGCACGACAAAGGAGGAATCGTGGGAGTTATCGGTTACGGTCTCGGTGTTATCGGCGCTGGTCTTGCTATCGGCCTGTCTGCTCTGGGTGCTACGGGTGCTATGGCCCGTCAGCCTGAGGTCCAGGGCCGCGTGTTCACCGTCTTCATCATGGGCTCCGCCTTCGGCGAGGCTCTGGCTCTGATCGGCTTCGTTGTCGCGCTGATCGTTAAATAGCACGGAGCGTCAAGTATGAATCTTTCATCCCAGAAGAGCGCGATCGCACTCTCCGCGTCCGCGGCCGCGCTGCTCATGCCGGTTTCCGCGTTCGCCGAGGACGGCGCTGCCGGTGCGGACATCCTCATCCCTAAGATGGCGGAGTTCATCCCGGCGCTTATCGCCTTCCTGATCATCTGGATCGTGCTGGCCAAGGTCGCCCTGCCGGGCATCATGAAAACCATGGAAGAGCGCGGCAAGAAGATCGAGGAGAGCCTCGACGAGGCCGAGAAGACCAAGCAGGAGGCTATCGCCAAGCGCGCTGAGTCCGACTCGATCGTCACCGACGCCCGTCGTCAGGCTGCCGACATCGTTCTCGAGGCCCGTAAGGACGCCGAGTCCGAGCGCGCCCGTATCATCGAGGCTGCTCACAAGGAGGCCGAGGAGATCATCGCCAAGGCCCATACGACCGTCGAGGACGAGCGCAAGTCCATCTACGCCGGTGCCGCGAGCTCCATCGCCGACCTGTCCGTTGCCGTCGCCACCAAGATCGTGGGCGAGGCACTCGAGGACGATGCCGAGCAGAAGAAGCTCATCGAGCGCTACATCCAGGAAGCAGGTAGCCTGAATGCCGACTAGCCGCTATCAGGACAAGGTGCTCGAGACCTACGCGCGCTCCCTTCTGGAAGCCGCTAAGGCCGAGAACCATGTGTTCGAGGACCTCGAGATGATCGAGCGCCTGGCTTCTGCCAGCCCCGAGATCATCGCCGTGCTCGACACCATGTCCAAGCGCGACCAGCTCGACCTTCTTCCCAAGGTGGCAGCTGCCTTTAAGTATGTTGCCGAGGAAGACGAGGATGTAGTGGGCGTGACCGTCACCACGGCGATCCCGCTCGACGACGAGCTGCGTCAAACCATCACTAAGAAATGCGAGCAGGACTTCGGCCGCAAGGTATTCCTTATCGAGCAGGTCGACCCGTCTATCGTGGGCGGCCTGGTGCTCGAGGCCCGCGGCGAGCGTCGTGACATTTCCGTCAAGACGCAGCTGCGCATCGCGCAGGAGACCCTCGCAAACTCTGCTAATTCGTACGGAGGTGAAGCCTAATGTCCGAAACCCTCAATGCCCAGGATATCGCCAAGAAACTGCAGGAGCAGCTCACGAGCCTCTCCGCGACGGTCGATACGCATGAGGTTTCAACGGTCGACGAGGTAGGCGACGGCATCGCGCGCGTCTCCGGCCTCAAGAGCGCCATGGCAGGCGAGCTTCTGGAGTTCAAGAGCTCCGATACCGGTGAGACCGTCTTCGGCCTTGCCCAGAACCTTGACCGTGACGAGGTCGGCGCCGTTCTGTTTGGTGCCGTCGACTCCATCAAGGAAGGCGACGAGTGCCGCACCACTGGCCGCATTATGGATATCCCTGTGAGCCGCGCCATGCTCGGCCGCGTCGTCAATCCGCTCGGCCAGCCCATCGACGGTTTGGGTGACATTGTCGCCACGCACCGTCGTCCCATCGAGTTCAAGGCCCCCGGCGTCATCGATCGTACTCCGGTGTGCGAGCCGGTTCAGACCGGTCTGCTCGCTATCGACTCCATGGTGCCTATTGGCCGCGGTCAGCGTGAGCTCATCATTGGCGACCGTAAGACCGGTAAGACCGCCATCGCCATCGACGCTATCCTCAATCAGCGCGGCAAGGGCATGGTCTGCATCTATGTCGCCATCGGCCAGAAGGCCTCCACGGTTGCCAACATCCGCGAGACCCTCGCTCAGCACGGCGCGCTCGACTACACCATCATCGTTTCGGCCACCGCTGCCGATTCCGCCCCTATGCAGTACATCGCGCCTATGGCCGGTGCCGCTATCGGCGAGTTCTTCATGTACAACGGCGAGGACGGCAAGCCCGCCAGCGAGACCAACCCCGGCGGCCACGTGCTCGTCATCTACGACGACCTGTCCAAGCAGGCCGTGGCCTACCGTCAGATGTCGCTGACGCTGCATCGTCCGCCCGGACGCGAGGCCTATCCTGGCGACATCTTCTACCTGCACTCTCGTCTGCTCGAACGTGCCGTCAAGATGTCCAAGAAGAACGGCTGCGGCTCCATGACGGCACTGCCGATCATCGAGACCCAGGACGGCGACGTCTCGGCCTACATTCCGACCAACGTCATTTCCATTACCGATGGTCAGATCTATCTGCAGTCCGAGCTCTTCTTCCAGGGTCAGCGCCCGGCAGTCGACGTGGGCATTTCCGTGTCCCGCGTTGGTGGCGACGCGCAGACCAAGGCTATGAAGCAGGTCGCCGGTAACCTCCGTCTGGACCTCGCTTCGTACCAGGAGCTCGCCGGCTTTACGCAGTTCGGCTCCGACCTCGACGAGGCTACTCAGAAGCAGCTGACCCATGGTGCCCGCATGACCGAGCTCCTGAAGCAGCCGCGCTACAAGCCGTTTGAGGTTGGCGAGCAGATCGTTACGCTGTTCGCTGGCAACGAGGGCTTCCTGGATGACCTGGAGATCGCCGACGTGCTGCCTTTCCGTGCCGAGCTCATCGAGTACATGGACAATGGCTTTGGCTCGCTGCTCGACAAGGTTCGCGCCAAGAAGATCGATGATGACACCAAGGCTGAGCTCTTGCGCGTCATCGGCGACTTCAAGCAGCAGTTCATGGCCAAGCACCATTCGGATGTTTCTGGATCAGAGGAGAACTAAGCCCCATGGCCAACCTTCGCGACATTAAGAAGCGAATCTCCTCGGTTACCACGACCAAGCAGATCACGCGCACGATGGAGATGGTCTCTACGGCCAAGATCCGTCGTGCCCTCGATCGCTCCAAGCAGGCCGAGCCCTATAAGGAGGCGCTGACCGACGTCATGTTGACGGTCGCCGGCGACGCTTCCTGTTCGGGCACCGATCCCATGCTGCAGAAGCATGAGAACGTCAAGCATGGCCTGATTGTCGTTATTGCCTCGGACCGCGGCCTTGCCGGCGGTTTCAATACGACGGTGGAGCGCACGGCCGAAAAGCTCGCCGCTTCTTGGGCGAACGACGGCATCGAGTGCGAGATCATCGCGTGTGGGCGCAAACCGGCCACGTATTTCCGTGACCGCGCAAACGTCGTCATGCACTTTGAGGGCAACTCCTCTGAGCCCGATTTCAATCAGGCCCGCATGATCTCCTCTCATATCTGCGATGCGTATCGTGCCGGTGAGCTTGACCGTGTCGAGCTTGTCTACCACCACGCCAAGAACCGCGTGGATCAGGAGCTTCGCGTCGAGCATCTGTTGCCGCTCGACCCCGAGATGATCGCTATGGCCCACGGTCCGCGTAAGAACGAGACCGACGCCCCTAAGCGCATCTCGTCCACGTTCGAGTTCGTGCCCTCTCCCGAGCATGTTCTCGGCAAGCTTGTGCCGTCTTATATCCTGACGGTCATCTACCAGGCCCTGATCGATTCGGCGGCTGCCGAGCAGGGTGCACGCCGCAAGGCCATGCACTCCGCGACGGAAAACGCCACCGCGATCATCTCGACCCTTACCCGCACGTATAGTCGCGTGCGCCAGGCTTCGATCACGACCGAGATTAACGAGATCGTCGGCGGAGCCTCAGCATTGGAGGAACAGTAATGGCTAATAACACCGTAAAGCTTGCGGTCGAGGAAGCCACCAAGAAGACGACTGCCGGTGATGGTCGCATCGTGCGAATCATCGGCCCTGTCGTCGACGTCAAGTTTGACGGCGCGGTGCCCCCGATCTACAACGCGCTCACGGTCGAGGCCGAGACCCCGATTGGTCACCTGAGCACGATCCTCGAGGTCGAGAGCCAGCTTCCGGGCGGCGTTGTCCGCACGGTCGCCATGTCCTCGACCGACGGCCTGCAGCGCGGTCTCATCGCCACCGATACCGGTGAGCCCATGAAGATGCCGGTCGGCCCCAAGACGCTCGGCCGTATTTGGAACGTCATGGGCAAGCCCGTCGACGGCAAGCCCATGCCCGAGGTAGAGGAGTTCTACCCCATCCACCATGCAGCGCCCCGTTTCGACGAGCTCACCACCAAGACCGAGATCTTCGAGACCGGCATTAAGGCCGTCGACCTGCTCGAGCCCTACATCCGTGGCGGCAAGACAGGCCTGTTCGGCGGCGCCGGCGTCGGCAAGACCGTTTTGATTCAGGAGCTCATCAACAACCTCGCCCAAGAGCACGGTGGCACCTCGGTGTTCACCGGCGTCGGCGAGCGTACCCGCGAGGGCACCGACCTGTTCCTCGAGATGAGCGAGTCTGGCGTTATCGACAAGACCTGCTTGGTCTATGGTCAGATGAACGAGCCGCCCGGAGCGCGTCTGCGCATCGGTCTGGCCGGCCTTACCACCGCTGAGTATTTCCGTGATCGCGGCCAGGACGTTCTGCTGTTCATCGACAACATCTTCCGCTTCTCCCAGGCAGGTTCCGAGGTTTCCGCACTGCTGGGCCGTATGCCGTCCGCCGTTGGTTACCAGCCCACGCTGGCAACCGAGATGGGCGACCTCCAGGAGCGCATTACCTCGACCAAGACGGGCTCCATTACCTCCGTCCAGGCTGTCTACGTCCCCGCAGACGACCTGACCGACCCGGCGCCTGCCACGACGTTTACGCACCTCGACGCCACCACGGTTCTTTCGCGTAGCATTTCGTCGCTCGGCCTGTTCCCGGCTATCGACCCGCTCGCATCTTCCTCCGACGCTCTCGATCCCTCGATCGTCGGCGAGGAGCACTACCGTGTCGCCGTCAAGGTCCAGGAGCTCCTGCAGGAGTACTCCGACCTTCAGGACATCATCGCCATTCTGGGTATGGACGAGCTGTCCGAGGAGCAGCGCCTTACGGTCAACCGTGCCCGTAAGATTCAGCAGTTCCTCTCGCAGTCCTTCCACGTCGCCGAGAAGTTCACCGGCAACCCCGGTGTCTACGTCCGCGTCGAGGATACCGTCCGCTCTTTCGCCGAGATTGTCGACGGCAAGGCCGATGACCTGCCCGAGCAGGCTTTCCGCTATGCTTCCACGATTGAGGACGTGCGCGAGCGCGCCCGCAAGATGGGGGAGAAGTAGGTTATGCGTATCCGCATCGTGTGCCCCGTGAGCTGCGCCTATGAGGGCGACGCTGCGTTTGTGTCGATTCCGTCCACGGATGGCGAGTTTGGCGTCCTGCCTGCTCACTCCAGCGAGATCTGCACGATCGACCGCGGTTACGTTCGCGTTTCCGATAAGGCCATGGGCACTGTCGACCACACGTTTGCCGTGGCCGGCGGCTATGCCCAGGTTGCGGACGATGTCGTGACCGTTCTCGCCGAGCGCGCTTGCGATTTGGCGACCGTCGATGCCGACAAGCTTAAAGCTGATATTCAAGGTTTTGAAGAGAAGCTGGGTAATTTGTCGGAGGATGATGCACGCCGCGCCTACCTCTATAATGAAATCGCATGGTGTAAGCTCAAGCTTGCCCAATAGTCAAACGATTTAGCGTTCGACCATTTGCGAACACATCATGCCCGGGATGGCTCAGCCATCCCGGGCATGCTTTTTGAAAGGGTAGACCTTGGATATTATCCGCGTTGAGGGTGGCCACGCCATCGGAGGCTCCGTGCCCGTTTCGGGCGCCAAGAACTCCGCACTCAAACTCATGGCGGCAACGCTTCTGGCGCCGGGCAAGACGACGCTGCAGAACGTGCCCGATATTTCCGATGTCCACGTGATGGGCAAGGTGCTCAAAGGCATGGGCGCTACGATCGATGTTCTCGACGAGCACACGCTCGAGATTGATACCTCTCAGGTCGATTCTTGGGAGGCCCCCTACGAGCTCGTCGCCAAGATGCGTGCTTCCACCGCCGTGATGGGACCCCTGCTGGGCCGCTTCCATCGCGCCACGATCGCCATGCCGGGCGGCTGCAACCTGGGTGCTCGCAAGATCGATATGCACATTCTTGGTCTCGAGGCCCTGGGCGTAGAGTTCGATACCGCCCACGGCTACATCAACGCTAATGCGCCCCAAGGTCTGCGCGGTACCACCGTCACGCTCGAGTTCGCCAGCGTCGGTGCGACCGAGAACCTCATCATGGCATCCGTGCGCGCGCAGGGCACCACGGTTATCGACAATGCCGCCCGCGAGCCCGAGATCGTCGATCTCGCCAACATGCTCAACGAGATGGGCGCCAAGATTGTCGGCGCGGGTACGCCCGTCGTGACCATCGAGGGCGTGGAAGAACTGCATCCTGTTACCCATCGCGTAGTGGGCGACCGCATCGAGGCCGGTACCTTTATCGTTGCCGGTGCGTTGATGGCCGACGATCGTGGTGTCGATGTCACGGGCTTTTGCCCCATTCACTTGGGCATGGTGCTCAAGAAGATGGAGCTCATGGGTATCGACTGCGAGCGCGTCGAGGATGGCGTCCATGTAAACCGTGCCGAGCGTATCAAGCCGGTCGACATCCAGACGCTTCCGTTCCCCGGCTTCCCGACGGACATGCAGGCGCAGATTATGGTGCTCTCCGCCCTTGCCGACGGCAGTTCCGTTATTACCGAGAACATCTTCGAGAATCGCTTTATGTTTGCCTCTGAGCTGGTGCGCATGGGTGCCGACATTCGTATCGAGAGCCATCATGCCATGATTCATGGCGTTAAGGGCTTCTCGGGTGCACAGGTTACCTCGCCCGATCTGCGTGGCGGAGCGGCCCTCGTCGTAGCGGGCTTGATCGCCGACGGGACGACCGAGGTTTCGGCCATCCATCACATCAAGCGCGGCTACGAGCAGTTTGTCGAAAAGCTGCAGGCGCTCGGCGCGCATGTCGAGCATGCTTCCGTCCCCGATCCCGTCATCTACTAATACAGGTTGCCTATGTTTAATAAAAAGCCCCTCGCGGATACCACCGCCCGAAGACCCTCAACTGGTGCGCAGGCCAAGATCTACAGTCGCGATAACGTGGCTCGCTATTCCGAGCGCGCTCGTCAACGTCGTCGTAGCCACACGATTCGTCACGTCGCGCTCATTGTCGTGCTTGGTGTGCTGCTGAGTGCCACTACCGCTGCCGGCCTGTGGTTTGCCACCATTATGGGCAAGCTCGGCGATTCTAATGTCATTACCGACAATCTGCGTCGGGTTCTGGTTGACACCGATGAGGCAAAGGATCCGTTCTACGTGCTGCTTCTTGGCACCGACGGCCGTCCGGGCGAGGATACGTATCGTGCCGACTCGATTATCCTGGCACGCATCGACCCCACGCAAAAGCAGGCGACGCTCATTTCCGTTCCGCGCGACACCAAGGTCGAGTACAAGGGCGAGACCATGAAGATCAACGCCTGCCATACCGTTGGCGGCGCCGAGGCCATGGTCGAGGCGGTCAACGAGCTGTGCGGTGTTCAGATTTCCCACTATGCCGAGGTCAGCTTCGACGGTATGCAGGCGCTGATTGATTCGGTTGGCGGTATCGACATTAACGCAACCGATGATGTTGACGACCCCGAGCACCTGGATATTAAGATTACCGCTGGCCAGCAGCATATGGACGGTGCCACCGCCCTTACCTATGCCCGCTGCCGCTACACCTATGCCGACGGCGATTACACGCGCATGCGCCACCAGCGTCAGGTGCTTGGCGCCCTTGCCAACCAGATTCTCAATAACTTCGATGCCACGAAGATTTTTGGCCTGGTTAATTCGCTGTCCGATATGCTCGTAACCGATATGAGCGTTCAGGATATCGTGGCTACGGTCAACGCCATGCGCGGTATGGATGTCGACGGTATCTACTCGGCCAACCTGCCCTCGTACGCCGACGACAGCACCATGATCGACGGTGTGAGCTACGTCTTTGTCTACGAGGACGAGCTCAAGGAAATGATGGAGCGCGTCGATGCCGGCAAGGATCCCAAGGGTCCCAACACCATGGGTCTTTCCGACGGTTCCAGCTCTACGATCGGCGACCTGAACAACAACACGTCTGACGACTACGCAAACGGTACCGCAACCTCATCGGTCAGCTCTGACGATTCCGATGACTCAAGCGATTCGAGCGATTCGGACTACTACGAAGAGCCCACCGGCGACGGCAACGGCTACGAAGCCAACTACTAAGTTACGGCGTTTTACCAAACGCCGTAACGGCTCGACGCTGCGCGCCGCCCAAGGCGACAATTTGTCATTCAAAAGGCAGGGCATGACCAGAAGGTCAATGCCCTGCCTTTTTCATGCCAACTTGTTCGCCTTGGACGTCGCTCGCTGACGTTGGCTCAACCTGCGGTGCTGACTACTCCCCTTGCACCAAAAACCGCCCCGTTCTCGGTTTTGAGGACGGGGCGGTTTTGCTTACCTAGATTGTTCGAGTTCCCTATGCAAAGCGGGCGACGAGCTCCTGGAGCACGTCGGTCATCTTGACGAGCGAACTGACCGGGACGAACTCGTTGACGCCGTGGTAGCAATAGCCGCCGGTGGAAAGGTTGGGGCAGGGCAGACCGCGGAACGACAGCTGCGCGCCGTCGGTGCCGCCGCGAATCGGCAGCACTTGGGGCTCAACGCCGCAGGCAAGGTAGGCTTCCTTGGCAACATCAATAAGCTCGGGATAGTCATGAACGATTTCGGCCATATTTCGATACTGCTGCTTAATCTCGACCGTTACGCGCTCCTCACCCAGACGCTGGTTGAGCATCGAGGCGGCGGCATCAATAAGGTCGAGTTTCTGCTGGAACTTGGCGGCGTCATGGTCGCGGACGATGTAGCGCGCCGTGGCGTGATCGACGGTTGCAGATACGCCCTCAAGGTGATAAAAGCCCTCGTAGCCTTCCGTATACTCCGGGCGCTGCACGTAGGGGAGCAACGCGTTGAAGTCGCAGAACAGATTGCCTGCGTTGACCATACGGTCCTTGGCGTCGCCCGGGTGGATGGACTGGCCCTCAAAGCGGACGGTCACCTCGGCGGCGTTAAAGCACTCCCACTCCAGCTCGCCGATGGGGCCGCCGTCGACCGTGTAGGCGTACTTGCAGCCAAAGGTATCGATATCCAGCAGCTCAGCTCCGTGGCCGATCTCCTCGTCAGGGCAGAAGCAAATGCCGAGTGCGGGATGGGGCAGAGAAGGGTCCTGAGCGATACGCGCGACAAGTGACATGATCTCGGCGACGCCTGCCTTGTCGTCCGCGCCCAGCAGCGTGGTGCCATCGCTGCAGACCAGGTCCTCACCCGCGAGGTCGTTCAGGGCGGGAAGCTTGGCGGTGCTCATGGCAACGGGCTTACCGTCAACCGTGCCGCAGACCAGGTCGCCGCCCTCGTAGTGTACGATGTGCGGCTTCACGCCGGCGCCCGGTGCAACTTCGGTGGTGTCGAGATGGGCGATCAGGCCCAGGGCGGGCTTGTCCTCAGCGCCCGCACTTGCGGGGATATGCGCGCAGACATAGGCATGCTCGGTCACGTGGGCATCTTCCGCACCAAGCTCGCGCAGCTCTTCAGCCAGCACGTTGGCAAGATCAAACTGAACGGCGCTCGAGGGTACCTGGTCGCAGTTTGCATCCTCGGACTGCGTGTTGATCTGGACGTAGCGCAAAAAGCGCTCGAGGACATCGGGGTTTGTGGTGGTGTTTTCCATAAAGATCGCTCCAATCTTGGTCGTCGTGTGCAACAAGAACTCTAGCACGGTATGCCACGGCATACCACGACGCTTGGATGGGGTAGAATCAGCCATTGAATGCAGAAGGGACGGAAGATCATGGATACGACAAATAGCTCGCGCGAACTACATCTGACGGTGGCGAACGAAGACTACTTGGAGTGCATGGTTCGCATTGAAAGCGAAGAGGGGGAAACCAACGGCGTGCGATCGGTCGACATCGCGCAGCGCCTTGGCGTCTCCAAGGCATCGGTCAATAAAGCGGTTTCGGCGCTCAAGGCATCCGAGCTTGTCGAGCAATCGCACTACGGCAAGGTAATCCTGACCGATCGCGGTCGCGAGGTTGGCACGGCTATCTGGTACCGTCATCGCCTCATCCGCACGTTTTTGGTTCAGGAGCTCGGTGTCGAATTTGAGCGAGCCGATTCCGAGGCCTGCATGATGGAGCATGCGCTATCCGAGGACACGATGAGCCGCTGGCTCGCCTATCTCGAAAAGCAGGGAATCAGCGTCGAGGAATAGCAGGATATATATGGATACGAGTTATTACAACCGCTTTGGTGCCGAGGAACTTACGCGCCGCTTGTCGAGCGAGACCTTGTTGGCGCAGGGCCCCATGGGCAGTGTTTTGTTGAGTGAGTACGATGCCGCCGACATTCCACCGGCGTTTTGGAATCTGGCAGAGCCGCAGACCGTTTCTCGTATCCATCGCTTGTATGTCGCCGCCGGCGCGCAGGTGCTCATTACCAATACCTTTCAGGCATCGAGCTATGCCCTCAAGCACGACCAGATTGCGCCGTCCGTGGCGGAGGTCAATCGCGGGGCCGTCGACGATGCCCGCCAGGCGCACCCTCAGCTACTGCTGGGCTCGATGGGCCCGATCGGTATTGAGTGGTTTGCCGAGGACTCTGTCGAGTATCGTGAAATCCGCGGCATTGCGCGCGAACAGGCGCACGCCTTGCTCAATGCCGGCGTTGACGGTCTGCTGATCGAGACGGTGACGTCTATCCGTAATCTGCAGCCCATGCTTGCCGGCGCCCGAGATGCCGCCGACGGCATGCCTGTTCTGGTGAGTTTTGTCGTTGACGATAAAGGCGACCTGCTGGGCGATGGCCTCAACATCGAGGCAGCCGTTTTGTACGCCGAAAAACACGGCGCAAACTCGGTTGGTGTTAATTGCTGTTCGCTTGCGGCCGCGAACGCGGCGGTGCCCAGGATGGTTGCATCGGCGACTACTCCCGTCACGGTGCGTCCCAACGTGGGCGATCCGGTCCAGACTCAGGATGGCCCCGTATGGCACGAGAGCCCCGAAGCTTTCGCGCGCGCATGCATCGAATGGAGACATGCCGGCGCCGCAATGGTGGGCAGTTGTTGTGGAACCACGGCAATCACTACGGCAGCGATGGCCGAGGCGCTCGATATATAAAGGGTAAAACCGCTCCATACGGGGCGGTTTTTTTTATTGCCTGCATGTCCTCGGCAGCATTTGCCCAAATGGTGAATGCTGGTGCCGGCGGGTTGCCGAGTGCATGTTGCGGGTATACCCCATGCGTACCATGATCCAAACACTGTGAGGTGTCTGCGCGTGTGCGCGATAATTCATTTTGGAACTGACGGTTGGCGCGCTCGCGTCGATGAGGACTTCACTGCCGATAACGTTGCCCGTATCGCCGATGCCGTCGGCGAGTTGTGGCAAAAGACCAATCCAGGCAAAACGGTATATATAGGGTTCGACACCCGGCCCCTGGCGAGCGAGTTCGCTGAGCTTGCGGCGGGCGTGCTAGCAGCGCACGGGCTGGACGCCGTGCTCGCTTCGCGACCTGTTCCGACCCCTGCCCTTACGTGGGCGGCGGCTTATGACGGTGAGGCGTGCGGCGCGCTCATGGTGACGGGGTCCCATCATCCGCAGGGTTATCTGTGCCTCAAGATTCGCATGGGTGACGGCTCGACCGCCAACCAGGATGTCATCGAAGAGCTCGAAGAGACCATGGCTCCCGAGCCAATGGGGATCGAGGGGCAATATCGCACCGCGGATATTATTCCTGACTATATGCAGGCGGTGGCATCGTTTGTCGATGCCGAAGCCATCCGCGCCGCGCACCTGCGCGTGGTTGTCGATCCCATGGGCGGCGCAGCCCAGGGCTATCTAGCCGACTTGCTGCGCGAGCTTGGCGTTGAGGTGCACGAGATTCACGCCGGGCAGGCGTCTGACCAAGAAGATATCTGCCCCGACCCCGTTGAGCCTTGGGTGGACGCTTGCGAGCGCACGGTTATCGATGACGGAGCTTGCGCCGGCCTGGTGACCGACGGCGACGCCGACCGTATCGGTGCGGTTGACGAGCGCGGCAGATATATACATCCGCATCAGATCATGGCGCTCGTTTTGGGCGACTTGGTCCAATTTCGTAATTTGGAGGGGCGCGTCGTCGTCAATCTTTCATGCTCGACGCTCGTGCGTCGCATTGCCGAGGCGCTTGGCTGCCGCGTGACCGTCAAACCAGTCGGTTTCAAATATATAGCGGCGGAGATGAAGAAGGGCGGCGTCCTCATAGGCGGTGAAGAAGCCGGTGGTATCGGCATCGCCGCGCATATGCCCGAGCGCGATGGAGTCCTCGCCTGTCTGATTCTGTGTGAGCTTATGGCTAAGACGGACGCGCCTTTGGGCGTTCTGGTCGACCAACTCGAGGACAGTTTTGGTAAGACGAGTTACGGTCGACGGGATTTGCGCCTTGAGGCCGAAGATGCCGAAACGTTACGAACCCTGCTGCCGGGCGTAAACCCCAAGTCGATTTGTGGCAAGGTGCCGCAAAACGTTAGTCATATGGATGGCTTGCGTTTGGAATTCGAGGATGACACGTGGCTGCTGGTCCGTCCTAGCGGGACCGAACCAGTGGTGCGCGTCTACGCCGAGGGGTTCTCGGTGGAAGAACGCGATGAGTTGCTCGATGCTGGCTGTGCTTTAGCTAGGGGGACGTATCCGCTTTAATCATGAGACTGCCTTATATAAAGAGATGCTCGGCGAGCGGTAGTTAACGGCTGGCAAACGTTAGTCGGATCACAAGATGTGTAGGAAATGTGTACGCCCAGATTCCCGCCCCCGGGGCCCCTCCGGTCTGG
>DXZS01000013.1 GCA_019419505.1 Collinsella sp. | reverse complement strand
AACCCGCGACCCCAACCTTGGCAAGGTTGTGCTCTACCAACTGAGCCATGTCCGCATATGTAAAACAAAACGGGCGCCGGAGCGCCCGGATGTTGCCTGGAGGCGAAGCCCGGATTCGAACCGGGGGTAAAGGCTTTGCAGGCCTCTGCCTTACCACTTGGCCACTTCGCCGAAAAAGGACCGCCTAAACGGTCCGGAAATGCAATGGAGCGGACAACGGGGCTCGAACCCGCGACCCCAACCTTGGCAAGGTTGTGCTCTACCAACTGAGCCATGTCCGCTTGCGGGTTATTAATTTACGCGAGTTGTCCAAAAGACGCAAGTACTTTTTTCAAAAAACTTGTCTGCCGCATGTTCTTAGTAGCTAAACGCGCTAAAGCGATTGGCTAGGCACACGATTCCAGCGCTCCGCTAAACAGCTTCACCATCTGTACGCGCGTGCCGGCGCCGTCCGTACGACGAGCAACCTCCACGTTATCGACGAGCATACGCATAAGCTTGATGCCACGGCCGCGCTCCTCGGATGCGACCGGCTCGCTCGTTTCATCGATAGAATAGCCGGCACCTCGATCAAGCACCTCAACCACAACGCGATCGCCATAGGCCTGAACCGTCAGGACGCACCCGATACCGCCCGCATGGTCATAGGCATTACCCAGCGCCTCCCCCGACGCCAATGCGACATCGTAGCGCTCGTCACGGCGCAACGGAAGCGATTCAAGGAGTTCGGCGATGCGATGTCGGTAGTATGGAAGATTCTCGATACCCTGACGGACCTCGACGCTCTTACTCCAGCGAGGCAGCTCCCCCACCGGAATGGCGGGAATAGACTCCCGTGCCGGCCCCGCGACATGAAGGATATCGACAAGACGAGCAATCTCCAAAAAGCGAACAACTTCACCCGATGCATTGACGAGCGAAAGCAGGCCTTCTCGCCTCATGAGCTCACGAGCGCGCGTAAGCAGGAATGCCAAGCCCGTCGAATCGATAAAGCTAACAGCCTGACAGTTGATGACAACACGACGCACGCCGCGGCCAATCAAAGCATCCAACCGCCGACGCAGCGCAGGCACCGTGGCGATGTCGATATCGCCTGGTGGCGTCAAAACCGCTATGTCATTCCACTCATTCATACGACCATGGTTCCCCAAAAAAGCCCACTCGATGCATTCGTTTCCCCAACCGTACGGATTCAGCCCGCCCAGCGTCGTCTATGAACGACCCCGTAAAAACTCAAGGGACACCAATGCAATGTCATCGTCCAGCGCCGATTCGGTAAATCGGTCAAGCTCGCCCAAGACCTTGCCGCAGATTCCCGATACGCCCTCACCCGAGACAGAGAGCAGAAGGTCACGAAGGCGCTGCTCACCAAAGAACGCTCCGGTGCGGTCGCGGGCCTCAATCGTTCCGTCCGTATACATGAAGAGCATGTCGCCAGGAGCGAACGTAAACACGCCTGTCTCGTACACCATGCTCTCAAAGGCACCGATTACGCCCGATTGGCATCCAAGCAGCTCGACCTCTCCCCCACGGGCCTCGCCGCCACCCAGCGGCATCGACTCTGGCCTAATGACCATGGTCGGAGGATGGCCCGCCGAACAATACGTTGCGCGTCCGGCTTTAAGGTCAATCTTGGCGATAAAGGCCGTCACGAACGTCTCGACCCTCGAAAAGCCCATGAGCATACTGTTAAGAGAGCGTGCCATGCGGGCCGGTCCAGCGCCCTCCCACGCATATGCCGTCAGGGCCGTCTTGACGAGCGCGGACATCGATGCGGCCTCAATGCCTTTGCCAGACACATCACCCAGAATCATGACGGCGCAGTCGTCGGGAAGACGGATGAGCGTATAGAAATCGCCGCCGACCAACGCCGAGTTCGTGGCTGACAGGTACACCGAATCGGTTGCGATACCCGGAACATCCCCCAGGGAATTTCTCATGCCGATCTGAAGGGTCTGAGCGATATGGCGCTCCTCGCGCTTTTGAGATTCGCCTTCGTAGATCAGTTCAAAGTCATGCGCCAAGTGCACCAAGTAGTCATATTCAAGATCATCAATCGGCTCTTGGCTACCATCACGAAGCAGCAGCGCGCGCGTCGTCGGGCTCTTCGCAACAGAAGCAGGAACAATCGCGTCGTTACTGTGCTTGCCATCACCCTCAGAGCGCGGGCGCCCCGCCTCGATGCCGGAGTCGACGTAGAGACCTTGACAAGGCAGGCCATGCGCCCTAAGCCAGCCTCCCATAGGCATCGATTCATCAACGCGAGTTATACGGACGTGTTTAAGGTCCTCGGCACTCGTACCTCCCAAAACAGATGCCTCAAAGCCATCAGAGCCAACCCCCAAACGTGCCGCTGGCGCCGTCGTGGAAAAGAAAAGTTTCTCGGGATCGTCCGGCAAAGCAACGCGACTGCCGCCTTCAAAATCTATGACATAGGAGCCCAGACTGGCGTCATACTCAACAGGGCAAAAATGACAGTTGAGCATATTGCAAATCTCGGACGATATAGCCTGGGTAGCCGCGGCGGAATCGTCTAGAAAGGTAAACAACTCATCACGTAAGACATTGAGCGAGCGGCCAAGCTCGGCCGTGCGACGAGAGCGAAGGCTCGATGCCATGCCGACCAGCTGGATAGACAGGTAATCGCAAATGACCTCGAGTACATTAACGTCATAGGCGAGCGGTGCCTGAGGGCGCTTCCAACCAACTTCCAGCACGCCAAGGATCTGCGTACCGTAAAAAACGGGAAGACAGATCTCGCTGCGGTACGGAGGCATATCCTGCACGCGCAACAGGTGCTTAGAACGATTGTCCAGGTCCATGAACATACCGGAGGCAGCCCTATCACCCTCAAGGTCCTGTTGAATCGACAAGCGACAGGCACGCGACTCGCGAAGAACATACGTCGGAATGCCAGCGCCATACGGCAAAAACTCGGGCAGGTAGCTGTCGTGCAGCTCCTTGGAGACACCGCGAAGCTTAAAACCGCCGCTCTCAGAAAAATAGATAGCGGCACCCGAAGCATCGAGCGTTCCTACAAGCTGGTTCAAAACGATATCTAACAAACTGGGCAGCTCATCGGAGCCCACCGTGCTCATAATGACCGACAATGTACCCGAGAGACGCTTATTCGCCACTCTAAGCTCCGAAAGCGCACGCTTGAGCTGACGGTCGTGCGAATACTGTTCTTCGATGCTATGGAGTGCCACCAGAACGCGCGGCGCACGGCGGCCAAAGATTCGAGGCGGCGTAACCGAGCCGGCACAAACCAGGACGGGAATAAACGATCCGTCACTTAACTTGAGCATCAACTCGCTCTTTGTTCCATTGGTCTCAAAAGGAAGCCGATGCTCTGTCGCGCGTTCAAAAGCCGACGAGTACAAGAGGTCTTTAACGTCCCCGTTGATCATATCGGAACGCTCCTCGCACATCAAGTCGAGCAAGCGATTATTTACATGCAAAATGGTTCCGTCGAGCTCGCAGATAATGACAGCATCGCTCGTGATCTCGACCAATTGGGCAACGTCCGCCCACTCATTGCGCTCAAGCGTTTCCATCGTGAACCTCACCGTCTATCGGTAACAAAAAAGCCTCCGAAGAGGCTTCTCAAATGCGATGGTGTCGGAGGCGGGACTTGAACCCGCATGACCAAAAAGCGGTCACTAGCACCTCAAGCTAGCGCGTCTGCCAATTCCGCCACTCCGACATGCTATGTTGTTGATTCGCGGTTCGCTTTGTTGAACCCGCGCGTTCAACGAGGAAGATAATAACCTATGATTCGAGAACTGCGCAAGCACTTTTTTGAAAAAAGTTTACGAATTTGTAAATGCACTGGTAGACGCTTATGTTCGGACCGAAACGGGGTCGGCTTCCCAACGCGTCCTCGGGCATGCGGTACATTTTGATCCGCGCTTCGCGCTACAAAATAATGCCGCCCCCTGCGGAATGCGTTGGAAAGCAACCTCATTCCTGCCCTAGGGGCACGTACTCCAGGCACCGTTCTCAAACATGTTTTGAGGGCTGATGCAAATTTAGTGGCTCTGCTTTGCCGAGCCCTTATATGGGGAGGCCGGAGCCAAGGCTCCGGCCTCACACAATTCCCTATCAGATTAAGCGAGCGATCAGGGAATCGCACTCCCCTTGCCGAGTTAACGTAGGGCCCGCCCTGGTGTTACTTTTCAGAACACTCCGCAGGACGCAAGAAACCCCCGCCGCACGAAGTGCGCAGCGGGGGTTTCTTGCATGTCCGAGGACGTTCTGAAAAGTAACAACAGGGCGGGCCCGGACGAGAACAAACAACTACAGGTCGATGTGCGATTCCTTGATCGGGAACGGCTCCGCGAAGTGACAGGCGCAGCAGTGGCCCGGGGCAACTTCCTTAAACTCAGGAAGCTTCTCGGAACAGATGCCCTGCGCGATCGGGCAGCGCGTGTGGAAACGGCAACCGGTCGGCGGATCCAGCGGTGACGGCGGATCACCGGCAAGGATGATGCGCTTACGGGTCTTCTGGATATCCGGATCGGGAACCGGCACGGCAGACAGCAGCGACTGCGTGTACGGATGGTGAGGCTCGCTATAGAGCGTCTTCCAGTCCGAAACCTCGACCATCTTACCCAGATACATAACGGCAACGCGATCGGAGATGTGCTGTACGACGGACAGGTCGTGTGCGATAAACAGATACGCGGTACCGAACTTGTCCTGCAGTTCCTTGAGCAGGTTCAGAACCTGGGCCTGAATGGACACATCCAGAGCGGATACCGGCTCGTCACAGATAATCAGCTTGGGCTTCAGCGCAAAAGCGCGGGCAATACCGACACGCTGACGCTGGCCGCCCGAGAACTCATGCGGATAGCGGTTGATGTGCTCGGGGTTCAGTCCAACGACGTCGAGAAGCTCACGGACGCGCTCAATGCGCTCCTCCTTGGTACCCACACCATGAATGGTCATGGGCTCGGAGACAATCTCACCGATGGTCATACGAGGGTTGAGCGAAGCATAAGGATCCTGGAAGATAAACTGCATCTCACGACGCATGTCCTTGATCTCATGCTTGCTCATCTCGGCAACATCTTTGCCCTGGAAGAACACCTTGCCGGCGGTCGGCTTGGTCAGACGCATGATAGTGCGGCCCGTGGTGGATTTACCGCAACCAGACTCGCCAACCAGACCAAAGGTCTCGCCAGGATAAATCTCAAAAGAGATGTCGTTTACAGCAGAGACGACGCGCTTGGAAAAACGCTTGGCGAACATGCCGGACTCTGCGGGAAACTCCTTGGAGAGGTGCTCGACCTTCAGCAGTGGAGTGCGCTCGTTATTGTCTGCCATTTACGCCTCGCCTCCCTTCTTGGAATCCTTGCGCGTACGGGACGTCTCAGGAGCGTTCTTGAGGAACTCGGGGTCACCGGAATAGTGGCACGCAGAATAGTGACCGGACTCGGTGACAACGCGCTCGGGGCGCTGCTTGCGGCACTTGTCCGTCGCGTAGGGGCAACGAGGAGAGAAGACGCAGCCCTCAGGCAGGTTCATGAGCGAAGGCGGGTTGCCGTGAATCGGCGTCAGCGGCTTCTTCTCTTCGATTGCCTGCTCCGGGATGGAGCGGATAAGACCCCAGGTGTAGGGGTGGCGGCTCTCGTAGAAGATTTCCTCAGCAGTACCGAACTCAACGGGGCGGCCGGCGTACATAACCATGATCTTATCGGCCATATCGGCGACAACACCCAGGTCATGGGTAATCATGATGATGGCGTTGCCGTTCTTCTCCTGCATCTCCTGCATGAGCTCGATAATCTGAGCCTGGATGGTAACGTCCAGGGCAGTCGTGGGCTCGTCGGCAATCAGAATATCGGGATCGCAGGCAAGGGCCATGGCAATCATGACTCGCTGACGCATACCGCCAGAGAACTGGTGCGGATACTCATTGACGCGCTTCTCGGGCTCGGGGATACCCACGAGGTCCAAAAGCTCGGTGGCACGCTTGAGCGCCTCCTGCTTGGAGTAGCCACGGTGCAGACGAAGACCCTCGCCCACCTGCCTGCCGATCTTATAGACCGGGTTCAAGGAGGTCATAGGATCCTGGAAGATCATCGCGATATCGTTGCCGCGAATGTGCTGCATCTCTTCCTCGGTCATTTCGAGGATGGAGCGGCCGCGATAGCGAACGTCACCGCCCTCGATCTTTCCCGGAGGCATCGAGATGAGGCCCATGATGGTCATGGCGGTCACGGACTTACCGGAGCCGGACTCACCGACGACGCCCAGGGTTTCGCCGCGATCGAGCGTGTAGGAGACACCGTCGACAGCGCGAACAACGCCATCCTCGGTGTGGAAATACATCTTAAGGTCATCGACCTCGAGCAGATGCTGGCCCTCAGGAACCGGCTGGTCCTTCAGGTCCACATAGTTCTTGTTCTTCTTCATCCTTATGCGTCCTTCATCTTGACGTCGAGGGCGTCGCGCAGACCGTCACCCAGCAGGGTGAAGGCGAGCACCGTCGAGAGAATTGCCAGACCGGGCATGATCATCATCCAGGGAGCGGTCAGAAGATACTGCTGACCGTCCTGAATCATGGAGCCCCACGAAGGCGTAGGCGGAATAACGCCCATGCCGAGGAAGGACAGAGCGGACTCGGTCAGAATGGCGCCACCAATGTTCATGGTCGCGTAGACCACGATGGAGGCGACGGAGTTCGGGAAGATGTGACGCACGACGATACGAGCATCAGATGCACCCATCGCGCGCGCTGCATCAACATAGTCGTTTTCCTTGACCGTCAAGATTGCAGAGCGGAAGACGCGCGCAATCGAAGGCCAGCCAAGAATGCCGATGGCGATAAAGACGTTCTGAAGACCACGGCCGATAACGGCGATCATGGCGACAACGAACAGCACGTACGGGAACGCCAGGAAGATGTCCGCACAGCGCATGATGATCGTATCCCAAATGCCGCCGTAGAAACCGGCCAGGGCGCCCATGACCAGGCCGATCAATGTGGAGATGGCGGTGGCCATGATACCGACAGAAAGCGAAACGCGTGCACCGTAGATAACGCGGACGAGAATGTCGCGACCGAGGGCATCGGTGCCAAACGGGTGCTCGGCACACGGAGCCAGTAGCGATGTCTCGGCCATGGTGGTCGAATCGGAAGCCGTCGGCGAACCGAGCCAGGGCTTAGCCCACAGATCTGCGGTCAGGGCAACCACAACGACGATGATGATCCAGCAGACACCGATAACGGCGAGCTTGTTCTTACGAAGACGCTTAAAAGCGTCGCCCCACAGCGTGCGGGACTTGGCGGGAGCAGATGCGACCTTGGTGGCGGTAGCCTGCTCCTGAGACTGAGAATCAGTTTCCTGCATGAGACGTACCTCCCTTAGGCCTTATCCGACGGACCGCCAAGGCGGATGCGCGGGTCGAGGAATGCATAGCTAATGTCGACGAGCAGGTTGATCACCATGACGACGACAACGATGAGCGTAACGCCGCCCATAACGATGGGCCAGTCACGCATGCTAATGGCGCGATAGACCTCATAGCCGATACCGGGCCAGTTGAAGACCGTCTCGGTCAGGATGGCGCCCGAAAGCATGCCGCCAAAGTCGACACCAATATAGGTAACGACGGGGATGAGTGCATTCTTAAGCGCATGCTTGACGATGATCGCACGATTGGAGAGACCCTTGGCCTTTGCCGTACGGATGTAATCCTGGTTCATGACGTCAAGCAGCTGCGAGCGCATAATGCGCGCAGCATAAGCGGTCGAAACCGAAGCCAGCGTAATGGTCGGAAGCACATAGTGCATCCAATCCTGATACTGAGAGCTGGAACCGCCGGCACCCGAGATCGGCATGGAGATTGCACCGCCCGTGGCGTCCTTGAGGATGACGCCAAAGAACAGCTGCAGCAACATACCGAGCCAGAAGGCCGGGACCGCAACGAGGATCGACGTGGTGAGCGTTACCAAAATATCCCAGAAGGAATAACGCTTTACCGCCGAAATGATACCCGCACCGATACCCATAATTGCCTCGAGCACGATGGCGCACGCGGCAAGTTTGACCGTATACGGATACTTCTGGGCAAAGATTTCCGTAACCGGCAGCTTGCGCTGATACGAATTGCCCAGATCGCCATGAAGCAGGCCGTTCATGTAATACAAGTAACGGTCCACGAGCGACGTTTGAACGGGGTCGCCGTTCTCGTCAAGGATCGCGTTGCCGTCCTCGTCCGTCTGGACCAGGTGATAGCGAACGCGAAGCTGAAGCTCCACCTCGGGGGACAGAGCCTTGTCTCCACCGATCAGCTTGATCGGATCTCCCGGCACGATATTCTGGAGGGCGAACAGAATCAGCGTAACGCCCAAAAACACCGGGATGAACTGAAGCACACGTTTAACGATGTACTTACCCATACCACTCCCCTATCTAGGGATTAACCTAAATGGGATGCCGATCGCCAGACCGGCATCCCAAAATTACCATCAGCCAGTTTACCCCAGGTTAGGGAGAACTGTATGTTTCCCATGAGGTCTACGTAAATACTTGACCCTCACGGAAGCTGCAAACTCTTAGGCGAGCTCAGCGGTACCCAGATCGGCGTGCTTCTGCGGATCGACATAGAGGTGCTTGATGCGATCGGAGCCGGCGACAGTGTGCGTGTAGAACATAATCGGGATGACCGGGCAGTCGGCAGCGACCATTGCGTCGGCCTCCTGCATCTTGGCGACGCGCTCCTCATCGTCAACAATAGTACGAGCCTCGTCGACCTTAGCGTCGAACTCGGGGTTGCTGTAACCAGAGCGGTTGTCGCCACCGAGGGAGTCGGAGTGGAACAGCGGATACAGGAAGTTGTCCATGATCGGGTAGTCGGCAATCCAACCCAGACGACCGAACTGATAGTTAAAGTTCTGATACTGCTCGAGCAGGGCAGACCACTCGGGGGTATCGGAGACAGCGGTAACACCAACCTTGGCGAGGTCGCCGATGATGGACTCCATGATCTCCTTGTGACCGCCGTCCTGGTTGTAGGAAAGGGTCACGCTAATGCCACGATCGCCGTTAGCGCCAGCGGGAGCAACCTTGTCGAGGTACTCGTTAGCCTTGTCGACATCGTAGGCGCAGAACTCCCATGCGCCCTCCTTGTAGCCATCGATGCCCGGAGGAACAATGCCGTCGGCAGGGGTACGGGTACCCTTGAAGATGGTCTTGCAGATGGCCTCACGGTTGATGGCCAGGGAGATACCCCTACGCAGGTCGGCGTTGTTGAACGGCTCGGCCGTGGTGTTGCAGGTCAGATAGTACGTGGAAGGCTCGGCGCCGAGCAGCATGCGCTCGCCGTCTCCCATGGTGTAGCCGTCCTTGGACACGCCGCGATCCTTCTTGGCGGCATCAATCTGAGCGACGGGAACGTCGCAGACATCGAGGTTACCCGCCTGGAACTCCTTGTAAGCGGTCTCCATGTCCTTGATGACCTGGAAGTGGATGCCATCGATCTTGGCCTTGTCGCCATAGTAATCGTCGAACTTCTTGACGTTGATCTCCTGGCCATCCTCCCACTTGCCGTCCATCATGAACGGGCCGTTACCGACCGGGGCAAGGTAGAAGCTCTTGACATCGGACTCGGCGCACTCGGGAACCGGGGCCAGAGCCGGGTGAGAGGCGACGAAGGGGAAGTCGGCGTAAGCGGAAGCCAGCTTGACGACGAGGGTCTCATCGTCGGGGCAGGTAACACCGCTGAGCTCGGTAGCGTTACCGGCAAGCAGATCGTCATAGCCCTCGACCATGGAGAGGTGATAGGAGACCTCGGAAGGGCCGTACTCGGTAGCGACAGCCGACTTGGTGTTGACCAGACGCTCCCAACCGAGCTTGAAGGACTTGGAGGTAACGTCGTCACCGTTGTGGAACTTGGCCTTCTTGATCTTGAAGGTAAACTCGGTGGCGTCGTCGTTGGACTCAAAGGACTCGCAAGCCAGCGGAACAATCTCGCCCTTCTCGGCGTCGTAAGAGGTCAGAGCATCAAAGAGCTGGTACTCGACCTGAGTGCCCTGGTCCTCCTGGACATTGTAGGGGTCGATGCAGACCGGGTTGTTGATGTAGAAGTTCAGCTTCGAACCGGACTCAGAACCGGAAGCGTCGCCGCCCTTCTTGCCGCATGCGGCAAGAAAAGCCATGGAGCTCGCAGCAAGGGTACCGCCGACAAAGGCGCGACGACCCATAACGGGCTGGTGGAACATAGAATCAGCCATGCCATCCTCCTTATGAGATAGGACAAAGTAAGTTCGGTCGGGCAACGTCAAGACAGCCCAATCGAACCATTCAAACGCGGTCCGCCGTTTTGGCTGGTTATACAAAGCGGACCAACGTATTGCAATACAGTAGCGCATTTTATGCGCGATTTGGGGCTAATTCCGGTTAACGGTCGAGATTTTCTTTAGTTGGGCGAAGTATATGAGGATATTTTGACTCTGTTACAAATATGTAAACAAAAAGGGTCCCGCACTTGCGGGACCCTTTTCAAGTATTTATGCGGCTCGTGATTAGTAGCCCACGATGCCCTGCGGGAAGAAGAACATGCACAGCACGACGCACACGGCAAACACAACAGCCATGATGACGGTCAGGCGGTCAAGGTTCTGCTCCATAACGCCCGTGGCAGAGCTGGAGTTATACAGCGAGCTGGCAATCATATCCGAAACGCCGGTACCCTTACCGGAATGCATCAGGACGAGAATCGTCAGCGCCACGGCAGAAACAGCCCAAACGACAAACAGAAGAATCTGGAACGGACCCATAGATAAGCTCCTTAATAGAACAGTTCAAACTCCAGTACTGTACCACAATTCCCCGTTCTCCCCTACCTGCCACTCGGGGACGGGGCGGAAATGGCAGAAATACCAAAAAGGGGATTGTCCGATTGTGGACAACCCCCTTGCTAGAAAACGGTATTTGTTTTCTCTTAGGCCTCGGTGGCGAGCACGCGGCCCGTCATCTCGGCGGAAGGCTCCAGACCAGCCATGGTGAGCATAGTCGGGGCGATATCGGAAAGACGACCGTCCTCGATACCGGTGAGCTGTGCCTTCTCATCAACGATGATGAACGGCACGCGGTTGGTAGTGTGCGCCGTAAACGGATGCTTGGAACCGTCGGAAGCAACGTCAAACATGTGATCGGCGTTGCCGTGATCGGCGGTAATCAGTGCAAAGCCGCCCTTGGCGAGAATCGCCGGGACAACCTTGGACAGGGCATCGTCAACAGCCTCAACGGCCTTAACGGCAGCGTCGAAGACACCGGTGTGACCAACCATGTCGCAGTTCGCGAAGTTCACGATGTAGAAATCAGCGCGATCCTCGTTGATGGCGGCGACAAGCTTCTCGGTAACCTCGGGAGCGCTCATCTCGGGCTGCAAATCGTAGGTAGCGACCTTGGGGGAAGCGACGAGCACACGCTCCTCGCCCTCCTTGGGCTCCTCGATGCCACCGTTGAGGAAGAACGTCACGTGGGCGTACTTCTCGGTCTCGGCAGTGTGCAGCTGCTTCAGGCCATTGGCGGCGATGACGTCGGCCAGGACGTTCTCGGGGAACGTCTTGGGGAAGGCGACCTCGACGTCAAACGTCGGATCGTACTCGGTCATCGTCACAAAGTGCGAGAGCTTGATCTGCTCGCGCTCAAAGCCGTCGAACTCCTTGTCCGTGAACACGCGGGTCATCTGACGTGCGCGGTCGGGACGGAAGTTGAAGAAAATAGCCGCGTCGCCCTCGTGGATGCCCTCGTTGTGGGCAGCGAAGGGCTCGACGAACTCGTCGCCGCGCGGGTCCTTCTCGTAGTAGGCCTTGATACCGGCAACGGGGTCGGTATCAGCATCGGACGCGTTGACCATGACGTCGTAGGCGCGCTGGATGCGCTCCCAACGGTTGTCGCGGTCCATCGCCCAATAACGACCCGAGACGGTGGCAACGCGAGCGTCGCAACCGGTCTCCTCGGAAATCTTGGCCAGGAAGGCGCAGAACTCACTCATGTAACCGGCACCGGACTGCGGGTCAACGTCGCGGCCATCCATGAAGGCGTGGACGCGAACGGTCTTGACACCATGCTCGGCAGCCATCTTGACCAGAGCCTCGACGTGGTTCATGTGGGAGTGAACGCCGCCAGGGCTCATAAGGCCCATGAGGTGGAGAGTCTTGCCGTCAGCCTTGACATCGTCCATGGCCTTGACGAAAACCTCGTTCTTGGCGATGGAGCCGTCCTTGATGGCATTGTTGATGCGCGAAAGCTCCTGGAACACGATGCGACCGGCACCGATGTTGAGGTGACCCACCTCGGAGTTGCCCATCTGGCCGTCGGGAAGGCCCACGTCCTCGCCCGAAGCACCGAGCGTGGTGTGAGGATACTTCTCGTACAGGCCATCAAGGAAGGGCGTCTTGGCAGCGGCGACGGCGTTCTCGCCATCAGCCGGAGCCAGGCCGCAGCCGTCCATGATAATCAGGAGTGCAGGAAGATGACGTTGTGCCATATGTCCTACTCGCCTGCCTTGACGACCATAGAGGCGAAGTCGGCAGCCTTGAGCGAAGCGCCGCCCACGAGGGCGCCGTCAACGTCGGGCTTGGCGACGAGCTCGGCGATGTTACCGGGCTTGGCGGAACCACCGTAGAGAACGCGGATGCCGTTGGCGAGCTCCTCGCCGAACATCTCCTTGAGGGTCTCACGGATAGCGCCGCAGACCTCCTGAGCGTCCTCGGCGGTAGCGGTCTTGCCGGTGCCGATGGCCCAGATGGGCTCATAGGCGACGACGACCTGCTTGGGGCAGGTGATCTCAAGACCAGCAAGGCCAGCCTTGACCTGGTTCACGACGTGCTCGACATAGGTGCCGGCCTCGCGGACCTCGAGGGACTCGCCGCAGCAGAAGACGGGAACAAGGCCGGCGGCAACGAGAGCCTTGGCCTTCTTGTTCTGGTCCTCGTCGGTCTCGTGGAAGTAGTCGCGACGCTCGGAGTGACCGATGATGCAGTAGGTGCAGCCAGCGGACTTGAGCATGTCGCAAGAGGACTCACCGGTGAAGGCACCCTTGGCCTCCCAGTACACGTTCTGTGCACCGAGGGCGATGGGGGCAGCCTGAATGCGGTCATGAACCGTGGTGATGTCGATGGTCGGAGGGCAGACGAGTACCTCGACGCCAGCCGGAACCTCGGGCAGAGCCTGAGCCAGCTCGTCGGCGAGCTTGGCAGCCTCGGCGACGTCGTTGTTCATCTTCCAGTTACCAGCGATAAGAAGGGTGCGATTAGGCATCGAGAAGCGCCTCCACTCCGGGCAGGGCCTTACCCTCGACGAGCTCCATGGAAGCGCCACCGCCGGTGGAAATCCAGCTCATCTTGTCGGCCAGGTTAAACTTGTTGACGGCCGCGACGGAATCGCCACCACCGATGATCGAGGTGCAGTCGGCCTCGGCGACAGCCTCGGCGATAGCCTGGGTGCCGTGAGCGAAGTTATCGAACTCGAAGACGCCCATGGGGCCATTCCAGAACACGGTCTTGGCGCCCTTGACGGCCTCGGCGTAGAGTTCCTCGGTCTTGGGGCCGATGTCCATACCCTCACGATCGTCGGGGATAGCGTCGGAAGCGACAACCTCGGGGACAGCGTCCTCGCCAAAGTGATCGGCAACACGGTTGTCGATGGGGAGCAGGATCTTGACGCCCTTCTCCTCGGCCTTCTTGAGCATCTCGCCAGCGCGCTCGACCCAGTCCTCTTCCTTGAGGGACTGACCAACGGACAGGCCCTGAGCCAGGAAGAAGGTGTAGGCCATGCCGCCACCGATGATCAGGGTATCAGCAGAGTCGATGAGGTGATCGAGAACACCGATCTTGGAGGAAACCTTGGAACCGCCGACGATAGCGACGAAGGGACGCTCGGGCTCGGCGAAGATGCCGGTCAGCGTGTCGACCTCCTTCTCGAGCAGGAAGCCAGCGACTGCGGGCAGGTAAGCGGCGGGGCCCACGACGGAACCCTGGGCGCGGTGAGCGGTGCCGAAGGCATCGAGAACGAAGACGTCACCATAGGAAGCGAGCTTCTTGGCGATCTCGGGATCGTTCTTCTTCTCACGCTTATCGAAGCGGACGTTCTCGAGAACGAGAACCTTGCCCGGCTCGACGGCAGCGACAGCCTCGGCAGCCTTCTCGCCGTAAGTGTCGGCGACAAAGGCGACGTCGAGACCAGAGAGCTCGGCGAGCTTCTTGGCGACGGGCTCGAGGGACAGCTCGGGCTGGAAGCCGGTGCCATCGGGACGGCCGAGGTGGCTCATGAGGATGACGCGAGCATTGTGCTCAACGAGATAGTTGATGGTGGGCAGGGCAGCCTTGATACGGGTGGTGTCGCCAACGACGCCATCCTTGATAGGCACGTTAAAGTCAACGCGGACGAGAACGCGCTTGCCGTCGACATCGATGTCGCGGACGGTCTTCTTGGTAAAGGCCATGTTTGCTTCTACCTTTCGTACGTGTCTGCCTCCCATTACGGCAGACGATTTCTTATAAAAAGGGCGCGACCCTAGGGTGTAAGCCCTATAAGGCCGCGCCCTTCTTTAGACGCTCAACGAGCTATTCGCTAAAAGCTAAATTAAGCAACGAACTTCTCGAAGTACTTGATGGTGCGGACCATCTGAGAGGTGTAGGAGTTCTCGTTGTCGTACCAAGAGGTGACCTGAACGAGGGTCTGGCCGTTGCCGAGGTCAGAGCACATGGTCTGAGTGGCGTCGAAGATGGAGCCGTGGGTCTCGCCGATGATATCGGTGGAGACGATGTCGTCCTCGTTGTAACCGAAGGTCTCGGAGATGGTGGCAGCGTAGGCCTTCATAGCAGCGTTGACCTCGTCGACGGTGACCTTCTTGTCAACGACAGCGTAGAGGTTGGTGATGGAGCCGGTCGGCGTCGGGACGCGCTGGGCGGCACCGATGAGCTTACCGTTGAGCTCGGGGAGAACCAGGCCGATAGCCTTGGCAGCACCGGTGGTGTTGGGGACGATGTTGACGGCGCAGGCGCGGCTACGACGCTTGTTGCCCTTGCGCTGCGGGCCGTCGAGCGGCATCTGGTCGCCAGTCCAGGCGTGAATGGTGGTCATGATGCCGGACACGATGGGAGCGAAGTCGTTGAGACCCTTGGCCATCGGGGCGAGGCAGTTGGTGGTGCAGGAAGCAGCGGAGATGATGTTGTCCTCAGCGGTCAGCGTCTCATGGTTGACGTTGTACACGATGGTGGGCAGATCGCTGCCGGCCGGAGCGGAAATGACAACCTTCTTGGCGCCAGCGTTGATGTGGGCCTGGGCCTTAGCCTTGCTGGTGTAGAAGCCGGTGCACTCGAGAACGACGTCGACGTCGAGGTCGCCCCAAGGCAGGTTGTTGGCGTCGGCCTCCTTGTAGATCTTGATCTCCTTGCCGTCAACGGTGATGGAATCCTCGCCAGCAACGACCTCGTGATCGCGAGCATAGTTGCCCTGCGTGGAGTCGTACTTCAGCAGGTAAGCGAGCATATCGGGAGAGGTGAGGTCGTTGATAGCGACGATCTCGGAGCCCTCATGACCGAACATCTGACGGAAAGCCAGACGACCGATGCGACCGAAGCCGTTAATAGCAACCTTTACTGCCATTGTGTCTCCTTTCGTAAGGCCCCCGCAAGCTACAGCGCCTGCCGTTGAGGCCCACAAACTAACCACTCGCCTAATATACCTTTTTTTTGACTTGAATTTCACGAGAATGCTCGAAATTGAAAATCAAATTTGCGTTAAAACGCTTTAAAGAATAAAATAGCAGCTAAATCCGTATATAAGTCGATACTTTAACCTACCTGTTTGCTTCAATGAGCTTTTCAAGCCGTAAAACACGATGGTAGAGGGCAGACTTCGACAAGGGAGGGTCAGCCATCTCCCCTAAATCACGCAGCGACAGATCGGGATAGCGCTCGCGCAGGTCGCAAAAGACCGCCAAGGCATCCGGAAGCGCATCGCGAAGGCCACGTTGCTCGAGCTCATCGATAAGCGCAAGCTGATGTTGGGCAGCGCCGGCACTTCTGGTCTGGTTGGCGAGCTCGGCGTTCACGCGACGGTTCACATCGTTCTTAACCAACTTGACCGCGCGCGCCTCCTCAATCTCGGCAACGCTGCGCTTGGCACCAATGAGCTTTAATAGATGCTCGATTTCCTCGGCGCTCTTAATGTACACGGCATATGACCCCCGCCGTGCATTAACACGAGCATGGACCCCAATCTGCTCCAACAGATCGCAAAGCCCCTTGGCATATTGCTCGCCCTGCACCGCGATCTCCAAATGAAAATCGCCTCGTGGATCGGCCACGAAGCCGCCCGCGATGAGCGCGCCGCGGATATAGGCAAGTCTACAGCAAGGACGGGCAACGATATGTCGGGGTACGCCGGCGACAAGTCCTCCCCTACGGTCGAGGATACCCAGCAGCACCAGAGCCTTATCCAGGTCTGGCTGATCAGGCAAGGTGATGAGGTAGTTTCGAACCTTATGCAATACAGATTTGCGGACGGTGAACTCCGTTTTGAGCTTAAGGATACGATGCGTCAGCGTGATCATCGTGCGCGCGACGGCTCCCGTCTCAGTCGCAACCGTCAAACGATACCGCCCAGAGCCGGTAAGCGAGAGCGTACCACTCACGCGCGTGAGGGCGGCGAGCGTCGACAAATCGCAGTATTCACATTCGGGTTCGCAGCGCGCAAGCTCGTCGCGCACCTCAGCGGTAAACGACATGCAGGCCTATGCCTTCGTGTTGGCGCGCGACAGGTCGCGATGGAAAATGCTCACGTGATATTGGGCGCCTTCCAAATAACGTGCCGTGGCCTCGGCAATGGCAACGCTGCGGTGCTGGCCGCCCGTGCAGCCGATGGCGATAGAAAGCTGCGGCTTACCCTCCGCGATATAGCCCGGCATCACCGTATCGAGCAGCTGTGTCCAAGCCTTCCAAAACTCCTGCGTCTTGGGGTGGTCCAGAACAAAATCGGAGACCTTTTTATCGAGACCGGTCATCGTGCGCATCTCGGGATCGTAGAACGGATTAGGCAGGAAGCGAACGTCGATCATAATGTCCGCCTCGACGGGCATGCCGTGCTTAAAGCCAAACGAGAACACGTGGACGTCCATGAGCTGCTGGTCGGACAGCTCGGAAAATGCCATACGTAGCTTGTTACGCAGCGCAGAGGTGCGCAGACGGCTCGTGTCGATAATCATATCGGCTCGGTCGCGCACGCCCTGAAGCTGAAGGCGCTCGCGCTGAATGGCATCGGCCGTAGTCTCCCCCGGCTTGGCAATGGGATGACGGCGGCGATTTTCGCTGTAGCGACGAATCAGCACCTCGTCAGAAGCCTCCAGGAACACGATGTCGCAGCTCATCTCGCGCTCTTCGAGCGCGGCGACCGCATCGAGCAACTCGTCAAACAGTCCCTGGCTACGCAAATCGCAGGTAACGGCGAGATGCCTGCCCACGCCCGTATTGATGCCGACGAGCTCGGCAAGCTGGGCGATGAGACGCGGAGGCAGGTTATCGATGCAAAAATAGCCCATGTCCTCGAACACGTGCATGGCCTGCGTGCGGCCCGATCCGGACATTCCGGTGATGATGACGATATCGGGGATGCGCTCCGAGCGCTCCGCCGCATCCATGGCATCTCCCTTTTGCATGTGCTGCCTCCCGAAAACAAGCGCGGGACCCAGCAACCCGGATCCCGCGCGGTCAATTGCCTATATTGAGTATACCGCCCCGAGCGGATACGAGGCCCGTCTTACGCCTCAAGCGCAGCCTTGAACCAACTCGTAATACTCGTGGGGTGCGTGATGGCGGTGCCGACGACAACGGCCCAGGCGCCAGCATCGATCGCAGCGCGAGCCTCCTCGGGCGTATGCACGCGACCCTCGCAAATGATGGGAAGGCCGGGGAATTCCTCAGTCGCCTGGCGCAGGAGCGGCAGATCGGGACCGTCGGCCATGGAGCAATCGATAGCGGCAACACCATGAGACAGCGTGGTGGACACCAGGTCGAAGCCCATGTCAACAGCACGACGAATATCCTCGATGGTGGCACAATCCGCCATCAGGAGCACACCCTCCTCGTGCAGCGGGCGGAAAGTATCCTCGACCGTCTTGCCATCGGGGCGCGGACGATCGGTGGCGTCGATCGCCACGATATCGGCACCGGCAGCAACGCAGGCGCGAGCGTGACGCAGCGTCGGCGTGATGTAAACGCCCTCGTGCCCATCCTTCCACAGGCCGATGACGGGAACCTCACAGCGACCCTTAATGGCGGCAATGTCGGCAAGGCCCTGGCAGCGAATGGCGGCGGCGCCGCCGAGCTCGCAAGCGCGAGACATTTGCGCCATGGTCTCGGGCGTACGAAGCGGCTCGCCCATATACGCCTGAACGCTCACGACGAGCTTGCCCTTCAGGGATTGAATCAAAGGATCGACGGTCATAAGGCTGCAACCTTTCTTAGAACAGCCTCCCGAGGCCTGTTGTCTCGGGAGGCTCCTACAGCAGATACTTTTACTTCAACGAGGCAAGAAGATGCTCGGCGGCACCGATGAGCGGAGCATCGCCCTCCAGAGAACCGATGAGGATCGGCGTGTCCTGAAGCGGATCGAGCGCCTGGCTGGCATAGCCCTCGTGCACCGAATCCTTCCACGTCTGCGAACGCCAATCGGGACCTTGGTGAATCACGCCGCCCGAAAGCACGATGACCTCAGGGTCCAGGATGTTAGCGAGCGAGCCCAAGCTGGCCCCCAGCGCAAAGCCGGCGTCATGGATGACCTCGGTCGCCTTTGCGTCGCCCGCACGGCACAGATCGTTCACATCGCGACCGACCGAAGGACGGCTGGGGTCGACGCGGCCAAAACGCTCATCGTACATTCGACCAATGGAAGTGCCCGAAGCAACCGACTCCAGATGGCCGGAACGCCCGCAGGCGCAGGGAATGCCGGCGGCAGCCGAGCACTCGATGTGGCCCATATGGCCGGCAGCACCATGGAAACCCTGCATCACGCGGCCGTTCTCGACATATGCGCCGCCGATGCCCGTACCGATGCCAAGACACAAGACGGAGAACTTGCCCTTGCCGACGCCCCAGTGGGCCTCGCCCAGAGCATGAGCCTGCACGTCGCCTACAACGGCAACGGGAAGACCGAGGTCCTCGCGCAGGCGCGGCCCCAACTGAACGCCGGACCAGCCGGGCATGATCTCGTTGGCATACGCGATGGCGCCCGTCTTCGGATCGACGACGCCGGCGGCACCGATACCGACGCCAAGGACCTCGACATCGGGATTCGCCTCGAGAGCAGCCTTGATGGACGCCTCGATACGCTGGAAGACGGCCTCGCCGCCCTCCTGGGCCTCGGTAGGAACCTCGGCCTCAAAAACGGGATGGGGCACACTACCGTCAGCCGGGTACTCCATGATGGCAGTCGCGATCTTAGTTCCGCCGATATCGACAGAGCAGACGTACTTGTTCTCCATGTCGCTCTCCTTAGGAGATAAAAACAACTACAGGAAATGCGCCGTCAGGCTAGCCGTCACAGCGCGGTAAAGATTTTCCAGGCGCCCGAGATCGCCGAGAAACCGTGTGGCCATTAACCTAATGGGTCATGGCCGTACGGTTGAACGGCGAGGTCGGGTGCCCGGGGAAGCTTTACAGGAGACCGTTGTCCTGAAGGACCTTCTTAATCGCCTCGACGTTCTCGCCGGTCATGGCCTTCACCGGGCGCGGCATGGTCGGGCTGTCGAAGATACCCATGAGGTTCATAGCGGTCTTGAAGGCGCCGACGCCACCGGCATAGCCCTGGACGCCCGAGGTGACATCCCAGATGTGCGAAATCTCATTGAGGCGATCCTGCTCGGCCTTGACGGTAGCCCAGTCACCAGCCTGAGCGGCCTTCCACTGACGCACGTAGCCCTCGGGCTCAACGTTGGCGAGACCCGGGACGGAACCGTCGGCGCCACCGAGGTAGGCGCCGTCGACAACAACCTCGTGGCCGGTGAGAATGCTCATCGGATGGCCGTTCTTTTCGTTCTCCTGAACGAGGTAGCGGAACGAGATGTCATCACCCGAGGAATCCTTGACGCCGGCCAGAACGCCCTCGGCGCCGAGCTTGGCAAGGAGCTTCCAGGGGAGCTTGGTGTGAACGCAGACGGGAATGTCATAGGCAAAGATGGGCAGGCCGAGCTCCTCGTGCAGGATGCGGAAGTGCTCCTCGACCTCGGTCATGCCCTGCAGGGCATAGAACGGGCAGGTGGCGACGAGGGCATCGGCGCCCAGCTCCTGGGCGACCTTGCCGTGCTCGATCATGCGCTCGGTCTCGGTATCGATGATGCCGACCAGAACAGGCACACGGTGGTCGACGATACGAACGGCCTCGGCGATAATCTGGCGACGGCGCTCGTCGGTGGAGAAGACGACCTCGCCCGAGGATCCCAAGAAGAACAGGCCATCGACGCCGGCGTCGATCATGCGGTTGATGCTGCGCTCAAAGGAGGCAACGTCGAGCTGGTGATCTTCGGTATCGGGAACAACGACGGGAGGGATAACGCCGGTGAATTTCTGAGTTGCCACAAGAATCTCCTTAGCTGTCTGGCGGGCGACCCTATGCCACCCACTCTTGTTGGCAGTGTCCAGGCCGTCTAGGCCAAAGAACACGAGTAGAACGTTTGGTTAAAAAAGTCGACGACTTCGTTTTCGAACGCATTGATGCGCTCGTGAGCGTATTTTGCATAGATGATATGCCTCCGGTCACACTCAAGACCGTTGAATACGGCAAACTGATCCTTGGGATCGCTCACGGTATCCATAAGCGATGTGCCCATGAGCACCGATCCGCGCACCCGAGACGACAGCGCCTCGAGGCCGCCAGGAAGCGGATTGGCAACCGCCGTGCAGGCGAGGCCCCGCTCGTCCAGAGCAGAAACCGCCAGCGTGACTCCGCCGCCAAGACCCTCGCCCCATGCAAAGATGCGGTCGGGGTCCATGCCATCAAGATTGCGCGCCACCTTCGCCAGCGCGCAACCCCAACGGACGCGCTCGACAAAAGCGGGCGAAGAAATCTCCCGCTGCAGGTCGTCCGCACCAGCAACATCGTCATCCAGCGCGAGGACGGCATACCCCATGGCGGCAAATCTCGTCATGTGATGCCAGCCGCGCACAGGCCGATCGATGTCGTGGAACATCAGGCACAACGGCACGCGCTCAGATACTCGGGCACGACCGACAGGCTCGATCAAACGAGCGTGAATCGCATCGTCACCGCGCTCAAAGGACACCTCCGAGTAACGGGCGCAGGGGTTAACAAAGTCAATCGCCGTAATGGCCAGGCCTTGAATCTTAAGATTCGAAGCGCATGTCTCTAAATCAGAAACATCTGCTTGGACATCACCGCGCCAGTCCCGATATTCTGCGAGCCTTGACGAAACCGTTCCAGGAATTCCCACGAGTCCGGGGACAATCAGCTCGTCAACATTGCTCTCGCACTTAGACATGAGTCTCCCCTCCCTTGCAGAAAAACGGAATGATCAGATCGTCAAAATCCTGAATCTCCTCGTGGCCAAAGCCTTCAAAGAACTCATGACGCTTTTCGCAGGTCAGATTGTTATAGACCGCAAACTGCGTCGCTGGCGGACAGACGATATCGGCTGTGCCGGTGCCAAACAGCACGGGGCATTTGACCATAGGGGCAAAGTTCTTGGAATCGAAGTACGCCAGCTTGGCATAGGCTTCGTCAATACGAGTCGAGTCCTCGTCAAACCAGCGAGACCAATAGCGCAGGCCCTCGTAGGCAATGTCGTCGGCATCCAAATCCCAGACCAGGCGGAAATCTGACAGGAAGGGATAGAGGATGGCGGCGCGATTGATAAGCTCGCTGTTAAGTGCACAGGTCGCAATGCCCAAACCGCCGCCCTGCGACGCGCCGTTCACAAACACACGGGCAAGATCGATGCCCTCGAGCTCGCGAACGATACGGCACAGGATGCGAATATCTTGGTGCAAGCGGACATAGTAGAGGTTGGCCGGGTCGCCGTCGATACCGGCGACGATATGCCCGGCAACCGTTGTGCCCTCAAATCCACCAATGTCCTCGGAGGGACCTCCTTGGCCGGGGCAGTCGAGGGCGATGAGTGCCATGCCCATGCCCGCAAACGACGCCTGCTCAAACCAGCTGCGGCTTGCACCCGGATACCCATGGAACTGAAGTACCAATGGCACGGGCTCGTCCGAGAAGGGTTTAAGGTACTTGGCATGCAGGCGAGCGCCACACATACCGGTATACCAGAGGTCGAAAAGCTGGCAGGTCGCGGCATCGGTGGCCGATGCCGTCTCGATCGCGTAGTCAAGCCCGACGGCGTCGGCCTCGGCCATGCGATCCTTCCAAAAGAGATCGAAATCTGATGGACGGGGCATGGCGCCTCGATATTCACCAAATTGATGTTGTAGCTCCTGAGCACTTGGCATGGCTCGTGAACCCAACCTTTCGAAATCGCAACGGAGGTGCGCCCGGCAAGGGGGCCGGGCGCACGGGAGGGAAAGCGAGGCTACTCGCCGAGCTTGGGGTGCAGCAGCGACGGCGCAGCGCCGAGCAGCATCTTGGTGTAGGGGTCCTGGGGGTGCTGGAAGACCTGCTTGGCCTCGCCCTGCTCGACGATCTTGCCGCCATTCATAACGATGATGTCGTCAGAGATATAGCGGACCGTCTGGATGTCATGGCTGATGAACACCATGGCCAGGCCGAGCTCCTTCTTAAGGTCGGTCAACAGGTTGAGAATCTGCGCGCGGACCGAAACGTCCAGAGCCGAGGTGGGCTCGTCGGCGATGATGGCATCGGGGTTCAGCGACAGGGCACGGGCAATTGCGACGCGCTGACGCTGGCCGCCCGAAAGCTGGCCGGGAAGAACCTCGGCGGCGGAGCTGGGCAGACCGGTGAGCTCCAAAAGCTCCTTGACGCGCTTCTCCTGCTCGGCCTCGGTACCCAGGTTGTGGACGCGCATGGGGTCGAGCAGCTGCTCGCGAACGACCATGCGGGGGTTGAGCGCCGTGGCCGGGTTCTGGAACACGACCGAGATGACGCGACCCATGTGGCGACGGTCCTCGGCGGTACGTTTGGTAACGTCCTTGCCCTTAAAGTAGACCTTGCCACTCGTGGGGGCCTGCAGGCCGCACATGACGTTGGCAGTGGTGGACTTACCGCAACCGGACTCGCCGACGATGCCGATCGTCTGACCGGGCATGAGCTTAATCGTTACACCCTGGACGGCGTGAACCAGGTTGGGGTGCAGAATCGAGCCGGTACGGGTCCTAAAGGTGACGTGGACGTCATCAAGGAAGATGATCGGCTCGACGCCGTTGACTGCGGTCTCGCTCATCTACATCACCTCCGCGTGAGGGGTCAAACCATTTGCCTTGAGCACCTCGTCGGGGAGCTCGGAATAGAAGTGCTCGGTGCCGGGCACGCGCTTGAAGACCGGACGGGTGTCCAGGCCAATACGCGGATGGCTCGAGCGGGGCGCGAAGCGATCGCCCTTGGGGAAATCGCGCGGGCTCGGAACGGCGCCGGGCACCTGGTGCAGGCGGCCCGAACCGCTCTCGATGGACAGAACGGAACCCAGAAGACCGCGGGTGTACTCGTGGATCGGGTTAGTGAGCAGCTCCTTGGTGGGTGCCTGCTCGATAACCTGACCGGCGTACATAACCGTGATGTTATGGGCAACCTCGGCGACCAGAGCCAGGTCATGCGAAACGAAGATCATGGCAAAGCCGAGCTTGGCCTGAAGATCATTGAGCAGCTTGATGACCTGCTTCTGGACGGTAACGTCCAGAGCGGTCGTGGGCTCGTCGCAGATGACCAGCTTGGGGTCGCGGGTAAGGGCCATAGCGATCAGGACGCGCTGACGCTGGCCGCCGGAAAGCTCGTGCGGATAGCTCTCGAGCGTGCGCTTGGGATCGAGGCCGACGAGCTCCAAGAGCTCCTCGGCGCTGCGGGTTCCGCCGCGCTTGGTGAGCTGCTTCATCTGGGCAGAGATGAGCATGGAGGGGTTGAGCGAGGACAGGGCGTCCTGATAGACCATAGCGATATCGGTACCGCGCAGGCCGAACCACTCCTTCTTGCTCATCTTGAGCAGGTCGCGACCCTCCCAGAGAACCTCGCCGGAAAGATGCTCGTCATCGTCGGTCAGGCCCATGATGGCCAGCGTGGTGATGGACTTACCGCAACCGGACTCGCCCACCAGGCCCATGGTCTGACCAGGACGAACGTCAAAGTTGACATGGTCGACGACGTTGATATCACCGTGATGCTCAAACTGGATGCAGAAGTCACGGACCGAGAGAATCGGCTCAACGGACTCGTCGGGCACGTGGCGATCGTCACGCTTGAGCTCGACATCGCGCAGGGCGCCAAGGCGAGCGGAGAGGGACTGGGCCTGCTCCTTGTAGGCGCGAACGGGGTCGGAGACCAGCAGGTCGGCCTCGCGACGCTTGGAGGAATCGGTAGGATCCAGGGCAGCGGAGGGAGCAGCGGCCATGGCGTCGGTAATGCCCTCGGAGAGGATGTTGAGCGCCAGGCAGGTGATCATGATGGCTAGGCCCGGGAACAGCGCCTGCCACCAACGGCCGGCGAGCACGCCGCCGCGGGCGTCGGCGAGGATGTTGCCCCAGGTAGCGGTGGGCTCCTGGATACCAGCGCCGATGAAGGTCAGCGAGGCCTCGAAGATGATGGCGTCGGCGACCAGGGTAACGGTGAAGACCATGATCGGGGCGATGCAGTTACGCAGAACATGCTTGATCAAAATCCACGGAGCCTTGGCGCCGGAAACGATGACCGCGCGGACATAGTCCTCGCCGTACTCGGACACGATATTGGCGCGTACGATACGGGCAATCTGCGGAGTGTACATAAAGCCGATGGCGAAGATGATCGACGGCACGGAGTTGCCCAGGATGGAGACGAAGACGGCCGCGAGGGCGATGCCCGGGATGGACATGATGATGTCCAAGATACGCATGATCGTCTCGGAGACGGCCTTGCGCGAAACCGCTGCAAGGGCGCCCACGACCGAGCCGCAGACCAGAGCCATGGCGGTGGCGCCAAAGCCGATAATCAGCGAGTAACGACCACCGTAGAGCATACGCGACAGAATGTCGCGACCCTTATCGTCGGTACCGAAGATAAATCCGTTGCCGGGAGCCTGGCGAGCCGTAAAGATCTCGACCGGGCTATAGGGGGCAAGAAGGGGCGCCAGAATCGCAGTCAGGGCGACCAGCACCAGCACGACGGCGGCAATCTTAGAAGACAGCGTCATCTTCTTCCAGCCACCGAGCTTGAGCCCCTTGGAGGCAGCCTTCTCGAGCTGCTCGGTTTGCTTCTCTCGAATCTTTACCATAATCTACACCGTCCTGATGCGCGGGTTGATGAGCAGGTAGAGCATGTCAACCACGATGTTGATGATGATGAAGGCAAGAGCAACGACGATGACGACGCCCTGAACCAGGTTCGCCTCGTTGCCCTGAACGCCCTGCAGAATCGCGGTGCCCATGCCGGGGAGGTTGAAGATAACCTCGATGACGACGGCGCCGCCCATGAGGTAACCGATCTTAAGACCGAGGGTGGTGACCGGGGTGATCAGCGCATTGCGAAGAACGTTGATGCCGACGACGACCTTCTCGGGAACGCCGGCGCCGCGAGCCATACGGACATAATCCTTGTCGAGCTCCTCGACCATGGCGGTACGCACGATACGAGTCATCTGGCCCGTCAGCGGAAATGCCAAGGCGATAGCGGGCATGATCATACGCCCCAGATAGCCAACCGGATTCGTGGTGAAGTGAGGCAGAGCACCCGATGCCGGGAGCACCTTAAGGTAGGAAGAGAACAGCAGGATCAACAGAACGGCAAGCCAGAACGACGGGGTTGCCAAGCCGGCGATGGAAAAGACACGGATTACTTGGTCCGGCCATTTGTCGCGATACAGTGCCGCGATGACGCCGAGCAAAAACGAAACGACCGCACCGATGGCAAGACCGATGAAGGTCAGCTGCATCGTGACGGGCAGGGCCGTGGAGATGCGCTTGGCAACGGAGTTGCGAGCAGCACCATAGGTGCCCATGTCGCCATGGATCAAATCGCCCATATAGCGCACGTAGCGCACGGGCCAGGGGTCGTCCAGACCATACTTCTCATGGTACTCGGCAACCGCCTCGGGCGAGGCACCGTCACCCAACGCCGTGTAGGCGGGGTCGGTCTTGGAGAACGACATAAGGAAGAACACCAGGACGGTGACGCCCAATGCCATGATCGGCAGCGCCACAAGACGCCTTCCAATCAAACGTAGCAAGTTGTTCACGTTCTCTCCCCTTTCTTTTGTCGGTAGGACCAACTGGTATATGAGTACGGATACTCATTACAAGACCCGAGCGACATCGTTGCCGCCCGGGTCTTTGTTTCAACTATGAGGATACGGTCCCAACGACCGACATCCTGCATATAGACTCAAGCGAGTCTTACGCCTTGACGGTCGCAACGCCCCTGAAGGACATGCTCGTCGTGCCGATGCCCTTGAAACCATCGAGGGCCTCGCCATTGGGCGCAGTGGACGGATCGTCCCAAGAAGCGGAGACGGTCTTGACGTGGACAACGGGGTACAGAACGGCGTTGTCGGCAATGATGTCGAAACACTCGTTCCACTTCTTCTGCTGCTCGTCGCCCTCGGCGGCAAGAGCCTCGTCCATGAGACCGTGGAGCTTCTGCCACTCAGCGGACTCCTTCCACGGGCAACGGGTCTGCATCCAGACGTTGTCGCCGTACCACCAGTTGAGCAGCAGGTCGGGGTCGGCGCCGAAGCAGGAAGGATCGCCAGGGGCAAGGAGGATATCGTAGGCCTCGCCGCCGTCGATGGCGGCGTAGGTGGCCGGCGAGGTATCGGTCTGGATGGTCACATCGAAGCCGAGAGCGTCGAGGTCGTTCTTGACCTGGGCGGCCATGCCCTTAATCTGCTCGTTGTCGGTGGTGCGCAGGGTGATGGCACCCGGGGTGATGCCAGACTCCTCGATGAGCTTCTTAGCCTTCTTGGTGTCGGTCTTGTACACCGTGGAAGCCTCATGATAGTTGGTGAAGCTCTTGGGCAGGTAGCAGCTGGCAGCGGTGGCAAGGCCGGCGAAGGTGTTGCTGACCATCTTCTCGGTGTCGAGCGCATACATGACAGCCTGACGGACCTTGACGTTGTTCCAAGGCTCCTTGGCGACGTTGAACATGATGAAGCGGGTGCCGAAACCCTGAACGTTATCGATCTTGCAGCCGGCGCTCTCGAGCTGGTCGACGGCGTCAGCGGTAACGAGCTCCATAACGAGCGTGGAGCCCTCCTGCTGAGCGGTAACGCGAGCGGTGGGGTCGGTCAGGATGCTGTACTGGATCTTCTTATCCTCGGCAGCATACTCACCGTTGTACTCGGGGTTGGGAACCAGGGTGATCTCGGTATCGGAGATAGAGTCGTACATCCAGGGGCCGGAACCGATCGGCTGCTTGGCGCGATCCTCCTCGGTCTGGGTGGCCGGGGTAACGCGGACGATGGCCAGACGATCCTTGAGCAGGGAGAAGTTGGGGACCTTAGTCTTGACCGTCACGGTGCTGGCGTCCTTGGCCTCGATGGACTCGAAGGGCTGGAAGAACGGAGCATAGGTAGCGGAAGCGGCGCAAGCGGTGTAGGAGGCAACGACATCGTCAGCGGTGACCTCGGTGCCATCGGAGAACTTGGCGCCCTTGCGGATGGTGACCTCGAAAGTGGTGTCGTCCACAGACTTGGGATCGTCGGTGGCGAGCTCGTTGAAGGTGCTGTAGTCGTGGTAATCGATGCCGTAGAGGCCCTCGACGACGTGCCAGTTAGCACCCAGGCCCACAGCGGAGCCGGTGCTGGCGGGATCGAAGCTGGACGGAGCGTAAGCGGAACCAGCGGTGATCACGCCGCCGCCACGGTTGGCGGAATCGGTGGAGCCGGAAGCGGAACCCTCGTCGCTAGAGCTGCCACCGCAGCCAGTGAGACCAAGGCCGGCGACAGCAGCGACGCTGCCGGTGAGGCCGAGGAACGAACGCCTGGACATACCCTTGTTGATGATGGCCATGTCTTCTCCTATCAATAGAGAATCTTACTCGGGAGCACCTAGACGTGCCCCCGCGCAACTTGCGGACGATATATACCTTACCTACCGACGAACCCAACTGAGGTGCCGCGCTCGGCGACCGATACATACATACGCTTGAACGGTATTTACTACCGTTCACCGAATTCATTGACAAATGATTCGCCAGACAGTATGTATCGGCGAGGTGAGATATCAGTCTTCGTCAACCCGCAGGATAGCAGGGTTTTCGCTTGGGTTAGTCAAACGTTTTAGCGTTAATAAAACCCGAAATCAGCAGGCAATCATGGCGAAATAAATGGTTGAAAATCGCGCAATCATGTATATCAGTTGTTTAGGCTCGTGTTTAGCTATCGGAATGGCCAGCCGCCGCCTCGGCGCGCTCGGCATTCCATGCAACGAGCGCCTCGTGGACCGCCTTGGCAACATCGGCAGGTATGCCGCGAACTTTCGCGATCTCTTGCTCGCTCGCCGCGCGCAAACGCTTCATCGAGCCAAAATGGCGCATAAGGGCACGTTTTCTGGTGGGTCCCACGCCTGGAACGTCATCGAGCACCGAAACCGTCATGGCTTTATCGCGCAACTCACGGTGGAACGTGATGGCAAATCGGTGGGACTCATCGCGTACCTGTTTAATTAGATAGAGCGAAGCAGACCCGGTCGGCAGCACGACAGGAGTCTCGTCCCAAGGCACAAAAACTTCCTCGTCGGCCTTCGCCAAGCCACAAACTGGTATATCGAGCCCAAGAGCCTCAAGTTGCTTGATCGCAGCGGTCAATTGCGGCTTACCGCCATCGACAACGAGCAAATCGGGGCGCGAGCCAAAGCGCTCGTCGGCCATGCGCTCGGGAGCATAGCGTCGTCCCAAAACCTCGGACATCGACACGAAGTCGTTTGCCTCGTCCAATTCGGCCTGAATTTTAAAACGACGGTACTGGCTCTTGTCGGCGCGCCCGTTGGTAAACACCACCATCGAGGCGACCGTAAAGGTGCCATGCAGTGTAGAGATATCGAAGCACTCGATACGCAACGGCGGCGATGGCAGCGCCAACGCACTTTCGAGCTCCAGGAGCGCTTGATTGGTGCGGTCGTCAGCGTACCCCGTTCGCATCATGTAGCGCATGAGGGCATGGCGCGCATTTTTGGATGCCATATCGAGCAGACGGTGCTTTTCGCCACGCTGCGGCCTATGGAGATGGCAGGAACGCTCACGCTTGCCCGCAAGCCACTCCCCCAGCGCCTCCGCATCCTCAAGCTCGACGGAAAGGTTGACCTCAGCTGGAATATCAGCCGTCTCGTCGTAATAGCGCTTAAGAAAGCCCGACTGGAGCTCTTCCTCGTCAACATCAAGACCCTTGTCGAGAATGAACTCGCAGGTGCGAACTGTTCGGCCCTCGCGAACGACGAAGACGCAAGCGGCGGAGATGGTCTCCTCGCGATAGAACCCGATGACATCGATATCGACACTGGAGGGAAAAACGACTTGCTGACGATCGTCCAGACCCCTGATGACCTCCAAACGACGTTTGACGCGTGCCGCGCGCTCAAAGTCGAGCGCCTCGGCGGCATCCGTCATCTCGGAGGTCAGCTCATCGACGACATCCTTGCGATGGCCCGACAAAAAGCGCTCGACACGCTTGACGTTCTTGGCATAGTCTGCCGGGGAAATCGCGCCGACACACGCACCCGGGCCGCGCCCGACATGGTAGTCAAAGCAGGGACGCCCGTTTTGTGCGCAAATCATATTGACGATGTCTTCCTCGCCCTTGTGGGACTCGATGGTACGGCGACAACGACGCCACTCCGCACAGGATGCAGAGCAGATGGGGATAACCTTGCGCAGCGTATCTATCGTCTCACGTGCCGCACGGCTATCGGTATAGGGTCCAAAATAGCGCGTTCCCGGCTTATGACGCTCACGCGTGTATTTGATCGCGGGATACAGGTCGCCCTTTGTAATGGCGATAAAGGGGTAGCTCTTGTCATCCTTGAGGTCGACGTTAAAGTACGGATGGTACTGGCCGATCAGGTTGCGCTCGAGTACAAGCGCCTCATGCTCGGTTTCGACAACGATGTAGTCAAAGCTCGCCACCAGCTGCATCATCAGCGGGATCTTTTGACGCTCATCCTGCAGTGTCACGTATTGACGCATGCGGGCGCGCAGGTTTTTCGCCTTGCCCACGTAGATGACATCGCCCTTGGCATCCTTCCAAAGGTAGCATCCGGGCTGTGTGGGAACGCGCGAAACCTGCTCGGCAAGCGTTGGTATGTTGTCGTGACCGGCCACGCGCACCTACTTGCGACGAAGCAGCGCCGAGACCTCGGGCATCTTAAGGACGACGGCAAGGCCAAAGGTAACAACAAGCGAGGCGACACCCGCAACGCAAACGTAGCCAAGAGTAATCAGAATCGAGCCGCCAAGTGCCCCGACAAAGTGTTCAAGCGCCCACATGACGCCGGCGCCTGCGGCAGCACCTAGGCCACCGAGCAAAAGGCCAAAGAAACCGCCATGTAGGATAGATTTGACCTGAAGGCCACGCAGGCGACGACGCAGCCACCACAGCGAACAGCCGACCAAGATCACGTAGTCGACGACATACGAAAGCGCGATTGCCGGCATACCGAAGCCCAGCACAACGCCAAACAGCAGAACCGAGCCGGCCTGGCCGATGGCGGAATACAGGCAATAGCGGCTATAGGGCTTCATGTCGAGCAAGGCAGAGAAGCTCTTCTGCATCAACACGACCACGCCGTAGAGCGGCAGCGAGAGCGCCAGGTAGACAAGGTACTCGGACACCAGAGCCACGCCGGATTCATCGAACTTGCCAGCACAGTAGATCATATTGAGCGGACGTGCGAAGACAATCAGGTACAGTGCGAACGGAATCAGGAAGAACAGCATCTGGGCGACGCCACGCGAAATGCCCGTGCGAACGCTGTCGTAATCCTTCTCCTGTGCGTCATGAGAGAGCTCGGTATAGAGCGCCGTCGAAAGCGAGGCGGCAATCAGCGCGTAGGGCAGCGTGTACCACAGGCGCGCATAGGCGATGACGGAAGGACCCGTCTCGGGCTGGACCACCAGCGCGGCAGCGTTGGTGATAGAAGTCGAGACAAACATGCACACCGTGGCGAGCAGCGTCGGGATACCGAGCGCAATCGTCTGGCGCAGCGCGGGGTCCTTAAAGTCGATATGGATATGGGGATGCACGCCGTGCTTGCCAAGCGCGGGAATCTGACATGCCATCTGAACAAAGACACCGAGGGTCGTACCGGCCGCAATCAAGATGATGCCGGCACGTTCGCCAAACTGTGCGGACACGGGCGCAAAACCCATAAAGCTCGCAATGACGATCACATTGTTGAGGACCGGGGCAAACGTCGACCAGAAGTAGTCGCGGTGTGCGTTGAGAACGCCCGAGAACACCGAGCCCAAACCATAAAACAGAATCTGGATGGCAAAGAAACGGAACATGAACGCAGCGGTATCCATGCTGCCACCGTCACCCGAAAGGAACGATTGCGTCCAGATAAAGCCCGGGGCGAACACGGTCCCCAGCAACGAAATGCCACCCAGCACTAAAAGCAGAATGCCGAGCAGGTTGCCCACGTACTCGTTCGAGGCCTCGCGACCCTGCTCACGCCTCACGCCCATGTACACGGGCAAAAACGCCGTCACGAGCATGCCGCCCATCACAAGTTCGTAGAGCATATTGGGCAGGTTGTTGGCGACCTGATAGGAGGACGAGAGCAGCGACATGCCGATAGCGGCCGCCATTGCCCACGTGCGGATAAAACCGGTGACGCGAGACACGATAGTCAGGATGGTCATAAGCCCGGCAGAACGACCAACCGTGGAGTAGTCCGACGAGCCCATGTCGTCAGTGTCATCTCGCGACGAAGAAGCTTCGGATGAGGGTGTCTGAGGCGCAGATTCTTTTGCAAAATGAGCTCCGCGCTTCAATTCTTCCTGCGGCATCGCTCAGTCCTCTCTCGTAATCGCGGCAACCGTCGCCCCGCAAAATGCAATTAAATCATCGGGTGCAAGCTCGAGCTGATAACCACGCTTGCCTCCCGAAATAAAAATGGTATCCCAAAGGACGCATGTCTCATCAATGAGCGTCCGGTAGCGTTTTTTCATACCGACCGGGCTGCAGCCGCCGCGAACGTAGCCAGTCGCCGCAAGCAAATCCTTCACATGCATCATGGCCAAGGACTTCTCCCCCGCGGCACGCGCGGCGGACTTTAGATCGAGCTCGTCGGCAACAGGGATGCAGCACACGACATAGTCGTTGGACGGTGTCACGCAGACCAAAGTCTTAAATCCTTGACCGGGCTCCTCGCCAAGCTGCTCCGAAATCGCGACCCCCAGGCCCACCGACTCATCACCATCGTCTTCGTACGTATGTAGAACATAGGAAATGCCGGCGCTTTCCAGCTCGCGCATCGCATTGGTTTTTGGCGTCTTTACAGCCTTTGCCATGACATATCCTTTCCCTCGCATTCGGACGTAAAGATTAAGTATATGTCCAATTCGGCTGCATACGTCACTTCGACACAGCAAGCGCCATCGAATCACAAGGAGTCGATGGCGCCCATAAACTGAATCGCCTATTTATTGAGCATCAAGTTGAGCCTGACGCTCCCGGTCACGCCTGAGCAACGGCGCCAAAAACTTGCCCGTATAACTCTGCGGACAGTCCGCAACCTGCTCCGGTGTGCCCGAAACCACAACGGTTCCGCCGCCGTTACCGCCCTCGGGACCCATATCGATCAGACGATCGGCAACCTTGATGACATCAAGGTTGTGCTCAATCACCAGCACCGTGTTGCCCGCATCGACCAAGCGCTGCAGCACATCGAGCAGCTGGCGGACGTCCTCAAAATGAAGGCCGGTCGTCGGCTCGTCCAAAATATAGAACGTCTTGCCCGTCTGGCGTCGATGAAGCTCCTTGGCGAGCTTCACACGCTGCGCCTCGCCGCCCGAGAGCGTCGTGGCGGGCTGGCCCAGGCTCACGTAGCCCAAGCCTACATCGTACAGCGTTTGGAGCTTGCGCTTAATCTGCGGGATATTCCCAAAGAAGGCCAGCGCCTCGGTGACACTCATTTCGAGCACGTCCGAGATGGTCTTGCCACGGTAGGTGACCTCGAGTGTCTCGCGGTTGTAGCGTTTACCGCCGCAAACTTCGCAGGGAACGTAGATATCGGGAAGGAAGTGCATCTCGATCTTGATCTGCCCGTCGCCCTTGCACGCCTCACAGCGCCCGCCACTCACATTAAAGGAGAAACGACCCGGCGAGTAGCCGCGCGCCTTCGACTCCGGCGTACTCGCAAACAGCGCGCGAAGATCATCCCACAGGCCGATATAGGTAGCAGGGTTGGAACGCGGCGTGCGGCCAATCGGCGACTGGTCGATATCGATAACCTTATCGATACACTCGATGCCCTCGATTTTCTTATATGGACCCACAGGGCGCGTCGAACGGTGAATGGCATTCGTAAGGGCAGGCGCAATGGTATCGGTAACCAGGGAGCTCTTGCCCGATCCTGACACGCCGGTAACAACCGTAAGCGTACCAAACTCGATCTTGGCAGTAACGTTTTTGAGGTTGTTGGCTCGAGCGCCCGTAATTTTAAGGCAGCCGCGACCGGGCTTGCGCCGTTCATCAGGCACCCGGATCATTCGTTTGCCGGTCAGATAAGCGCCCGTCATCGACTCAGGACACGCCATGATATCGGCAGGCGTTCCCGCCGCGACTACGTGTCCGCCGTTGACGCCGGCGCCGGGCCCCATGTCGATCACGTAATCGGCGGCACGAATTGTATCCTCGTCGTGTTCGACGACGATAACGGTATTGCCGATATCGCGCAGGCGCTCGAGCGTCTTGATCAAGCGCTCGTTGTCACGCTGATGAAGACCGATCGAGGGCTCGTCCAGAATATAGAGCACGCCCATGAGACCCGCGCCGATCTGCGTTGCCAGGCGAATACGCTGCGCCTCGCCACCGGAAAGCGTCGCCGAGGCACGATCGAGCGTCAGATAGTCGAGTCCAACATCGACCAGAAAACGCAAGCGCTCCAGGATTTCCTTGACGATACGGCCGCCGATAAACTGTTGGCGCTCGGTGAGTTCCAGGCCCTCAAAAAACTCGAGCGATTCACGGCACGACAGGCAACAAACCTCGTAAATGGACTTGCCGCCCACGGTGACGGCGAGCATCTCAGGGCGCAAACGAGCGCCGTGGCAGCTCGAGCACGGCTCCTCGCGAATGTACTTCTCCAGGCGCGCCTTGGTGTTCTCGTTCGTCGTCTCGGTATAGCGTTCGTACAGGATGTTGCGAACGCCCGAAAACTTGGTATCCCACTGGCTGCGACGTCCGTCGAGCTTTTGGTAGTCGACCGAGATCTTCGTATCGCCCAGGCCATCCAAGAATGCACGACGCACGCGAGGGGGCAAGTCCTCCCACGGCGTATCGGTGCTCACCTTAAAGTGTTTGCAGACCGCAGCAAAAATCTGCGGATAGTAGTTCGAGTTGCCAAACAGGCTACCAAAGACTCCGTCGGCAATGGACTTCGAGGGGTCCTCGATCAACGCCTCGGCATCAACGGTTTTCTTAAAGCCCAGGCCGTCGCACTCAGGACATGCGCCATAGGGAGCGTTGAACGAAAAATCACGCGGCTGAAGATCGTCAATGGAGTGACCATGCTCCGGGCACGCCAAGGCCAACGAATACTCCAGCAGCTCGCCCTCGGTCCCCTCGGGAGCATCACGATCGGGCAGCATGTACACGTTTACATTGCCGTGAGCCAGCGCGGTCGCCTGCTCAACAGACTCGGCGATACGGCCCAGAGAGTTCTCACGGATCACGATGCGATCGACTACGACCTCGATATCGTGCTTGAACTTCTTGTCCAGATCGATCGGATCGTCGAGCGAGCGCACTTCACCGTCGACACGCACGCGGCTAAAGCCCTCGGCGCGAAGGTCCTCAAACAGTTTGGTGTACTCGCCTTTTCGCCCGCGCACCACCGGTGCCAGCACAAACGCGCGGCGGCCCTCCCCCGCCGCCAAGACCTTGTCGGCAACCTGGTCGGTCGTCTGACGCTCAATGACGCGGCCGCATTCGGGACAGTGCGGGGTGCCCACACGGGCGAACAGCAGGCGCAGATAGTCATAAATCTCGGTTACGGTGCCAACCGTCGAGCGAGGGTTTTTAGACGTCGTCTTTTGGTCGATCGACACCGCCGGCGAAAGGCCGTCGATTGAATCCAAGTCGGGTTTGTCCATCTGGCCCAAGAACTGGCGCGCATAGCTCGAAAGGCTCTCGACGTATCGACGCTGGCCCTCGGCATAGATAGTGTCAAATGCCAGCGAACTCTTGCCCGAGCCAGAAAGACCGGTAATGACCACGAGTTGGTCACGCGGAATGGAAACATCGATATCACGGAGGTTGTGCTCACGAGCGCCGCGAATAACGATAGAAGAATCAGACATGGAAGCTCCTTGCCTCCTATTGCATCGAATCATACTGTCGATGAGTTTAGCGCACTCGACGCGCACAGATGTTCGTAATACAAGATTCGCAGACCTTTAGCTTTGCGTATCGGGTGCTTTGTTTCTCGAAATGCCGTGGAAAGGTTACAGTAATCTACTACTGAACTTAATTTGCTGTAACAGAGGAACGTCCACGACCGAAGATATCCCCCTTGAAATCACTTCGAGCGACATGGCCAATCTGCCCATATTCATCGCCGTCCTTATCGTGGCCACCGTCGTCGTGCGCGTGTATTTTTCAATCAAACACAATGAAAAGCCGCCCATTGCCCGCGTCTTTTGGTGCGCGACGCTCCTCATCCCGCTCGGTATGGTAGCTGCATGGATTACGAATCAATTGCTCGTAAATGAGGACAATTCCCTATGGGTCCTTTCTTATTCGGCGCTCGGTGCTACCGCCGTCATACTTCTTGTCGAGCCCTTGGTTTCGGGACTTATCGACCAAACCGATCTTGCGACGGGAACGGTTGCCTGTATTTGCCGTGACATCCTTGTCATCGCCGCTGTTTCAGCGCTCTCGTTCGTTTCGCTCGAAATTGCCTGTAACGAAACGTTCTATCGCATTCCCGCCAACTCATTCGGGTTTTCCGTCGGGCTGCTCGCGACGGTTCTGCTCTCCCTTTATTTGCTGGGACAGCGTCATGAAGGCGTCATGGCCCTCGTGCCCGTCGCCTGTTGCATCCTTGGCATTGCCGAGCACTTCGTCATAACGTTTAAAGGCGAAGCCATCCTGCCAAGCGATATCTTGGCCCTTGGCACCGCAATGGAAGTGAGCGAGGGATACGAGTTTACCTTTACCGCCGGAATCGTAACCTCTCTCGCCCTGCTGGAGATTTCCCTGGGGCTTCTTTCGCTTATCCGACCGCGAAAGCTCCGTACGCCCACCCATGTCTTCCCCGCAATCGCCGCTAACCTCTGCGCTTTTCTGCTAGTGACCGTTGTGGGGCTCTCAGGCTTTTCCAGCATCGACTTGGAGCAGGCGCTGGATTTTGGATTTGACCGTTGGCAGCCCATCACCACATATACGTCTCAGGGTTTTATCACTTCGTTCACCGAAATGGTCAACGAGTTGCCCATTGAGAAGCCCGAAGGCTATACGCCCGATGAGGCGCAGAGCATCGAGCAGGAGCTCGCCGCCGCCTACGACAGCACGTATGGCTCGAGCGAGCAGCGCGCGGCTGCCGTTGCCCAGTTCAATGAAATCAAGCCGACGATTGTTGCCGTCATGAACGAGAGTTTTAGCGACCTTTCGTGCTTTGAGCAGCTCCAGGCGGCCGGGTACACCGGCCCCGCATTCTACAACTCGCTTCCCGACACACTTGTTCGCGGCACCATGCTCGCTTCGGTCACCGGTGGCGGAACGGCAAACTCCGAATTCGAATTTTTGACCGGAGCGACAACGGCCTTTGTCGGATTAGGCAAGATCCCCTATCAGCTGTATCAGATGAATGGCGTCAACAGCCTGGCAAAGGACCTTAAAGAGCTTGGGTATACCGCTACCGCTATGCACCCGCAAAACCCCGTCAACTACCATCGAGATAAGATCTATCAGCAGCTGGGCTTTGGAGACTTTCTTTCAATCGGCGATTTCGAAGGTGCGCCCTGTTACCATGCCGGCGTATGCGACTACGCCACCTACGACAAGATACTCGACCTGCTTAGAACCGACGAAGCGCCGCAGTTCATCTTTGACGTCACGATGCAAAATCACGGCGGCTACGACTATGGCACCGTTCCCGCCGAAGAGCTGACAAACTATTGGGTCGAGGGAGCCAGCGAGGGCGCCAATAGCGCGCTCAACACCTATCTCACCTGCATCAACGCATCCGACCGGGACCTCGAGTACTTTATCAACGAGCTCCGCAATATCGGCAGACCGGTTGTTCTTGTCTTTTTTGGCGACCATCAGCCGAGCGCCGCAACGACTCTCAACGACGAGCTGTACCCTCAGGAAGATACGGCAAGCCACGCTTTCCGTGTCTATCAGTCAACCTATTTCGTCTGGGCTAACTATGAAATCGCCGGCAATACCGAGCTCAACGTCTACGACACCGTCGGGGCAAACGAGATTGCAGCCATTACCCTTAATAAGATCGGCGCCCCGCTCACCGACTATCAAAAGGCCCTGCTTGCAACAAGGTCAGATGTGCCCACCATCAATGTCGCCGGCTATCTCGGTGCCGACGGGCTGCGCTACAACTTGGAATCTGAAGACAGCCCATACACCTCGACGATCGACAAGCTGCAGCGCATGCAATACCTCGAGTTCGCCAGCAAAGTTCAGTAAGCCCGCCCATTCGCTTGGGCCCATCGTATTGCAAGCACGCTCGGCCCAAATGCATCGCAAATGACTCCCGCTCGCAAACGAGGGTACAATGACGCTCGTGTCACATCACGGGGCTCCGGCCCCAACATATACAAAGGAGTCATACATGGGTTGCGAGCACGCACAGGCCGCCGGCGGACAAACGTCGCCGTCGCAATTTGAGGAGAACACGCTGTCCGAGGTCAAACGCGTCATCGCCGTGCTTTCCGGCAAGGGCGGTGTCGGCAAGTCGTTTGTCACCGGTGCCATCGCCACCGAGCTTGCCCGTCACGGCCACAAGGTCGGCGTCCTCGATGCCGACATCACCGGTCCCTCTATCCCCAAGATGTTCGGCATGAGCGGACGCCACGTCCATGCCCTTGGCAACCTCATGCTGCCCGAAATCTCCGAGCACGGCGTCAAGGTCATGAGCTCCAACCTTCTGCTCCAAAACGAGACCGACCCCGTCCTTTGGCGCGGTCCGGTCATCGCAGGCGCCATTAGGCAGTTCTGGAGCGAGACCTCGTGGGGCCCCATCGACTACCTGCTGGTCGACATGCCTCCGGGAACAGGCGACGTCGCGCTCACCGTCTTCCAGTCGCTGCCCGTCGACGGCATCGTCATCGTCACGAGCCCGCAGGACCTGGTCTCGATGATCGTCGCCAAGGCGGTCAACATGGCCGAGAAGATGAACGTCCCCATTCTGGGCATCGTCGAGAACATGAGCTATATCGAGTGCCCCGACTGCGGCAAGAAGATCGAGGTCTTTGGCAAAAGCAAGCTCCCCGAGGTCGCAGAGCGCTATAACCTCGACATCTTGGGCACGCTTCCCATTAATCCGGCACTCGCCGAGGCCTGCGATAAGGGCGAGGTTGAGACCGCGCTGCCCGATGGCATGTTGCCCAAGGCAGTCTCTGCCGTCGAGGCTATTACCCCGCACGAGACCGACGAGGCCTAAGTGAACACGAGCGCCTTCTATGACGTCCTGCTAATCGGCGGCGGGGCTTCAGGCCTCGCCGCCGCCATTACGGCCGCACGTGCTGGCAAAAGCGTCTGCATCGTTGAGCGCGATGTCGCCTGCGGCCTAAAGCTCCTTGCGACCGGTAACGGCCGCTGCAACCTCTCCAACGAATCGATTGATCCTCAGCGGTATAACCACCCCGCATTCGTCGAATCTGTCATGGGCCCCCAACCCGAACAAGAGCTTATGGGTTTCTTCTCCTCGCTGGGCATCATGACAACCTCCGAGGAAGGCCGGCTATACCCGCGCTCCCTTCGCGCAGAATCGGTGCGCGACGCGCTTCTCAACGTTTGCAACCGCCTAGGTATCACCTTAATCTGCGGAGCCAACGTTGCCTCGGCGCACAAAGTTTCCGAAGGCTGGGCACTCCAAATAGACCGTCCAGCGCGGGCGCTCAAGGCAAAAAAGCACGACGACCGAAAATCGGAGCTCCGCTCGCTTCGGAAAGCGCTCGCCGATGTCCCTCGCAAGAACGAGGCCCTGCAGGCACATGCCGTAATTATCGCCACGGGCGGCAACCCCACCGGTATCGCCGATACGTTTAGCCTCCCCCTCACTTCGCTGCACCCCATCCTCTGCCCCGTATCGGCAACGGTCGTTGGCGATCGGGCAGCACTCAAGACGTTGGATGGTCTGCGCGTCCGCGCCCGCTTGACGCTCACCCGTAACCGTAGTGAGCTCTGGCACGAAGACGGTGAAGTACTGTTTCGAACCTTCGGCATCTCGGGCGTCGCTGTCTTCAACCTCTCCCGTCGTATCCAGCGCGGCGATACGATCCTGCTCGACGTTTTCCCCGACCTCTCTAAAGACGAGCTGCTCGATATGCTCAACCGGCGCGTTAAGCTGCTCGGCGGCTTTTCGCCCCGCGATCCCCGTTGGCTCGACGGCATGCTCGCCCCGCAACTCTCCCGCGTCGTCTGTACAGCGTTCGAGCAGTGCCATCCAGGCTCCAACGATATCATCCACCTGGTCTCGATCCTCAAGCACTTTAAGTTGCTCGTCGAGGGAACAGCCGAGGAGCGCTCGGCGCAGGTCACGCGTGGTGGCGTATCTGTCGAGAGCATCTCAACACCCAGTCTACGCGCGCGCAGCGTTGTCGACGCCCCGCTTTACGTCTGCGGCGAAGCGCTCGACATCGACGCCGATTGCGGAGGCTTTAACCTTGCGTGGGCCTGGCTCTCGGGCATTCGCGCTGCAAGCAGCCTGTAGCCGCGCAGTCTATAATCAAAAACGCATTCGGGCCGTCTGGGATACCGGACGGCCTCTTTCTTGCCTCTAAGGAGACCTCGATGATCGAAATCACCCAAGTCAACGCGTCGCTCGATGAAGCCGGCGATGAAAATACCTGTCTCATTGTTGGCAAGCGAGTCGCCAAGCGCGTCCTACGTTGCAAGGACTCCGAGATCAAGTCCATCGAGCTCCACCGCAAGTCAATCGACGCTCGCAAAAAACGAGACGTCCATTTTATCCTGAGCTTTCGTGTTGAGCTGACTAGTCCCCACCTCGAGCGAGAAGCGGTCGACAGCGTTGCCGAGCGTGACCGCTCGCGCGTACGCGCGATAGAAGACGATGAGCCTTCATTCCCCTCCCCCGTCTCCGACGCACCTCAAGAACGCCCTGTCGTTGTCGGCGCCGGATGCGCCGGCCTTTTCGCTGCGCTCACGCTCGCCAAAGCAGGTCTTAAGCCCTTGCTTATCGAGCGCGGCGACCCGGCATTTCGCCGCTCGCAGACGATCGACCTCTTTCTAAAGGAGCGCATCCTCGACCCCGAGAGCAATATTCAGTTTGGTCTGGGCGGCGCGGGGACCTTCTCGGACGGCAAGCTCAATACGGGAACAAAAAATCCCGCCCATCGCCTTATCCTCGAAACCTTCGTCGAGGCGGGTGCGCCCCGCGATATTCTGTGGGATGCCAAGCCGCACATTGGCTCCGACATCCTTCCCAAGGTTGTCACCGCTATATCCCAGCGCATCGAGCAGCTCGGAGGTGTCGTCCGTTATCGAACGAAGCTCGTCGACATTCGCATCGACGCGTCTGGCGCCATCACCGGTATTGATGTCCAATCGTCCCAAGACGCCGCTTACGAGCCAATCGAGACAAAGCACCTCATCCTCGCCTGCGGGCATTCTGCTCGCGATATTTTTGAGCTCCTTAAGGACCACAACGTGGCCCTCGCACAAAAGACCTTTGCCATGGGCGTTCGCATCGAGCATCCGCAACGCGACATCGACAGAGCCCAATATGGAGCCTCGGCGGGACATCCAGCGCTCGGGGCGGCCCCCTACAAACTTGTTGCCCATCTTCCCAACGGCCGCAGCGTGTTCTCGTTTTGCATGTGCCCCGGCGGACAGGTTGTTGCCGCCTCTTCAGAACCGTGCCATCTGTGCGTCAACGGGGCCAGTCTCAATGCCCGCGACGGACGCAACGCAAATGCCGCCCTGCTCGTTAACGTCACGCCTGAGGACCTTCCCAACGATGACCCGCTCGCCGGCATCGAGCTCCAGCGTGCCTGCGAGGCGGCCGCCTATCGCCTGGGCGGTTCCAACTGGAACGCACCGGCACAACTCGTCGGAGATTTCCTCGCAGGACGCGCCAGCAAGGCGCCCGGAAAGGTAAAGCCCACCTATCCGCTCGGTGTGACCTGGACGGCAATTGACGAAGCCCTACCGCAGCATATCGTCGAGTCGCTCCGCCTGGGACTTCCCCTACTCGGAAAAAAGCTACGAGGCTACGACCGTCCCGATGCCGTTCTTACCGGCGTGGAGACTCGTTCGAGCTCACCGGTCACTGTTACCCGAGACCGAACGTGCCATGCCGTGTCGACCCCGGGCCTCTACCCTTGTGGTGAGGGAGCTGGATATGCCGGCGGCATCATGAGCGCGGCCACCGACGGCATCCGTTGTGCTGAAGCCCTGATCGCAGACCTCTAACGCACAAATTCCAGCGCGCAAAAGACATAGGCCCCGAGCTCCACAGGGAACTCGGGGCCTGTTCGCTATTTCTTAAACCGTGCACCCTGGCGTTTTCTGCCCGATGCGAACGTGGAACCCTTGCGGGCCTGCGAGCGTAAGCGCTCGATCGTCTCGTCCTCAGACGCACCCTCGAGCATCACCCGAATCTGAACGACAGCATCGCGCAGGCGCGCCGCCTCCTCAAAGTCCATAGCGGCAGAAGCGTTACGCATATCCTCTTCCATGGTTTCGACGATCCGCACAAGCTCGTCATGCGGCAGTTCTTCCAACTGCTCCGCAAGTGTCTGCTCGGGCGCCACCGTTTCCGGCACACCGCCCTCGCCCGACTCATCGGGCGTATAGAATGCGCCATGGCCAAGAGAGTCGCCCTTCGAGCGTCCCTTGGAGCCCACAGTTTTTTCGGCCTCGGCAATAAAACTTGAGATGTCGTTGATGGCCTTGCGCACTGTCTTGGGCACAATGCCATGTTCTTCGTTGTATGCCATCTGAATCTCGCGACGGCGCTGCGTCTCCTCGATGGCCTCTTTCATCGAATCGGTCACAACGTCTGCATACATGATGACTTCACCATCGGCGTTACGGGCCGCACGGCCAATCGTCTGAATCAGCGAACGGCGGTTGCGCAAGAAGCCTTCCTTATCGGCATCGAGAATTGCCACCAGTGAGACCTCGGGGAGATCCAAGCCCTCGCGAAGCAGGTTGATGCCAACGAGAACATCGATCTTGCCCTCGCGCAGCGTTCGCAGGATCTCGACACGGTCCATTGTCGCCGTATCAGAGTGCATGTAATTGACCTTAATGCCCGCATCGAGCAGATGGTCGGTCAGGTCCTCGGCCATGCGCTTGGTCAACGTGGTCACCAGCACGCGCTCCTTGCGGGCAACGCGCTCGCGAATCTCGTCCTCAAGATCGTCAATCTGGCCGCGAACTGGACGCACGTCAATCTTGGGGTCGAGCAGGCCAGTCGGACGAATAATCTGCTCCACATCGTTTTGGCTCACCCGCAGCTCGTAGTCGCCCGGCGTGGCCGAAACATAGATAAACTGGGGTATCCTTGCCTCAAACTCATCGAAACGAAGCGGGCGGTTATCGAGCGCCGAGGGCAGGCGAAAACCGTGTTCCACCAGCGTCACCTTACGCGAGCGGTCACCTTCGTGCATGCCGCGAATCTGCGGCACCGTCACATGGCTCTCATCGATGATGCAGAGCATATCCTTGGGAAAGTAATCGATTAGGGTAAACGGCGGCTCACCCGGCTTGCGACCGTCCAGATGACGCGAGTAGTTCTCGATGCCGTTGCAAAAGCCCATCGTCTCGAGCATCTCAAGATCATAATCGGTGCGCTGCTGCAGACGCTGCGCCTCGAGCAACTTGTCGGTCGCCTTGAGCTCCGCCACGCGCTTCTCGCACTCTTCGCTGATCGATTTCAGAGCCGCCTTGACCTTCGGCTTCTCGGTCACGTAGTGCGATGCCGGCCATACGGGGATGGCCTCGTACTCACGAAGCATCTCACCGGTGACCTCATCGATCTCGGCAATCAGCTCGACCTCGTCGCCAAAGAACTCAAACCGCAACGGATGCTCGGCATAAGGCGGATACACGTCGACAACATCGCCGCGCACGCGGAACGTGCCGCGTGCCAGGTCATAGTCATTGCGATCATATTGAATGTCGATAAGTGCATGGATAAAGTCATCGCGCTCGAGCGGCACCTTCTTGTCGACGTTTGGAGCCAGACCTGCATAGTCCTCAGGAGAGCCAATGCCATAGATACACGAGACCGATGCGACAACGATCACATCGCGTCGAGAGAGCAGCGATGCGGTCGCCTGATGTCGCAGCATCTCAACCTCTTCGTTAATCGAGGAGTCTTTCTCGATATATGTATCGCTTTGCGGCACATACGCCTCGGGCTGATAGTAGTCGTAGTACGAGACGAAGTAGACCACAGCGTTGTTGGGAAAGAACTCTTTGAGCTCGCTCGCAAGCTGAGCGGCGAGCGTTTTATTCGGAGCCATGACCAGCGTCGGCTTTCCCAGGGCCTCAATAGTCTTTGCCATCGTGAAGGTCTTGCCCGAACCAGTCACGCCCAGCAAAACCTGATAGCGGTCTCCGTCCCTCACACCCTGCACAAGCGACTCAATGGCTTTAGGCTGAGAGCCTGCAGGGTCATAGGGAGACACGACCTTAAACGGCACGTCAGAGCCTTCAACGCCAAAGCGCTTAAGTTCACCACCAACGCGTTCTACTTCAAATTCCGCCATGGATACTCCTAACTCATATATCTGCAGTATACGCAGGCGGCAGGCATAGTCCTATACGAACCGATCGGGATAGAGGGTTTTGTAGCGAACCCAGGCATTATTGACACGAATCAGATACGCCTGCGTCTCGGGAAAGGTGATTGCATTATGAAGCGACGTACTCTGCTGCGCCCATCCGTCGACATTGCCCATGCCGGCGTTATAGGCGGCAATGGCACTGTCAGTCGACCCGTTAAAATACGCTAGAAGATACGAAAGATACGCACAGCCAAACTCGATATTCGTAGCCGGATCGTTAAGGTTGTCGGCCGAATACTCGCCACCGTCGACAAGGCCCTTGGCGATCATATCCTGGGCAGTCTCGGGCATCAGCTGCATCAATCCCTGAGCACCCTGATTCGACTCGGCCTCGGGATCCCAATTCGATTCAGACTTAATGACAGCGCACACCAGATACGGATCCAGATTATGCGAAATACTGGATTGCTTTACATACGCCTCGTAGTCAATCGGATACAGCGGCTTAAAGAAAGCGGCAGGAGCATATGAGTAAACGAATGAGATAAGGCCGAAGGCAAAAACGGCAGCCAGCGGTATAAGGCGATACCACGTAAGGAAACGTGTCTTAGGCATCGGCCTCCTCCTTATCCGCTACATCCCCGAACCCATGGCGCGAAAGCCATGCGTCCAGTTGTTCAAAGAGCGAGTTATCGTCTGCCGCATTGTCAATCACAGTTGTAGCGAGATTGCACAGCGCAGACTCTTCGGGCTGGCAAGCAGAACGGGCATCAAAATCAGATGGCTCCATGCCACGTTGAATAGCGCGCTCGCGACGAACTGACAAAGGGGCGCTGATGACCAAAATTTCATCAGCCAAGCCAAATGCATCCTCAAAACCAGTCGGAGCAGAAACCTCGACCACCGCAAAAGGATAACGGGGAGATGAAACCGTACAACAAACCGGATCGAGAATCCTAAGCGAAAGCTGTTCAATCAGAATGGGATGCACGATGTCATTGAGCCGTGCGACCGAATCAGGAGAAGCGAAAGCTCGAGAAGCGAGGATGCCGCGGCGAATGCCGCCTTCCTCATCCAAAATGTCCCAACCGAATTCATCCGCGAGTGTATTGACGATATCAGAGCCCGGCACATACAGCGATTTTGCAAGCTCATCCAGATCGATAAGCATAGCGCCACGAGATTCGAAATAGCGGCAGGCAGTTGACTTACCCGAAGCAATATTGCCCAAGACAAATACGGTAAACATCAAGCCCTCCCTAACGCCAATGCGAGTAATTATCGCTCAAATATACTAGATGGACTCAAAATACAGCCAAACAGTAAGAGCACATACGGGGGAGCTAGGTCCCAAAGTACAACGTATATACAACGCAAAAAAGGGGGAGGCCGCGAGGCCTCCCCCTTTTCAGTTCAAGCGTACGG
>DXZS01000012.1 GCA_019419505.1 Collinsella sp. | reverse complement strand
GTCGCGCGAGATTGACGTCTCGAAGGTTGACCTCACACAGCTAAATAGCCATTTAGCGTAGTGTTGAGTCGGATTTTATTCGAGATAGAGTCGCATAGTGTAACGATTGAGTCTTGCGTCGGGCGATCGGGCAGGGGGATTGGCATCTGTGCGTAAATTTTAGCATTGATATTGCCTCTGGTGCTGCCGGTGTTAAAAGAGGCCACCCAGTCCCAATAAGCTTTCGACTGGGCATAGTATTTGACATAGCGAGGATTAACTTTCTTATCGTCCAGCGAGAAGCGAATTAAGAAGCCCGCGAAGGCAAACTCGCCGTCGCGAGAATCGTAGTAATAATTCCTTCCGGTACTGTTGCCCGTTCTGGCGAAAACGATATCGCCATCTCTCAGCATGTATTTGTAAGCGGCGGGGTCGTCTACCGATTTGCGGTCGTTCCAATTCAGGGTGCCGTCGTCGTTGATATCCGTAATACGAAGATATGCAGGTAATTCCGCATCATAATCAACTGCCGAAGCGGCGATACCGTATTTTCCGTCGCCGAGACTGAGTTCTCCAAGAGTCGCAACGCTAAAGTTCATATCCAATCGCCTCCAGATTCTTCTTAATCTGCTCCTGCAGGCGGTTGGACTCTTCAAAGCACTTTGATATTTCGCTGGTTAGGCGTGCCATCTTCTCCTCAAACGGCTCACCGTCGTCTTCGACCTCGGCAATGCCTACGTAGCGACCGGGCGTCAGGATGAAATCTTGCTTGGCGATTTCATCCAAATCTGCTATGGCGCTGAACCCCTTCACGGGCTCGAACTCGCCCTTGCGGAAGGAGTCGAATGCGGATGCAACTTTATTGATGTCCTCTTCGGTAAACTCGCGTAGTTTGCGAGAGACCATGGTGCCCATTTCGCGGGCATCGATGAATAGCGTCTTGCCGGACTGAGCCTTCTTCTTGTTCAGGATCCACAGGCACACGGGAATTTGGGTGCTGTAGAACAGCTGCCCCGGCATGGCTACAATGCCCTCGACCAAATCGTCCTCTACGATAGCGCGTCGAATATCGCCCTCGCCGCTCGTCTGGCTCGAGAGCGACCCGTTTGCCAATACGAGGCCAATCTTGCCCGTGCCGTTAAGATGCCAAATCATATGCTGCATCCAAGCGAAGTTAGCGTTGCCCGTGGGCGGCATGCCGTACTTCCAACGTACGTCTTCCTGCAGCGCTTCGCCGCCCCAGTTCTTGAGGTTGAAGGGTGGGTTTGCCAACACATAGTCAAACTTTTCATTCTTGTGCTGGTCGGCGCTGAAGGTGTCAGCATAGTTGCCCAAATCGGCCTCGATGCCGCGAATACCGAGGTTCATCTTTGCGAGCTTCCACGTGGTAGGGTTGCTCTCCTGGCCAAAGATGGTGATGTCCTGTACCACGTTGCCGCCATGGTGCTCGACGAAGGCGGCGGACTGCACGAACATGCCTCCGCTACCACAGCAGGGGTCGTACACGCGACCGTGGAAAGGCTGGAGGATTTCAACCAGCGTGCGCACGATGCACGACGGCGTATAGAACTCGCCGGCGTTTTTGCCTTCCATTGATGCGAATTTCTGCAGGCAATATTCGTATGCTCGCCCTAACAGGTCTTTCTCGCTCTCGTTGTCGGTCATTTGTACATTTGTGAATAAGTCGACGACGTCGCCTAAACGTCGCTTGTCTAGTTCGGGACGAGCGAAGTTCTTGGGCAGCACGTCCTTGAGCTTGTCATTCTCGCGTTCGATGGCGCGCATGGCATTGTCGATGATCTGGCCAACTTCGGGCGTATGTGCCGCCTGTGCGATATTCGCCCAACGTGCCTCTTCGGGAACGAAGAAGACATTCTGCTCCATGTAGCAGTCGCGATCTTCTTCGTCGCCGTAACCTTCTGCGACGAGTTCTAGGTAACGTTCGTCAAAACGGTCCGAGAGGTACTTCAGGAAAATAAGGCCTAATACGACGTTTTTGTACTCGGCAGCGTCCAGGTTGCCGCGCAGCACGTCTGCGGCGTTCCACAATTGGTCCTCAAAGCCAACGTCGGCCGTGTTCTTCTTGGTGTCCTTAGCCTTGCTTTTAGCCATGCTGTTTTAACTCCCTATGCTGCATTGTCGGCCCAGAGTTCGCACTGATCCATCACGGTGGCCAGTGCCGACTCCATGCCCTCTGGCGGATACTTATGATGTTTGAGCAGGCGCTTAATTGCAACACGCATGGCAGCGCGAGCACTTTGCTTTTTCTGCCAATCGACCGTGCGCATTTCGCGCATCTTCGCAGTAAGCTCCTGCGTGATGGCGACCAACTCGTCATTTTTCTCGCGATAGTAATCAGCGACTGCCTGCGGTTGTGTTAGCGCCTCGTAAAACGCAAACTCCTCTTCGCTAAGCCCAAGCTCCTTTGCCTTTTGGTTTTCGGAAAGCATCTCTTTCGCCATCTTGAGCATTTCTTCGAATACCTCAGCGTTGGTGAGCTGTCCATTTAGATAGCTATTTACCATGCTTTGCATGAGTTCCGAGTACTTTTTTGCCTGCGTTACGCTCTTCCTGCGGTAGCCCTTAATCTGGTCGTCGATGAGTTTTTTCAACAACTCGTAAGCCAAGTTCCTCTCTTTCATACGCGAGAGGCTCGACAGAAACTTGGGATCAAAAATCGAAACCGTTTCGTCTTCCACCTTAAACAGGTCTATTACGCCGTCGGTATAGACGGTGTTCTGTTCGAGTAGCGCATTGATACGCTCATTTACCTGCTTAAGGGTAAGTTTGCCTCCGTTTTTGCTGCGGGCGCCGCCCTGCTCGGTGAGCTGAAGGATGAGCTCTCGAACAACCTGGAAATAGCCAGCCTCGATGCGCTGCATGTCTGTTGCGCGACTTTTGGCGAGTCCATAGGCTTTGAGCATGACTCCTGCCTGCTCAACAAAGTCGCGGGCAGCATCTTCGTCGCCGGGTGCAAGGATATGATTTACTCCACCCGTTATGAGTTCGCTTCGACGTGCGGCGGACTCGGTGCTCATGAATTCCGAATAATCGTATCCGAACATTTTGTCGCGACAGACCGCCAGCTTTTCCAAGAACTTAGGATAGGCGGTTTTCCCGATATCCATGTCGCCGTATTTCTTTTGGTCGCGCTTGGTGTAGTCCTTCATGGCGCGTTTAAGGGCGTTGGCTATGCCTACGTAGTCAACAACCAATCCGCCAACCTTGTCTTTGTATACTCGGTTTACGCGTGCGATTGCCTGCATCAGGTTATACCCGCGCATGGGTTTATACACATACATGGTGGCAAGGCTCGGCACGTCAAAACCGGTGAGCCACATGTCTACGACGATTACGATTTTAAGCGGGTCGGCGTCATCCTTAAACCGCTTTGCCATCTCCTTCACATGGGCCTTATTGCCTACAACGTCGAACCACCACTCGGGGTCTTGATTGCCCATGGTCATGACAACGCCGAGCTTGCCCTCGTCCTTCCAAGAGGGTCGCAGCTCGCATATACGTTGATATATAGCCATGGCAGCGGGGCGCGAATACGCAACGATCATTGCCTTGCCGGTGAGTTCGTGCGCACGGTTGGTCTCATAGTGCTCTACGATGTCCTGACATAGGGCATCGATGACTTCGGGTGCACCTAGAACGGCGTCCAGATTTGCAAAGTTGCGCTTGCTTGCGTCAATGGTTTCGGCGTTAGCCTGCTCGGTGAGCTTTTCGTACTCATCATCAACTTTTGCAAGGATGCCCTGATCCAGCTTGAGTGCGACGACGCGGCTCTCGTAGAACACGGGTCGAGTTGCATCGTCCTCTACTGCCTGAGTCATGTCGTAGACGTCGATATAATCGCCGAAAACCTCGCGAGTCGATCGATCTTCGGCAGAAATAGGGGTGCCGGTAAAGCCGATGAAGGTCGCATTCGGAAGGGCGCGGCGGATGAGCAACGCGGTGCCCGTGTGCTTCTTACCGTCACGGTCGTATTTCTCCTCGAACCCGTATTGTCCGCGGTGCGCCTCATCTACCATCACCACGACGTTCTTGCGCTCGGAAAGGGCGACGGCCTCTTCCTCGAACTTCTGCATGGTGGTGAAAATGATACCGTTGGCGCGGCGGCTCGAGATCTGCTGCGCAAGATCGGCGCGGCTCTGCGCCTGAACGGGCGTCTGGCGCAGGAAATCTGAGCATCTGGAGAACTGTGCGAACAGCTGCGAGTCGAGGTCGTTGCGGTCGGTGATCACCACGATGGTGGGGCTGTCGAGTTTCTCTTCGAGCAGATGGGCAAGGAAAACCATCGAAAGCGACTTGCCCGAGCCCTGCGTGTGCCAGAAGACGCCGCCCTTGCCGTCGCCGCCGATGGCCTCATGCACGCTCTCGAGTGCCTTGTTTACCGCGAAGTACTGATGGTACCCCGCGAGGTTTTTCGCGTCCTCGGAGAACAGGATGAAGTTCTTCAGGATGTCGATGAGCCGCTCCTTGGGGAACATACCGTCCAGAGGCGTCTTCCAATCGGCGTACTGGGTGGCCTCGTAGCTTCCATCGACGCTCTTCCACTCAACGAAGCGCGACTCGTTGGCGGTGATCGTGCCAACCTTGGTGTGAAGCATGTCGCTGGTGACGCAGAAGGCGTTGTACACGAAAAGCGATGGAATCTGTCGTTTGTAGTTTTGAATCTGTTGGTAGGCATCTTCGCTGTCAGCGTCGGCACGAGCGGGTGACTTCAATTCAAAGAGAACGAGCGGAAGCCCGTTGACGAATACGATGACATCTGGACGTTTGTTGGTGCCACACTCGATGTAGGTCCACTGGTTAACAACGTGGAAGCAGTTCTTTTCGGGATTGTCGTAATCGACCAAGCGCACGATGTCCGTATGCTCTTCTTTGCCGTCAAACCAGCTTGTCTCCACACCGTTCTGGAGCATGTCCATAAAGATGCTGTTCTTGGCGATGAGGTCGCTGCCCTCGATTTCCTTTAGTTTAGTTATTGAGGCCTCAATCGCTCGTCGATTGAGCGTGGGGTTAATGCCCTCAATAGCGGGCCCAATGACGTCAGGTAGGAAGGCGTCGTCAAACGCGTCGGAGGAACGAGCGACATCAGGTCCATAGAGGTGCTCGTACCCCAGGCTCGTTTGCAAGTGGTCAATGATGCCTTGTTCGAAAGCATCCTCATTAAATGACGTTGAGGAGCTGTAGTCGACAGCAATCATGCGCACTCCTTACCTTATGCTTCTTCGACGTTGGTGAGCCTGTCCACCATTGCATTCTAGCAGTTAATCTTGCATATATTGGTATATCTGACACCCGTTAGTTGCCATTTGACTTATCGGTTGACCGCGCCAGAATGACAATTGGTGGCAAGGCTCTCTTACTTATTAAACTGGCTCCTATTTTCAGGCGCTCGTGTTGTGACAGTTGCTCAAGCGCTTGCTTGAAGCTGTTGTTGGTGATCTTGAGATCGTTTCCCGCTTGCATTTTAATGAGTGTCGAGCCGGAGGCGATGGCGGACGTGGTGCGATGGTGCCAAGAAAAGCGCCTAGACCTGGGCGAGGAACCGAGGCCGCGGGAGCTTTTATATTTCTTTGATCGCATGGATTGTCTGTTCTGTTGGCCGCGCCGGCGTTGTTTCTTTGCTCTCGTTCGCGCGGAATCCACTTGTGGCGGTAGGTGTAAATAAACGGCGGAGCGGCTGGAAAAGAGCCGCCTCGCTGGATAAAATCAGGTTGTGCCGCGGAACCCGCTCCTCAGTCGGTCAACTTTGGAAGCGCGGGCAACGCAGGTTCTATCGTCTTAAAGGGTCGGCTGCAACTGACCCTTTTCCATGACTCCCTTCGCTATCCGTTACTGCTTATATTCCCGCCAGATCGAGTAGAGGTTCCGGGCAATGCCGGTCACATACATCGAGAGGCGCCGGATTTCAAGAAACAAGTTCATAGGCTTCACCCCAACCAGAGATGGAGCGTTGCCCGTAGGCGGATTCCGCGGTGGTCAAGATTTCACCTCACAGGCCGCGGTGGGAGACATCCTACCCCCATGGTTTGGAACAGTGCCGATCTAACGGGCAATCAAGTCTCTAGCACTCTTTGAATTGAGCAAGCATCTGTTCGAAGAAGCATAGTTCGGATGGCTCATAAATGAGCGAACCGCCGTCCGCGGTCCTGTAGAGCCCGCAGGGGAGGTAACGCCCGTCGGGGAGGACGTAAAGGCATTCTTCCTCCCTCAGCCCCGCTGGGAGTATCGGGGTTTCGTTTTCGTCCATTTGGAACTCGTCTATATTCGCGATCTCTCTTTCCATGGTGCCCCCTGGTCAGTTTCTATCGTAAGTGCGCCCTAAAACAAACACTGCTCAATCAGCTCTTTTCCGCGTAGAGTGTCGATCCACTCCTGTGGGATGGCTTTGAGACCGTAGGCCGTGCCGGCGAGGGCGCCGGCGACGGCTGCGGTGGTGTCGGTGTCGTCGCCCAGATTGACGGCGGCAAGCACGCAATCTTCGTAGCTGTTGGTGTTGATAAAGCACCAACTGGCGGCCTTAAGGGTGTCGCGCACGAAGCCGCCGGACCTGATTTCCTGCTCAGGCACACCTTTCAGATGAAGCGCCCACGAGGGAAGCGTGCCGTTCATCACGCCCCTCATCAGCTCGACAAATATGACGCATGCATCGGTCGACGTTCTGTGGGCGTGCGTTATCGCGGAGACCTCGCAGATCTCGTCGTCAGTCGCGTCGACAAACGCCAGGGGCGCGATGCGCATGAGTGAACCGTTGCCGTTGTCGCGTTCGCCGGAGCCGCCTTTGCCGGTGTGCAGGGCGCGGGCGGTCGTGCCGCCATAATCGAAAACGCCGTCGATCGTATACTCGCCACGGGCAATCCAGCTTACGAACTTGTCGCGCATGTCTGCGGTGTCGATGTGCCCGAGCTCCCTAATCGAGTCGCAGGTAGCAAGCGTCATAGATGTGTCGTCGCTCCAGGTGCCGGCGGCCATCCCATGCGTGCCGTAGCCGATCATGTCGCTGCATTCGAACGTGCCGCGGGGCCTGAACTCGTAGGGAACGCCCAGCGCGTCGCCGACGGCAAGCCCATAGATGCAGTCGCGCAGTGTCGTTTTCGGTCTGTCTGTCATGGAGCGCTCCTCTTATGTCGGGGGATATGAAACGCCGTCGGGGGCATCGGTCGCAACGTGCCGCTACCCTTGCGCTTCGCCATTAGTCGCTTCGTTGATGGCGCGGTACTCGGCACTCAGCTCGCGCGCCAGCTCTTCCTTGCTTGGAAGATACGGCAAGTATTTGGCGGCAAACACTTGGTCGTTGTCTTCGGGCAGCGTGTACTCGACGATCGAGTCGCTTTTGTCCGCGCAGAGCACGATGCCTATGGGCGGATTGTCGCCTTCGTTCATGAGCTCGCGCGTGTAGTAGTTCACATACATTTGCATCTGGCCCAGGTCCTGATGCGTAAGGTCATCGGTCTTAAGGTCGATGAGCACGAAGCAGCGCATCAGATAGTTGTAAAACACAAGGTCAATATAGAAATGGCGCCCATCAAAGGTGATGCGCTTTTGGCGCGCCTCGAAAGCGAAACCACGGCCAAGCTCCAGCAGGAACTTCTGAAGATGCGTGATGAGCGCCTGCTCTAGATCGCTCTCGCGAAACGTAGCATCGTCCGAGAAACCTAAAAACTCCAGTACATATGGGTCGCGGATGATATCCTCGGGGCGACGAGCCGGGGCGCTCTCTTGGATTTCCTGGGTGACGGCCTCTTTGTCCTTGCTGGTAAGTAGGCGCTCGCGGAACATGGTGTTGATCTGGCGTTCGAGCTGACGCGTGCTCCAGCGAGAATCGGCGCATTCGTTCATGTACCAGTTGCGAGCTTCGGGGTCAGGAATGCGTATTAACCTGCGGTAATGTGTCCAGCTCAATTCGGGACGCAGTGAGTCCCGAATTGGAAACGCAAGATAGAACTGACGCATTTTGCGCAGCTCTCTTGCTTCAAAACCTTTACCAAAATCCTTAGTAAGTCTGATTGCGAGGGCCTTGAGCAGCGCCTCTCCATACTTGGCGCGCTCCTCTCCGCCCTGCTCATCAACAATGCTCTTGCCGATCTCCCAATACGCCTCAACCATCGCAAAGTTAACGGCGGTATAGGCCTTGTCGCGAGCGGCGTTGAGAATCGAGGAAACCTGCTTGTAAAAAACTTCTGGTACGATTGCCGATTCTCCACGGTTTACCAGTTCGCCCATCACTGTCGCCCCACTTTCCTCTTGTGGAATGCATCTTTATCGCATTTAGTTTAAAGCCTCGCGCGGACACGAATTGCTGTGCTGTCTGGCACCTTCGCATGGGAGTCTTGCGGTGACTAAAATGTGGTCATAGAAGCAGCTTTAGCGAACCCCGCGGGAGTGACACGCATGGATAACAACACTTTGCTGTTCCAGGACAAAGGTTCGGGTAGGTTTAAAGACGTTAAAATCTACCCCAACCGTATTGAGGTGCTCAAGAAGGGCACTTTCGGCGGCAAGCACACCGAGATTGTCTATCTTAAGGACATCACAGGGGTCAACAGGATCAAGGGCCGCAATGTTTTTCTTCGCAACAGGCTGTTAACTGCCTGTGTCTTTTGCCTGAGCAGCCGCTTCCGGGCGCAGGAATTCGTCAACGTGCTCAATATGGCGATGTGACCGGGCGCTTTCGAACACAAAAAAACCGGGATGCAAGGAGTCGCACCTTGCATCCCGGCTGAGCTAAAACGGCGCTGCTGCATGTTGTTGGAGCTTTAGCGCTTGATCTCGATATCGTCGAGCTTGACGTCCATGGCCTCGGTCTTGGCCTTGGCGATGTCGTCGGCAAACTCCAGAGACTTCATCATGGTCTCGACGGCGTCCTTGTGTTCCTCGACGTTGTCGATGCGCACGTACACGCTGCCGCCGTCAACGTCGGTGAAGTACTCGGTCGTCACGCCGCCCGAGTGCGTAAAGTAGGCGCTGCGCCAGGTCTTGCCGTTGTACTTAACGGGATCGCTCTCGGTCCATCCGGAGTTGGCCTTCCACTTTGCCTCGTAGTCGAACAACTCATCGGCGTTCTTGTCAGGATCGAAGACAGGGATGAAGCGGTCGCTGGCGTGCTCGCTCTCGGTGAACTTAAACTGGGCCCTGTCGGCGGTGTCGCCTGCGACGTCGGTGATCTCGACGCCCTCGGGGACCTCGACCTTAAACCAAATGAAGTCGGTCCTCATATCCACGGCTGGCTTTTCTGCTCCACCGCCACTTCCGGTAGCGCCGCCGCTGCCACCGCAGCCCACCAGGGCAAATGCGGCAAAGAGGCTTATGCAGAGGGTGAGAATCGCAAAGGCCTTCTTTTTCATGGTCGTGTCCTCCTCGATCTGTAACCGCCCATGGATTACCTGCCTTTACTGTACGCGTGGACGGCTCGCTCGGGTGGGCCATGTGTCCCATTCTGAGGGCCGGATTTGCGCCGTTAAGTGGCAATATGCACGGGTCCAAAAGAGGGGAGGGCCGGTGCTGTCGGCTCTCCCCGGGGTGAGGTGTCCGTTGTTTTAAAGGGGCGCGTGTACGCGGGCGTTGCCCCAACAGGTTCCTTGTTTATAGATATGCCCCAGTTTGTGACGTCCGGAAGTCCCGAAAGGCGGGCCATGTTTCCCATGTTTGCGGTGCCGACGCCTATCGTTCGTCATAGAAATCCGCGATGACCAGGTGCGCTGACGCTTATGTACTTATGGGCTAGACTATGCACCATTATGTGATCGATGCGGTCGGTCGGTGGTTGCCGCCCGACCGATGTATATGACTTGAAGGTGCATGCGTATGAGCCAAGAGATGATGGACAAGACCTGCCGCGGGTTTGCCGAGGCGCTGGCCGCGCGCGAGCCGGTTCCCGGTGGTGGCAGCGCGAGCGCTTTTGTGGGCGCGCTGGGCGCCTCGCTGTGCGGAATGGTTGCCCGCTACGGTGCGACCAATCCCGCGCTTGCTGATCGTGCGGATGACCTGACGCGCGCGTTTACCCAGGCTGATGAGCTGGCCCAGGAGCTTGTCGAGTTGGTTGCCGAGGACGTTCGTGCCTACGGACAGGTGTCCGCGGCGTACGGTATTCCGCGTGAGGACCCGGCCCGACCGGCTGCGATTCAGGATGCGCTGCACGTGGCCGCCATGCCGCCGTATCGCATTATGGATGCCTGCGGGCGCGCACTGGCGCTGCTCGAGGACATGGCGGACAAGGGCTCCCGACAGCTGCTGTCCGACGTGGCGTGTGGTGCCGTGTTCTGCCGTGCCGCTATGCAGGGCGCGAGCTTGACGCTCTTTGCGAACACCACGTCTATGAAGGATCGTGCACGCGCCGAGGAGCTCGAGACGGCGTGTGATGAGTTGCTCGACACATGGTTGCCGCGCGCCGATGCGCTGGCGCGCCGCGCCTCCGACGCTGCAAGAAAGAGGGGATAGCCATGGCTGAGCTACTGAAGGGTGCTCCCGTCGCCCGCGCTTTGACTGAGGAGCTCGCTGCCCGCTGCGCTGCGCTGCGCGAACGCGGTGTTGTTCCGACGCTTGCTATCGTGCGTGTGGGTGAACGCGAGGACGACCTATCCTACGAGCGCGGCGCCCTTAAACGCTGCGAAAAGGTTGGCATCGAGGCGCGTCGCGTGTTGCTTCCTGCCGGTGTTTCGCAAGACGAGCTGTTGACGGCCATCGAGGACATCAATGCCGACTCGGCTGTTCATGGCTGTCTGATGTTTCGCCCGCTGCCCGCCGGCCTTGACGAGAACGCCGTCGCCGCAACGCTCGATCCCGCCAAGGACGTTGACTCCATGACGCCGGCTTCGCTGCTCACCACGCTTTCGGGGCGCGGCGAGGGTTTTGCCCCCTGCACAGCTGAAGCCGTGCTTGCTTTGCTGGATCATTACGGCGTTGAGCTGGACGGCGCCAAAGTTGCCGTGGTCGGACGCTCACTGGTAATTGGCCGCCCCGTTGCCGCCATGCTTACGGCGCGCAACGCAACCGTGACGACGTGCCATACGCATACGCGCGATCTTGCCGCCGAGTGCTGTGCTGCCGACATTGTGGTTGCCGCCGTTGGACGCGCGCGCACGATTGGCGCAGATGCGGTCCGCGAGGACCAGGCGATTATCGATGTTGGCATTAATTGGGACGAAGCCGCTGGCAAGCTGGTCGGCGACGTCGATTTTGATGCCGCGGAGCCGGTTGTTGGCGCAATCACCCCCGTGCCGGGTGGCGTGGGCGCCGTGACGACAGCAATTCTCGCCAAGCACGTGATCGAGGCGGCTGAGCGCGCGGTAAAATAGGCGTTTGGAGGCTGTTTAGGGGGTTGGTTAGATACCCCGTGGTCAAAAAATGCCAAATATGAGTACTGTTGCCAAGTTAGTCACATATGTTTGAGATCATTTTGGCTCTTTAGCGATAAGTAATATCGTTAAAGAGCCAATTTTATTGGACGTATGGGGAATTACTAGACTCAGTTTTTGGACAGGTGAGGATTCCCGGCGCCCGGAACAGTGCAATTTGCTGCCACTAAATTAGTGACAGTACTCATATTTGGCATTTTTTGACCACAGGGGTTGCCAGCGCCGTGGTTTCGCCCTTTCTGCGCCGAAGCGATACACTGTTATCGTTTGATTTCTTCGCTCAAGGAGGATGCGCATGCCGTGCACAACGATTTTGGTTGGTAAGAACGCGAGCTACGACGGGTCGACCCTGGTCGCGCGTAACGAGGACTCGTCCAACGGGGTGTTTGAGCCCAAGCACATGCGCGTAGTGCATCCCGACGAGCAGCCGCGCGTCTACACGAGCGTCCTGAGTCACCTGACCGTTGAACTGCCCGATAATCCCATGCGCTACACGAGCGTCCCCGATGTTATTCCCGGTCACGGCATTTGGGCCGAGGCGGGCTTCAACGAGCTCAATGTTGGCATGTCCGCAACCGAGACGCTCACCACCAACGAGCGCGTTCGCGGCGCCGATCCGCTCGTGGACTACGTGCCCGCCAAGGGCAACGAGGGTGAGGACGGCTATGTGCCGGCGCAGCCTGGTGGCCTGGGCGAGGAGGACATGGTGACCCTGGTCCTGCCGTATGCCAAGTCCGCCCGCGACGGCGTCCGTATCCTGGGCGACCTGCTCGAGCGCTACGGCACCTACGAGAACAACGGCATCGCCTTTAGCGACGTGGACGAGATCTGGTGGCTCGAGACCATCGGCGGCCATCACTGGATCGCCAAGCGCGTGCCCGACGACGCCTATGTGACCATGCCTAACCAGCTGGGTATCGACAGCTTTGACCTGGACGACGCCGAGGGCGACCAGGCCGACCACATGTGCTCCGCCGACCTGCGCGCCTGGATGGCCGAGTGGCATCTGGACTTGACGCTGGGCGTCGAGGGCGACGGCCCGGCGACGGTCTTTAACCCGCGCGAGGCCTTTGGCTCGCACAGCGACAGCGACCACGTCTACAACACGCCGCGCGCCTGGTACATGCAGCGCTGCCTCAACCCCAGCGATGTGTGGGACGGCCCCGACGCCGACTACACGCCCGAGAGCGACGACATCCCCTGGAGCCGTGTGCCCGAGCGCAAGGTGACCATCGAGGACATTAAGTACGTACTCTCGAGCCACTACCAGGGCACGGAGTACGACTGCTACGGCAGTAAGGGCACGCCCGCCACGCGCGGCGCCTATCGCCCCATCGGCATCAACCGCAACAGCCAGCTCGCCGTGTTGCAGCTGCGCCCCTATGCGCAGCCGGCGTATCGCGCCGTGCAGTGGATGGCCTTTGGCTCCAACTCGTTTAACGCGCTGGTCCCGCTGTACGCCAACGTCGAGACCATGCCCGAGTACTATGCCGACACGCAGGCTCGCGTGACGTCCGAAAACTTCTACTGGGCCAACCGCCTGATCGGCGCCCTGGCCGACGTCCGCTTCCATGAGTGCGGTCGCGCGGTCGAGGATTATCAGGAGAAGGTCGGTGGCATGGGCCACAAGCAGATCCATGACGTCGATGCTGCCGTAGCCGCGCTACCCGAGGCCGAGGTGCCTGCCGAGCTTGCACGCGCCAACGAGGCCTTTGCCGAGCTTGTGCGCGTGGAGACCGATGCCCTGCTGGGCAAGGTGCTCTACACCACGAGCTGCGCCATGAAGAACTCTTTCGCGATGAACGACAACGTGAGGTAGGGATTTCCCGTCGATCGAATAGTGCTAAAACGCTTTGTCGCTTTCACTCAATCTTGGGTACAAGAACGCCAATGCAGTTGTTTGTGATTGGAGACAACCATGGTTATGAAACTCGATCAGCTTGTTAACGGCGCCATTAACGTGGGCTTTGGCGCTGCCGCCGTTGCTGTTGAAGGCGGCAAGAAGGTCCTCGACGACCTTAATACCAAAGGCGAGCAGGTCCGCAAGGACACCGCCACCCCCGATATCGCCCGCAGTGTGTCCGACATGTTCGAGCAGGCCGGCGGTACCATCTCCGACCTGACCGAGCGTCTGGGCATGCAGGGCGAGACCGCGGCCCAACGCGTGCTCGACGAGCTCATTCTGGCTCGCGTCCGCGTTATGACTGCGCCCGAGCGTACGGCCTTCCTGGCCCATGTGCGCGACATCGTCGATTCGGTCGAGGACAACGTGACCTCGGTGCCCGTCGAGTCCGTTGAGCCCGACGATGCGAAGGATACCGAAGAGGCCGAGTAGCAGCGCAGATGGCAGATTCCACCACCGATTACAACAATCTAGATCCTCTGGGTGACGAGGCGGCGGTTGTCGATGAGGTCGACGCTGCCGTCTCGGGCGCTCGCAAGAAGCCACGCGCTGTCGATATGGTGCCCGAGGAGCCCGACGCGATGGCACCGGACGAGGAATACCAGCTCACGCCGGCGGGTCGTCGCGAACGCATTGGGCAGATTGTTCGCCTGGTCAAAAAGTACCGCGTGTGGGATAACCTCACGCCGGTTCGTTTGCGCCGCCTGCTCGAGGAACTCGGCCCCATGTTCGTCAAGATGGGGCAGATTTTGGCCAACCGGTCCGAGATTCTGCCGCAGCGCTTTTGCGACGAGCTGCGTCGTCTGCGCTCCGACGTGGAGCCGGTGCCGTACGAGGTCGTACTCAGCTGTCTGGAAGAAGAATACGGCCTGCGCCTGGGGGAGATGTTCGATGCGATCGACCCCAACCCGCTCGGTAGCGCGTCGCTCGCGCAGGTGCACCGCGCTCGTCTGGTGACGGGCGAGGACGTGGCCGTCAAGGTGCAGCGCCCCGGTGCGCAGCAGGTTATGGCACAGGACATCGATATCATCCGCTCGGTGGTGCGTATCGTTTCCAAGTTCGTCAACACCGATCAATTCGTTGACCTGCACGGCGTAGTCGAGGAGTTGTGGACCTCGTTTCGCGAGGAGACCAACTTTTTGGCCGAGGCCAAAAACCTCAACGACTTCTACGAGTTCCATAAGAGCGTTCATGGCGTGACGTGCCCTAAATCCTATCTGGACCTGTGCACCGAGCACGTGGTGGTTATGGACTACGTCGACGGCATTTCGATCGCCGATCCTGAACGCTTGGTGGCCGAGGGCTATGACTTGGAAAAGATCGGTGCCGCGATTGTCGAGGACTACTCGACGCAGGTGCTCGACGACGGCTTTTTCCATGCCGACCCGCATGCGGGAAACATCATCCTCAAAGACGGTATCGTTTACTTTATCGACTTGGGCATGGTCGGACGCATGTCGAGTCACGATCGCGGTATCGTAAAGGACATGATTTTCGCCGTGGCCGAGGGTGACGTGCCCAAGCTCAAGGATTCGCTCATGCGCTTCGCCGTGACGCGTGGCGACTCGGCTGAGCTCGATCATTCGGCCTTTTTGTCCGATCTTGACTTTATCGTGGCTGACTTTGCGGGCCTCGACCTTAAAGACCTGGATATCGGCGAGTTTTTGACCTCGCTGCTAAACCTGGCGCGCAAAAACGATGTTGAGCTGCCGAGCGTGGTGACGATGTTCGCGCGCGGCATGGTGACGCTCGAGGGTTTGCTGACCGAGTACATGCCCAACGTCAACATGATCCAGATCATCCAAACCCACATTAAAAACGAGAAAAGCACCTATGCGCGCGTGCGCGACATGGGGCGCGATCTTGCCGCGAGCAGCTATCGCGCGGCGAAGGGCTCACTCGAGGCGGCTGAGTACCTGGGGCTGGCTTCGCGCATGCTTACGCGCGGCCAGCTTAAGGTGAACACGCAGATCATGAGCAGCGATAAGGCACTGCGACAGCTGGGCGGAATTATCGACCGCATGTCGATGGCTATCGTTATCGCCGGCCTGTTTATCGGTTCGTCGGTGGTGTACTACGCACGCATCGAGCCGGTTGTGTTTGGTATCCCGGTCATTGGCTTTATGGGCTACGTGAGCGCGCTGGTGCTGGCGCTTATGCTGGGCCGCAATATCTGGCTCAACAGCCACGGCGGCAAACACTAGAGGCTGCGACCGTCACCGCAATTTCCTATCGCAAACAATAGCTTTTACCTTGGGCTTCGCCTGTGTGCGGGGCCCTTTTGCGTGATACCATTTTGACGGTAATAATCGATGGCCTAGATGGTGGTGCGGAGACGCACGAACGCGCGGTTTTCCTGCGCGTTTGGGAGAATCGGGGTGCAAGTCCCCGGCTGTACCAGTAACCGTAATTCCTCTTGGCTCGGGATGTTCGCGTCGCAGATCGGACGGCGCGCCTGAGCCGTTAAGGTTAAGTCGGATCGCCTCCCATCTTGCATGCGGCTGCGGCGTATGCCGCCGGTGTGCATAGGGCTCTGGAGGGAAGGGGGACCCCGATGGGGGAACTCGAACGCAACATGCGCGATGACGTGGGGCAGCCTCAAGGCATCGCTCCAAGTACAGACAATGGGGGACAAATGGATATGTTTGAGGACGAGCGCGAGCGCGCCTCGTTGCATCGTCGTGGCGCGATTGCACGCGGTGTAGCCAAGCGCGGCCTGGTGGCATTCCTGGCCTTCGCGATGGCCTTTGGCACCACGCCGGCTCAACTGTGGGCCGAGGGCGCCGAGGGCATTGCCGAGGCTGTGGCTCAGGCGGCACCGCTTGCCGAGAACGGCTCTGGTGAGTCCGCGACAAGCCCTGCTGCCGACCTCAATGCGAGCGGCATGGTGGCGAATGGGGGCACTGCCGAGCAAGATGCCACTGCGACAGCTTCGGGCCCTACCGACAAGACTGAGGACGATAGCGCTGCCGGCAATGAGGCACCGGCTGCATCGACGTCCGATGCCTCGAAGCAGGACACCGCCGTTGTCTCTGCCGCTGGAGAGGCCAAGGCTCAGCCTGCCAAGGCAGAGAGCCAGGAGGTCTCTGCCACGTGCTCCGTCGTCGGCACCGACGCCAAGGGCGCCCAGCAGACCTGGGCCGCCGCGCAGCGGATCACGCTGAAGGAGGGCTCGACCGCGGCCGACCTCTCCGAGCAGCTCTTCAAGCAGGCCGGCCTGACCACCGACTACGATCCCAACGGCACCTGGGGCTGGGCGCTCAACACGATCACGTCGCCCTTCGATAAGGACCGCAAGCTCGGCTACGACTCGGCGACCGGCGCGTACTGGCAGCTGTTCGTCAACGGCAGCGCCTCCGAGGTCGGCGCGGGCGGCTACACGCTCAAGGACGGCGACTCCGTCGTCTGGTGCTACTCGAAGTACGGCGACCCCGCGCC
>DXZS01000011.1:19675-115228 GCA_019419505.1 Collinsella sp. | reverse complement strand
GCGAGCCTGCGTTTGTTCGCGCCTTTCGTGACGACTGATGCCCTCGCGAGAGCGTCGCAAAACTTTTCAAAAAAAGTTCTTGCATAGGATGCGGGCATCACGTAAGATTAATCCTCGTAAGCGGACATGGCTCAGTTGGTAGAGCACAACCTTGCCAAGGTTGGGGTCGCGGGTTCGAGCCCCGTTGTCCGCTCCATTTGGGCGTTTAGCTCAGGGGGAGAGCGCTTCCCTGACACGGAAGAGGTCAGAAGTTCAAATCTTCTAACGCCCACCAAATGTTCGCAGCTCAGAGGCTTCGCCTCTGAGCTGTTTTGTTTTGGTCGCCAAATCGCCGGAAAAGGTACCTCGATTCATGAAAGAGCGGTTCTGAGCGTCAGTTTAGCCTTGTCATTTCAATCGAGTGGGGGTTGACCATTTTGAACATAACCGTGCATCTCGTTGACGTTTCTGCGATCGATCCCAGCGAGACCGTTGCTATGGCATCAATCGCGGGACGCTATGCCTTACGTGCCTCCAATGGGGACCTCCCAATTGCGTCTCGGAGGGAAGCTGCAGGCGTGGGTCTGCTGCTTCGCGACGCCCTAGGTGTCTTCGACGACACCCAGCTTGCGCGTTCTGCATTCGGCAAGATCGAGCTTGCGGATGGGGAGGCACCCTCTATTTCCATTTCACATGGCGGAAGCGTGGCCGTCCTCGCTGTTTCCGATGTTGCTCGGTCGGTCGGAGGATCTATTGGCGTGGATATCGAGGCGATCGATGAGGTTGCTCCCGTTGCGGTTGGACGTATGGCAAACGACGACGAGCGCGCGTGGATTAACGCTGCCTCCAATTTGCAAGAACGCAATCTTCGCATGAGCCAGGTGTGGACGCGCATCGAGGCCATCCTCAAGGCTGAAGGCGTCGGGTTTTCGATTGACCCTCGCAAAGATGGTATGCCCGATGGATGGAATACTTCGTCGGTGATATACGGTCGCTGCGTCATTTCTTGTGCGGCGCGCTCTATGCCTCGTATCGTCCTCAAGGAGCACACCTTTCGGGTAGCATAGGAGTCAATCGCCAATAGGGGAGGCCGCTATGTCACTGAACGCTCAAAACGATATCGCTTCACGGATCGAGGATGCCGTCTTTGAACTTATGGCGACAACTCCGGTGCAGTCGATTAAGGTGGCCGAGGTACTTCACCTTGCCCATACATCCAAATCGACGTTCTATCGCTGTTATCGCTCTGTCGATGATGTGGTTAAACGTTTTGAAGATGAGCTGCTCCAGAATATGCAGGACATCAACGATGTTGCGTTGGAGGCTCGTTTTGGCGACGCGCAGCTGGACCCTACGCCCACGATGATCAAGCGCATGGAGATTCTCCAGGCTAATCGCTCGAAAGTTTTGGCGCTTAACAGCGATAACGGCGATCCCGTGTTTGCTCACAAGGCAACGATCTTTATGCATGACTATTTTCGCAATCGGCTTCGCTCGACATTTTCCGATGAAACGGACCTCGACCTGTATCTAGCCTTTGCGCTTGCGGGTCACCATAACCTCATTCAGTATTGGCTCGAGGCCCGGCCCGACCTTGAGGCGCGCACCGTTGCCGCCGCCCTCAATCGCATGTTCTACGCACCGCTCTTTGTCGACGATGCGTCGCGTCACTGGCACCCACGTATTCCCGATTTTGAAAGGCCGGTCGCGTGAGCGGTCGATATTTGGGGATAAACGGTTGTATTCAGGGCGAATTATAGATATCTCGGATCATTAGCTCAAATAATACGAGTCCGTTTATCTGCTATTTGGAACGCCTAGCCACGATGCGTCCCATATGTTGGGACGCATCGGGGCTTTTTGTCTCATGCGTCTCGTTTAACCCCTCATAAACTAAAGCTACGTTCAAGAGAACCACTGCAGTAGTTCAACGTGTGACGGCACAGAAAAGCCGCGAGCGCTCTCTCACCTTCGCTCGCGGCCGGACTGCGCCATCACTCCGTACACCTTCACATGATTAGGATGTGATATTCAGTGGTTACGCTCGGAAAGAACATGCGCAGCGTCTCGATTGTAGGCGTGGGCTGCACCCCGTTCAAGGATTTTGAGGAGCATCCCGAGACCCAGGGCATTGGCGAGGGCGAGGCGTTTGGCTATGCAGCCCTCGAGGCTATTGCCGATGCCGGTCTTGAGCCCCGCGATATCGACTTTTTCTACCACGGCAGCGCCAATCCGTATCTCGTTGGCGATTGCATTACCCCCAACATGCAGGTTGCCGATTGGTTTGGCGTTCGCGCCAAGGGCTCTGTCCATCATTCCGAGGCTTGCTGCACGGGCTATGTCGCCCTTGAGCAGGCCGTGATGGCAGTCGCCTCCGGTGCCTACGATGTCGTCCTTACGGGTGCCTGCGATTTGGCTTCGACTCTTCCCGTTGAGCACATGCCTTCCCATATTCGTCAGGACTTTACGCTCGACGTCATGATTCCGTCGCTCGATAAGATCTATGACCGCGCTTATGGTCGTCCGCTCGACGGTGCCTTTGGCGTGTCGTTCGACAACTGGATCAACGAGTATTCGATGCAGTACGACCTTACCGCCGATCAGATCGATGACGCCCTGAACGGCCTTACCAAGAGCCTTCGCCGCGGTGCCGTCCTGAATCCCCTTGCCTGGTACGAGACCACGGTCGAGGAGGACGCGAAGGCAGTTGGGTTCGATACCGCCGATGAGTATCTCAAGAGTATGTACAACCCGCGCGTTACGCAGTATCTGCGCGTTACCGGCTTTGAGAAGAAGTGCGACGGTGCCGCTGCTGTTGTCGTGATGCCCACGGAGAAGGCCAAGGCCATGGGCGTCCCGTACGCGCCTATCGAGGTTCTGGGCACGGGCGCCTCTGCCGTCGAGGCCGGCCTGCTTCACAACGAGCACTGGGCTACCGAGCTTGCCGCCAAGCAGGTCTACGACCTTACCGGCGTGAGCCCCGATGAGATCGACCTGTTTATGTGCAATGACTTCTTCCTGGCTTCCGAGATCGTTTCGGCCGAGGAGTGCGGCTATATTCCGCGCGGCGAGGCCTGGAAATACGCGATCGACGGCCGTACCGCTTTTGATGGCGATAAGCCCATCAACCCGCACGGTGGCCGCTGCAACTTCGGTCACGCCCATGGCGCATCGGGCATCGCCGATATCGTCGAGGCCGTCAAGCAGATGCGCGGCGTCGCCGGTGCCACCCAGATGAAGAAGGTTCCCGAGACGGCGTTCCTGCGCGGTTTTGGCGGTTCTCAGAACGTGCGCTGCCAGATTCTTCGTACCGTCGCCTAAGCGACCGCGGTTTTCGATTTCCCATAAGGAGTATTCTCATGCAACTCAAAGATATGGAGCCCGTGGTCAAGAAGTTCTACGCGGGTCTTGAAGAGGGCATCTATTGGGCACGCCGGTGCCCCGAGTGCGGAGCCGTCGAGTTTCCGCCCCACCTTGCCTGCAATGCCTGCGGCTATCACAAGACCGATTGGGTCCAGGTTTCTGGTCACGGCCATCTGATCGATTTTACCCTGCCTGGTCCGCAGAACGACAAGCCCTACCTCAAGGAGTATGGCAAGTACGCCTACGGCGCCGTCGATATCGACGAGGGTTCTCAGTACACCTACGTCATCTACGGCATTACCAAGAAGAAGGCCCCCGAGATCCGCGCAAAACTCATGGCGGGCGAGATCGTTGGCGTCCATGCCAAGGTTATCGACCGTCCGGGCTACAAAGAGCTTACGTTCGAGCTTGACGACTAGGTTTTCACCCTTGTAACAATTCGATTCCTCTCTTAGGCCACGGCGGGACCCATGTCTCCAGCCCGCCGTGGTCGCCCCTCTTTTTATTTTAGAAAGGCTTTGTCATGAATGAAGAACTCACTCAGCAGATCTGCGATTTTGCCAAGTCCGCTTACAACTACGATGGCGATGTGACTCCCGAGACGACGTTTGAGACCCTGGGCAAGGGCTCGATGAAGATGATCGCTCTGACCTCCATGATCGAGAACGAACTCGATGCCGAGGTTCCCGTTCGCGAGGTCATGGTCATGAAGACCATCGGTGAGCTTATTGAGCGCACTGCCGAAGAGATGGAGTAACTGCCATGGACCTGATGCAGACCCTGCGCGAGCAGGCTGCCGCCAAGCCTATGCGCGTTGCTTTTCCCGAGGGCGAAAACGAGACCATGATGCAGGCGGTCGCAAAGATCGCCGCCGAACATCTTGCCGAATGCGTGCTGGTCGGCGACGGGGGCAAGCTCAAGGAGCTTGCCGATGAGCGCGGCATCTCCCTTGACGGCATCGAGATTGTCGATGTGACCGACGAGGAGGCAAACGCCGCTTGCTGCGAGCGCTATCTTTCTCATCCGGATTGCAAGTTTAAGCCCAAGGGCGCCGCGCGCCGTATGACGCGTCCGCTTGAGCGCGCCCTGATTTTGCAGGTGCTCGGCGATGTCGACGTTATGTTCGCCGGTATCGATAACGCTACGGGCGATATCATCCTGGCGGGTCAGACCATCGTTGGTCTTGCTGACGGGGTGGACACCGTGAGCTCGTGCGGTATCGCCGACATTCCCAACTGGAACGGCGGCGAAGGTGGCCTTTTGGCTTTTGGCGATTCTGCCGTTTGCGTTGACCCCACGAGCGAGGAGCTTGCCTCGATCGCGATTTCGTCGAGTGAAACGGTGCGCTCGCTGACCGGATGGGATATCCGTTGCGCGCTGCTTTCGCATTCGACTGACGGTTCGATGGATAACGAACTCGTCGATAAGGTACGTCGTGCTCGCGAGATTGCCAACGATCGCCGTCCCGACCTTGCCATCGACGGTGAGTTCCAGTTTGATTCGGCGATTAACCCCAAGGTCGCGGCCAAGAAGGTGCATCGTGAGTCTGCTGTTGCGGGCCAAGCCAACGTGGTCATCTGGCCCGATATCAACGTGGGCAATATCGGTGTCAAGATCATCCAGAATCTGACCGGCGCCAATGCTTACGGCCCCATGCTTCAGGGCTTCAAGAAGACCGTGTGCGATTGCTCGCGCTCTGCGCCCGTCGATGAGATCGTCGGCAACGTGGTGATGAGCTGCGTGCGCGCTCAGGCGCTTAAGGAGGCTTAAGGTATGTCCGATAAAAAGACTCCCTGGCGCGTTCTGGTAATCAACCCGGGTTCCACTTCCACGAAGGTGGGCGTGTTTGAGGGTGATGAGTGCAAGCTCAGCAAGAACGTTGCGCACGATGCGAAGGACCTTGCCCAGTTCGACGGGGTTTCGGCTCAGATGCCGTATCGCTGCGATCTGATCCTTGGAGCGCTGGGGGAGGCGGGCCTGAAGCTCGAGGACTTTGATGCCTTTGTCGGTCGCGGCGGCGGTCTGCTTTCGCTGCCCGGTGGTACGTATGCCATCAACGAGGTCATGCTCGAGCATGCCCGCATCGGTGCGAATGGCGTTCGGCACCCGGCGCAGTTGGGTCCCCAGATTGCCCATGAGTTTGCCTCAAAGACGGGAAAGCCTTCTTTTGTGGTGAATCCTCCCGATACCGACGAACTGTGCGACCTCGCACGTATGACGGGCATTAAGGGCGTGTATCGAAACGTGCACCTGCACGCCCTTAATCTCAAAGAGACCGCCATCCGCCATGCGGCAAAGCTCGGTCGCGCATACGACGAGTGCAACTTTATCGTCTGTCATATCGGCGGCGGCATCTCTATCTCGGCCCACCTTAAGGGCAAGATGGTGGACGGCAACGATATCGTCGGCGGCGAGGGTCCCATGGCGCCTACGCGCTGTGGATCGGTTCCCGCGATCGAGGTCGCAAAGTACACCGCAGAGCACGGTCTTGATGTCGCCCGTGCCCATTGCATGAAGACGGGCGGCTTTGTCGATCTTTTGGGTACCTCCGATGCCATCGAGGTGTGCGAACGTGCTGCAGCGGGCGATAAGGCCGCAGCTCGCGCCTGGGATGCGATGGTCTATCAGATCTGCAAGTGGATCGGCGAGATGGCCAGTGTGCTGAAGGGCAACGTCGACGGTATCTTGCTCGGAGGCGGCATGGTCCACAGTAAGGAACTCGTTGCCTCGATTGAGGAGTGCTGCTCTTGGATCGCGCCCGTATCGGCTTATCCCGGCGAGTTTGAACTCGAGGCGATGGCGTCTGGCGCCTGCCGCGTGCTCGATGGCATCGAGGAGGCGCTCGTGTACAGCGGAGAGCCCGTGTTCACCGGATTCAACGACTGATAGTGCTGTGTTTGGGGCGGCCGATGGTGACGTCCGACCGCCCCAACCTTTTTCTCTAAGTGTAAGGATGAATCATGGATAAAACCAAGATCAAGTACCTGGTGGGCATTTATGCTGCCGCCATGTGCATTATGGGCATGCTCGTGCCCGTTCCCATCGTGGCCTCTGTTGCGGCGGCGTTTCCCAACGAAAACATCGCTGCCGTTCAGATGATCATCGGCATCATCCCGTTGATGATGGCGCTGTCCGCCATGCTCGTCTCTTCACAGCTCGCCTCTCGCTTGTCCAAGAAGAAGACGACGCTCGTCGGTCACGTTATCGTGATGCTGGCAGGCGCCTCGGTGCTGGTGTTCCACGACTCGCTCGGCCAGGTCTTAGCGGCTTCTGCTGTCATGGGCCTTGGTCTCGGCGCCGTGCAGAATTCAACGGACGCTCTTATCGCGGATTACTTTGGCGGAAAGCAGCGCTCGTTTGTTATGGGCATCTACTCCACTTTTGTTGCACTGGGCGGCATTATCTGGACGATGGTTTCCGGCATTTTGGGTTCTGCCGAGTGGTTTCACAGCTATGCGGCGTACTTCATCATGATCATTTTCATCGTGATCGAGGCTGTTTGCCTTCCCGAGGGTCATCTTGAGCCTAAGCGTAAGGTCAACGTGTTTGCCAACATGCCCAAAGAGGTCGCAATTATCACGGTCATGAGCTTTGTGTTCGTACTCACGTTCCAGCTCTTTAGCTCCAATGTCTCGCTGCTTGTCGTGGGCCGCGGCTTTGGCGGCACTGTTGAGGCTGGCCTCGCTTCGACCGTCATGACGGTCGCCGGCATTGCGGCCGGTCTTTTGGTGGGCCCGTTGTTTGCCAAGTTCAAGAACCTGTCGATGCCGATCGCGTGGGGCGTGACGCTCGTTGGCCTGGGCCTGACGCTGGTTGCACCCGCCTTTATGGTGCTGTGCGTTGCGGGCTTTGTCGTCGCTCTTGGTAAGGAGACATACGTACCGCTGGAGGGCAATTTTGCCGCCGGCAACTCTGCTCCCGAGGGACGTGCGTTTAACCTTGCCATTGGCATGGCAGGCATCAACTTTGGCATGGCGCTGTCTCCCATTGTGTTTGAGGCCGTGACGTCGCCGTTTGGTGCAACGATTGACCAGAAGTTCATCGCCGGCATGATTGTCTGTGCGGCTTGTGTCGTCTTTGGCGCCATTAAGTATCGTAAGCTGACTCCGGCGCAGCTCGCCGAGGCCGAAAAGATGGCGGCCAGCGGCGAGGCGGAGTAGCCACTCGAGTAGTTGCTTTGCCGCATATCATGTTTTATCGGGGCCGCCGACAAATGCCGGCGGCCCTTTTTCTATCAATTGTTCTGAAAGGATTTAGGCTATGAAGCTTCCCGTCGGCCGCGTCATCGGCGTTCTCAATGGCTTCTTTAACCCCTTGTTGCTCTGTGCATTTCTCCCCATTATCGAGGGGGCACCCGGTTTGGACCTGACAAGTCCCACGGGTTTTGGGGGCAGCTCGTGGTCGCCACGGTGATCGCCGAGGTGTTAAGCGCGCTTCCGCTGTTTGGAAAGACGGTTGGCATGTGCCTGGACTTTTTTGGTTTTGAGGAGGGGAGCGCATCGGCAAAAGTCGCCGGTACGGTTATTGGCGCAACTCTGCTCTTTATGGTCATCGGGTTTGGCGAGATTGCCTTCCAGGGAGGATTCGGAACGATTGAAGGCCGTACGTTCTTCGCGCGTTGGGCAGGTCTTGTCACAAAGGGATGGGCCTTTGTGGTTATCGCCGGCGTGCTGCTCGATCCCTTTACAGCGGCTCTCGGCCGCACGATAGCTCACGAAGAGAAGAAATAGTTCCTCGCCTATCGAATGCCGGCGGACGGGGTGCCGGGGCTGTAGTCTTCCGAGCGTTTGCAGTCCTGTCGCTCCGTCCGCCGGCATTCGACCGCAACATGTTGGTCAAGCATAATCTTTTGGATTCTTTTGGCGTGAGCGGCTTGGTTTTAGTAGGATTTGTCGGCGGCTTGACTAAGGGGGTTTTATAACTGCCATGCAGGTAGCCGTGTTGGTAACGTTTTACCGACTTGCCAAGAACCCCTCATAAATAATGCGTCTGCAAAATGACCAATTGCTTTGACCTGCTGAAACACTATATGTTGTGTTTGACCTAAAAAAAGAATACAGGATATAGATGCGTCTTTGTCGTATGATAGATGGCGGACAGAGAACGAGGACCTTATTCGCCCCATTTGGATAGATCTTTGAGCCCCTTGATTGGCTGTGAGGATTGTCCGCATGAGGGCCTATGGTTATCGAGAACACAGATTGCGCGACGGCGCCGCAAGACAGGGGCACGCCCTGCCGGGCATCGTTTGGCTCTGAAGCGCAATGAGACTACGACGCGAAAGAGGCAAGAGGATGAAGATCATCAAGCGCAGCGGCACCGAGGTTGTCTTTGACATCGATAAGATCGTCAATGCCATCCGCGCCGCAAACTTGGAGGTCGAGGAGAGCTCTCGTCTTACCGACCGCCAGGTGGTTTATGCGGCGCAAAACGTCGCCGAGGCATGCGAGAACGCGGGCCACACCGTGTCGGTCGAGGAGATTCAAGATTTGGTCGAGGACGAGATTATGCGTCTCGACTGCTATGAGGTTGCCCGCCACTACATCATCTATCGCTATGTTCAGAGCCTGAAGCGCCAGAAGAACACGACCGATGACAAGATCCTGTCGCTGATCGAGTGCAACAACGAAGAGGTCAAGCAGGAGAACTCCAACAAGAACCCGACCGTCAATTCCGTTCAGCGTGACTACATGGCCGGCGAGATCTCCAAGGACCTGACCCAGCGCGTGCTGCTGCCCCAGGAGATCGTGGATGCTCACAATGAGGGTCTGATTCACTTCCATGATTCGGACTACTTTGCCCAGCACATGCATAACTGCGACCTGGTGAACCTGGAGGATATGCTCCAGAACGGTACTGTTATCTCGGGTACGCTGATTGAGAAGCCGCACAGCTTCTCGACCGCCTGCAACATCGCGACGCAGATTATCGCCCAGGTTGCTTCCTCCCAGTACGGTGGCCAGTCGATTTCACTGACCCATCTTGCCCCGTTCGTCGAGGTGAGCCGTCAAAAGATTCGCGGCGAGGTCGCCCGCGAGCTCGAGGAGCTCGGCGTTTCCGCATCCCCCGAAAAGGTCCGCGAGGTTGTTGAGGATCGCCTGCGTGACGAGATCCGTCGCGGCGTTCAGACGATTCAGTATCAGGTCGTGACCCTTATGACCACGAATGGCCAGGCGCCGTTCGTGACGGTCTTCATGTATCTCAACGAGGCTCGCTCGGCGCAGGAGAAGCACGACCTTGCCATGATCGTGGAGGAGACGCTTCGCCAGCGCTATGAGGGCGTTAAGAACGAAGCCGGTGTGTGGATTACCCCGGCGTTCCCCAAGCTTATCTATGTGCTCGAGGACGATAACGTTTACGAGGATTCCCCGTACTTCTATCTGACTCAGCTGGCTGCGAAGTGCACCGCCAAGCGCATGGTGCCCGACTACATCTCCGAGAAGAAGATGCGCGAGCTCAAGCTGTCGAAGGGCGAGACCGCGGGCAACGGCGACTGCTATACCTGCATGGGTTGCCGTAGCTTCCTGACGCCCGACCGCTCCGGTAACGGATTTAACAACGTGGCCAACGCGCTGAACTATGACCCGAACAAGCCCAAGTACTACGGTCGCTTTAACCAGGGCGTTGTGACCATCAACCTGCCCGATGTCGCGCTGAGCTCGCATCAGGACATGGACAAGTTCTGGAAGATCTTCGACGAGCGCCTTGAGCTGTGCCACCGCGCCCTGCTGTGCCGTCATGAACGTCTGATGGGTACGCTTTCGGATGCCGCACCGATTCTTTGGCAGTACGGTGCCCTCGCCCGTCTGAAGAAGGGCGAGACGATCGACAAGCTGCTCGTGGGCGGTTACTCCACCATTAGTCTGGGCTATGCCGGCCTGTATGAGTGCGTCAAGTACATGACGGGCCACAGCCACACCGAGAAGGAGGGCACGCCCTTTGCCATGGCCGTCATGCAGCGCATGAACGACAAGTGCGCCGAGTGGAAGGCCGAAAGCGATATCGATTTCTCGCTGTACGGCACGCCGTTGGAGTCGACGACCTACAAGTTCGCCAAGTGCCTGCAGCGCCGTTTTGGCATTATCCCGGGCGTGACGGACAAGGGCTACATTACCAACAGCTATCACGTCCACGTGTCCGAGGAGATCGACGCCTTCGATAAGCTTAAGTTTGAGGGCATGTTCCAGCAGCTTTCGCCGGGCGGTGCTATCTCCTATGTTGAGGTTCCCAACATGCAGGACAACCTCAAGGCTGTCATTCGCGTGATGCAGTACATCTACGACAACATCATGTACGCCGAGCTCAACACCAAGAGTGACTACTGCCAGGTGTGCGGCTACGATGGCGAGATCAAGATTGTCGAGGACGACGGTAAGCTGGTGTGGGAGTGCCCCAATTGCGGCAATCGTGACCAGGAGAAGATGAACGTCGCCCGTCGCACGTGCGGCTACATCGGTACCCAGTTCTGGAACCAGGGTCGAACCGAGGAGATCCGCGACCGCGTGCTGCATCTCTAATAACCATCCCAGGCCGCCCCGTAGCGAGGCCCCGGACCTTTACTCGCTATTTCGGACAGTCCTGGCTCACGACGGAGGCGCCACTGGCGCCTCCTGTTCGTGCGGAACTCATATCGAGCAAAGGTCCGGGGCCTCGCTACGGGGCAGTCAAGTTGACGTAACTGAGATGCAGCTCGTGGTCTGCTCACTCCTCGAAGTTCTTAGCGGACATGAGTTGACTTGCAACAACGCTTTGCTTGCGATGACGGTTGAGCTGCAACAAAGTTTTTATTAGACCTCGAACCCTATACTCGATGTTCGCTACGTTCATTGAGTATCGCTCGCGAGGGGTCTGGAGTATATCGTCCCGCCCGCAGTTTCGCAGGCCGAAGGCCGAGAATGTCTGAGGACGGGATGATATACTCCAGACCCCCAGGAAGGTTACCTATGAACTACGCGAACATTAAGTATTTCGACATTGCTGATGGGGAAGGCGTTCGTACTTCTCTGTTTGTGAGCGGGTGCCGTCGTGGGTGCAAGAATTGCTTTAACTCTGTCGCGTGGGACTTTGCTGCGGGTGAGCCGTTCGATCGTGCCGTCGAGGACAAGATTATCGAGAGCCTCGATCATCCCTTTATTGACGGCCTGACGATTCTGGGCGGCGAGCCTATGGAGCCCGAGAATCAGGCGGGGCTTGTTGACTTTATCGAACGCGTGCGTGCGGCCTATCCTGCGGGGTCGGGCAAGACCATTTGGTGCTTTACCGGCGACGTGCTCGAGGAGCTTATGCCGGGTGGTCGTCACCATACCGAGGTGACGGACCGTATCCTGGCCTGCCTCGACATGTTGGTGGACGGCCCGTTCGTTCAGGATCTGTACGATATCTCGTTGCGCTTTAGAGGCTCGAGCAATCAGCGCGTGATTGATATGAACGCCACGCGCGCCCGTGCTGTGCGTGAGGGCGTTGCGCTTTGCGACGCTGTGGAGCTTTGGCGGGACGATCCAGTCTATTCGACCCATACTATGTAGCTTGTGGCCGATGCCAAAGGGCGTGGTACCATAGCGCGAACGTGAAATCGGAAAAGTGAGGCCCAGATGGTCGATCAGGAAAAAGTCGAGGCCGCCATTAAGCTGTTGCTTGAGGGCATAGGCGAGGACCCAACTCGTGAGGGCCTGCTGGAGACCCCGGCGCGCGTTGCCCGTATGTATGGTGAGATCGCCGGTGGTATGGACCAGAGTGCCGAGGAGCACCTGTCCAAAACCTTTGCCGTCGCTTCGAACGATTTGGTTATCGAGCGCGACATTACGTTTTACTCGCTGTGCGAGCACCATCTGCTGCCGTTTTATGGCAAGGCTGCCATCGGCTACATCCCTAACGGTCGGGTGGCTGGGCTTTCCAAGCTCGCCCGCACGGTTGAGGTTTATGCGCGCCGTCTGCAGCTGCAGGAGCAACTGTGTGCACAGGTTGCCGATGCCCTCATGGACTATCTCGCTCCCCAGGGAGCGATTGTGTTGATGGAGGCCGAGCATATGTGCATGACGATGCGTGGCGTGCAAAAGCCCGGCACCAAGACCGTGACGCTCGCTCGCCGCGGCGTCTTTGAGACCGATCCCGCGCTCGAGGAGCGTTTCTTTAGGATGTTGGGCCGCTAACCATGAGAGTCGTCAACGACTTTACATCGAAGACCGATGAGGGGACGTCGCGTCGCGGCTTTATGGCTTCGGGCCTGGCCCCCTTTGGTGCCATGCCTCGCATTGATTACATTTGTGCCAACGGGCTGTTCCGACGGCACCTGGGCAACATTGCACAGTTGGAATCGGGGCGCATCTTCTGCCGCCACGGTATTGACCATCTGCTCGATGTCGCTCGCATTATGTGGATCAAGAATCTCGAGGAACAGCTCGAATTTGACCGCGAGGTCATCTACGCCACGGCACTTCTTCACGATATCGGCAAAGATGAACAGTATGAATCGGGTATATCCCATGATGTTGCAAGCGAACGCGTCGCTGATGCGATTCTCGGCGGCATGCCCGATGACGTGGCGTTTGAGCCGGCCGATGCCGCAGCCATTAAGACGGCCATTCTGGGCCATCGAAAGCTGCGCGTGAACAGCCAACCGCTTGAGCGTCTGCTCTATGCAGCCGACAAAGCGTCGCGCGCCTGCTTTGCATGCCCCGCGCGCAATGCTTGCAACTGGAGCGATGATAAAAAGAACCTGTCGATTCGCGTGTAGTTAGTTTGCGCGGTTGGGGTTCTAAACGAAGGAGACGATCGCGTTGAGTAACAAAAAACTGCCCGAGAATGCAACCAAGACTGAAGGTGCTGAGCTCGCCCGCCGTGGAAGGGGCGAAATATCCACCGCAACGGCGGTGCCTCACGTGAGCTATGATGATCTGCGCCATGCCGATCGTATTGTCATTGACGGCCTTGAGGTTTTTGCCAACCATGGCGTGTATCCCGAGGAGAACGCGCTGGGTCAGAAGTTCATCGTTTCTCTGGTGCTCTATGCCGACCTGCGCGCGGCGGGGGAGCACGATAACCTGGATGCCTCGATTGACTACGGCTCGGTGTGCCACGATGTCGATGGCTATCTGCGCGAGCATACGTTTAAGCTCATCGAGGCGGCAGCCGAGGGGACAGCCCAGATGCTGCTGCGCCGTTATCCCTCGCTGCTTGGTGTGCGCATAAAGCTCGATAAGCCGTGGGCTCCTGTTGGCCTGCCCCTGGCAAGCTGCGGCGTCGAGATCGAGCGCGTGCGCTAACCGGTTCTAATACGACTCTATGGGTGGCTGCTTGAGCCGCTGCGACAGAGCTTTATTGTTGGGACGGTACGTGTCGAGCAGGGCGTGGAATCGCTGATTGTGGCTTGGCTCGAGCAAGTGGACGAGCTCGTGGGCGACAACCATGTCGAGGCATTCGATGGGATAGGCGGCAAGTTCGAGTGCGATGCGAATGGCGCCGGTCTTGGGCGTGCATGATCCCCAGCGCGTTTTCATGCTGCGCACGGAGACGCGGGCCACGGTGACGCCCATTGCGATTTCGTACGCGTGCACCATATCGTACAGCGCCGTGGTGACCTCGGTTGCATAGAGCTGGTCGATACGGGCTTGGAGCTCATCGGACGTTAGGCCGTCGAGGATTGCGTGCCGCTTGGCCTGTGGGCCTTCGTCCGATTCATCGGTACCCATAAAACTTGCGAAGGTGGCCTGTTTGGGTCGCGGTGCGGGTGATGCAAAGTTGTGATCGAGTGCATCCTGTACCGTGATGGGCTTGCCCCAAAGTGCAATGATGGACGAGGGGCTGAGCGGCTCTCGTGCCGTCGCCTGACGTTGCTCGCGCTGGGCAAGTCGGCTGATAATCCAGGCGCTGTTGCGCTTCACAAACGCTTCGATACGCTCGCGGCTGGCGCCGATCGGTGCGCTGGCGTGGACCTCGCCGCTCGATGTGACGCGTAGGTTGAAGTTCTTGACGCGCTTTTTGGTAACGACGACGGGGATGGTCGTCCCATCCGGTCGGGATGCGGAAATCGTAAACTGCTGCGTCAAAAGCGGTCCTTCAGATCGGGGACGGGCCGGCATGTCGACCGTTCGGCATGCCGGCCCGCTCAAGGGATGTGAAATTAATAACGCTCGAAGAAGGCAAGCGCGTTGTCGCTGCAGAGCTTTTGCATCACGGTCTTGCCAAAATGCTTGGAAAGCATGTTCTGGAACTCGGGCATCTTGCTGGCATCGGAGAGGAAGTCGGGTACCTTGGCGCCGTCCCAGTCGCCGCCGAGCGCGATGACATCTTCGCCGCCCAGGTCGAGCCAGTGTTCGATATGGGCTGCCAGCTGGTCGAAGGTGACATCTGCGGCGGTCTCGTCGGTTGCTTCGTTGGAGAGGAACTCGCTGCAGTAGTTGAGGCCGACGATGCCGCCCATGTCGCGAATGGTACGGAACTGGTCGTCGGTGAGGTTGCGCTTGACGCCGCAAACCGCACGGGAGTTGGAGTGGCTGGCGACGAAGGGGCGCGTGGCGTGGGCGACAACCTCGTCAAAGCACTCATCGTTGAGGTGGGAGACGTCGAGTATCATGCCGGCGTGTTCCATCTGCGTAAGCGCCTCGATGCCGGCGGCGGTGAGGCCGGCGTGGGTGTCGTGGCCGCTCGCGAGCGGTCCCTGCGCGTTCCAGCTGAGCGATGACATGAGTACGCCCAGGCTCTTGAGCGCCTCGATCAGCGCGGGGTCCTCGGCAAAGAACGTGGCGTTTTCGATGGTGTGGATGCAGGCGACCTTGCCGTCTTTGAGTGCAGGGCGAATGTCAGCGGCGCTGCGTACGTTGACCATGCGGTCGTGGTTGAGCATTGCCTGGCCGCTCATGTGCGCCATGATCTGTGCTTGGAAGCGTGCGGCGTGGGCGGTGGGAATCTCGTCGGGGACAAACGTGGCGAAGCACTGTGCCCACGGCGTGTTGCCGATCTTTGCGAGCGAGATGGCGCAGGCGTTGCCCTCGATGAGGTCGAAATCCTGCGGATGCGTTTCGTCGCCGGGGAAATAGCCGTCGGTGCCGGCGGTAAAGCGCAGGTCGAGATCGAGCGTGGCCCAGCCGATGCGGTCGGCGGTGTCGCAGTGTAGGTCAAATACGGGATATGCCATGGTTCCTCCGGTTGCAGCGTTTCTTTGCAAACTGTCTTTGAATTGTATGACTAGGGTATAGTTAGCGCCATATGTTCACGGCGGCCCGCGTTGTGCGCCGCCCTTATCACGGAGGTTACCATGTCCAACCAGGGCAAGAAGGTCAAGACCCATTATCGCGGCACGCTCGACGACGGCACGCAGTTCGATAGCTCCTACGATCGCGGCGAGCCGCTGGAGTTCACCTGCGGCGCCGGCCAGATGATCAAGGGCTTCGACGCCGCTGTTGTCGACATGCAGGTGGGCGAGAAGAAGACCGTGCACATTCCTGCTGTCGATGCCTACGGCGAGCGCAACCCCGAGATGGTTATCACCTTCCCGGCCGAGCAGGTTCCCAATATCGAGCAGATCGAGAAGGGCATGAAGCTCTTCCTGTCCACGCCGAGCGGCATGCCCGTCCCCGCCGTGGTCATCGATGTGACGGCCGAGGCCGTGACGCTCGACGCCAACCACGAGCTCGCCGGCAAGGACCTCAACTTTGATATCGAGCTCGTCGAGGTCGAGGACTAGTTGATGTCCGTGGACCTGGTAGCTACGGAGCGCTTGGGAAATCTCAACGACCCGTCCTATGAACTCCTGCTTCGTCGGGAGCTGGGTGGCGTCTTTGAGGTTGACGAGCTGCTACTCGATTGGGACCAGGCTGATGCGCGCCTGTTTGTGGGCGTGACGGAGCTGGGGCGCACGGTGAATGCCCGGCTGGATGCCACTGATGGCGAGCGTCTTGCCGACGGTGACGTGCTTGCTATTGACCGCACGGGCGCGGTGCCCGTAGCGGTTGTCGTGCGCCTGCGCAGCGCCGAGGTCTATTTGGTCGAAGTCGACCGCATGGATCCGATTGTGCTCGCACATGCGTGCTGGGAGATCGGCAACATGCATGCGCCGCTCTTCCGGGGTGACTCGGACGAGCATACCGTGCGCATGTATACGCCGGTGCAACCGGTTTTGGGTCGTATGCTCCGGGGTATTGGGGGCGTTCGGCTCTCGGTGGTCGCACGCGAGCTCGATGCCAGTCGACGCTTTGCATCGAGCGCGGCGGATGTTGTTGTGAGTATGGCTTCAGACTTTACGATCGTAAAAAAGACGCGCGGCTAAGCGCGCGTATGCGCAAGACGGGCTTTGAGGGATTGCCATTCAAAGTCCGTCTTGCTGTTGATGAGAGACTTTGGGGGAAGCATATGGGTCTTGAGGGAATCAAGCTGATCGCCTGCGATTTGGACGGCACGTTGCTGCATCCGGGGGAGCGCGAGCCGCGTTCCGAGGCCTTTGAGCTCATCGATGAGCTGCATCGTCGCGGTATCGTGTTTATGCCGGCGAGCGGCCGTCAATATGCGAGCTTGCGCTATCTGTTTGCCCCGGTGGCCGATGAGCTCGCCTATGTGTGCGAAAACGGAGCCCTGGTGATGAGCGAGGGGCATGCCGTTGTCAAGCGTTCCATGGAGCGTAGCCTTGCTATGGATATCGCGAATGCCGTGGTCGCCTTTCCCCATGCCGACGTGACCCTTTCGTGCGAGGGGCACCTCTACACCATGAGCGGCAACGATGCGTTCGTCGACCATTTGCGCTATGAGGTCCACTGCGATGTGGCGGTGGTCGACCGTCCCGAGGACATCGACGAGGATGTCATTAAGATTGCGTTTCAAACGCCCGAGACAGAGCAGCCGGCGGCGCTGGAGTATTTCGAGCGCCTCTTTAGCGACCGTGTCGACGTGATGACGTCGGGAACCGAATGGACCGATTTTATCGGCTTTGATTCGGGCAAAGGGTCCGCGCTTGCCGATTATGGTTGCGCGCTGGGGATCTCACCTAACGAAATGATGGCGTTTGGCGATAACGAAAACGATCGCGACATGCTCAACGTGGTGGGCCATCCCTATCTGATGGAGGACTGCAATCCCAGCATGCGCGGTGTCAATGACCGTGTCCGCTACGTGCGCGCGGTTGAAGAAGAGCTGCGTCGTCTACTTGCTGAGTAGGCATGTCCCAAAATCTACCTACAGTTGGGGCAGAGGCCCTCGAAGATGGTGTAGTGCGAGGTGACGTTCCAGCCGATTTGCTCGGACGCCTTGGCGTCGAGTTGGGCATCGAAGGGGAGCGGTACGTCGATGACGCGGCTGCACGAGGTGCAGATGATATGCGCATGCGGCTCGATGGTGCGATCGAAGCGGCTGCCGCCCGGTGTCTTGATGGAGAGGATCTCCCCGGCGTCGGCCAAGAGATTGAGATTGCGGTAGACCGTACCGCGGCTGATTTTGTCATCCTGCGCGCGCACGGCGTTGTAGATCTCATCGGCGGTGGGGTGGTTATAGCTTTGGCGCACGGCGTCAAGAACCAGCTTCCGCTGCTTGGTGTTTCTTCTTTGCACCGCCATGCGCCTCGCCTCTTTTCTGTCAACGGTCGTAGGTAAATGATACCGTATTTAGCACACAATACTAATAACGAGGACTGAAACCGTCTTCATTGGTAAGTGGGGCTCGGGCCTGGGCGTCTGCGAGGCGAAAACGCGTTCCCATGCGCTCGTAGGAGGCATGAAGCGCCTCGAGATGAGATAGGATGTTTGCCGGAGCCCCCTGTATCTCCATCTCGACGGAGCCGTCTTCCATGTTACGCACCCAGCCGGTGAGTGCGCGTGCCTGCGCGAGGTTGGTGTTGGTAAAGCGAAAACCAACGCCCTGGACTTGGCCCTCCCACCGCAGAAAATAGCGCTGCGGAGTGTCTTGAGTGGCCTCGTCGCTTGCGAGCACAGTAAGCCTGCGGCGCAGCTCGAGCTCGATGTTTGATGGTTTTTGAGGCTCTCGACTGCTGCCGGTGACGCTGGAGAAGAACGTATCGAAGAGGCCCATCGCTAGGCCTGCTTGACTGAATCGGCGGGGAAGGTAATGCCGGCCTGCTGACGCACGGCATCCATGATGCGGAGCGAGACGAGCGTGACATCGCGGTAGTGGCCGAGCTCGTGGCGTCCCGCTGGGGTCTCCCAGATCTCTTCCTTAACGTTATCGATGTTACCGATGGCGGTGACAAAGTCTATGAGTTCGTATTCCATAGTGTTGCTCGATTTGGGTAGGTCGAGCGCGCGGCCGTTGTCGTCCTGTTCGCGCGGTGCCTCGGTCGCCGAGCCGCGTACGACGTCGCCGCGATAGTCGATGCGGACGTTGCGGGGCGTGGACAGATGGTCGATCTGGATAGTGCCACGCTCGCCTTCGATCTGCGAGGGCAGCAGGTCATTCGTAATTTTGGAGTGCGCGAGCTCGACGGAGATACGGCCACCGCCATAGCTGGCGAGAATGGAACCGCAACCGTCGATGGGGCCATGGGTGAGCTCTTGCGTTGAGGGGTCGAGCAGCGTGGTCATGCTGGTGAGACCAGAGGGCATGCCGAAAATCTCGACCATGGGCTCGACGGCGTAGACGCCAATGTCCATGAGGGAACCCGATGCCATATTGCAGTCGAAGATATTGGTGGCGCGTCCAGCGAGGATTTCGTTGTAGCGTGAGGAATACTTGCCAAAGCGCAGTGAGGCGCGGCGAATGGGCGCAATCTCGCCCAGAGCGTCCTCAATGGCGTGGAAGGCGGGGTCGTGAAGCGGGCGCATGGCCTCGAGGGCCACGACGCCTGCTGCCTCGGCAGCGCGGAAGACTTCCAGTGCCTGCGCTTCGGTGGCGCAGAAGGGCTTCTCGACGATGACGTGCTTGCCACCGGCGATGCAGGCGAGCGCCTGCTCGTGATGGAGCGCGTTGGGGCTGCCGATGTAGACGGCGTCGACGTCGTCGGCGGACGCAAGCTCGTCAAGTGCGGTGAAGTTGCGTTCGCCGCCGTGTTCGGCGGTAAAGGCGGCGCCACGATCTGCGTCGCGCGAGAGCGTGCCTACGAATGTAGCCTGGTCGTTGGCATTGACGACTTGGATAAAGTCGTCGGTGATCATGGATGTGCCGATGGTTGCGATGCGCAGCATGTGTCCCCCTTGCGTTGTTTGGCCTACAGGACGAGTGTAGCGCGGGAGGACATAAAAGCGTGCGAAAACGCCGTTACAGGTCGCTCTCGCTAAAGCCGGTGTCGATATCGAGGTTGGCTCCGTCGGCCGCGGTGGTGGCGAGCTCGTCGCAGCGCTCATTGAGCTCGTGGCCGGCATGCCCCTTAACCCAGATGAACTCCACCTTATGCTTGCTCTTTGCGGCAAGCAGGCGCTCCCACAGGTCGCGGTTCTTGACGGGCTGCTTGTTGGCAGTTTTCCACCCGCGCTTTTTCCAGCCGTCGATCCAGTGTTTGTTGAAGGCGTTGACGACGTATTGCGAATCGGAATGGACCTCGACCTCGCAGGGGCGGTTAAGTGCCTCGAGCGCCACGATGACCGCCATGAGCTCCATGCGGTTGTTAGTGGTCTTGGCGTAGCCACGCGAAAGCTCGGAGGTGAAGGTCTTGCCGGCGGGGTTGGTGTACTTGAGCACGGCGCCGTAGCCGCCGCGTCCCGGATTTGATCGGGCCGAGCCGTCGGTATAGATGATGACCTTCACATGGTTCCTTTCGTTGGGTACGCTTCGTGTGAGTGACCATTGTAGCGCCATGCCTGCCGGGGGCTAGCAATTTACGATTTCTATCCCGTCTTCCGACAGTTAGTTGGCATGGATGATGCGGTTGAGCTCGTCGAGGTATTGCCGCAAGAGAGGAGAGGGCTTGCGCTCGTCGTGCATGATATATCCTACGTGCATCGTTGGGGCGTCTGCTAACGGGATCGATGCCATACCCCACTGCATTTCATTGGAAAGGACACCGGTCGACAGGGTGTAACCGTTCGACGTGATAAGTAAGTTAGTAAGTGTTCCGCGGTCCGAGATTCGTATGTTGCGGTCGCAAGGGATATAGCTAAAAGGTTCCTCGGCGTAATAGAAGGAGTTTGAGGTTCCCTGCTCAAAGCTGTAGCGCGTATAGGGCGTGAGGTCGGCAAGGGACAGCTGAGGGCGGCGTGCGAGCGGGTGGCGTTCGCTAACGAAGACGTGGGCCGTCGCGTCGAAGAGGGGATGGAAGCTTGCGCGGGCATCGGCGAAGGCCTTCTGCAGAACGCGGGCGTTAAAGTCATCCAGGTACAGAATGCCGATATCGCTGCGAAATGCGCGGACGTCGTCGATGATCTGCGAGGTGGTGGTCTCGCGCATGATGAACTCAAACTTACTGTCGCGGCAGCGCTCGACGACGTTGACAAAGGCCTTGACCGAAAAAGCGTAGTGCTGGGCCGAGACGGCAAGGCGCGCCTGGGGTGTGCCGCCGTCCTCGTAGCGTGCCTCGAGCATGTCGGCCTGCTCTACGACCTGGCGCGCATAGCCCAATAGCTCGGTGCCGTCGTTGGTGAGCGTGACGCCGCGGCTGGAGCGCGTAAAGATCTCCAGATGGAGCTCCTGTTCCAGGCTTTTGACAGCGTTTGAGATGTTGGACTGTGCCGTATAAAGGCGCTGGGCTGCGGCGTTGATCGATCCGGACTCTGCCACGGCGATCAAAAAACGAAGTTGCTGGAGGGTCATCGGCGCCCATCCTTTCGATAGCTATCTAAAAAACCGATAACAAGTTAGCGCTTTTAAGTGATTGACCGAGCAAAACAATGCTCGTACTATTCAAAACACACAAAGGCGGTAGGTAATTAAGCCGACCAAGGAACCGGGATGCGAAAGGAGGCCCGCATATGAATTGCTTACCAAGACGAATGCCGGGCTCCTGTTTGCGCCCGTCGGCGTGATCAGGAGACAGCGACTTACTTCTCTTACTCTTATTACTTTCTTCGATCAAGGAGATCATCATGAGCCAGTTTATCAACAACCCCGAGCACACCTTTGGTTTCGATACCCTGCAGCTGCACGTTGGCCAGGAGAGCGCCGATCCTGCATCCGACTCCCGTGCTGTGCCTATCTATCAAACCACGAGCTATGTGTTCCGCAACTCCCAGCACGCCGCCGACCGCTTTGGTCTTGCCGACGCCGGTAACATCTACGGCCGTCTGACCAACTCCACCCAGGGCGTCTTCGAGGACCGTATCGCTGCGCTCGAGGGCGGCGTTGCTGGCCTCGCCGTCGCCTCTGGCGCCGCCGCCATCACCTATACCCTGCAGGCCCTCGCCCAGGCCGGTGACCACGTGGTCGCCCAGAAGACCATCTACGGCGGTTCCTACAACCTGCTGGAGCACACGCTCTCCCAGTTTGGTGTCGAGACCACCTTCGTCGATGCCCATAACCTGGACGAGGTCGAGGGCGCCATCAAGGACAACACCACGGTCATCTATCTCGAGACGCTCGGTAACCCCAACTCCGACATCCCCAACATCGACGCCATCTCCGAGATCGCCAAGAAGCATGGCCTGCCGGTTGTCGTCGACAACACCTTCGGCACCCCGTATCTGTTCCGTCCGCTGGAGCATGGTGCCAACATCGTCGTCCACTCCGCAACCAAGTTTATCGGCGGCCACGGCACCTCGCTGGGCGGTGTGATCGTCGACGGCGGTAACTTCGATTGGAAGGCGAGTGGCAAGTACGCCCAGATCGCTGAGCCCAACCCCTCCTACCACGGTGTTTCGTTTGCCGAGGCTGCCGGTCCCGCCGCCTTTGCAACCTATGTCCGCGCTATCCTGCTGCGTGACGAGGGTGCCTGCATCAGCCCGTTCAACGCCTGGGTCCTGCTCCAGGGCACCGAGACTCTGTCGCTGCGCGTTGACCGTCATGTCGAGAACACCAAGAAGGTCGTTGAGTTCCTGACCGGTGACAGCCACGTCGCCAAGGTGAACCACCCGAGCCTGCCCGAGCATCCCGACCATGAGCTGTACCAGAAGTACTTCCCCAACGGCGGTGCCTCGATCTTTACCTTTGAGATTAAGGGTGGCCAGGAGGCAGCTTGGAAGTTCATCGATCATCTGCAGGTGTTCTCGCTGCTCGCCAACGTGGCCGACGTCAAGTCGCTCGTCGTGCACCCGGCTACCACCACGCACTCCCAGCTCTCTGCCGAGGAGCTCGCCGAGCAGGACATCACGCCCTCCACGATCCGTCTTTCCATCGGTACCGAGAACGCCGAGGACATCATTTGGGATCTGAAGCAGGCCTTTGCCGCACTGGACGAGTAAGGCGACTTGTGCAAGGACCCCTTGCGACTCGATAGGTATAACTGCATAAAATGCCTGCTCAAGGCGCCTGTGCGAACAATGGTCGCACAGGCGCCTTTTTTGCATAGAGAGGGTGCAAAAACAGGGTTTTTGGCACGCTTTATGCAATCGAGATGTGGAAAACTCCTGTTGAGAGGATGTGAGTTTTACGCAAATGACGTGCGCCTTTTAAGTAAAACCGCAGGTCGCGATTTGCTCGGGGTACTATGCAGCGCGATCGAATCACACGCAGCTCAAACGCAGCAAAAATGCACTACGGAGGTTTCCAGCTACATGAGGATTGATTCACGAAAACCGAAAACCGCCGCCCTTTCCGCCGCTCTGACCGTGGCACTTTTGGCGGGCGCCGGTGCAACTGATGCCCACGCCGCAACACTGTCCGATACGGTTGGATCTACTCCATCCGAGACGACGCTGGTGCAGCCCGTTGACTATCGTGGCGATGGTTATGGTTCCATGCAGGAGTGGAACGCCTCGATGGAGGCCAAGCGCGATTCCCTGGAGATGCGCGCTCAGATCATCATGAATATGTATGGCGACTATGCCACCGATGACGAGCGCGCTGTGCTGCAGGGTTGCATCGACGGTGCGGGTAGCCTGTTGACGATGGGGGAGGTCGACGCCAAGTCGACCGAGCTCGATGAGCTGCGCGCTGCGCTTGAGGATGCCAAGTGCGAAGCGCTCGAGGCTGCCGCCGAGGCGGAGGCTGCCGAGGCCGCCCAGGCTTCGTACTACAACGCCGGTTACACTCCGCCTTACGCGTCTGCCGCGTCCTACGCGAACGGATCGGGCCTGACGCGCTCTGCGGGTGTCAATAACTACAACGGGCGCCGCGAGACCTATTACAGCAGCAATGTGCTTTATCACTATCGCACGGGCGAATGGACTCAGGATTCTGAGGGCTTCTGGCGCGATTCCGACGGCTATTACGTTGTTGCCGCGGGCGATATGGCCCAGGGCTCGACCTTTACGGGCTCCAAGGGTGATTGCAAGGTCTATGACTCCGGCTGCGCTGCCGGAACCACCGACTACTACACCGGTTGGTAATCTGCCATAAGCAAAATAGGCACATGATGGGCGGACGTCTTTACTGAGCTTTTAGGCAACGTAAAGCCGCCCGTTCTTTATGCGCGTTTGAGTTAACAGAGCCCTTACCGTGGCGGTACGCTGGGCGTATGGATGCGGGGCACACTAGTTCATGAGAAATAAGGTCTTTCTCTTGGAAGAAGTGGTCTTGTGAATGCTCGAGATATTGCCGTTGCCGCCGTCGCGTTGATGCTCGGCTGCCTTGGTCCCACGGTCGCGCTCGTCGCGGGCATGCAGGGGACATGCGGGACTGCTCCTATCGTGGTCGGCGCGCTGATCGCGGCCGCACTGCTGGGAAGCGCAGGCGTGGTTCTTTGCCGCGACGATGAGGACGAGGTGCCGGGGTCGCAACGCTAACTGTTGTGAGATCGGCCGCCGGTCATAGACGAAGATGAAGGCCGCCGCAGGGGAAAGGTTCCCTTGCGGCGGTTTTGCTGTTAAGGCTGTTGAATGCGGCGCGTCGGCGCTACCAGCTTTTCTCGATATCGCGGATGCGCCGATAGAGCCACTCGTTTTGCGGTGCCTGGATATCGTGTTTGGCTGCGAGGCGGCAGATGGTGCCCGCGAACTCATCAACCTCGGTTTTGCGCCTTGCGATGCGGTCTTGAGCCATCGAGGGCATACCGGCGGGGTCGATTCCCTCGATGAGGTGCACCATTTGCGTCAGGTCTGCCTCGGTCAGTTCAACGCCCTCGGCGTTGGCGACCGCAAGCGTTTCGCGCATGGCGGAAACAAAGCAGCGACGCTGCTCGGAGCCCGGCTCCGTGGCGCTTCCGTAGGTCCCGCCGTAGGCCATGCAGGTCTGGTTGATGCCGTCGTTGAGCATGAGTTTGGCCCACATGCGGTGGGCGATGTCGTCCTCGACGGTATGGGCGATGCCGCAGCGCGTATAGAGCTCGTCGATTGCGGTGATGGTTGCGGGGTTCGTGCCGGCCGCCGCGCCAAAGCGGATTTCGCCCGCATTGGTAAAGGTGAGCGCGCCGTTGAGAAACACGGCGTCCATGCCCTGGCAGATACCAAGAACGGTATGCTCCCAGCCAAAGCGTTCGGCAATCTTTTGCTCGCTCGTAATGCCGTTGCACAGCGAGGCGATGAGCGTGTTGGGTCCCACGACGCGCTCCATAGTCTTGAGTGCTTGGTCGAGACCGGTGGTCTTGACTGTCAGGATGACCAGATCGGCGGGCGTCGCCTCGCTGGCACGGACGGACGTGAGATCGCAGGGCTTGCCGTTGACGGTGAGCGCGTCGTTCGCGTGACGCTCAAAACGGGTGTCATCCATAACGTATTCGACGGCGTCATTGCCGAGGGCCTTGGCAATCATGCTGCCGTAGAGCAGGCCGACGCCGCCCTTGCCGATAAAGGCGACCTTGTTGATCTGCATGTGAATCATCTCCCCATGTAAAAGGCGCCCGCGTAAGGGGCGCCTGATGGATTGTATGCTGCCAGGGTGATTGGTGGGTGCGCGGGGCGGCTGTTATGAAAAAGAAACTATTGCGCTGTGCGCTTATGCCGCGGGGCAGACCGCAAAGACATGCGCGTGGTCATGCCCGGCCCCTTTCATCGGGCTTTTTGCTGATGTTAAAGCGGTGCCGTGACGGCTCGATTTCTGCTGCGTTACGATACGTTCTCAATTGCGATTCCGATGTGTTTCGATGACGTGACGGGTTTGTTTCGCCTTGTCAGGGCTTCGATGGGAGGGGAGGGGCCGTGCAATACCGCGTTGACCCTAAAAGTGGTAACCGAATATCCGCTCTGGGTCTGGGCTGCATGAGGTTTCCCGGTGCGCCGGGACGTCCGGATGCGAAGACAGCCGATGCCATCATTTCCCGTGCGGTGGAGCAGGGGATTAACTACCTGGACACGGCCTATCTCTATCCCGGCAACGAGGCGTGCGTGGGTGCGTCGCTTGAGCGCCTGGGCTTGCGCGACCAGGTTTTGCTCGCAACCAAGCTGCCGCATGCTTCGTGCAAATGCGCGGAGGATTTCGACCGGTTCTTCGACGAGCAACTGCGCCGCCTACGGACTGACCATATCGACTATTACCTCATGCACAACATTACCTCGCCCGCCCAGTGGGAACGTGTGGTGGCGTTGGGCATCGAGGACTGGATCGCGCAGCAAAAGGCTGCAGGGCGTATTCGTCAGATAGGCTTTTCGTACCACGGCAGCGCGGCGGACTTCCTTACGATGCTCGATGCGTATGAGTGGGACTTTTGCCAGATCCAGTACAACTACGCTGGAGAACGATATCAGGCGGGAACGGCGGGGCTCATGGCCGCCGCCGAGCGAGGTCTCGCGGTGTTTGTGATGGAGCCGCTTTTGGGCGGACGCTTGGCAGGCAAATTGCCTCCGCGGGCGCGCGCTGTTCTCGATGGTGCATGCGATCGGCATTTGCATACGCCTGCCGCTTGGGGGCTCTCGTGGGTGTGGAATCATCCCCAGGTGACCATGTTGCTTTCGGGTATGACCGATACCGCGCAGGTGGACGAGAATTCGTCACTGGCAGACCTCGCGTTGCCGAATTCGATGACGGCCAACCAGCTCGACACGATTGCGCGCGTGTTGATGGAGTTTGAGAAATCGAACCGTGTGCCCTGCACGGGATGCGGCTATTGCATGCCGTGCCCTAAAGGCATCAATATCCCTGGATGTTTTGCCGCCTACAACGCAAGCTATGCGCACAGCTGGTTTACGGGGCTGTCTCAATACTTTACGGCGAGCGCGGTGCGCACAAGCGAGCCCAAGTTGGTGAGCAATTGCGTCAAATGCGGCAAATGCGCGCGGCACTGCCCGCAGCACATCGATATTCCCGAGCGTCTCGACGATGTGCGCCGACGTTTCCAGCCTGGTCCCGTGACGGCGGTGCTTAAGGCCTTCGGCAAAACGCGCTCCTCATGACCCTTTTATAACTTGCGGTGGAATAGTTCCTGTTTGCGGCAGAATAGGGGCCAAACAGGAACTATTTCACCGCAACTGAAGGGGGCTGTCGTGGGTCATCGAGATTCATGTGATGATTTGCGTGAGGTTCGTTGGGGCGTTTTGGGCGCCGGGCACATTTCGCATCGATTTGCATCGTCGCTCAAGGAGGTGGACGGGGCACGGCTTGTGGCTGCGGCCGGCCGCACTCCTGCACATGTCGAGGAATTTTGCCGAGCGTTTTCGATCGATGCTGCGCATGGCCATGCCTCGGTCGACAATAACGGCGACGCGGCTTATGGCGCGCTGATTGCCGACCCCGATGTCGACGCAATCTACTTGGCTCTTCCACATGGCATGCATGCGCATTGGGTCTGTCGGGCACTGCGCGCGGGAAAGGCCGTGCTGTGCGAAAAGCCGGCCGTTTTGAGTGAGGAAGAGGCTCTCTCGATTGCCTCCACCTCTCGTGAGCGCGGCGTGCTGTTTATGGAGGCGATGAAGAATCGGTTTTGCCCGATGCGCACTCGCGTGAAGGACTTGCTTGCGTCGGGTGAGCTTGGCCGTATTGTCTCGATTGAAAGCGTGCAAAAGCTCGATTACGGCGAGCCTCCTTCGGGCTATCTGCTTGATTCGTTGCAGGGCGGCTGTCTATATGACATGGGCTGCTATGCGGTCGGTTGGTTTGAGGATTTGCTCGCGGGCGCGTGCGAGGTTTCATCCCGTGAAGTTCGCTGGCGTGACGTATCAGGCGGCCGCGTCGATTGGGCCGACGAGATCCGTATGAGCGTCGGCGGTATACCCATTCATATGGTGTGCGACGGCAAAGCAACATATGAAAGCCGCTTAACGATTGTCTGTGAGCGAGGCTCGTTGGAAATCGAGCGTCTCCATCGCCCCGAGCTCGCCCATGTGAAGTATTCCGACGGTCGAACGCTCGAAATAAATGCCCCGTTTGAGATCGATGATTTCTACGGCGAAATCCAGCATGCGACCCAGCTCATCCGGGCGGGGAAACTCGAGAGCCCCGTCATGCCCCTTGCCGCCACGCAGCGCTGTGCACACATCATCGATGCGATTCGTCTAGCCCTCTAGGACTTGGCGCTGACACGTAGGGGATCATGACGCCGGCGCCCGTGGTGCCTGGCGGCCCACATCTCTGATGCCCCTTTTATAACTTGCGGTGGAATACGGTCTGTTTGCGCCAAAATAGGGCACCAATAGACCGTATTTCACCGCAACTGATGAGGGGGAGCTGGAGATGCTGACAATCGGATGTCATCTTTCGACGACGAAGGGCTATCGGGCAATGGGGGAGACGGCGTTGTCCATTGGTGCCAATACCTTTGCGTTCTTTACGCGCAACCCGCGCGGTGGCAAGGCAAAAGACCTTGACATGGATGACGTGGCGGCTCTGCGCGAGCTTATGGCGCAAAACGACTTTGGACCGCTGGTGGCGCATGCCCCGTATACCTATAACCCCTGCTCCGCTAAGGAGCGGGCGCGAGAGTTTGCCTTGGAGGCTATGGCGGAAGATTTGCAGCGTCTGGAAGCACTGCCCGGCAACTACTACAATTTTCACCCCGGTGCGCATGTGGGACAGGGGGCAGACGCCGGCATTCAGATGATTGTCGACACGCTGTGCCAGGTGATGTTTGAGGGACAGCAGACGACGGTATTGCTCGAGACCATGGCGGGCAAGGGCACCGAGGTGGGCCGTAGCTTTGAAGAACTGGCGTGCATTATCGAGGGCGTTGCCGCCAAGTGCCCAGAGCTGTCCGATAAGCTGGGCGTTTGTTTGGACACCTGCCATGTGAGCGATGCCGGCTACGACATCATCCATGATCTGGACGGCGTACTCGACGAGTTCGACCGCGTGGTGGGTATCGATCGCTTGCATGCCGTACACATCAACGATTCGAAGAACCCTTGTGGCGCCCATAAAGATCGTCACGAGTGCATCGGCAAGGGATACCTTGGCAGCGAGGAATTTGGTGGCGGTATGCAGGTTATACAGAATATTGTATCGAATGGCCGTTTGCGTTCGCTGCCGTTTATTTTGGAGACTCCGAACGAACTTGCAGGTTATGCGGCTGAAATCAAACTGTTAAGGTCATTGCAGCAGTAAAGGCTGCCATAAACTGGAGTGCTACATTCACGTTATGGGTTTGTTTCAATCAGTTTTCTAATTGCAGATTCTTCCAAGCGGGTGCATAATAACCCTCAGTTTTTGCAGACCTCTGAATCAAACGAGGTCACCGGAAGGAGACTGATTATGAAGCTCAAGAAGCTTGGCGCATTTGCCGCCACGGGTGCCATGGCGCTCGCCCTCGCACTGACGGGCTGCGGCTCGTCCAACGCCACCTCTGGTTCTGATGCCGGTTCCAGCAGCTCTGACGACGCTAAGGTCGAGAAGGTCGACGGCTCCAAGGAGTACGCGCTCGTCAAGGATGGTACGCTCACCGTCGGCACCTCTGCCGAGTACGCTCCGTTTGAGTACAAGGATGACAACGGCGATTATCAGGGCTTTGACCTTGAGCTCATCAAGGCCATCGGCGACAAGCTGGGCCTGGATGTCGAGTATGTCAACAATGACTTTGACACGCTGGTTCCGGGTGTCGCTTCGGGCGCCAAGTATGACGTTTCCATTGCGGCTATCACCGACACGCCCGAGCGTGAGAAGGAAGTCACTTTCTCTGATTCCTACTACATGGACGATCAGGCTATCGTGACCAAGGTCGATAACACCGACATCACGGCCGACAACTACAGCGAGAAGCTCAACAACGCCGATGCTACCATCATCGTCCAGTCTGGCTCGACCGCCGAGTCCTTTGCCCAGGAGAACTTCCCCAAGGCCAAGATTGTCCCCTACAAGGACGCCACCGAGTGCTTCAGCGCCCTGCAGTCCGATAAGGGCGACGCCGTAGTCACCAACCGCTCCGTTGCCAGCCAGCTGACCGCCGAGCAGTTCAACACCTGCCAGACCATCAAGCAGATCAGCACCGGCGAGGAGTACGCCATCGCCATCAACCAGGGCAACACCAAGCTCAAGGACGACATCAACCAGGCCATCAAGGACCTGACCGATGACGGTACCGTTGACGCCCTCATGGCTAAGTACAACATCAAGTAAAATAGCTACTTGATTGCTCGCGGGCCCTTTCCGCTTTGGCGGAGAGGGCCTTTGCGCTTCTCTTGACGGAGAGCATTTCCGTCTCGTTTTGCCGACAACTTCTACGATAGGAGCCACCTTGTCTCGACTGAACAAAGGGGCTGCGGAGCAGCGTTTTCCACTGCCCGCCTTGCTCCAAAAGCTAGTCTGCGTCATGGCCGTGGCGCTCGCGCTGGTGTGTGTGGGGACATATGCGCCCACGACCGCCCAGGCGCTTGAGACCGCAAAGATTACCGCCCGACCCAACACCGGTTCGGGCAGCGCTGTGGTCGGCGGTACCGAGACGCGCATTACCTGGGAGGTCCAGGCCGATGCCGATGAGGAGCTGAGCGGTCTTTCGCTGACGTTTGTCGACGGCACGACGTTTGGTACCGATGACACGCGATTGACGATGCTCTCGGGCGAGGACCTCATGGATCGTACGCCCATGAAGCCCACGTGCAAGGCTGACGGCCAGACGCTCAAGATTGATTTTGGCGAGACGGCGCCTGCCGGCGGCTTTTTCCGTGTCGAGGTTTACGGCGTGAGCTTCCCCGTCGAGGGCGGCGATGAGGCCTTTAGCGGCACCTGTACGCTCGCTGACGGTTCGACCAAGAAGATCTCCAAGATTCCGTCGGTGGAGATCAAGGGCGTGACGGCCTTCGATAACTTCTTGGCCGATCTTAAGGAGCAGCCGTGGGTCGAGGCTTGGAACTCCAATATGTTCCTGCGCCTGTTCTTAAACCCGGTCATTTTGGTCCAGAGCCTGCCGATCGTCTTCAAGGGCTTCCTTATGTCGCTTTCGATCGTGCTTGTGGCGTTTCCGCTGGCAATTCCCTTTGGCTTTGCCTTGTCGCTCATGCGCATCTCCAAGTCGCGCATCCTGCGTTGCCTTGCCGGCATCTATGTGAATATCATCCGCGGTACGCCGGCGTTCCTGCAGATCTATATCGCGTTCTTTGGCCTGCCACTGGCCGGCGTCAAGGTGGATGATTATGTCCTGGGCGTCATCGTCATGGCCATGAACTCGTCTGCGTATCTGTGCGAGATCTTCCGTGCCGGTATTCAGTCGATTCCTAAGGGTCAAAACGAGGCTGCTCGCTCGCTGGGCATGAATGCCTTCCAGACGCTGCTCTACGTTATGATTCCGCAGACGTTCCGCAATGTCCTGCCTACGCTGACCAGCGAGTTTATCCTGCTTTACAAGGATACGTCGCTGCTCGCGGCCGTGGGCGTGGTCGAGATCGTCATGAACGCCCGTACCATCGTGGCCACGACGGGTTCCATTACGCCGTATGTGGTTGCCGCGCTGTTCTACCTGGTCATCACCCTGCCGCTTGCTCGCTTGGTGAGCGGTCTTGAGGCGAGGCTTCTGGGGACGGCCGAAACCAAGAAGAAGCGTCCCGCCAAGAGCGCCGGACAGGTTGTCGCGACGCCCGCCGACCACATCGCCGGTCTGTAAGGAGGTCCTATCATGAGCGAAACCAATAACTCGAACGAGGTCGTCGTCAGCATCAAGAATCTCCAGAAGGCCTTTGGCGACAACGTGGTCCTGCGCGATATCGATCTGGATGTGCACAAGGGTGAGGTCGTTGTGGTCTTGGGCCCCTCGGGCTCGGGCAAGTCGACGATGCTTCGCTGCATCAATCGTTTGGAGCATCCCACGAGTGGCTCGATTATCGTTGAGGGCGTGGATGTGTGCGCCAAGGGTGTCGACCTCAACAAAGTGCGTACGCACCTGGGCATGGTCTTTCAGCAGTTCAACCTGTTCCCGCACCTGTCGGTCAAAAAGAACGTCATGCTTGCGCAGCAAAAGGTGCTCAAGCGCAGCAAGGAAGAGGCCGAGAAGATCGCCGTCGAGGAGCTCACCAAGGTCGGTCTGGCCGAGCGCATCGATTTTATGCCGAGTCAGCTTTCGGGCGGTCAGCAGCAGCGCGTGGCCATCGCCCGCGCCCTGTCGATGAATCCACACGTGATGCTCTTTGACGAGGCCACGTCGGCGCTTGACCCCGAGCTTGTCCGCGACGTCCTGGGCGTCATGCGCGACCTGGCACGTGACGGTATGACCATGATCGTGGTGACCCACGAGATGGGCTTTGCCCGCGATGTCGCCGACCGCGTCGTCTTTATGGACGGCGGCGTCATTGTGGAAGAGGGTACGCCGAGCGAGGTCTTCGACCACCCCAAGAGCGAGCGCACCAAGGCGTTCTTGGGCAATATCTCGTAGCTGGTTCATGCGGCTGGCATTACAGAAAACGGGGCTGGACATGAATCCAGTCCCGTTTTTTGTTGGGATGTCGATAATGTAGCGTGAGCCCCTTCTGTCGGGCTCGGTGGTGCTGCTAGGCCAGCTCGGCGCCAAGGGCACGGCAGGCCGCCTCGCCCTCATCGTCGGGCGCATCGTAGCAAATGACGGAGTCCACGACGTTGACTCCGGCCTCGTCGGCGTCGGCCTTCCAGTTGTCCATCCACTCGCCCTCGGCCCACGAATAGGAGCCAAAGAGGACGACCTTCTTGTCGCCGAGGGTCTCCTTGACCTCGTCCCACATAGGCTGAAACTCGTCATACTCAAGCTCCTCGGAGCCCATGGCGGGGCAGCCGAAGGCGAAGGCATCATATTCGGCGGCCTTGTCGGCAGAGAAGTCGGCGCAGGGGATGACCTCAGTCTCGGCACCCGCGGACGTGGCGCCTTCGGCGACGAGGTTTGCCATGGCCTCGGTGTTGCCCGTGCCGCTCCAGTAGACGACGGCGATCTTGCTCATGTTGAGTCCTTTCAGTTGTGCGGCAGGTTGCCGCGGCTTCTATGTTCTATCGGGTTGCCTGGGCAAGTTGCGCCAAGCTGCAGCCCTGCTGATAGACAAAGGTGAGGTATTGAGTGCAAGCACGGTAGGCGTCAAACATCGCAAGCGCTTGCTCGACATTCGTGTAGACCTTCCAAGCTCCAAAGACCTTGTAGTTCTCGCCGCGCTGGACGATAAACTCGTGCACGTCGTCGTAGGGATATCCAAGGAAGTAGCCTATTTCGTGCGGAAACTCGCAGGTGCAGTCGTTGCTGCAGCTAGCTTGCTGGGGTAGTGCGCATCGAGTCTGGCTACAAGCGCATTCCGCGACGTTATTGCTCGCGAGCGTGATGCGTGATGCCAAATGCACAAGGCATGTCGAAAGGTCTCTCGTGTCGTAGCCTTCCGAGGCGAGCGCTGTTTGGGCGCGAGGGTCTGCGAAATAGGTGGAGAGGCTTTTGGCTCGGTACACGTACACGAGTGCTCCGCAGGGCCGCCAGACCAAAACACTCAGGTGGATGCCGAGCGGGTCAAGCTCGCGATTGCACTGGGCGATAACGTTGAGCAGGCGTGCTCGACGTTCTGCGATGGTTTCGGTTGTGGTCGAGCCGTTCCCGTGGGCGTAGATGCCTGGATAGGTAAAGAGCGATGCCGGCTTGATGCCCGCGAGCGTGGGAGAGCAGTTGCGCACGACTGCCGCCTGAAACGTTGGGATGTCTATGGTTCGAGTCACGGCGCTCCTTACGGATCTAAACTGTTAGCCTAGGAAAACTTATACACGAAAGTAAGCCATGGTCAACAAAAAAGTTTGAAGAGGGAAACTAATTGACCGAACAGACATGATTTTGGGTTAAGATGGGGGCACCCCATGGGGGTATCTAGATAGTGCTACTTGAAAGGGGAGCGCATGAGTGACTTGCTCAACCCTGCGAATCTCATCGTGCTGGCCGTCATTGCCGTCGGCATGTTTTTTGGACTGCGTCGCATTGCCGCTTCGACACACGGGAAGAGTTGCTGCAGCGATGGTACGAGCGGCAAGAAGGCCAAAAAGGTTGTTGTGGTGGATACCGATGCGTCACACTATCCCTATAGCGATGAGCTGCTCATCGGCGGCATGAACTGTGACGGCTGCGCTCAGAACGTAGCCAATGCCCTCAATGCGCTGGATGGCGTGTGGGCAACGGTGACGTATGCGGACCACACGGCACGCGTGCGCTCTAAGCAGCCGGTTGATCGTGGTGTCCTCGAGACGGCCGTGAAAGACGCGGGCTACTACGTCATGACGCTGTAAGTGCCGCCCTGGATGCGCTTCCTTGGCTAGGCTCGTCCGCGCAGTTCGATGTCTTGGATGTCGTCGAAGTCGATGGCGATGTCTCGGAGCTTGAGGAGCTTGAAGGCGGGGAGCGCCTCGTCGAGGATGCCGGTGCGGCTGCGATAGCCGTATGTATCGTAATAGGTGACACGAACCAAGTCGCCACGTTTGAGACCCTCGAGCTTTTTAGAAAGTACGAGGGCTTTTTCTTCCGTGAGCTCACGTTTTGACTCGACGGTGATTTCCTGCTTGCGCACGAGTTCGTAGTATCCCGTGAGGGCGGCAAAGGGCATAAACTGTGCGGCGCGGTTGGCGCGCACGGCACCGTTGGCAGTGAGGTTGGGGTCGGCGGCGCGGCGTCTGCCCTCGGGGTCCGCCAGGCGCTCGAAGGCGGTCGGCGGGCGCACGGGCTGCTGCTTGGGTTTAGGCACGATGTCCTCCAACTTGGCCGTTGCGTTCGCGCGCGGTGGCGCCGGCGGTAAAGCTTAATCCCTTGACGAGCGCGTTCTTGCCGTACTTGCCTTTCACGGCCAGGACGGCGCGCGCCAGGTCGCGCTCGCGCTCATCGGCCTCGATATCGCTGAACAGATCGATGGTGGCAAATTCCTCGGGCACAAGATTGCCAAATCCCAGGTTGATGCGCTTGACCGGTCGTTTGGGATCGACCGTTTGTGCCCAAAGGTCATCGAAATACCCCATGATTTTCTTAAACGAATTAGTGCGCTCGGGCAGCTTTCGCGAGGCGTTGGAGTGCGCAAAGAGTGCGGCATAGCCACCACGCGGTTTGCCGCCATGCTCTCCCACAAAGATGCCATCGATTGCCTGCGCTTCGCGCACCAGGCGACGCCTTTCGTCATCGCGCTGGACGGGCTTGGGAGCACGGGGCGCGAGCTCGGGGCCGGCGGTTGCGGTGGGTTCGATGCTCGACGTACTCGAGCGCAGGTGTCCGCATCCGTCCACATATTGTGCAGTACCGCTGGCATCAAGCCTGCGGATGTCGGCGCGCTCGCTCGCGTAGCCCACAAAGAGCGAGATGCTGTCGCAGACCACGTGCTTATCGACTAGATCCAACACGGCGTTGTCGACCATTTCGCGCAAGACGGTGTAGGCCTGCTCGTAGGCATAGCCCTTCGAGAGCACCTGTCCTGTGGTGGTCGAGGTCGCTTGCGGGCGATAGGCTTGGATATCGGCGATGGTTGTCGGCTCGCGCCCGAAGGCGTGGTCGATGAGATATTCGGCGTTGACGCCGAGTTCGTCGTAGAGCAGGTTCTCGTCGAGTGCGGCGACGCCCATCAGGTCGTAGACGCCGTATTTCTCGAGACGGGCCGCCACGCCGGGGCCGATGCCCCAGATGTCGGTGATGGGGCGATGGGGCCAGATCTCCTTGCGAAAAATCTCGTCGTCGAGTACGCCAATGCGGCTGGCTACGTGCTTGGCGGTGATGTCGAGCGCCACCTTGGCCTGGAATAGGTTGGGGCCGATACCGACCGTCGCCGTGATGCCGGTGCGCCCCAAGACCTCGTCGCGCAACATGCAGGCGAACCCTTCGGCATCGGTGTGATAAAGGTCCAGATAGGGCGTCACGTCGATAAAGCACTCATCGATGGAGTAGACGTGCACGTCCTGGGGGCTGACGTATTCCAGATAGACGCCGTAGATTTGCGCCGACACCTCCATGTAGTGTTGCATGCGCGGCACTGCTTTGATGTAGTCGATGCCGTCGGGAATCTCGAATAGACGGCAGCGGTTGTGTATCCCGAGGTCCTTCATGGTCTGCGTGATAGCGAGACAGATGGTCGTGCGTCCGCGCGATTCGTCGGCAACGACCAGGTTGGTGGTGAGCGGATCGAGCCCACGATCGACGCACTCGACGCTGGCATAAAACGTCTTGAGGTCGATGCAGATGTAGGCGTGCTGCTCGTGCTCCATCCGAGCCTCCCATCAAACACATGTTCTTATCGAATACCTGTTCGATAATACCTGCTCGACCGGACACCGTCAAAACCTGCCCCTTTTTGGCAGGTATGGTCGTGCGGCTGCATCGGGTTTTTAACGCAGCCCTAAAGAGTGCGTAACAGCTCGGAAAAGCTCGCTTCGTAGCATGAGGCTAACGATTGATACCACCATAAAGCACGGAAGGGTTGTGGGGATAATGGTCAACTATGGGTTTGGTATGCCGACGCGCTTGGTTGCGGATGGGGATGTGGCTCGCTGGTGCGGGCGATTGGTTGCCCACTATGGCGGCACCAAGGCACTGGTCGTGCTGGGAGGCGACAAGCACACGCGTGATGAGCTCGTTTCGGCGGCGCTGGGCTCGGTTGATCGCGCCCTGCTCGAGCGCGTGCTTTTCCGCTGCGGCTCGGTTGAAGGCGACGGAGGAGACGAGCTGATCGACGAAGCCGTGGCCCTGGCGACCGACGAAGGCGTGGACTTTGTCTTGGCGATTGGCGATGCCGATACTGCCGGCTTTGCGCGCGAGCTCGCCCGTCGCATGGCGGCGCTCGATGTCGGCGAAGACGGTTTTGTCCCTTATGGATGTATCGTCTCGGAGGGCAAGGTGCCTGCCGTCGTGGGGGCCGGCGAGGTTCCCGTTTTTGCCATCATCGCGCCCGAACTGCTGGAGGGCATCGGGTCTCCTCTGCGTGAGTTGCTCGGTAGCGTCTGCGCTGCGGCCTAATATTTGGCATAAAGGGATAGGTTATTTTTGATTGGTAAAGCGTTTGACCTGCCAAATTAAACCTGTCCCTTTTTGGTCGGTTGCCGTTTGGGGGCCGATTGGCAACGCTCGCTGATTATAGTCTTGACCTGCGCTAGAATAGTGGCATCTGAATGTCCGGGCGCATGGAGGCGTGCGCCCGTATGCTGAGGAGGACTCTATGGCAACTGTTGCCGCACCTATCGATGCTACGTCGACTGCCGCTTGGAAGGCGCTCGAGGCCCATCAGGAGAAGCTCGAGGCCGAGGGTATCGACCTCAAGGCCTGGTTCGCCGCCGATGCCGAGCGCGTGAACAAGCTGAGCTTTGACGCCGGTGACCTGCACTTCGACCTGTCCAAGAACCTGGTGACTGATGAGACCGTCAAGCTGCTGTGCGATCTTGCCCGCGAGGTGAAGCTCGAGGAGCGCCGCGACGCCATGTTCTCCGGCGAGCACATCAACACCACCGAGGACCGCGCCGTCCTGCACACCGCGCTGCGCCGCCCGGCAAGCGAGAAGGGCCAGCTCATCGTCGACGGCCAGGACGTCGTCGCCGACGTGCACGAGGTTCTCGACCGCATGTATGCCTTCGCCGAGCGCGTGCGCTCCGGTGAGTGGAAGGGTGTTACCGGCAAAAAGATCGAGCACCTGGTGTCCATCGGCATCGGCGGCTCCGATCTGGGCCCGGTCATGGCTTACGAGGCCCTGCGTCCCTATGCCGACGCCGGTATCGATTGCCGCTATATCTCCAACATCGATCCCAACGACCAGGCCGAGAAGCTCAAGGGTCTGGATCCCGAGACCACGCTCGTGATCATCGTCTCCAAGACCTTCACCACGCTCGAGACCCTCACCAACGCCCGCGAGGTCAAGACCTGGATGCTCGAGCAGCTCAAGGCTCAGGGCGCCATCGATGGCTCCGATGAGCAGAACGCCGAGGCCGTGGCAAAGCACTTCGTCGCCGTTTCCACCGCGCTCGAAAAGGTCGAGGCCTTCGGTATCGACCCCGCCAACGCCTTCGGTTTTTGGAACTGGGTCGGCGGCCGCTATTCCGTCGACTCCGCCGTGGGTCTGTCGCTGATCGTCGTGCTCGGCCCCGAGCGCTTCCAGCAGTTCCTTGAGGGCTTCCACGCCATCGACGAGTACTTCTGCAACACCCCGCTCGAGAACAACGCCGTCGCGCTGATGGGCCTGCTCAACGTCTGGTACGTCAACTTCTTCGGTTCCAAGAGCCACGCCGTGCTGCCGTACTGCCAGTATCTGCACCGCTTCCCGGCCTACCTGCAACAGCTCACCATGGAGTCCAACGGCAAGCACGTCCGCTGGGACGGCAGCGCTGTGACCTCCGATACCGGTGAGATCTTCTGGGGCGAGCCCGGTACCAACGGTCAGCACGCCTTCTACCAGCTGCTGCACCAGGGCACCGTGGTGGTCCCGGCCGACTTTATCGCTTTCGCCAACACTGCCAACCCCGCAACCGACAGCGGCCAGGACGTCCACGAGCTGTTCCTGGGCAACTTCCTGGCCCAGACCAAGGCGCTCGCCTTTGGTAAGACGGCCGACGAGGTTCGTGCCGAGGGCACGCCCGAGCAGATCGTCCCGGCCCGCTGCTTTGAGGGCAACCGTCCGACGACCTCGATCTTCGGCGACACGCTGACCCCGTTCGCACTCGGCGAGCTCATCGCCCTGTACGAGCACATCACGTTTGTCGAGGGCACGGTCTGGGGCATCGACTCCTACGACCAGTGGGGCGTCGAGCTGGGCAAGCAGCTTGCCAAGCAGATCACCCCGGCCTTCCACGACGACGCCGCCAAGGCCGAGCAGGACGCTTCGACCCAGGCGCTCATCGAGTTCTATCGCGCTCATCGCAAGTAGTCGCTGCTGTTAACGCATCGCGCCTTATAGCCAGGGGCCCGTATCCCATCGGATGCGGGCCCCTTTGCTTTGCCGTGGCCCCGGGGCGCACGGCCTTTAAGGATCTTCGCCGGAGCGTCGCGTGCTGCGAGGGCCCTGCGTCTAGAGCTCGGCCTCCGCATGGCCTCGCTGCGCTTCGGGCAGTTCCCCGTACAGCGGATGGTCTTCGAGCCTAAAGCGTTCGACCTGCTCGGGGGTACGACCGCGCACAAAGAGCCACGAGCGATCGATTGGCGTCGCCATAAGTGTGCTGGGCAATGCATCGGCACGGTCGGAAAATACCCGGGCGCTCTCGGGGTCCTGGAAGGCCAATACCAGATGCGCGTCGCAGTTGCCCATGATGGAGCGTGCACGCGCCTCCCCGTAGAGCGCATCGAGTTGATTGGTCGACTGCAGCAGCAGCGTTGCCCAGATGTTGCGGCTTCGGATAATCGAGAGCACGTTGTCGATCTGGGGAATCTGCAGGTTTGCAAAGTCGTCGAGCATAAAGCGTACGGGCACGGGCAGGCTGCCGTCGGGCTGCTTGTCGGCCTCGCGTATGAGGCCCATAAACGCCTGCGAAATAAAGAGGCCGGTCAGCGGATCGAGATTGCGGTCAATATCGCTCACGGTTACAAACAGGGCGCAGGGGGTGTGTCCCATGGAAGCGAAGTCCACCTGATGGCACTCACGATAGAGCTGTGCCGCACCGTCGAATCCCAGACACATGACCTTTTCGGCAAGGATGCCGACGATGCTCGCGTGCATGCGCTCGGCATTTTGCGTAATGGCGTAGCGCCGCCATAGCGAGAGGGCATAGCTTTGGGGGTCGGTCGTGATCAGGTCGTCAAACAATCGACCCGTGGCACCGTCTTGCAGGTGCTCGATCAGCTTGATGACCGAGCTGATCGTCTGCTCGTCGGCGGGCAGCTGTTCGGTGACGTAGGCGATAAGACACGACAGCAGGTTTGCCGCCGCATGATCCCAAAAAGGCTGGTTGTTGTCCTCGATGGGGCAGATGGCCTTTGCCACCGAGAGGATGTCCTGCTGGTTGGGCCTGCCGTCCGCCTTGCGGCGAATGTGCCTCAGGGGGTTGTAGCCGCAGCGCTCGATGCCGGGCGCAAGGGCCGGGACGGTGTTGAGGTCGGCGAAGTTGAGACATTGCACGCGGTAACCGTGGGCTGCCAGCACGGGTCCCACTTCGCGACAGAGCGTGCCTTTGGTGTCGAGCACGATGTAGCTTGCGTTTATTTGCAGCAGGTTGGGCTTGAGGACGTTTCGGGTCTTGCCGGCTCCCGAGGGGCCGATCACAAGTGCGTTGTTGTTGAGTCCCGTTTGGCGGGTGTCGCAGGAAAGCGTTCGATCCTTGGCGAGGATGGTGGACGATGCGGACTCAGATGCGGCGAGGCGGCTGGCGAGGTTAGACATGGGCGACCTCCTTGGTGGTCGAGAGGATTTCGTGGGCAAAGCCGAGCTCGACGGCGCGCTCGGCCGAAAGGTAGGTGTCTTTTGCAGTGAGGGACTGGATGCGCTTGGGCGTGAGGCCGCTGCGGTCCGAGAGGATTTGCGTGAGGGTCTTGCGGGTCTGCATGAGACGCCGGCTGGTTTCCTGCAGCGCAAGTGCCGAGCCGCCTGCCCCCTGGGGGATCAGCGGGTCGTGAATCATGAGCTCTGCATGGGGCGCCATACGGCGATCGTCGCCGCCCATAAAGATCACGGCGCCCATGGACGCGGCGAATTCCAGGCAGACGGTGCGGATGGGGCACGATGCGAGGCGCATGGCGTCATAGATTGCAAGACCCGATCGCACGCTTCCGCCGGCGCTGGCGACAAATATGGTGATGGGGCGGCTGGGGTCGGTGGCATCGAGCAGGCGGATCTGCTGGCATAGGTCGTGGGCCATCGGGGTTTCGATGTTTCCCATGACGGAGAGCTCGCGACGGGCGAGCATCTCATCGTAAATGCTGGTGAGCGTGATGCCTCGGGCGGATTCACGCATGGTGAGGGGGCTGATGATGGGGGATTGACAAGTGTTCATGAGGACTCCTTTCTGGTTGGTTGGGTTGTGGGATGGGTTGCTGCCCGCCGAGGGCGGGCGAGCTATCGGGTTCGTCCGAGCCTGCGATCGAGCTCGGTTTCGGGACAGGCCGCCTGTTCGTGCGGCTCTCGGATGTCAAGGGCTCCAAAGCGATGGAGCGTTGCGATGGGCGTGGTGTATGCGAGTCGTAGCTGATGCTCCACTGGGGCGCGTTCACCGTTTGTGCAATGGGCCTTGTAGTGCCGCACGATGCTGGCGTTCATTTCCTCGTCGTTGCGATGGCGCCCAAACTGGTGCCTGCAGGTCTCGATGATTTTTGCCACCGACTTGGGTGCCGTCGCGGGGACAAGGGCGAGATAGCCCTCGAACAGTTCGTTGATGCTCAGGAGGCACAATGTGTCGACCAAGGCTCTAACGGCTGCCTCATCGATGGAAAACTGCGCGGTCAACTGGTTATGGCGGTTGCGGTCGATAACGGTCGCGCGGGGCCTTGGGGTCTTCTGTCTCGCGGTGCCGGGCATTTGCATTTGCCGGGTCTGCGCATCGAGCTCGACGTTGCCGCGCTTGAGGTCGTTCAGCGGAAGGAACAATGCAGTGCACAGGGCGTCCCGCTTGATTTCGAGCTTGCAACGCTCGTCGGGTGTCCATTCGAGCTTGAGTTTCGTGTCGAGCGCCGTGAGCATATGGGCTAAGCAGCCCATAGTAAGGACGCGAGGCTCGTTATCTCGATTTGGGGCATAGGGATCTGTCAGCCTGCGAATGCTGGGATCGCCCATGATTTTGATGCAGCGCTTCAGCAGTTGAGGCTTGCCGGCCAAGACCGTCGCGAGCGGCAGCGACGCGAAGTTCTCGATGGTTGCGGCGGCAAAGGCGGCGTCGTATTTGTTTGCGGATGCTCGCTCAATGCGGACATCCAGAATGCTTTTCTTATCGCCGTCTTCAGCGTGGTGGTTTGTCATAGCTTCTCCAATCGGTTGATGTTCGTGCTGTTTGTTGATGTGTTGGTTGTCGTGAGTGATGTGCTTGCCGTGGGTGATGTGCTGACGTTGGGGTGCTATGCGGTTTTCAATGAGCCCGTGAGGCAGTTGCTGCAGGGGCGGGATGGAACGGCCCATGCAAGGCGGAAGGCATCGTGCTCAAAATCGAGACAGCAATGCCCTGGGTGCCTCACATGTGGCAGTTACCTCATTAAGTTGTCATTGCGTTTGGGGTTGTACTTTGCCGATCTTCCTTCTCTTACACGCTAAATCTCAAACTTCATATGCTCGATCTACTTAAAACCGCAACGGCGGTCTTTTATCAACTTATATGTCGGAACGCGTCTTTGCAAGTACTTTTTTGCGTTTGTTTCAAATGGGGTGGTTTTGCAACCGTCACGCGCCACGCTATGCGAACGTGCCCCGGCTCGGATAAGATGGTGCGATCGAGTTCTACCGCGCTCACCGCAAGTAGTCTTTGTTGCTGAGATAGGTCACGGCCGAAAGGGGCCCGTATCCCAACAGATACGGGCCCCTTGCTATTTAAATGGGCATGAGGGTGTATTGAGGGGGGATGTCTTGCTGTCGGCATCCGCGTGCGGTGCCATTCGCTGTCTGTAAATATACGTTTACAACTAATTTCATACCACTTGTCGGAATGCGGACGCTGTCCTTGCATGCCGGGCGTACATTGAACGTGGTTTTTCGCGTGAAACCACGAATCGGTTGTCAGTCCTGAACAAGGAGGCCCAGCATGACGCTTGCCAAACCCATCAACAAATACATCGACTATATCGATGCCCCCGAGGACACGTTTGAGCAATATGTCGAGAAGGCGTTAAAGTACAACTTTCGCTGCGTATTTGCGAACCTGCAGGAGTACGAGACGGGCCGCGCCATGCTCGAGGACTCTGACATCATCCTTGCCGGCGCTATCGACTTTCCCCAGGGCACTATGGCGCTTGAGGAGAAGCTTGCGAGGTTTGAGGAATACGCTGCGTGTGGCTTTACCGAGATTGACTACGTTTTGAATCAGAGGTCGATCGAGAACCGCGATTTTGATGCCATCGAGCGCGAGATGACTACCATTGCTGATTTTTGTCGCGCGCATGGCATCACTGACAAGGTAATCGTCGAGATGTGCAAGCTGGACGGCGACGACGCCGCCAAGCGCCGTGTATGCGAGATCGCGCTGGAGGCCAAGCCGGGATTCCTTAAGACATCGACCGGCAGAAGCTTTGGCGGTGCTAAGCTCGAGGACGTGCGGCTGATGCACGAGGTGCTCGGCGATGCCGTGGCAATCAAGGCGGCGGGCGGTATCCATAATTACGAAGAGGCCTGCGCATTCATCGAGGCCGGCGCCAGCGCGTTAGGTGCATCGGCGGGCATCGCGATCGTCGAGGGCGCACCGACGGATGAGCGTCGCTAGCAGACGTATTTGACCTGAGCGATAAAGCTTCACGACCACACGCTGTTCATGTTCGAGACAATATGACTTTTTACCCGTTGTAAACGGAGTCGCGATGGGTGTTCTGTATGATGGCTCAGACAAGGTTGTTCAATGACAGGGAGGCATATATGGCAATCAAAGCCATCGCGATGGATATCGACGGTACGCTCACCAACGATCAGAAAGTGATCAGCCCGCGTACGCGCGAAAAGCTGCTCGCGGCGCAGGAGTCGGGCATTAAGCTCATCTTGGCTTCGGGTCGTCCCGCATGGGGGCTACATGCTCTGGCACAGGAGCTCGACCTCCAAAACCATGACGGTCTGCTAGTCGCTTTCAATGGCGCGCATGTTGTCGACGCTCAGACCGATGAGGTCCTTTTTGACCAGGCCATGCCAGCTGACGAACTGCACCGTCTGATTGATCACCTGCAAAACTATGATGTGATTCCCATGATCTCGCTCGGTCGCGATCTGCATGTCGAGGACTCGTATCGCTGCATGATCACACTGCCGGACGGTTCGCAGAAAAACATCGTCAAATACGAGCGCGATGCGTGCGACCTTAAGATCCGCGAGGTCGAGAGCTTGCATGAGGTCGCGGACGCTTATCCCGTGGACAAGCTGCTGACGGCGGGCGATCCGGCCTACCTGCAGGCGCATTACGAGGAGATGTATACGCCCTTTAGGCAGACGCTTTCGGGTATGTTTACGGCCGACTGGTACTTTGAGTACACGGCGCCTGGTATCGACAAGGCCCGCGCGCTCGAGGGCGCCCTGCCCAAGCTCGGTATCGATGCCAGCGAGGTCGTATCGTTTGGTGACGGCCAGAACGACAAGTCCATGATTGAGTGGGCCGGCACCGGTGTTGCCATGGGCAACGCAGTCGATGAGGTTAAGGCGGTAGCCCAGATGGTGACCGCCAATAACAACGAAGACGGTATTGCGGTGGCGTTGGATAAGCTGCTGGGTTAGAATCGCCGATAATGCATGGTTCGGGCGCCTGCTTACAGGCGCCCTTTTGTTAGGGAGGGTGCCGTGTCCGCATTTCCGTTCGACGCCGTTATCTTTGACATGGACGGCGTCATTGTCGATACCGAGTATTACTACCTGGGCGAGACTGCCGCGTTTGCCAAGGAGCTTGGGCTTAACCTGACTCAAGAGGAGTTGAATGGGCAGGTTGGTACCTCGCATCAGTTCTTCCTGCATATGCTGGTCGATTGGTTTGAGCGCGCCGGTAAGGGGCATTTTACTGGCGAGGAAGCGTTGGCCCGTTGGGATGAGTGGGCGCATGAGCGTCCGCGCGACTATCAGACTTTGATTAACCCAGGCGCCGTGGATACGATTCGAGAGCTGCCGCGCCGGGGCGTTCGCGTGGCGCTTGCCAGCTCGTCTCCCATGGATAGCATCGAGGAAGTGCTCAATGCGTGCGGGCTGTCGGATGCCTTTGAGTATGTGGTGAGCGGCGAGCAGTTTAAGGAGAGCAAGCCCGAGCCCGACATCTACCTGCATGCGCTGGACCTGCTGGGGCTGCCCGCGAATCGCTGCTGCTGCGTTGAGGATTCCGTTCCGGGCATTACCGCGGGTAAGCGAGCCGGCCTGACGGTCATTGCCAAGCGCGAGGAGCGCTTTGGCTTTAGCCAGGATGCCGCGGACAAGATTATCGACCAGCTGCCGGAGCTACTGGAACTCGCGTAGATCCTGGGCGGTACTGCTGTCACAACAGTGGTTCCGTTGGCATAAGAGAGGGGCGCGCTATGGCATTTAACGTGAGCGCACTGGGGTTTGGCGACAACGTCGTCGACCGCTACGAGCATATTCGCACGATGTATCCGGGTGGCAATGCGGTGAACTTTGCCGTGTATGCCAAGAAATGCGGAGCCGCGCGCTCCGCGTATATGGGCATCTTTGGTAATGACGCTGCTGCCGAGCACGTGATTGCGAGTCTTGAAGATGAGGACGTTGAACTAGCCAAATGCAAGCAGCTCATCGGTGAGAATGGTGCTGCGCGCGTGACCGTCGTTAACGGCGACCGTGTTTTCCTTGGCTCCAATGAGGGTGGCATCCGTGGTGATGCTCGCTATGTGCTCGATCGCTTTGACCTTGCGTACATGAAGCAGTTCGACGTAGTCCACTCGGGCAACTATTGCTTTACCGAGCGCGAACTTCCCAAGTTGAAGGCCGCGGGCATCACGGTTTCGTTTGACTTCTCGGACGATTCGACCGACGAGTACTACGAGCAGATTGCTCCCTACGTTGACTTCGCATTCTTTAGCGCGGCAGACGCCGCGAGCGAGGATGAGATTCGCGAGCGTCTGGCATGGGTGAAGAGCCTAGGTCCGCGTTTTGTATCGGCAACGGCTGGCGCTGAGGGCTGCATTGCCTATGATGGCGATCGTTATTACCGCCAACTGGCTAAACCGGTAACGGAAATGAAGGACACTATGGGTGCGGGTGACTCGTTTCTGACTTCGTTCTTGATGTGCTATCTCGATTCCGCCAAGCGTGGCGAGGATGGCGTCGAGGCCATCGAGCGTGCACTCGACTTTGCGGCGGGGTTTGCTTCGACCGTATGCGGCATGGAAGGCTCTTGGGGCCATGGGGCGCCGATTTCCGAATAGGCGAGCAGTCCCGGGGAGTCGAATTGTCGCCTCCCCGGGACTCCATGGACAAAAAATGCTAAATATGAGTACTGTCACTAATTTAGTAACAGCGAAATTTAGCTTTTGAGGGCCTAGTTGGGTGTCTGCGAGCGATTAAAACCTGCTAAAAATGACTTTAACCACCTTAAAGTGCCTTGATAATGGATAGCTGTACATTATCAAGGCACTATTTTGCCGTAAAATAATGTGACTGGATTTGCAACAGTACTCATATTTGGCATTTTTTGTCCTCCGGGGCTAGCGAAGGTCAAAAACAGAGTGCGCATTTGTTAAAACTGCCGACTCGATGCGCTTTGCGTCACAATTTTTGAGCGAGGCGATGCGTTCTGAGGTCCTTGTGAGCGATTTGATGAGCGACTGCGCGCTTGTTTCTGTGTTTGCCTCCGCTGGTGCATCGGTCTCGAGCAGTAAACGATCGAGTGGAATCTGTCGTGCGTATTCGCGTCCTCGTTTAGACGCGAGCATGCGTTCGTTGACGGAAAAATAACAGTCCGCATCACGCGCGCGGACGAGTTCGTCCGAAGTGCCGCTAAACCAGTGGAAGATGATAACGGGGGAGTCGGGGTTTGGGATGAGTAGTCCATGCGATTCGAGGACGTCCAGTACGGCTCCTGCCGAACGAACGGCGTGAATTGATATCACGCGCCCGGTAAGAGGATGCTGCACGAGTGTATCGCAGAGCCGGTCAAATGCCTGTATTTGTAGCGGCTCACTTCCGGCAAAGCGTGCGGAAAAGTCGAGTCCCACCTCGCCGATGTAGCGCTCTTGGGCAGCAACTTCGCAAAGCAGATCGACTTCGGCAGGACCGCAGCGGCCGTCGGCGAGCCACCAGGGGTGGAGCCCAACGCCAGCGATGATGCCTGGTAGGCGACGGGCGCGCTCGTTTGCGGCCGAAAAGTCGCGTGGGTCGACCCCGCAGTCAAAGAGCCCCAGACCCAACGCCGCCGACTCACTGGCTGCAGCATCGGGGCCGAGCATCAAATCAAGATGACAATGCGTGTCAAAGAATTGCGGTCCCATCGCAGGACATCCTGCTAGCCCAGGCGTTGGCCGTCGGCGCGCACGTGCTCGGTGCCGCGCCCACTGATCTGGCGAATGACCTCGCCGGCAATCATCTGGCCCATGATGGGCGGCATAAAGCTGGCGGTGCCCAACTCGGTACGCTCGTGGATGTTGGAAGGGTCGCGGGGCTGTGTCTTAACCGATTCCTCGCAGCTAAACAACACGTACAGGCTCTTGATTCCGCGCTTCTTACATTCTTTGCGCATAATGCGGCTCATGGGGTCACGTACCGTATCGAAAATGTCGGCAAAGCGGAGGCACTCGGGATGGAGTTTGTTGGCCCCGCCCATGGAGCTAACCAAACGAATGCCGCGGTCCTGAGCATATTTGGCAATGGTGAGCTTGGCCGAGATGGTGTCGATGGCGTCGACGACGTAGTCGAGCTTGCCGTCCATCTGCTCCAAAACGCTCGCGAAGAAATCATCGATGTTGTCGCTCAGCAAGTATTCAGTTCGCTTGATGACGGTGGCGGCGGGATTGATGTCGTGGATCATGGTTTCCATCACGTCAACCTTGCGCTTGCCGACGGTGCTGTGAAAGGCGATGGCCTGGCGATTGATATTGCTGGGCGCGATGATGTCCTTATCCAGAATGACGAAATGACCGATGCCGCCGCGGGCGAGTGCCTCGCAGCAATTGGAGCCCACGCCTCCGCAGCCGAGCACTAGCACCGTAGCATCGGCGAGCTTATCGAGTGCCTCGCGGCCCATGATGATCTCGAGCTTGGTGTCGCGTGTCTCGTTGGCGGCTGCGGCAGCGGTTTCGGTCATAGACATCCTCCGATGGGGAAGCGAATCGTGTTTTAGCTATTGCCATTATAGGTAATCGCCCATAGGTTGCGACGGCGCTTACTTTGATGTGGTTTGAAGCATTGAGATTAGATAGTTAGACAAACATCTAAATATCGAGTATAGTGTGCACGCCATGAGAGATGATGAGAGGAGGTCTTATGCCGGGAGAGGGTTTTAAGGCGCTTGCCGATCCAACGCGACGGCGCATTTTGGAGTTGCTGCGCGAGGGCAATTGCACGGCGGGGGAGCTTGCCGAGCATTTCGATATCAGTAAGCCGTCGCTGAGCCATCACTTGGCGACGCTCAAAAACGCCGGGTTGGTGACCGACGAGCGCCATGGCCAAAACATCGTATACAGCTTAAACACCACCGTCATGCAGGATTTGATTGGCTGGTTTATGGGCTTTACAAACACGGAAGGTGATAAGGATGAATAACGAAAACAAGGGCATTCACCCCACGGGGGTATCGTCGCGCGTGTGGATTGCGCTGGTCGCTCTGTGCGTCGCCAATGTCGTAGCGCACCTCATGGTGATGCCGAGCTTGCCTGGGCAGATTCCCACGCACTGGGGCGCGAACGGAGCCGTCGACGGTTGGGGTCCCAGCTGGATGGCCTCCGCGCTCGGCGTGCTGCCTCTGGTGCTTCTCGCAATGTTCTGCGTGGTGCCGCGCATCGATCCCAAAGGTGAGGCATATCGAACCTCGGGCAAGTTCTATCAGGGCTTCGTAATCGCCTTCACCTTGTTCATGTGCGCCATAAGCTGGCTGGGAGAGCTTACGGTCAGGGGCGTGGTGCCGGCGGCCGGTTCGGTTAACGTACTGATTTCCGGTGTTGTCGGTTTGCTGTTCATCGGCGTAGGCAACTACTTGCCGCGTGTGAAGCAGAACTATACGCTCGGTATCAAGACGCCTTGGGCGCTTGCCAATCCCGAGAACTGGCGCCGTACGCAGCGCTTTGGCGGTGCCTGCTTTATGGTGCTGGGCTTTGGCCTGATTGTGATGGGCGTGGCGGGTAGCGTGCTTTCGAGTGAAGTCGTCGCCGCGGTGATTGCGGTTCTGGCGTTTGGTTCGGTTGGAGCCGTCTACGTCTACTCGTATCTGCTGTGGCGCAAATCGCAGCGAGCCGCTCGCTAAGGTTGCGGAAAACTAGCGTACGCAGTTCATAGTATGTTCCGGGGGAACTTTTCCCAGGTAGTATTAGGGGGTATGGGCAACCATGCCCCTATTTCGTTACGTTTCAGAGCTGGTTTTTCCATTTCGTTTCCACTAAAGCGAAACAAGAATAGGAAAACAGCAGGTAGAAAGGATAAAACAGGCATATGGCGGAGTTTATCTACCAGATGTATCAGGCTCGCAAGGCCCATGGCGACAAGGTGATCCTTGACGACGTGACCCTGAGCTTCTACCCCGGTGCCAAGATCGGCGTTGTGGGTCCCAACGGCATGGGCAAGTCGACCCTGCTCAAGATCATGGCCGGCATCGAGGAGGTCTCCAACGGCGATGCCAGGCTCACCCCCGGCTACACTGTGGGCATCCTGCAGCAGGAGCCGCCGCTCGATGACGACAAGACCGTCATCGAGAACGTGCGCATGGCGTTTGGCGATATGATCGCCAAGGTCGATCGCTTCAATAAGATCGGCGAGGAGATGTGCGACCCGGATTGCGACATGGACGCCCTCATGGCCGAGATGGGCAAGCTCCAGGACGAGATCGACGCCGCCGACGGCTGGGATATCGATTCCAAGCTCGGCCAGGCCATGGACGCCCTGCAGCTGCCCGATTCCGACATGCCGGTCAACGTGCTTTCCGGCGGCGAGCGCCGCCGCGTGGCCCTGTGCAAGCTGCTGCTCGAGGCTCCCGACCTGCTGCTGCTCGACGAGCCCACGAACCACCTGGACGCCGAGTCGATCCTGTGGCTCGAGCACTTCCTGCACAACTACCAGGGCGCGGTGCTTGCCGTTACGCACGACCGCTACTTCTTGGATAACGTTGCCGAGTGGATCTGCGAGGTCGACCGTGGCCACCTTTATCCCTACAAGGGCAACTACTCAACGTATCTGGAGACCAAGGCCGCGCGTATCGAGGCTCAGGGCAACCGTGACGCCAAGCTCGCCAAGCGCATGGAGGCCGAGCTCGAGTGGGTACGCAGCTCGCCCAAGGCTCGCCAGGCAAAGAACAAGGCCCGTCTGGCTCGCTACGAGGAGATGGAGGCCGAGGCCCGCGCAAGCCAGAAGCTCGACTGGACCGACATCCGCATCCCTGTGGGCCCGCGTTTGGGCAACAAGGTGCTCGAGGCCCATCATCTGCACAAGGAGTTCGATGGCCGCGTGCTCATCGATGACCTTTCGTTCACCCTGCCGCGCAACGGCATCGTGGGCGTGATCGGCCCCAACGGCGTGGGCAAAACCACGCTGTTCAAGACGATTGTGGGTCTGGAGCCGCTGACTTCGGGCGAGCTCGAGGTGGGCGAGACCGTCAAGATCTCCTATGTCGATCAGAACCGTTCCGGCATCGATCCCGACAAGAACCTATGGGAGGTCGTCTCGGACGGCCTGGACCACATGATGGTCGGCGAGACCGAGGTTCCGAGCCGCGCTTATGTGGCGAGCTTTGGCTTTAAGGGCCAGGACCAGCAGAAGCGCGCTGGCGTGCTCTCCGGCGGCGAGCGCAACCGTCTGAACCTGGCGCTCACGCTCAAGCAGGGCGGTAACCTGCTGCTCCTCGACGAGCCCACGAACGACCTCGACGTCGAGACGCTGTCCTCGCTCGAAGCGGCGCTGCTCGAGTTCCCGGGCTGCTCGGTGGTCATTAGCCACGACCGTATGTTCCTGGACCGCGTCGCCACGCACATTCTGGCGTGGGAGGGCACCGATGAGAATCCGGGCAACTGGTATTGGTTCGAGGGCAACTTCGAGGCCTATCAGGCCAACCGAATCGAGCGCCTGGGCGAGGACGCAGCCCAGCCGCATCGTATTCACCGCAAGCTGACGCGTGACTAATTTGTTACGCGGTTTTACCAAACCGCGTAACTGCTCGACGCTGCGCGGGCCGCAAGCACCCCATCTTGCCGTTCAAACCGTCGCTTGCGTACCGAAGTACGCGTCGCTCCTCTTTCACGGCAACCTGGGGCACTTGCGGCCCGCTCGCTGTTGGTCACGAAACATCGATGAATGCTAATAAAAGCGGCTCAAATCCTAGTCGGGATTTGAGCCGCTCTTCGTTATTGTTCGGATTCTTCGACTTTGTCGATGGTCCAGGCGGCTCCGAGGCCTCCGGTGGTGTTGCGGCGGATGCGCACGGTGACTTCGTGGCGCTCGCCGGCCTGCGTATAGTGCAGGGGGAAGCTCGCGCGGTTTCGCGCGGCCTCGATGGTACCGCGCTCGCGGGCGATCCAGTAGTACTCGCCGACGATGCCGAGCGTGTCGGCGCCGTAGGGGAGATAGGTCGACAGCTGGTGCAGAAGCGGGCCGGGGCAGAAGACCTCGGTTGTGAAATCGACGGGGAAGTCCTTGGGGATGGCGGGCGCTGCAGGTGCGGGGGTTGGGGCCGCTGCGGGTGCCGAAACCGGTGCTGGTGCGGGAATATGGTCGCAAGCAGAGGTGGTCACGGACTCGATGACGGGTGCGGACTCCGGCGTCGTTTTCGGCTTGATCGCGGAATCTGCGGGCTCCACGGTGACGGGCGCGTCTGCAGCTGCAGTTTCAACCTCAACCTGCATCGCGTTCTCGTTCTCGACGCTCGACTTTGCCTCGATGGGCGTGGATGCCATGGTGGTGATGCCGGCGTTTGCGTTCTCGGGGTCATAGACGACCGTGAGCGAGATGGCAGGCTGCGGTACCTCGGGCTCCGATGCCGCCTCGGCAGCGTCCTGTTCTGTGGGCTCTTCGGGCTGATCGTCCTCAGCCTCGTCGCCAAAGACATCGCTGTTTTGGAACGCAGGCGTCTCAGGCTGGTCAGCGGCTTCTTCGGTTGTCGACTTGGGAGCCTCGTCGAGCTCCGCAGTGGCTTCCTGCTCGGATATGACTTTGGGATCGGTCGTGGCGGCGATTTCGGCTTCTGCTGTTACCTCAATAGTGACTTCGATCTCTGCTTCGGGCTCGGATTCCGGCACGGCCTCAACCGTGGCTTCTGGCTCGGGACGCTTAACGTGCTTGGGGCGCACGGCCTTGAGATCCTTCTCACTGCGCTTTTTCTTTTTGTAGGACTGCTTGGCACCCTTGGCAGCCTTGGGCTTGTCATCGCCCTTGGCAAGGGCGGCATCCCAGGCCTCGTTGGCGATGACGGTGGCATACAGGCGACCGCCCTTAAAGACGGTCAGCTTAATGCAGTCGTTGAGCTCCTCGAGCAGCTCGCGCGTGGACTCGAAGCCCAGGTCATAAGCGGCCATGTCACCAGCGGCGAGTGCCTCCTCGACCTGCGTTATAAACGTTTGCTTGCCGCACCCAATCGCATCGCGCAGCAGGCGATACAGATAGATGTGGTTGCCCAGCGATAGCGTGGGCTTAACTATTGTCTTGCTCATGGCAAATCTCCTCTTTATACACCAAAGCATCTTACCATCGCACGGGGTCTGCCATCTCGTCGCCCAAGGCAAACGGGCGCGACCGTTGCCGGTTCGCGCCCGTTATGCAGGTCGGTTATCTATGAGAGGCAAACGTGCTTAGTTGCCCGATGTCGTGCCTTGACTCGAGCTGTCAGATGCCGTGCCGGACGCGGTTTCGTCCGAGCTGTCGGTGTTGTTATTGTCGGCGGAACTCGTGCCCGATGTATTGCCGCTCGTCTGGTCACCCGTGCTCGGCTGAGAGCCGTCAGTCGTTTGGCTTGAGTCGGTCGTGCCGGATTGCGTGCCGCCACTGTTCGCAGAGGAATCAGCGCTCTGCGACTGATCAGGGGTGTTCGAGGACGAGTCGGTGGATGTGGAGGTGCCCTGCGAGTCGTCCTGCTGGTTTTGCGATTGACCGGTGTTATCCGCGTCGTGCTCGGTCGTGCGCGACGAAAGGATTGGCTCGGGACGCTCGCCCAGACCCTCACCGGCGGTGGTGATAAGGATGGCACCGGTGCAGGCGATGACCGCGACGATGGCGATGGCGATCGAGAAGATGATGACCTTCTTTTGCGTCTGGCTGCGCTCTGCCGCCGCCTTGGCGCGCAGGTTGTCGGGAGCGACGCGCGCCGTGGTCGCGCGCCCCGCAATCTGGCGCATCTCCTGCGTAGTCGCGGCGCCGCCCAGGTGCTCCTCGGCATTAAACTCAACGGGCTCATAGACGCCGGCGGGGTAGTCGACGGCGGTGTGCGTACCTTTGAGGGCTTTGGCGCTGGCAGAGATAAAGTGGCGGTAGACCTGCGAGGACACAACGGTGATAACCGAGCTCACGGCGGCGCCGATCACCGATCCGGCGATACCGATCTTGGAAGCAAGCGCGACACTCGTGGCGGCGGCTGCGGCGCCGGCGATGATCTGGGGAATGGAAATGTCGTCGAACAGGCCCTTTTTGGGCGCGATGGCCATGGTCTGTCCGATGGAATGGTTTTCGTGAACGCCGTTGTTGAGCGCGGACGGTGTCATGACGCGCGTGCGCGGCGCGTCGGTGTACTTGGTTGTCATGCGGGACCCTCCCGGTGTAAATCTGCTTCGTCTCATGTAGCCATCAGGGTACCCACCAGATGTGAATCGTACGTGACATTTAACAGATACCATCAACTCATCAATAGCTCACCAAGTTGGTGGGATGCGGTTACAGTCGGCGGTTGAACTACAATAGGGCTTGCTAATTGTTGTGAATGGCGTTTACGCACGGGAGCATTCTTATGAATCTTCACCTTTCTCAGTCTGATGGCTTTTTGCGTGTGGCGGCGGCCTCGCCCAAGATTCGCGTGGCCGATGTCGAGGACAATGCTGAGGTTGCACTGGCGGCTGTTCGCGAGGCTGCCGAGCGCGGCGTTCGCGCGCTGGTGCTGCCCGAGCTTAACCTGACCGGCTATACCGCGGCCGACCTGTTCCATAATCGCACGCTGCTGCATGCCTGCGAGGCCGCTCTGGTGCATATTCTCGACGAGACTCGTGGGCTGCCGATTGTCTTTACCATCGGTCTTCCCGTTGCAGTTGCCGAGAATATCTACAACTGCGCCGCCGTGTGCTGCGCGGGTGAGCTTTTGGGCCTCACGGCCAAGAAGTATCTGCCCAACTATGGCGAGTTCTACGAGCGCCGCTGGTTTGCCCCGGTGCCCGCAGATCCCGCGTGGGTCGAGTTTGCCGGTCAGGGTCCGGTTCCGCTGGGTTCGGGGCTTGTCTACCGCTGCTGTGATGAAGGTGCCGAGGATATGGTGCTGGGCGTTGAGGTCTGCGAGGACCTGTGGGTGCCGGCGCCCCCTTCGACCGAGATGGCGCTTGCCGGTGCGACGGTGATCCTCAACCCCTCTGCTTCCGACGAGATCATCGGCAAGGCAGACTATCGCCGCAGCCTTATCTCTAACCAAAGCGCACGCCTGTACTGCGCCTATGCCTATGCGGATGCGAGCGAGGGCGAGTCCACGACCGATATGGTCTTTGCGGGCGAGAACCTTATCTACGAAAATGGCTCCAAGCTCGCCGCCACCAAACTGCTTACCTGCGATATGGCCGTCGCCGATATCGATCTTGACCGTCTGGTTGCCGAGCGCCGCCGCTCGACGACGTGGGCGCGCGCGGACGATGCGCCGGAGACCACGACCGTTGAGTTCTCTTTTGAGAGCACGCTCTCCGAGACTCCCGTCCTGCGCAACGCCTGCGACATCGACCGTGTCTTCCCCCGCGCGCCCTTTGTGCCGGCCGACCATGGCGACCTGGCCGAGCGTTGCGAGACCATCCTCGACCTGCAGACCGCCGGCCTCAAGACCCGCCTTGCCCATACGGGTACCAAGGCTGCAGTCATCGGTCTTTCGGGCGGCCTGGACTCCACGCTGGCGCTGCTTGTGACCGTGCGTGCCTTCGATGCGCTGGGGCTGCCGCGCACAGGCATCACAGCCGTGTCCATGCCTGGCTTTGGCACGACGCATCGCACCAAGTCGAATGCCGAGTCGCTCGCTCGCGACCTGGGTGTGAGCTTCCGCGAGGTTTCGATCCACGCGGCTGTGGAGCAGCACTTCAAGGACATTGAGCACGATCCGACCGTGCAGGACGTGACCTACGAGAACAGCCAGGCCCGCGAGCGTACGCAGATTCTGATGGATCTGGCCAATCAGGCTGGCGGTTTTGTCATCGGCACGGGCGACCTGTCGGAGTTGGCGCTCGGCTGGGCTACCTATAACGGCGACCACATGAGCATGTACGCCGTCAACGCGAGTGTGCCCAAGACGCTTGTGCGCCATCTGGTGCGTTATGCGGCTGATGTCTTTGGCGGGCGCATTGCCGAGGTCTTGCTCGATATCCTCGATACGCCGGTGTCCCCCGAGCTTCTGCCTCCCACGGGCGACGGCGAGATTGCGCAGAAGACCGAGGATTTGGTGGGCCCGTACGAGCTGCACGACTACTTCCTCTACTACCTGCTGCGTTTTGGCTTTGAGCCGGGCAAGATCTACCGCATGGCGCTCAAGAGTTTCGAGGGCGTCTACGACGCCAAGACCGTCCACACGTGGCTGCGCACGTTCTATCGTCGCTTCTTTGCCCAGCAGTTTAAGCGCAGCTGCCTGCCCGATGGTCCCAAGGTGGGCTCGGTGACGCTCAGCCCGCGCGGCGATTGGCGTATGCCGAGTGACGCCAGCTCGCGTCTGTGGCTTGCGCAGATCGACGCGCTCAATGCAATTGACTAAGGTTGGCTAAATTGAACCAATACGGGGTTTGCAAGCGTTACACTTTTGCAATCTGATGGCCCGTATCGCGCGGCGCTCTTGTCGGAGCGCCGCGTTTTTCATATCGAAAGGTGGCACCATGCAGGCATCGCAGCGTCTCGACCGCTTTGGCGCGGAGGTCTTCGCCTCGCTCAACAACAAACTTCTCGCGCTGAAGGCTCAGGGCAAGACCATTTACAACATGAGCGTGGGCACGCCCGACTTTAAGCCGTACAGCCACGTGGTCGAGGCGCTCACGCAGGCCGCCCAGGATCCCGAGATGTGGAAGTACGCCCTGCGCGACCTGCCCGAACTCAAGCAAGCCGTGTGCGATTACTATGAGCGCCGCTTTGGCGTTTCGGGCATTACGCCGTCCATGGTGCAGTCGTGCAACGGCACGCAGGAGGGCGTGGGCCATTTGGGCCTGGCCCTGCTCGACCCGGGTGACACCATTCTGGTTCCCGATCCGTGCTATCCGGTCTTTGAGGCGGGTGCGAAGATCGCCGATGCCAAGCTCGAGTACTATCCGCTGGTTGCCGAGCATAATTACCTGCCCTATGTGGCGGGTATCGATCCCGAGGTTGCCGATCGTGCCAAGTACATGATCGTGTCGCTGCCCGCGAACCCGGTCGGCTCGGTGGGCACGCCCGAGGTCTACGAGGAGATCATCGCCTTCGCCCGCGAGCACGACCTGCTCATCGTCCATGACAACGCGTACTCCGACATCGTGTTCGACGGCGAGCCGGGCGGTAGCTTCTTGCAGTATCCCGGTGCGCTCGAGGTGGGCGTTGAGTTCTTCTCGCTCTCCAAGTCGTTTAACGTCACCGGTGCCCGCATCGGCTTTTTGGTCGGCCGCGAGGACGTGGTCTCTGCCTTTGCCAAGCTACGCGGCCAGATCGACTTCGGTATGTTCTTCCCGATTCAGAAGGCTGCTATCGCCTGCCTGAACGGTCCGCGCGATGAGGTCGAGGCGCAGCGTCTGAAGTACCAGGAGCGTCGCGATGCCCTGTGCGACGGTCTTGAGGGCCTGGGCTGGGAGCGTCCCAACGCGCATGGCTCCATGTTTGTGTGGGCCAAGCTTCCCGGTGGTCGCACCGATTCCATGGCGTTTTGCGAGGAGCTTATGGAGAAGGCCGGCGTTGTGGTGACGCCGGGCGCGAGCTTTGGTCCTTCGGGCGAGGGGCACGTGCGCATGGCGCTGGTCCTGCCGCCCGACCAGATCGCTTTGGCTGTCGAGGCCATTCGTGAGGCGGGCCTGTATTAGAAAGCTATCTCGGCTCGTCAATAGCTCGAAACCGATTTCGTACAGTTATTTTACGAATTCTGCAAACAATTTCGGTAAACGGTCGATTTTTGGCTGCGAATAGGAGCATAATCAAAGTCCCGATTGGATGTATTGGGATTACGACAAGCCGCTCGGGTCGTTCCCGGGCGGCTTGTTTGTGGAGAGAGATGGGAGTTTCTAATGGTTAACGAGAAGAAGGTCGCTATCGTCGGCTGCGGTTTCGTCGGTTCGTCTTCGGCGTTCGCGCTGATGCAGAGTGGTCTGTTCTCCGAGATGGTCCTCATCGACGTGGACAAAAATCGTGCCGAGGGTGAGGCCCTGGATATCGCGCACGGCATGACGTTTGCCGAGCCGATGAAGATCTACGCCGGCGATTATTCCGATGTCGCCGACGCCGCCATGATCGTCGTCACTGCTGGCGCTGCCCAGAAGCCCGGTGAGACCCGCCTGGACCTGGTCAACAAGAACGTCAGCATCTTTAAGTCCATTATTCCCGAGATTAAGAAGTCCGGCTTCGACGGCATTCTGCTCATCGTCTCCAACCCGGTTGATGTTCTGACCTACGCCGCCATCAAGATGTCCGGCCTGCCCGAGGGCCACGTCATCGGTTCCGGCACCGTGCTCGACACCGGCCGCCTGCAGCAGATGCTTGGTGCCCACGTCGAGGTTGACCCGCGCGATGTCCAGGCCTATGTCATGGGCGAGCACGGCGACTCCGAGTTTGTCGCTTGGTCCAGCGCTCAGGTTGCCGGCGTTCCGCTGAACACCTTCTGTGAGCTTCACGGCCACCTGGAGCATGAGGCTGCCGAGAAGCGCATCGCCGAGGACGTCAAGAACTCCGCCTACACCATCATCGAGAAGAAGCACGCCACCTACTATGGCGTCGCCATGGCCGTCAAGCGCATCTGCACCGCCGTCATGCGCGATGAGCAGACCGTTCTGCCTGTCTCCTCGCTCATGGTGGGCGAGTATGGTCTGTCCGATCTTGCCATCTCCATGCCGACCGTCGTTGGCCGCGACGGCGTTGTCTGCCGCGTCCCCGTGCCGCTGAACGATGACGAGCAGCATGAGCTCACCGTCTCCGCCAAGGCTCTCAAGGACATCATCGACAGCGTCGATTTTTCCTGCTAAATCAAGCTCGCTAGAGCGAAAAGCTACAATGAAGGCGTCCGGGTCTACACGGCTCGGGCGCCTTTTTGGTACAAAGTAACCTGACCCCAATGCACCATCCCTATACACCATGGTTGATGGGAGGGCCATGTCGGATTCGCCTAATTTTTTGACCTATGCCCAGACGGCGTTTGATCCGTTTGAGGAGCGGCCGTTCTGCGCGGTGGATAGCCTGGTCTTTGCGTGGTTGTCCTATTTGCGTTTGCCGGGTGATATGGCAGAGCTGACGAACTGGCAGGGCCTAGACGTACGCGAGCTGCTGCGTGCCGAGTGCTACCGGGACATGATTGACGACTTGTGGGATCCAGAGGGGAGCAGGGCCTTATTGGAGGCCGTGGCAGCAAGCCCTCGCTACCGTGGCGTGCACGTTTGCGGCTATCGTGCCGTGAGCGATGTGGTGGCGACAGAGCAGTTTGCAGCCATGGCGTTCCGGTTTCCGGCGGGGTTTAGCTATCTTTCCTTCCGGGGGACCGACAGCACGATTGTGGGCTGGAAAGAGGACTTTAACATGGCGTTCCGGTGTCCTGTGCCGGCCCAGGAATCCGCGGCGCGTTATGTGGACGAGGCGGCGGATGCGATTGACGGGCCGCTCTTGTGCGGAGGCCATTCCAAGGGCGGAAATCTGGCTGTGTATGGTGCAGCGATGTGCTCAAGCGGTGCTCGCAACCGGATTGAGCTGGTCTTCTCCCACGATGGCCCTGGCTTTGTCGAGGAGTTTCTGAACGGAGACGCCTTTGCGAGCCTTTCTGGTCGTATTGATAAAACCCTGCCCCAGTCTTCGATCTTCGGCATGATGTTCGAGACGCAAGAGGACTACGCTATCGTCGAAAGCACCGAGTTTAGCCTGCTGCAACACAATCCCTTTAGCTGGGTGGTCGACGGCTGCGATTTTGTGTATTGCGAACGCCTGTCTGCTGGCGCGCGATATGTTGATGGCTCTATTCGCGAGATGCTGCTTGCAGTGTCACCTGGCGAGCGCGAGCGTTTTGTAGATGCGTTGTTCTCCGTGTTTGAGGCTACGGGCGCCGAACGTTTTGCGGATATCGCCGGGAACATGCGCGAGAACCTGCCTGTGATGCTCCGGGCCGCCCAAGGCTTTGACAAGGATACGCGCCATTTTGTTTCGCAGACCATCGCGGCAATTCTTAGATGTGCATTGCTGCCCAAACGCCCTCAGATCGACATGTCCGCTGCCGGTAAGAGTCTGGCAGAACAACTCGAGGCCTGGCAGTCCGAGCTCCTGCGTTAACCATTGGTGCAGAGAAACCTGGCCCCAATGCAGCAATCTTCGATGCGCTTGGGGCGGGCTCGACCGCTATACTGGTTCGTGCCGAAATCGATCTAGAACGGAATGCCGTATATGAAAATCAATCACGCGATTCTGCATATCCTGGACTTTGACTCTGCCGTTAACGTTATGAGCCAGCGCGAGCTCGATATCGAAAGCCGTACCGTGCGCAACTTCGTGACCACGCATCTGCGCCGCGCACGAACCTCGGCCGACAATAAACGTGCCACGTTTGCCGAGAACTCTGCGTTTGGCGGCGAGCTCAAGGGCTATTTCTTCGGCGAGCGCGAGTTCGTGGACCTGTCGCAGCAGATTGCGGAGTTTATCTCCTCCGAGCTCACCAAAGCCGAGAAAGCCGAGTCCACCGACGTGCTCGTGGCCGATTTTGACGACGATGAGGATGCCCGCTGGTTTGCCGTGATGCTGTTGGGCTCCAAGCAGGCTTTTATGCACGAAGTGGGCCGCGAGGAGGGGGAGGTGCGCAATGACATCGCGCGCCACTATGCTATTCTGCCAAACCCCTCGCAAAAGGTGCCAAGCTATGCCATCGTGCGCGCGAGCACCATGGAGATCGGCTACGTGGACAAGAAGCGCAAGATTGCCGGCGAGGACCGTATGCTTATCCCCGATGGCCTGCTGCAGTGCGACACGGGTGTATCGGGCAAGGAGGTCATCGACACCGTGACGCGTGTGGTCGAGGAAGTCGCCGAGGAGCATGGTGCCAATACGGCCGTGGCACTCGCCAAGGTTAAGGCTGCCGTTGCCGAGAAGGTTGAGGATGACGAGGAGCTGCCGCCTTGGGATATCGTCGATGAGGTCTTTGAGGACGAACCGGTCATCAAGGAAAGCGTGCGCGCGGCACTGACCGAGGAGAAGGTTCCCGAGCACGTTCCCGTGGAGCGCAAGCAGGTCGAGCGCGCTGCCGTGCGCAATCACAAGATCCGTACCGACACGGGTATCGAAATCAGCTTCCCGGCCGAGATGGGTTCGAATTCCGAGTACATCGAGTTCGTCAACGAGCCCAACGGCCTCATCTCCATCGAGCTCAAAAACATCGGTAGTATCGAGAATCGATAGGGCTTTTTCTTTCGAATAAAAGTCTGGATTATATTTTGAAGTATACTTTGAAATATAATCCAGATTATTTTTTGGAGGTCAAAATGTCCCCGCTTGTTCTGGAAAAACCGGTGTTTACAAAAGACCAGGTTGTTTCGGCTACCGAAGCAAGCAAGTCTTTATCTGCCATTCGTAAACGCGCAAAACGCGCACCACAGTTCATTGCCGATCATAACGATATTGATACCGTGATTATCGACTATGCCGCCTATGAGGAAATGTACGGCGCACTGCAGTATCTGCACGAACTTGAGATAAATCGCATCGCTGCGGGTCGAGTCAAGCATGGCCCGCATGAATTTGTTCCGTTTGAGGACGCCCTAACTACCGAGGAGCTCGCGGAGTTTGAGTCGATGGATCCGGACGCGATCCCCGATGAGGATCTTTTCGAATGAGTGGGCATTTTGTCGTCGGCTTTTTGAATCGAGACGTTGAGAAGGAATATCAAAAACTTGATGGATCTCAGCGAAGACTCGTCCGTATTGCAGTCGCGAAATTAAAGACGCGCGCTGATGAAATCGGAACGCCGCTCCATGGCGAGCTTGCCGGCTGCAAAAAGATCAAATGGCGGAATGCAGGACTTCGAATGGTTTTTCGAATCCGGGAGGACGGAACGGTTGAGATTGCCGAGATCGTGGCAATAGGGCGGCGCGACCGTTCCGAGGTCTATAAGACGGCCGCAGGGCGCCTGTCAAAGCGACCCGCCATGGTTGAATACGACGGAACCCTGAGATGATGAAGGCCGAAGCTCCGATGGTGCTTCGGCCTTTTTTGTTTTCGGCTTGGTTGCCGACATTGCGCCGTAGGTTGAGCATACGTCAGCGAAAACGCCCCTAGGCGAGCAAGGTGACGCGAAAGAGGAGGGCATTGACCTTCTGGTCATGCCCGACGATTGAACGTCAGATTGCCGCCTAGGGGCGTTTGCAGCGTCGGGTCGTTACGGCGTTTGGTAAAACGCCGTAACTATTAAAGCTGGCGCAGACCCTCTTCCAGGCCGGTCTTGCTGTCGGTCTTCTCGTCGCGCATCTTGATGACGCGGGCGGGGACACCGGCCACGACGGCGCCGGCGGGGACGTCCTCGACGCACACGGCGCCGGCGGCAACGACAGCGTCCTTGCCTACGTGCACGCCCTCCAGGACCACGGCGTTGGCGCCAATCATGACATCGTCCTCGATGATGACGGGCGTGGCGCTGGCGGGCTCCACAACGCCTGCCAGCACGGTGCCGGCGCCGATGTGGCAGTTCTTGCCCACGGTGGCGCGGCCGCCCAGCACGGCGCCCATGTCGATCATGGAGCCTTCGCCAATGACGGAGCCGATGTTGATGATGGCACCCATCATGATGACGGCGCGGTCGCCGATCTCGACGCGGTCACGGATAATCGCGCCCGGCTCGATGCGGGCGTTGATGCCCTTGAGGTCGAGCATGGGCACGGCGGAGTTGCGGCAGTCGTTCTCCACATCGTAGTAATCGATGGAATCGGCATTGGCGTCAAGGATGGCTTTGAGCTCGTCCCAGTCGCCAAAGACGGTCTTGCCGCGACGGCCGCCGTAGACATGTGCGTTGCCCCAGGCAACCTTCATGCCGGGTTTCTCGCGCACGTACAGCTTGACAGGCGTCTTTTTGGGCGCGGTGGCGATGTAGTTGATAATCTCCTGGGCATCCATCTCGGCTGCGTTGCTCATTTGATGTCTCTCCTTTGGGTGGATCCGGTTGATACCTGGTTAGGCAAACATGACCTTGTCGAACGTATAGAAGCCGGGTTCGCGGGTGACGAGCTTCTGCGCGGCTGCCAAGGCGCCGTTGACAAAGATCTGACGGCTCGTGGCGCGGTGGGTGAGCGTGACCTCCTCGTCCTGGCCAAAGAAGCTCACCTTGTGCACGCCGGCGACGGTGCCGCCGCGCAGCGAGTGCATACCGATTTCCTTGGGATCGCGTGCTCCGCACATGCCCTCGCGGCCATAGACGGGGTGGTAGCCTGCCTCGGGCTCGGCTTCGACGACGGCGTCGAGCAGTAGCTTGGCAGTGCCGCTGGGGGCGTCGACCTTTTGGTTGTGGTGCGTCTCGACGATTTCGCAGTCAAAGCCGGGCAGCTCGCGTGTAGCCTGCGCTACCAGATGGCGCAGGGCTGCGATACCGATGGAGTAATTGCCCGAGTGCATAACGCGGGTGTTCTGGCCCAGCTCACGCAGGCGGTCCATCTGCTCGGGGGTGTAGCCTGTGGTGCCTGAGACCAACGCCGCGCCCGTGCGCTCGACATAGGCGACGACGGCGTCGAAGGTCGCGACGTTCGAGAAGTCGATGATGACGTCGGCAGCCGGTGCGTTCTCGAGCTCGCTCAAATCGAAGCCAATCTGGGCCACGATATCAAAAACGGGCTGCCCGGCGGCGTCGACAATGCCTTCGGCGGTAGTGCGGATGAGCGAGCCCATGCGGCCCGTTCCCATAATGACGGTCTTAATCAAGTAGACCAGCTCCCTTCAGAGCATCGGTAAGTGCGGCTCGCGTGTCGTCTGCCATGGGGCACAGCGGCATACGGTAGTTTGCCTCGATCATGCCCATCTGGGCGAGCGCTTCCTTGACGGGGATGGGGTTGACCTCGCTAAAGAGGGCGTTGATGAGCGGCTGGCCGGCAATCTGGATATCGCGGGCGCGCGCTACGTCGCCGTCCAGATAAGCGCGGCACATGTCGTGTACAAGCTGCGGCTGCACGTCGGCCCACACGCTGATGGTGCCCGAAGCGCCCAGGCTCATGAGCGGCACTGTGAGTGCATCCTCGCCCGAGTACATGCGGAAATCGTCGGACAGCAGGTGGGCGATCTTGGCCGCGTAGGCGACGTTGCCCGAGGCCTCCTTGATGCCCATGATGTTGGGGTGCGCGGCTAGGCGCTCTACGTTGCGCTCGCTGATACCGCAGCCGCAGCGGCCGGGGATGTTGTACAGGATGCAGGGGATGTCAACGGCATCGGCGACGGTCTTAAAGTGCTGATAGATACCCTCTTCGTTGGACTTGTTGTAGTAGGGGGTAATGAGCAGCAGGCCGTCGGCTCCCAAGCCCTGGTAAGTAAGCGACTTGGTGAGCATGGTCTGCGTGGAGTTGGAGCCTGAGCCGGCGATGACGGGGACGCGTCCTGCAACATGCTTGACCACGGCGGCGACGACGGAGTTGTCCTCGTCATCGGTCATCGTGGCGCTCTCGCCGGTGGTGCCCAGGGTGAGAATGGCGTCGGTGCCATTTTGCAAGTGGAAATCGATAAGGCGCTCGAGCGCGTCAAAGTCGACACTGCCGTCCTTTTTAAACGGCGTAACCAGGGCGACGATTGAGCCCTCGAGATTGCGGATGTCCATGTTCTTCTCCTTCGCCTCCGCGATCTGGATGCGTTTGTTCCATTGAGCTGCGACTGCCAGGCGCTCGTCTTGGGCGCGACGGTGGGCGCTTTCGGCGCGCGACTTGGCCAGCAGCTCTCGGCCGCACGGCAGCACGTCGAGCGTGGAAAAGTAATCGCCCGGGCGCTCGGCGCGGCGGATGAGGTCGGCCGCGCCATCGGGGCGCAGCAGGACCTCGGCGGAGCGCAGACGTCCGTTGTAGTTGTAGCCCATGGAGTAGCCATGCGCACCGGTATCGTGGATTACAAGCAGGTCACCCATGTCGATATGCGGCAGCTCGCGGTCGATGGCGAACTTGTCGTTGTTTTCGCACAGGTTGCCCGTGATATCGTACGTGTTCGTGACGGGAGCTGCGGACTTGTCGGGGCCACCCGGCTGGCCCATCACTGTAACGTGGTGGTAAGCGCCATACATGGCAGGACGAATGAGGTCGACGGCACTTGCGTCCACGCCGATATAGTCTTTGTAGATCCGCTTTTCGTGAATGGCCTTGGTGACCAGGCACCCGTAGGGGCCCATCATAAAGCGGCCCATCTCGGTGCAGATCGCCACATCGCCCATGCCGGCGGGAACCAGGATCTCGTCGTAGGCCGCGTGTACACCCTCGCCGATGGCGTGGATGTCATTGGCCTGCTGCTCGGGCAGGTAGGGGATACCCACACCGCCGGACAGATTGATAAAGGCGACATGTGCACCGGTCTCGCGCTCCAGGCGCACGGCAAGTTCAAAGAGGATTCGCGCGAGCTTGGGGTAGTAATCGTTGGTGACGGTGTTGCTGGCAAGGAAGGCATGGATGCCAAAGTCCTCGGCGCCCTTGGCCTTGAGCATGCGGAAGGCATCAAAGAGCTGCTCGGTGGTCATGCCGTACTTGGAATCGCCCGGGTTGTCCATAATGCCGTTGGAAAGCTGGAACAGGCCGCCCGGGTTAAAACGGCAGCTCACCGTCTTGGGGATGGGTCCCGCGACGCGCTCGTAAAACTCAATGTGGCTGATATCGTCGAAGTTGACGATGGCGCCCAACTTGTCGGCAAGCTCAAAGTCTGCCGCCGGCGTGTCGTTGGACGAGAACATGATGTCATGGCCGGTGATGCCCAGCGAGCGGGCGATCATGAGCTCGGTATAGCTCGAGCAATCGCAGCCGCAGCCGTATTCGTTGAGAATTGAGATAAGGGCCGGGTTGGGGTTGGCCTTGACGGCAAAGTACTCCTTAAACCCCGGGTTCCACGCAAAGGCGTCGCGCACTTCTTGCATGTTGCGGCGGATACCCGCCTCGTCGTATAGATGAAACGGCGTGGGGAACTGCTCGACGATATGCTCGAGTGTCTCCTTGTCCACAAACGGCTGCTTGGCCGCATATGCCTCGTTGGGGGTCAATGCCATGTCCCGTAAACCTCGCTATCCAGACGGCGCCATCTGCGCATCGAATCCGCATAGCGTGGACCCAATGTCCGGATAGCGCTCCCGCATTGCTGCAGACAGTCCTGCGAGTGTTTCCCGCAGGCCCACCAGGCTGTTCGTGCCCGAAAAACCCAGTTCGGCGGGTTTCGCCTCCCCGCGGGGTCAAAGTCTGCCGACTCGCCCGCGGCTCTTCGTGCCCGCGCCTCTATCAAGTGGTAAAGACCCTACCACGTTGCACTTTACCAAACAAGAGTATTCGTATATAACGTTTAAAAAATGCAGCATCATGCTAGAAACGAGGGCGCCACAATCCTGCGTCACAATAGGTGACAACTGAGTTGCCCCATGAAAGGAATCCCCATGACCGAGCTCCAAGAACTCCGTCGCTATCGTCGCGACCTGCATCGCATTCCGGAGCTCGACTTCGATCTTCCGCAAACTATCGCCTATATCGAGGGCGTGCTCGCTCCGCTTGCCTGCGAGGTGATCCATCCGTGCCCTAGTTGCGTGTGCGCTTTCTTCGACGCTGGCACGGGTGCCTCGCATGCCACGGCGATTCGTGCCGATATGGATGCGTTGCCTATTGCGGAGACGACGGGCGCCGCTTTTGCCTCGACGCATCCCGGCAAGATGCACGCGTGCGGCCACGACGGGCACATGGCTATGGCCCTCGCGGCGGCAACTTTTGTCGACCGTACGATTCGTGAGCAGCCGGGCGTTATTAAGCGCAACGTGCTTTTTGTGTTCCAGCCGGCCGAGGAAACAACCGGTGGCGCTAAGACGGTATGCGAGAGCGGCGTGTTCGAGCGCTACGGGGTCGACCGCATCTTTGGCTTTCACGTGTGGCCCGATCTTCCTGCCGGTACGCTGGCGAGCTGTCCCGGTCCGCTGCTGGCGCGCTCGAGCGAGACGCACATTCATATCCATGGCACGAGCATCCATATCGCCAAGACCTACGGCGTTCCAGTCGAGGAATCACATGACGCAGCGCTGGCGGCGGCAAAGTTCCTGGTTGCCGAGCGCGAGGTGATGGACGAGCTGGGTGCCGATGAGCCCTGCATCGGTAAGTTTGGCCTGCTGCAGGCCGGCACCGTCTGCAATGCGGTGGCGGGGGAGGCCCATGTTGCCGGTAGCTTGCGTGTGTTTACGGACGCCATGTTCGACCGTGCGCGCGAGGGCGTACGCCGTGCGCTCGACGAGGCGTGCACCGCAACGGGCTGTACGTACGATCTCGACTTTGCCGAGGGCTATCCGCCAGTCGATAACGACCCCGAGTTGTTTGCCCACATTGCGCCTGCCTTGCCCGAGCTGCAACTTGTGGACGAGCCGCTGTTAATTGCCGAGGACTTTGCTTTCTATCAGCGCCATCTGCCGGGCGTGTTCTTCTTGCTGGGCACGGGCGTGCCAGAAGGACAAGAAAACCCGATCGACGCTGATGACTGCCCAGCCTATGCGATGAGCGCTCTGCATACCGATACCATGCTCTTTGACGAGGAGATTCTTCTCAAAGGCCTCGATGTCTACAAACGATTGCTTTTGCTTGACTAAGGCGCAAAGGACTATTTGTTCTAGAAAACACGAACAAACGTACGATATAATAGAGATGTAAGTCTATAGAAACGTTTGACGTTACTAACGTAAGGCGATACTATGATTGCATCGTATAAAGATGAGGATACCGAACGCTTTGCCATGGGTGTGCGGGTCAGGAGGTTCGTGCCCTTTGAGCGTGTTGCGTTGAGGAAGATTCGCCAACTGCAGGTTTGTGCTTCGCTTGATGATCTTCGCGTTCCACCGGGCAACCGCCTGGAAGCTTTGAAGGGCGATCGTGCCGGTCAATATAGCATCCGTGTTAACGAGCGCTATCGGGTCTGTTTTGAGTGGAGACAGGAGATGGCTTGGAATGTCGAAATCGTCGATTATCACAAGTGATGAGACTTCGGCCGATTTGCTGTCGCCGGTGACTCCTGGTGAGCTTCTCAAAGAGGAGTTTCTTGTTCCCATGGGCATTTCTCAATATCGCCTTGCGAAAGAGACTGGGATTCCGGCTCAGCGTATCGGGCAGATTGTCTTGGGAAAACGTCGCGTGACGGCCGACACCGACCTTCGTCTTTGCCGTTATTTTGGCCTGACGGATGGTTATTGGCTGCGCGCTCAGGTGGCGTTTGACCTTGAGGCAGAGAAAAGGCGGATTGAACCGGAACTCGATAAGATCGTTCCTGTTCAGCAGGCCATCGCACTGTAGTGCTCAAAGATGATGGGGGGGGTGGCGATGAGGCGACGCCGACAGTCTGCCGTATATAGTCCGGGTGGATGCGGGTGTGGCTTGTTACTGCTTCCGGTCATCGCTGTGAGCATTGGCGTGATGTTTGCGCTTGCCGGGGTGGCAGCAGCGGCACTCGTGTTGCTGATTGTGGCCATTGGCGTGACGGTCTGGCTGTACCGTTCTCGCGAGCAACGCCGCGCCGACGGTAAGACCAATGTTGGATGGACCATCTTTTTAGTCTTCGCCTACCTATTGAGCATCAGCTATTTAGCCTTCTTTATCCTGTTGCTTGTAAGCACCTTTACCGGGGAACCCGTCACGGTGGGGTAGGCTTCGACGAGCTTCTTGAGGATGAAGCGAGGGGCGGACCCTGAATGAACCGCGTCCCACATCAACAAGTTTCATTCGTTGTGTGGCAATCCGAATGTGCGGGCGTTTGGCGTGAGAGCACCGCCGCCAGCAACATGGGGATGCAGGCCGCAATCGCCAGCCCCCATGCCAGCACATCGCAAAAGCGCGTCAACGTCGCGCCTGACCACGGCCATTTCCTGCTCGAGTTTGTAGGCTCGCTCGATGCGAGCTCGTCGATCTTGAGCTCCATAACCGCGCGGCTGCGCGAGTTGGACTCGACAACTCCGATCGGTGTCACGGTGACGCCGATGAGCGTCATCGCAATAGACTCCATTGGACCTCCTGGCAGGATATAGGTCAACTTGCGAGTGCATTATCCGCTGCGGTCACAAATCAGCTGGCAACTGAGTAATCGGCCTAAAGCACGGGGTAAAATACGCTAAAGAGGAAGGAATGGAGGCTGAAATGGAAGAGTTCGAGCTCAAGGACGAGCGGCAGGAAGAGGGTGTGAAGACAACGCTGACGGAAACTGACCTTGAGCTTAACGATGCGGAAAAGAAGCCTCTCATGCATGCCACCCGAGAAAAGGTGGAAGCCATTCCTTATATCGTTAAGGAGGGCGCAGCGAAAGCCGTCCAATTCGTCAAAGAACATAAGAAGGGGATTGTCGCCGGGACGGTCGCTGCCATTGGGGCTGTCGCCTACGTTGCCAACAACTCGCATGAGAAAGATCAGCTGCTGGAAAAGAATGCTCGGCTGACGGAAGAAAACGCTCAGCTGTCAGACGATCTCGTAATAGAGCGCGAGGTCTCAGACCGTTTGGCATCGCGAGTGGTGGAGCTCGAGAATCTCTGCGATGAGAAAGACGACTATTTCCGAGAGACGATTTCGGACGGGCTGCGTCATGGAAGTTCCCTCGCCGGAAAGCACATGGCCGACCGAAGGCAATATCTCAATGAGGAGTAGGCCGGTTCTTACTACGCACCATTACGCCCCAACGCCTAGCCTGTACCGTTGGGGTGGCGCACTCATTTCTGGCCGCAGCGCAGGAAAGACGCCTGCGCAGCCGTCAGGGGTGCTATTTGGTGCAGTTCCAAGCCTCATCCAGCCGTCAGCTAGCCCGCCTGCCCCTCGCCGTCGTCGCGGCGTATCGCGTACTCGTCTGCTTTGAGTCGCAGACCGTGTCGTTGCCGCCCATGATGGCCTTGTGGTTGTTGAATGTGGTCGAGCCTATGTGGCCCTTGGGCGGCTCTCAGCCCGCATCTACCAGGATTCTTGTCGAGCTCGTGCGAGCATCGAGCGTGTAGGGCATGCTCGAGAGCGTCGTCGTCCGCATGGACCACGCCGCGCAGGTTCGCCATGTCGGAAATCGAGACAAGGCACTGCAGCCGTAGAACCAGTAGTTCAAATCGATGTTGGCAAGCCTCGAGGTGTCATCGGCGATGGACACGCGCTTCACGCTCTTCTATATGGCAACCTTAGCTCTCAGCTAATGAATTCAAGTTCAATCCTTCCTACGATGTGCTGTGTGCCGGCACGGTAGCCGGATCGTAGGAAGGATGAATAATGGCAAAAGAGGGAATGAAGCCGATCGGCAAGATTGTCCTAGGCGTCATCGTGGTGCTGGTTATCGTCGGTGCCGTGGGCTCTATGGGTGGCAATTCAGCCGATTCGTCTGCGAGCGATTCGGCAAAACCTGCCGAGGCGACACAGCAGGCTGAGGAGCAAAAAGAACCGCAAGAACCGTATACCATTGCTGACGAGGCTGAAGACACCTCCAGTCAGTTTGCCTATAAGATCACGGGCACGCTGACCAATAACACGGACAAGGAAAAGAGCTACATTCAGATTGAGTATGTTCTGTATGATGCCGATGGCAACCAGGTTGGAACGGCTCTTGCAAACACCAATCATCTGAAGGCGGGCGGCTCCTGGAAGTTCGAGGCGCTGGGTACGGTGTCTCCCGACCAGGTTGCTAGCTGGGAGCGTTCGGACGTAAGCGGTTTCTAGCATGTTGCATGCACTGGGGGAGGTGAAGTCGTATGCCCGATAAAAAGCTGACCGAGGAGTTGCTCAACGAGCTTCTCGATGCGCCGAACATCGATGGCTATATCAGGGAGCACGACTTTGCCGCCCCGTCGCTTTCGGACTATCTGAAGCAGCTGCTGCAGGAAAAGGGCTTGGAGCGTTCGCGCGTGGTTCGTATGGCCGATCTCAATGAGACCTTTGGCTATCAGATCTTTACTGGTGCGCGTCACCCGAGTCGCAATAAGGTGCTGCAGATTGCCTTTGCGATGGCGCTGACGCTCAAAGAGACCAACCGTGCGCTGACGGCTGCCGGGGTAAGCGTCCTTAACTGCAAGGATCGCCGTGATGCGATTATCATCTTTTGCATCGATCGCGGGTGTAGCCTCCAAAAGGTCAACGAGGAGCTGTATCGCTTTGGCGAGGAGACGGTGAGTTAGCGGCTGATATCTGAGCCGGCGGAGCTGCCGAACAACGATGCAAACGAACGGGGCGCGGATGCCATGGGGTGTCTGCGCCCTGCGCTATGATGGAGGCTATGGATACTCAGACCCCAACATATCCCGATGACGAGCTGACCGCAGCGCTTGCCGAGCACCTGGCGTCGCTCGATCGCGACGACAGCTATCGCGTGGAGCGTGTACTTAAGCGCTCGTCCGTTGAAACAACTGAGCTCGTGTACTTTGAAGGAACCGGCGGTGGTTCGCTCGGCCCCTTTGTCCGTAAACGCATCGATGCTTCGACTCAAATCGGCGGGGCATACGAGCGTCTGTTTGCCGCTCAGCGGGCGGGCAGGCGTTTTGAGCACCTGCCCAGAATCGTCGATTGCCGTCGTGTGGGCGACGAGCTTAACGTGGTTATGGAATATATCGAAGGTGAGACGCTCGGGGTGCTGGTGGACCGTCTGGGAGCCACCCCCGATTATGCATGTGAATTGTATCCTGCCCTTTGCGACGCCGTGGGCGAGCTCCATGCCGGTTTTGCAATGGCGGGGGAGACGTCGGCGCCGGTGATCCATCGCGACCTCAAGCCATCGAATATCATCGTGACAGGTGCGAGCCGTACGCTCGATGAGGGCCTGACGTTTTCATCGCTGGTGATTATCGACTTGGGGATCGCGCGCGTATGGCGCGATGGCGCCGATGCCGACACCGTCAAGTTTGGCACGCGACCCTATGCGCCGCCCGAGCAGTATGGGTTTGGGCAGACGAGTGTGCGCAGCGACGTCTATGCACTTGGCGCCCTGTTGTTCTTCTGCTTGACGGGAATCGACCCTAAACCAGGGCTCGACATGCGCGAGCAATGCGAGGCGCGTGGCATTCCCACTCCACTTGCCGATGTCATCTGCATGTCGATGGCGCTCGACCCGGCTAAGCGTTTTGCGAGTGCGGAAGCGTTGGGACGGGCTACGCGCGCGGCATACGATCTGAGTCGCCCCGTGCGGCCTCCTGCGCCTGCGCCTGTCCGTACTCCGGCCTCGGAGACGGTGTTGACGCCCCAAGGGCTCCAGAACCCCGCAGGGCTTCCTAGGCCTGCCGCCTCCGCTGCATGCGGTCTGCTCTCTCGCGTTCCGGAGTCTCTGGGGCGCATTTGGAATACGCTTGTCTGCTTCTCGCTACTTGTGTTCTTTGCCGGAAGTCACTTTGCCGTCTTTCACCCCACGGGAGCAAACCAAGGCTACCCGACGTGGCTTCTCATAATCGAGTATTTTTTCTTTGTCGATGGCCTTATGGTGCTTATGCATTTTGCGCTGCTCGATAAGCGCCGTCTTCGTCGGCGATTCGTACTGCTCGACAGCTATCGCGGCAAGAAACTCGCGAAACTCTGGCTCAAGGCATTGGGTGTGCTGCTCCTATGCATGATCGTCATAGTCGCGGTTGCCAATGCGACCGGCGTCGTCGATACCTCCGCTACCTAAAAGAAAAGGGCCCCATTGGGGCCCTTTGCAGTTGCACCTAGATGCGGTTCATCTGAGCGGCGACTTTGTTGTACCAGTCCTGCCACGTGGGCGGGCAGTACTTTTTGGCCGCTGCCGGGGTAAGGGTGGAGCCGTAGTTGGCGCCCAGATAGGCAACGTGAGCGGAGATGCCCTCGCTCCAGCTGCCAAAGCTGCGCCAACCGCCGCCACGGGCACTCCAGCCCCAGGCGTTGTAAGAATTGGCGCAATAAGCACCCTTGGTGCTCTCGATGCAGGCGATGGCGGGGGACCAACGGGGGTCGACACCGGTATTCCAAGCGGCGACGGCAAAGTTATAGCCCTGGCCTGCCATGGGGGAGCCGGCGAGATAATTGTCGATGCGGCTCGTCCACTCATTAATGAACGAATCGTAATCGGAACTACCGGTATTGGAGTTGTTCACCGTGGTGTCTATGGTGGTGTTGGTGTTGGTGGCCTGGCTGCTGGAATTGCCGCCGCTTACGCCCTCGCCCGAGAGCTTCTCGGCGGCAGCGGCCTTATCGGCCTCAAGCTTGGCAAGCTCGGCGGCATTTTCCTGCTCGGCTTTTGCCTGTGCCTCGCTGCGGAGCTGCTGGGCCTGCGCCAGCGCATCCTCGGCGTTTTTCTGCTCTGCCTCAAGCTGAGACTTGGCCTGCTGGAGCTCGGCCTTGTTCTGCTCGAGTTCGGTTTGCATATTATTGAGCTCTTCGATCTCGTCGACGCTCGAGCTCGTGATCTGGTTGGTGTATTTACAGGTCGTGATGAACTCACCCAGGCTCTGCGCATTGACCAGGAAGCTCACGATGGGATTGGTGCCTTTCTGATACTTGTACAGATCGCGCATGGCGGAGCTTGCCTTGGCCTGCTGCTCGGGAAGTTTAGCCTCGATTTCCTCGATGCTTGCCTCATTGGAGTCAATCTGCTTTTGCAGGTCATCGAGTTTGGTGCGGGCGTCGTTGTAGGCGCTCGTGGCGGCTTCGATCTTCTGCTGGGCTGCGGAAAGCTGGTCCTGCGTTGCCTGCGAGGCGGCATACGCCGCAACGGGGGAGAGCATCGGCGTGGCCGTCAGCGCAACGGCGAGCGCGGCGCTCGTGATGATACGAGCCGGCTTCGACGCAATGAGCGCTGCGGTGCGATGATTCGAATGCTGCATCCAGTCCCTCTGCAATCAATCGTAGGTTATGGTTCGAACGGTATTCTACTACTGCTTTCGACCTCAACTTGAACCTTAAAGGTTCCAAAGGGTCAAGTTGAACTTGAGGCTTTGGCTTTGACCTGCAGTTATGATGAATTGTTGAGAAACCATAGAGTTCAACTTTAACGTTACGGAACCCTGTCGAGAGGGTTTTTGTTTATCAAAAGTCGCCTCATGTGGGGTTTTGCAACTACAGGGTCCCATCACGGCGAGGGCGGATTTCATGCTGGACGATTACGTCGATTGCCATAGATACGGTGGAGCTTTGGGCGCCGGCGGCTTGGCACGCTAGAATAAATCAGTTGCGCAAAGACCGCCCCGTTGTGTGGGCAGTTCATGATAGGAAGTTTCCATGGCATTGCAGTTTACAGAGCGCGAGTTCATTCCCGTGCTGCTCGGTGGCGACATCAACGCCTATTCGGTGGCGCGCGCCTTCTATGAGGAGTACCAGGTCAAGAGTCTGGTCTTTGGCAAGTATCAGACGGGTCCCGCGTACCGCAGCCAGATTATCGACTACACGCCCAACGTGGATATCGATACCATGCCCGTGATGCTCAGGACCGTCAACGGCATTGCCCAAGCGCATGCCGATAAGACGATTGTCCTTGTGGGCTGTGGCGATAACTATGTTGCCCTCGTGGCTCAGGCCAAGGATGCCCATGAGTTGGCGGATAACATCGTCGCGCCTTACGCTCCCTATAGCATGCTTGAGCAGTGTCAGAAGAAGGAGATCTTCTACGAGCTGTGCGAGAAGCATGGCGTGCCCTATCCGCATACCTTTACCTTCACCATGGCGATGCTGAACGCCCAAGGCGAGGCGCCTGCCGAAGTGCTCGACCAGATCGATTTTCCCTACCCGATGATTCTGAAGCCTTCTGACGGCATCATGTGGTGGCAGCACGAGTTCGAGGGCCAGAAAAAGGCCTATGAGATTGCCGACCGTGCCGAGCTGGAACAGGTCATTCGCGACTCGTATGCCAGCGGCTACACCGACGACCTGATCTTGCAGGATCGCGTGCCCGGCAACGACGAGTACATGCGCGTGCTCACCAGTTATTCCGACCGTAACGGCAAGGTGCGTATGATGTGCCTGGGTCACGTGCTGCTCGAGGAGCATCAGCCTCACGGTGTCGGCAACCACGCCTGCATCATCACCGAGCCCAATGACGAGCTCATGGGCGGCGTGCGCAAGTTGCTCGAGGACCTTCACTTTGTGGGCTATTCCAACTTTGACGTTAAGTACGACGAGCGCGACGGCTCGTTTAAGTTCTTCGATTTCAACACGCGCCAAGGTCGCAGCAACTACTACGTTACCAACAGCGGCTTTAACGTCGCCAAGTATGTGGTGGACGAGTATGTGTTCAACCGTCCGTTTGAGCCGGAGTTTGTGACGGCACAGGACGAGGCACTGTGGATGGTCGTTCCCATGGGCGTCGTCGACAAGTACGTCAAGGATCCCGAGTTGCGCGCGGAGGTGCATCGCCTGGACAAGGAAGGCAAGGGCGCCGACCCTTCGTTTATGAAGGGCGACTTTGTCTTTAACCGCTGGCTGCGCATGTGGCACACCAAGCTGCGCCACTTTAAGCTGTTCAAGACGTATTACAAGTAGATGAGTGCGGCGCCCGTCCGGTTTACATCGGGCGGGCGCGGGTATGATACGCGCAATTGCGCAAGCGTCACCAAGGAGGCGGCGATGGAAAAGCTGGGAGTTATCGGCGGCATGGGCGCCGAGGCCACGTCGTATTACTACGACCAAGTGGTGCGCCACACGGCTGCTGCCTGCGATCAGGAACATATCGACATGGTGGTGCTCTCCAAGTCGACCATGCCTGACCGCACGCTGGCCATTAAGACCGGCGAGCATGCCAAGCTGCTGGCGACCATGAAAGAGTGTGCCCAGGCACTCGAGTCGCTGGGCTGTGCGCACATTGCCGTTCCCTGCAACACGTCACACTACTTTTACGACCAGATCCAGTCGTTTACGAAGGTGCCGATTATCCACATGCCGCGTGAGTCGGTTCGCTATGCCCTTGCGGGTGCGGTGATGGGGGAGTGTGAGTTCGACCCCAACCTGAGTATGCCGGCCGAGCCGGTGCACAAGATTGGCATCATGGGAACCGACGGCACCGTGGGCGCGGGCGTCTACGGCCGCGAATGCGAGGCTGCGGGTGTCGAGGTTGTCTATCCCAGCGAGAAGCGTCAGAACGATGTGATGTCGCTTATCTACGATGATGTGAAGGCCGGACGTGAGCCCGATATGGATAAGTTCGACCGCGTGATGTGGGAGTTCGCCCGTAGCGGCTGCGACCGCGTCATTCTGGCCTGCACCGAGCTATCGGTGCTGCAGAAGTACCGAGAGATGCCCGAGATTACCCTTGACGCCATGGACGTCCTGGTGCGCGAATCCATCATCCGCAGCGGCGCCCCCTACCGCCTCTAGCTTCCGACCTGCCAAAAAGGGACAGGTTTATTTTGGTAGGTTTTATCTGGTGAAACAGTAAAGGCCTCGGCTCGTTTGGTGCGAGCCGAGGCCTTTTGCGTTGGGCGGTTGCTGTCGGTGGTGAACTAGAAAAGGAAGCCGATGGAGATAAGGGCGATACTGACGATAAGTACGGCGATATCCAGGCCTTTGATGGGGTAGCGCTTATACGAACTCGCACGCGTGCGCAGGTAGAAGCCGCGCTGCTCGGCGGCAAGCGCGGTGGCATCGGTCTTGCCCACGCTCGAAATAAGCAGTGGCACGCACAGCGGCAGCATGAGCTTGAGTTTCTTGACGGGATTCTTAGTGTCGTATTCTACGCCGCGTGCAGTCTGCGCCTCCATGATGGCGTTCATTTCCTGGCCAAATACCGGCACAAAGCGCAGCGCCGTGGTAAAGGTGAAGGCATAGCGATATGGCACGTGCAGCACCTCGACGCAGGCGTTGGCGAGGTCGTTGAGCTTGGTCACCATAAGCATGAGGATGAGCGGCAGCGCCACGCCCAACAGACGCAGGCAGGCCTTTGTTCCGGTGATGAGGCCCTCGTCGGTGACAAAGCCCCACACCACGTTGCCATCGCGCATAAAGGCCAGCTGGAGCACCAGCATGATAAGCGCGAGCGGAATCAGCAACTTGAGTAGCGAGAACAGACGGTTGACGACGCCGGCATAGGCACCCAGTACAAGGGTGAGTGCCAAAAAGCCCAGCAGCGCCACGTAGGTGTCGGACAAGAAGATGCCGATGATGATGGCGGCGGCGAGGCCCAGTTTGATGACGGGGTTCAGGCGATGCAGCAGCGTATCGCCCGGCATGTAGTCGATGACGTTAACCACGGCGGTCCATCTCCTCGGTAATACGAACGATATCGGTGACCTCACTCACCTGTGCAAAGACGGGAGAGACGGAGGATGCCAGACGATGAGAAAGCTCTATGACCTGAGGTGGCTCAACGTAGGCTTGCTGCATGAGCTCGATGTTCGAGAACAGCTCGTGCGTGCGGCCGCGCTCGAGGATGCGGCCGTCGGCCATCACCACGATGCGCTCGGCAAAGTCGGATACGACTTCCATGTCGTGGCAGACCATGATGACGGCGCAGCCGCGCTCGGCCATGGTGCGCACGGTTTCCATGACGGTCATGCACTCGCGGTAATCAAGGCCGCTCGTGGGCTCGTCGAGCACGACGATCTTGGGCTCAACAACTACGACGGAGGCAAGCGCCACCATTTGTCGCTGGCCGCGCGAAAGCGAGAAAGGTGCCTCATCGGCAGGCAGGCCAAAGCGGTCGATAACGAGTCGAGCGCGACGCAGAGCCTCGGCACGGTCGATGCCGGCAAGCTCCAGGCCAAAAGCGACCTCGTCGAGTACGGTATCCTTGCAGATCTGGCGGTCGGGGTTTTGGAAGAGGGTTGCGACTTCGCGGGCGATGCGGCTCGTGGGAACGGCTGCGGTGTCCAGCCCCGTAACGCGCACGCTGCCCGAGGCGGGCTTAAGCAGGCCTGTGAGCAGCTTGGTGAGCGTGGTCTTGCCGGCACCGTTCTGGCCGACGATGCCCACGAGCTCGCCGGGATAGAGGGTCAGGTTGAGGTCGTGTACGGCGGCGCCGCCATTGGGATAGGCAAACTCAACGTGATCGAAGGTGAGCACGGGCTCGGCGTCCTTGGCGTGCGGGCGCAACGACGGTGCATGCGGGGAGCCGGCGGGCGCCTGGGCTTCGCTGGCCGCGTGTGCGGGGTCGACAATGCCCGAAATCAGGCGCTCGGCCTCATCGACATCCAAGCAAGGGGTACCGCTTACCAGGCCATCGGCCTCGAGGCTATTGAAGATACGCGTGACGCGAGGGCAGTCGACGCCGATGGCACGGAGCTCGTCGGTATGCCCGAAAACCTCGTGTGGCTCGCCCTGCAGCGCGATTTCGCCATGGTTGAGCACGAGCACGCGGTTGCAGTACTCCGAGAGCAGGGCGACCTTTTGCTCAACGACGACGATGGTAATTCCAAGTGCGCGGTTTGCCTCACGCAGCGTCTCGAAGACCAACGTGGAGCTGGCGGGGTCGAGTGCCGCGGTGGGCTCGTCGAGAACCAAAACGCGCGGACGCATGGCGAGGATGGCGGCGATGGCTACCTTTTGCTTCTGTCCGCCCGAGAGGGTGGCGATCTCGCGGTCGCGCAGGTCGCTGATGCCGACGGTCTCGAGCGTTTCGCTCACGCGCTGCTCGATCTGGTCGTGGGGAACGCCAAAGTTCTCGAGGCCAAAGAGTATCTCGTCCTCGACGACCGAGGCGACCATCTGCGTGTCGATATCCTGCAGCACGCTGCCGACGATTTGCGACACGTCGGTCAACGAGACCTCGCAGGTGTCGTGGCCGTCAACCATGACGGACCCAAAGAACGTGCCGGTGTAGTGGTGGGGCACGGCGCCCGACAGGCAGGCAGCAAGCGTGGACTTGCCGGCGCCCGAGGGCCCGATGATGCCGATGAAATCTCCCTTGTTCACGCTGAGTGAGATGTGGCTGAGCGCCTGCTCGGTCTGCGTGCCATAGGAGAACGAGACATCGTCGACGTTGATGATCGTTTCCATGGATACCTTTCAGAGTCATTGGGGACGTTCTTACATGACTAGTCGTTTAAGAACGTCCCCAAGAGCTAGTTGTCTGGGACAGTCTTTGTTGGTGGAGTGCGGAGACGGCTTTACGAGGGGCCCCAGGTTGGCGCGAAAGGGGAGCGAAGCGTACTTGGGTACGCGAGCGACGAATGAACGCCAAGATGGGGTGGCTCGTAAAGCCGAGCGGGTTAGTTGAGCCTAAGGGCCTTCTGGATGGGCAGGTAGAGGGCGCCGACCAGGATGGCGTTAAAGACGGCGGTCATGGCGACAACGGGCAGCATGGCTGCGGCGAGCTCGCCCACCACGCCGAGCATGGCCATCTTGATGACCATAAAGATGACGCCCGAGACAAAGGTGGTCACGAACGTTGCGATGATGGCGACGGCAGGCTTAACCTGGCCGCCCTTGGCGGCGGCGTTGACGATGACGGCCATAAGCATGGCGGCGATGCCCTCGGCGGCAAAATCGACAAACGGCGAGGTGGTGGTGATCTGGATCACGGCGGCCGAGATGAGGCCGATGACGAGCGCCTGACCAATGTTGGGGCGAATGACCAGAATGGTGAGGCAGAAGGCCGAGATGATGAACTCGGGGCTAATCATGCCGCCCGAGATGCTGGAGATAGCCTTGCCGACGGTGAAGTTGAGGATGAAGCCGGCGGCAAGCAGGATGGCGAGCAGGACAAGGGCACGGATATCGAGCTTACCGCGGTCGGCGGTCTGGACGGTACGGGGCTGGGCGGCGGTGGTGTTCTGAGACATGGTGAAAGTCCTTTCAAAAAGGGGAGTGCAAGAAAAACGGAGGCGCGTGATGCGAATGCGATCGGGCTCGAGATAGAAAAAGGCCCCCGGTCGAAACCGGAGGCCTTCCAATCACCTAGAGCGCAAAAACAGGCGTGAGGGACTCACCGTCGACCGATCGTATTCGCATCACGCCACCACCAGTTGTTGAGAGACGTCATCGAGTTCTTCATGTTGGTGGCTCCTTTCGTGATGCCGTGGCTCGGTAGCACCTGATTGCTGTTGCGCTGCACTATAGCACAGCGATATATGTGCAGGGAAATCTTTTTTGAAAAGATTTCAGCGGCGTTTCCCGCCGGTCAGATGACGGGCTAGGAGGGCAAGGCCGCTCACGCTGTCTCGCCCTCCTTTAGAACGTGAGGGTCTTAGGCCTTCTTGCGACGATAGATCACGTAGGCGCAGACACCGATGATGACGACGGCGCCAACGGCCATGGCGGCCATGTTGTTGCCCTCGGACTTCTCCTCGGTGACCTCTTCCTCTTCGGCCTCGGGCTCGGCCACGTCCTCATCGGAAAGGGCCTCGTCGGCGTAGGTGATGGACTCGACCAGGCAGTCGTTGTCAGCATCGTAGTCACTCGGGACGAACTCCTCGGAGAAATCGCCCTCCTGGAGGTAGTCGCGCATCTCCTCGAGCATGGCCTTGCACTTAACATAGGTGTTCTTGGTTGCAGCCTTGCCGGCCTTGTTGGCCAGGGCGGTGCGGGCTTCGGTGCCTTCTTCGGCCTGCATGGCCTCGTCGACGGTCAGGTTCTGCTCGATGAGCTCCTTCTGCAGGGCGTCGAGATAGGCGCGGACGCCGGTGGCGCAGTGGTCGCGGTTCTCATAGGCGAGCGTGTTGATGTCCATGAGGACGTAGTTGATGGAGTTCTTGGGCTCCTCGTTGTTCACGACGTCTTCCTCTTCGCAGTGATCGAAGGAGACATCCTGATCGCTGAAGTAGGGGCTGACCTCGGTGAGCAGTGCGGAATAGAGGGGGATAGCGACGGAGAACTCGGCGTTGGAGAGCATCTCCCACTGGATGGTCGCGATCTCGGGGTCCATGCCGTGACGGATCTGGAAGGTGTGGATTTCGGTGTTGCGGTTGGAGCCGATGGCATACGCGCCGTCGGTGTTGGCGTTGAGGCCGGCGACATTCTCGCCGCGAGCGGCGAAGGAACGAATCATCTCAAAGGTGTTCCAGTCGGACTTGCCGGGCGTAAAGAACAGCGGCTGCATTTCGTGGACCAGGGCGCCGGTCGTCGCGCGAGCGTCTTCGCGCTCGTCCTTGACGATCTCGTAGTCGGTGCCCTCAGCAAGCGGAGCCATGAAGTAATCGCGGCCCTGGATATAGCGCGACCACTGGTGCATGCCGGCCTCGCCAATCTCCTCGCCGTAGGTCTTGGCGACGTCGAACTTGCCGTCGGTGTACTCGGCAAAGCCCTTCTCCTTAGGCATAGACTCGATGCCCTCGGAGTGGAGGCAGTTCTCGGTGTCGTCGAGGTCGACGTCATAGGTGAGGTTGCCGATGTTGGGGTTGAGCGAGGCGATATCGTCAGTGAGCCTCATGGCGATCCACTGATGGCCGGAAAGCGCTGCAAACAACCAGGTCTCGTTGTTGTCGGCAATGATGATCTGGTCGTTGGAGCAGACGCCCTGCTCGTCAATCAGGCTGCCGAGGAGCTCGACACCCTCGCGGGCCGTGGCACTCTCGCCCAGAATGACGCTGGCGTAGTTGTATTCGCCAATGCCAGTCTCCTCGGTGATGGGGTCGGCCTCTTCGGCCTTCTCGTTATAGGAGGTGCTCAACGTGGCAGAGCAGGAGACGCCCTTCTCGTTGATGCCTGCCTCGGAATATGCGTCGTAGCGATCTTCCCACTGCGAGGGGTTGTCGCGAACGAAGGTGTAGCGGTAGGTTGCGCCCTTGGACTTGTACTCAAAACCGGACTCGACCGAGGTGTACTCGTTGCCGTCCTTGTGTGCGGGCTCAATGCCAAAGTGCTTGATGTAGCGCGGACCGAAGTCCTCGGAACGGCCGTAGTACGTGTTGCCGTCTGCCGTCAGCTTGCTGCCCATGTAGATCTGGGTGCAGGCGAGTGCCGAAGTCGGCATGGCCATGATAGCCGCTGCTCCAAACGCAAGGCCGCAGCCGAGCTTCTTGAGCGTGTTGACAGGATGAGTAAACCTCATAATCCCTCCCAACTGTTGAGACCCCGCAAAGCTATGTGGAATCTCAGCTAATAAATACATCTATTAGCCTATAGGAAGTCTAAAGAGTATTCATCTATTTCGATGAAATACTCGATGAGCGTCCTAAAATATGCGATGAACGGATAAGAATACTCATTATGTAGCTTTACTTAAATAAAGGCACCCTGCAATTACTCTACCTGAATAAAGCACCTTGCACGGGGCGCAAAGAAAAATCCCCCGCTGTTTGGCAAATGCATAAACAACGGGGGAGACGATGATTGGATGAATATCATACCAATGTGGAATTACTTCTTCCGGCGGTGGATAACGTTAATCGCATAGCCGATGAGCATGGCCAAAACGATGACGATAAAGCCGAGCAGGGGATTGTCGTTCATGGGGTCCTCCTATTTTCCGAGTGGGGAGAATTCGTCGACGATGAGGTCGAGGCATTGCGGAAGTGCGCGGGCTCCAAAGACGCCCGAGTTGCTGGAGATGATTTCGCCATCGAACTGCATGCCCAGCGACGGGGTGCAGGTGATCTTGGCTTCTTTGGTCTGGATGATCTTAAACTGCGGACGGCCGAGCACCTTGCCGGCGGGGTCGAGCGCGGCGGTGATCACGGTCGGGAGCAGCTGCACGGTTTTTACGGGCTCGATGACCGCGATGTCGACCATGCCATCGTTCATGCGACAGTCGGGGAACAGGTTGATGTCGTTTTGGATGACCGAGGTGTTGCCGGCCATGCAGCAGATGCCATCGAGCTCCTCGACAATGCCGTCATGTTCAATCGTAAAGTGCGCCACCGTGGGGTTGGGCGTAGCGAGCGCGGATAGGAAGTAGGCGATCTCGCCGATGTCGTTTTTGGTGGGGGCGGCCTTCATCATGATCTCGGCGTCGTAGCCCGATCCGGCGATGATGATGAAGCCGTGGCGCTTTTCGTTGCCGTTCTCGTCGAGCCAAAAGAGCTCGCCCATGTCCGCCTTGACGGTACGGCCGACGCGGCAGGCCTTGGCGAGCGCCGCGGCCTCGGGGGCATTGCCAATGTTGTTAAAGAACAGGCAAGCCGTGCCGGAGGGGAAGACGAGCGTGGGGACGCCGCATCCGCGCATTTGGTCGAGCACGTTGGAGACGGTGCCGTCGCCGCCCGAAATCACCACGCGATCAAACTCGCGCACGTCTGCCACGGCGTCCTCGGGTTCCATGCCATCGCCGATAAAACGCATCACGACCTCGTCGCCGCCCTGCGCGAGGGCGTGCGTGAACGCGTAGATTTCATCTGAGCTGGGGCCCGATGCCGGGTTGTGGATGATAAGGCAGCGCATACTTACGTTCCCGTTCTGTGACTAACCGAGTATAGTTGTAGGGCAATGCCGATATCCTACCCGTGTTTTTCGGGCCTAACCTTATTCGATGGGTTGATATGTACATTTCCACACATCAGGCTCTGCTCGACTTTTGTCAGCGCGCCCTCGAGTTCGACGCGATTGCCGTCGATACCGAGTTTTTGCGCGAGCGCACGTTCCACCCGCGCCTGTGCTTGGTTCAGATTGCCACCCCTGCCGAGAGCGTCGCGGTCGATCCTCTGGTGATCGACGACCTGTCTCCCTTGGCCGAACTCATGGCCGACGAGAGCGTGACCAAGGTATTTCACGCCTGCTCGCAGGATATGGAGGTTATGCTCCATACCGTGGGCGCGCTGCCGCGTCCCATTTTTGACACGCAGGTGGCCGCCGCCTTTTTGGGCGAGCGCCAGCAGATTTCCTACGGCGCGCTCGTGCAGACGTTTTGCGGTGTCTCATTGCCCAAGACCGAGTCGCTGACCGATTGGTCGCGCCGCCCGCTGACCGATAAGCAGATTGAGTACGCGATCGATGACGTCAAGTATTTGATCGTTGCCTATACCGAGATGATGAGTCGCCTGCGCGAGCTGGGCCGGGTGGACTGGGTGCTCGACGAGTTGCGTCCGCTGGCCGACGAGTCGCATTATCGCGCCGATCGTCACGAGGCATTCCGCAAGGTCAAGCGCATCAACTCGTGCAGCCGTCACCAGTTGGGCATCGCGCGCGAGCTCGCCGCCTGGCGCGAGGACCGCGCCGAGCGCCGCAACATCCCGCGCAAGTGGGTCATGTCCGACGATACGCTGCTGGCGCTCGTCAAGCGCAATCCCGTGCGCGTCGAGGAGTTCCGCAGCATCCGCGGCACCGACCAGCTGGGGGAGCGCGATGTGGACGGCGCGCTCATGGCCATCAAACGCGGCGCGAGCTGCCCGCACGACCGCCTGCCGCTCATGGTGCGCGGGCATCGCCAGATTTCGCCGGAGTTGGAGAGCGTGACCGACCTTATGTATGCGCTTATTCGCTTGGTCTCCGAGCGCTCGGGCGTGGCGACCTCGGTCATTGCCTCGCGCGATGACCTGGCCGACTACATTGAGCATCCCGAGCAGAGTCCCCTGCGCGAAGGCTGGCGCTTTGAGCTTGTGGGCTCGCGCCTGGACGATCTGCTTTCCGGCAACATGGGCCTCACCGTGAAGGACGGAAAGATTGAGTTGTTATAGGTATATAGTTACGCGGTTTTACCAAACCGCGTAACAGCTCGACGCTGCAAACGGCCGAGAGCGGCAATCTGACGTTCAATCGTCGCTCGCGTACCAAAGTACGCGTCGCTTCTCTTTCACGTCACCTTGCTCGCTCTCGGCCGTTTTCGCTGACAATGCCTAAACATCGATGCTGACTTGCCTGCTGGGCGAGTGGGTAGAATGCCTCCAACGTGTAACTCGATTCGGAGGAATTCGCATGCCCTATTACTATGGATATGGCTTTGGCATCGACCCGCTGTACCTGCTGGTTGTTCTTGTCTGCACGGTACTTGGCCTTGCCGCACAGAACTATATCAACTCGACGTACAAAACCTGGTCCAAGGTTCGCTCAGACGGTGACACGGGTGCCACGGTCGCTCGCCGCATGCTTGACGCCAGCGGTTGCAATGCCGTGGGTATCAAGGGTGTCGCCGGTGAGCTCACCGACCATTACAACCCGCAGGATAACAACCTGTATCTCTCGGACGCCAACCGTTCGGGCGGTTCGGTCGCAAGCGTTGCCGTCGCTTGTCACGAGGCGGGTCACGCCGCTCAGCGTCAAAGTGGTTATGCCATGATGAAGGTGCGCACCGCTTTGGTCCCCGTCGTCAACTTTACCCAGAACACCTGGACGATCGTGCTGCTCATGGGCCTGTTTATGAACATCGCGGGACTCACGACCCTCGCACTGATCTTCTTCTCGTTTAGCGTGCTGTTCCAGCTGGTTACGCTGCCGGTTGAGATTGATGCCAGTCGGCGCGCCGTGGCGTATATTGAGCAGTCGGGTATGAGCTCCAAGCAGGTCAACGGTGCCAAGAAGGTCCTGACGGCCGCTGCGCTTACCTATGTTGCTGCAGCGCTCACTTCGATCATTCAGCTGCTCTACCTTATGGCTCGTTACAACAGAAACTCCAACCGATAACAAATGGGACCGACGGGCGCCGTGGGGATTTGTGTCCCCGCGGCGCTGTACTATGTGTTGGACTTGAATTTGCGCAGGGCCGAAGCCCTTGTGCACGATGACGAAAGGGGGCTGCGTGGCAGGCTGGAATCTGACCGGCAATACCGTTTCCGCCGAGTTCGACGGATCGGAAGAGCAGGAGCGCAAAGAGCTCAGCGTGAGCCAAGCGGTAGAGATCGCCGCCGGCGCGCTCGATGCCATTCCGCAGCTGAGCGTTTTGGGTGAGGTCACGGGTTTCCGCGGTCCCAATGCCCGAAGCGGCCACTGCTACTTCCAAATCAAGGACGACTCGGCCGCCGTCGACTGCATCATCTGGAAGGGCGCCTACCTTAAGCGTACCTTCGACTTGCGCGACGGCATGCAGGTGAGCTTTAAGGGTAGCTTCAATCTTTACAAGCCTACGGGTCGCATGAGCTTCGTTGCCCGCTCGTTCTCGCTGGCGGGGGAGGGCCTGCTGCGTCAGCAGGTGGCTCAGTTGGCCGAAAAACTGCGTCGCGAGGGCCTGATGGACGAGGCGCGCAAACGTCGCATTCCGGTGTTTTGCTCGCGTGTGGCAGTCGTCACCTCGCTTTCGGGTGCCGTGATCGACGACGTCAAGCGCACACTGCGCCGTCGCAACCCGCTTGTCGAGCTTGTTTGCGTGGGTGCCAAGGTGCAAGGCGAGGGTGCGCCGGCAGAGCTTATTGAAGGCTTGCGCCGCGCCGCTGCCATTACGCCGGCACCCGATTGCATCTTGCTGGTGCGCGGCGGTGGCTCCTTCGAGGACCTCATGACCTTTAACGACGAGGAGCTTGCCCGTGCGGTGGCAGCCTGTCCCGTGCCTGTGGTGACGGGCATTGGGCATGAGCCCGATACCTCGATCTGCGACATGGTGAGCGACCGTCGCGCCTCCACGCCAACGGCAGCGGCAGAATCGGTGGCGCCGGCTATGACGGAGTTGGCCGACGTGCTCGAGACGCGCCATCAGCGTCTGGGCGCCGCGATGGCTTCGATGATCGGGTCGGATCAGGTCGATCTGGAAATGCTCGACCAACGCGGCCGTCGTGCCTGGGACACCTATACGGCTCGTCTGGGCGACGCACTCGATGCAGCCGCGTGCCGCCCGTGCCTCAACGACCCCACATTTATGGTCGAGCGTCGCGAGTCTGAGCTTGCCCTGACGGCCGATCGCCTGTCGGGCGCCATAGCGCGCTCGGTCGGGACATTCCGCTCCAACTTTGAGCACCTGCCCGAGCGTCTGGTTGCAAGCACCTCGGGGCTCGATGGCAAGCGCCATGCGCTCGCGCTTGCGAGTTCTCGTCTGGAGCATCAGGGGCGCACGATGCTCAACAAGCCAGCGTCCGACCTGGGCCGTGCGGCAGCCTCGCTCGATGCCCTGTCGCCGCTCAAGGTGCTTGCTCGTGGTTATTCCATCGCGTACAGCGATGATGGGGTGGCCACGAGCGCCAAGACCTTTAAGCCCGGCGACGCCATCCGCGTGCGCATGGCAGACGGCAACGTGGCGGCAACGGTCGATACGGTCGAATAGACCGCGTTTCATAGCGATAAACCTTTAGGAAAGGAAACAGATATGGCAGAGAAGACCCCGGTCGAGCAGCTTACGTACAAGCAGGCCTCGCAGGAGCTGGAGCTCATCATTCGCAGCTTGGAGTCGGGCGATATGGAGCTCGAGGAGTCGCTCGAGAGCTATACCCGCGGCGTCGAGCTCCTCAAGAGCCTGCGCACCCGCCTGTCCGATGCCGAGCAGAAGGTCTCGGTGCTTCTCAAGGACGTCGACGGCAACGACGTGCTCGCCGACGGCGAGGCCGCCAACACCGACAACAACCTCTCGTTCTAACCATCCTGACCAAATATAATTACCTTGGTCTGTGAGAAAGGAACCAACCATGTGTGATTGCATCTTCTGCAAAATCGCCAACCACGAGATCCCCTCGACCGTTGTCTATGAGGACGATCAGGTCATCGCGTTCGACGACCTCAATCCCCAGGCGCCGGTCCACACGCTCGTGATCCCCAAGAAGCACTACAGCGACATCGCTGACAACGTACCGGCCGAGACCATGGGCGCCATGGCTCACGCCATCCAGGAGGTCGCTAAGGCCAAGGGCTTGGAGGACGGTTTCCGCGTCATCTCCAACAAGGGCGTTAACGCCGGTCAGACCGTCATGCACTTCCACATGCACGTCCTCGGCGGCAAGAACCTGGGCGAGAACCTCATCTGAGGGCGCGTAGGCCGTCGACTTGGCTGCCTTTGGAGTAACCTATGCAGCTTTCTCAACTCGAATACCTTCAAGCGGTAGCGAACTACGGCGGCGTGCGCAAAGCGGCTCGAGCCGTTCATGTGAGCCCACAGGCCGTTTCGTCGGCAATCAAAAAGTTGGAATCTGAGTATCAGATTGTTTTGCTCAACCGATCGGCGGGGGAGGCTGTTTTGTCTCCGGCGGGCAGAGAATTTGCGCGTCGTGCACGCGTGATCCTGGCACAAGTCGACGATCTCAAAAAGTACGCTCAATCGAGGGACGACGGCGTCTCGCCCGACGGCCACTTTCGTCTTTACGCCCCCTGCCTTCATGGGCGGGGGCGCCTTTTTGCCGAAAAATGGTATGACTCGTTTGAACGCTCGCACCCTCAGATTCATCTTGATGTGTGGCATCAGCCAACGGCAACATGCTTTGAATCACTTATACTTGGAATTTCGGACGCGGCTATCTCATTCGAGGAACCACGGGACAGCGTCCTTTCTTCAAAATATTTGGGTGAAAAAGAGCTCAAGGTTCTTTCATGCCCAGCGGGTCATCAATCTGTGGGCGCCATGACCATTCGCGAGTTACTGGGCGGCAGGCTCGCTGTTCCCATTAATTTGTCACCCTGTCTCAATGCAATCAATCAATGTCCCGAAGCCCAGCTCGTCAATTTTCGCTTCCGTGATGTTGAATACGGAAACAGGGCTCAGACTGAGTTTCTTCAAGCCGGGGGATTGATATTGAGTTTGTCTGGGTCCTCTCTCGCATCGGATGGGTCAGAAGTGAGTGAGTGCTCCATTGAAGGTTCGCGTGATGTAACCTTGCCTATCTACTTTTGCTATCGGCAAAATTCCTGGACTGATCGACACCAGACGGTTTTTCTGCACCTATTGCGTCATCTTGCTTCGTGAAATTAATTGGCTTCGAGACGTCAAGTGATTATTGACGCCTTGTAACACATAGCTGACAGCTTTGCCCTCATGCTTTTCCAAGATTCCGATTTAGATTGCTGACTCTTGGAGGGCGGAGCATGAAAAACCGTACGGTTTTGTTTTATATGACGTTCGTTTTTCTGCCGAACTTCAGCACCATCTTGTATTTTCTAACTGTCTACCTTGAGTTCGTCGGGCTTTCGATGGTAGCGATTTCTAGCATGATGATTGCATATCAAGTGAGCAAGTTCATCCTTGAAGTTCCCACTGGCTATATTGCTGATAGGTTTGGACGAAAGACTGGCGGTCTCGTTGGCGTTGTGGGAATGCTTGGATACTACGCCGCCCTGCTTCTCGTCCGTTCTCCTCTGCTTTTAATCGGCGCGTTTGCTCTCAAAGGTTTTGCCGTTGCATGTGTGAGCGGATCCATAGAAGCGATTTACATTGACAGCGTCTCTCAGGACCAGCTCGTAAGACTTAATGTCGTTGAGCGATTTGTTTTCTATGCCTCTTATGCCATCTCCGCTTGTGTGGGCGGTTTCATTTCGTCCGTCGGTGCATACCTCATTGGTCTTTCGGCAGATATCATCGCAATGGTGTTGACGTTGGTTGTCGTTGTCTGCATTCCTGAGATGCGAAGAGGGGGGCACTGCGGCGACACCTGAGCGTGGGATTGGCCCGAAGATGATCGGTGCCGCTATTGCCTGTAGTGGCGTTCTTCGGTCAGCGTTTATCATGGACTGTTCTCAGGCATTTGCCTTCGTCGCCCTGGAAGACTTTTTCTCACTGTTGCTTGCAGGCCGCGGAATGAATGCCGTCGCTTCGGGCGTGACCATTGCGGTCCAGCTCCTTGCCTCCGCCTCCATAGGGTTTATTGTTCCCAGTGTGATTGCTCGTGTCGACAAGGGCCGTTTTGCGCGTATTTGCGGCATCATTCGCTTAGTATTGACAGCTTTGTTTTTGATTCCCCTTACTCCGGTTAATTTGCTGCCCGTGTTCTATGTGCTGCAGACGGTTGCGTACTCGTTGTTTGCCCCAATCAAATACTCAATTTTTCAAAATGCTGCCGATTCTTCGATGCGCTGTTCACTGATTTCGGTTCAAAGCCAGATGGTGGCGGCGGGTGCCGTTCTTTTCTATCTGCTCAACGCTGTGTTGAGTAGCGTTGCGGGCATTCGAGTCGTATTGCTTGTTGCGCTCGGGATTTCTTCCCTGGTGTATATCCCCGCGCTATTTCGTCTTACAAGTCAAAGGCCGTGAGTATTTGGGCATCGATAACTTATATATCAACGCAATAAACCCGAGCGCGAGGGCGTTTGGGTTTATTATTGAAGCGTATGTAACCTGGCGGCGCCACACCGCCTGTTAGTAGGGAGACACATGAACGTTCTGGTCGTCAACGCAGGATCTTCGACCCTTAAGTATCAGGTCATCGATACCAAGTCCCACAAGGTGTCCGCAAAGGGCTCCTGCGAGCGCGTCTGCTTTACCGGCGGCACCTTCACCCACGCTGCCAACGGCTCCAAGAAGGTGACCGAGAACATCGAGTTCCCCGACCACAAGGTCGCCATCGAGGTCGTCCTGAAGGACCTCGAGGCTAACGGCGTCAAGATCGAGGGCATTGGCCACCGTATCGTTCAGGGCGGTTGGTACTTTGGCGATTCCTCCCTCGTCGACGAGGACGTCCTTGCCAAGATCCGCGAGGTCGCTCCGCTCGCCCCGCTGCACAACAACCCCGAGGCCAACGTTATCGAGTACTGCCTGGAGCAGTATCCCGACCTGCCCAACGTCACGGTCTACGACACCGCTTTCCACTTCAACATGCCCGAGGTCGCCAAGACTTACGCCCTGCCCAAGGACGTCTGCGACAAGCTGCACATCCGTAAGTACGGCGCCCACGGCACCAGCTACCGCTACATCTCCAAGAAGGTCGCCGAGATGACCAACGGCGAGGCCCGCAAGGTCGTCGTGTGCCATATCGGCTCCGGCGCTTCCCTGTGCGCCATCGAGGACGGCAAGTGCATGGACACCACCATGGGCTTGACGCCGCTCGACGGCGTCATGATGGGCACCCGCTGCGGCTCCATCGACCCGGCTACCGTGTGCTACCTGCAGCGCGAGGGCGGCTACACCTTCGACGAGGTCGACGAGATGATGAACAAGAAGTCCGGCCTTTTGGCTGTGACCGGTGGCAAGACCAACGACTGCCGCAACGTTGAGGAGCTCGCCGCCGCTGGCGACCCCGAGGCTCAGCTCGCCTTCGACATGTTTGTCTACAAGATTGCCGCCAAGGCGGCCGAGATGGCTACTTCTATGTGCGGTATGGACACCCTGGTCTTTACCGCCGGCATCGGCGAGCATGCTCCGGCCGTCCGCGCCGGCGTTGCCGACCGCCTGGCCTTTATGGGCGTCAAGATGGATCATGCCCGCAACGCCCTGCGTGGTGACGGCGCTTGGTGCCTGTCTGCCAAGGATTCCAAGGTCAAAATCTTTGTCATCCCCACGGACGAGGAGTTCATGATCGCTTCCGACGTCGAGCGCATCGTCAACGCCAAGTAATTACAAGAGGGGAGGGGCTGGACGGCAACATGCCGTTCAGCCCCTCTTTTGAACTCGTTGGGCGATATGCCTGATAGCTATTTATCAAGTTGTGATAACTTCTTATTAACATACGGCCGCCTTGAGCGGTCTGCGCCGACCGTATCGCACTGCAAAGGAGTCTCATGAACGTACTTGTTGTCAACGCCGGTAGCTCAAGCCTTAAATATCAGCTTTTGGATACCGATACCCGCGAGGTTTTCGCCAAGGGCAACTGCGAGCGCATCGGTTCGGACATGGGCATCTTTGGCCACACCGAGAACGGTGGCGCCAAGCAAACCGAGGAGGTTCCCTTCCCGGATCACCGTTCGGCTATCGCACGTGTGCTCGAGGAGCTCGAGAAGACCGACTTTACGATCGATGGCATTGGACATCGCATCGTTCAGGGCGGTTGGTACTTCGATGATTCCGCTGTCGTCGACGACGAGGTTATGGCCAAGATTCTTGAGGTGGCTCCCCTGGCTCCGCTGCACAACTACGGCGAGGCCGCGGCGATTGAGTATTGCCGCGAGAAGTATCCGGAGCTGCCCAACGTGGCCGTCTTCGACACCTCGTTCCACATGACCATGCCCGAGGTTGCCTACACCTACGCCCTGCCCAAGGACGTGTGCGACAAGTATCACGTGCGCAAGTACGGCGCTCACGGAACGAGCCACCGCTACGAGTGGATGATGGCCAAGGAGATCCTGGGTTCGCGCTGCCACCGCCTGCTTTCGTGCCATCTAGGTAACGGTGCCTCGCTTGCCGCTATCGAGGACGGTGTTTGCCGCGATACCACGATGGGGCTCACGCCGCTCGACGGCTTGATGATGGGAACCCGCTGCGGCTCCATCGATCCGGCCACCGTGTGCTACCTGCAGCGCGAGGGCGGCTACAGCTACCAGGAAGTCGACGACATGATGAACAAGCAGTCTGGCCTGCTTGCCATCTCGGGCATCTCCAACGACGCCCGCGACATCCGTACGCGCGCCTCCGAGGGCGACGAGCGCTGCCTGCTCGCCTTCGATATGTTCGCCTACAAGGCCATGCAGCAGGCCGGCTCCATGATCGCTTCCATGGCGGGCGTGGACACCATTACCTTTACCGCCGGCATCGGCGAGAATGACTGGTCGATCCGCAAGGCCTTCTGCGACTGCTTCGAGTGGCTGGGCGTGCGCATCGACAACAACAAGAACCGCGAGGCCGTGGGCAACGGTCCGCAGGTCATCAGCGCCGCCGGTTCCGCCGTCACGGTCATGGTCATCCCCACCGACGAGGAATACATGATCGCCCACGACGTCGAGCGTCTGACCGCGAATAACTAGTGCGTTCGCTTGCGATTGAACGAAAGGCCTCCTGAGCAGCAGCTCAGGAGGCCTTTTTGCTAGCAGGCGGAAATACCAGTCCCAAAGTGATCACCGCCAGCAACGCCTGCGCTCCCAACAACGGCACCCATCCATTCAGATCCTCAGCCCCAGCTCGTAGCCAAGCCGCCGTCCACCCCAGATGCCCTGATTGCCACGTGGCGGCAGGGACCCTACAGGGTAAAGCTCTGAAAACATTCCGCAGGACGCATGAAGCCCCCGCCGCACGTAGTGCGCAGCGGGGGCTTCATGCATGTCCGAGGACGTTTTCAGAGCTTTACCCTGTAGGGTCCCGAGGGGATACGTCCGCTACTCAGCCATCTGAGCCTGGACGGCGGTGATGGCTACGACACCCACGATGTCGTCGGCAGAGCAGCCGCGCGAAAGGTCGTTAACCGGCTTGGCGATGCCCTGCAGGATGGGGCCGTAAGCGTCGGCGCCAGCGAAGCGCTGAACCAGCTTGTAGCCGATGTTGCCGGCCTCGAGGTCGGGGAACACGAGCACGTTGGCCTTGCCGGCAACGGAGGAGCCGGGAGCCTTGAGCTGGGCGACGGTGGGGACGATAGCGGCATCGAGCTGCAGGTCGCCGTCGATGGCGAGCTCGGGTGCCTTCTCCTTGCAGAACTTCACGGCCTCCTGGACCTTCTTGGCGACCTCGCCACCGGCGGAGCCCATGGTGGAGTAGGAGAGCATGGCCACGTGCGGCTCAACATTGCCCATGAAGGTGGACCAGGAGTGAGCGGAGGCGATGGCGATCTCGGAGAGCTCGTCGGAGGACGGGTTGATGTTGAGGCCGCAGTCGGCGAAGATCAGCGTGCCGTCGGTGCCGAACTGCGGGGTGTCGGTGCACATCACGAAGAAGGCCGAGACCAGCTTGGTGCCCGGGGCGGTCTTGAGAATCTGAAGCGCGGGGCGCAGGGTGTCGGCGGTGGAGTGGCAGGCGCCGGAGACCAGGCCGTCGGCGTCGCCCATCTTGACCATCATGGTGCCAAAGTAGGTGGCGTCCATCACCTGGGCGCGAGCCTGCTCGATGGTAACGCCCTTCTTGGCGCGGAGCTCGGCAAACTTCTGTGCGTACTCCTCGTGCTTCTCGGCATTGCGCGGGTCGATGACGGTGGCGCCGGGAACGTTGATCTCGTTGGGATCGCCCAGGATGACGATGTTGGCCAGGCCTTCTTCGATGATCTTGTTGGCCGCGACGATGGTGCGCGGATCCTCGCCCTCGGGCAGGACGATGGTCTTAAGGTCGGCCTTGGCGGCAGACTTCATACGGTTTAGGAAATCGCTCATGTTACTCCTTGCAAGCGTTTCGCTAAGCTCCAGGCGCCCGGCTGTTCACGAATAAACCCGCTGCTAGCGGGTTTACCTTTCAATTATGTACGCCGCGGTGCTTGAGCTTTCCTTGTGTGGCAAGCTCATTATAGGACGCATTAGCGCTATAATCGCTCTGATAAATATGTCTCGAAGAATGTTCGAGAAAAGCCCAGCTAACGAGCCCGTGGCTTTTGACAAGGAGTATCGATGCAGATTACCTCAGGCCTGCCTGAAGGCTTTAACGCCGGCGCGTACGACATGATTGTCGTCGGTGCTGGATATGCCGGTGCCGTTTGCGCCCGCCGTCTTGCCGAGACCATCGGCTATCGTGTTGCCGTTTTGGAGCGCCGTAGCCACATTGCGGGCAATGCCTATGATTGCACTGACGAGGCCGGAATCCTGATCCACGAGTACGGTCCGCATATCTATCACACCTTTAACGAGCGCGTGCACAATTTCCTGTCGCGCTTTACCAAGTGGACGGATTATCAGCACAAGGTGCTCGCCAACATCAACGGCACCCTTATGCCCGTGCCCTTCAACCATGCGAGTCTCAAGCTCGCCTTTGGTGATGAGCGCGGCGAGGAGCTGTATCAGAAGCTCGTGGAGACCTTTGGCAAGGATGTCAAGGTGCCCATTATGGAGCTGCGTAAGAAGAACGACCCCGACTTGGCCGAGGTCGCCGATTACGTCTACGAGAACGTCTTTTTGCATTACACCATGAAGCAGTGGGGCCAGACGCCCGACCAGATCGATCCCTCGATCACCGGTCGTGTTCCCGTCTTTGTGGGCGACGATGACCGCTATTTCCCGCAGGCTCCCTTCCAGGGTATGCCGCAGGACGGCTACACGGCGCTGTTCGAGCATATGCTCGACCACGACCTGATCGACGTGTTCTGCGACGTGGACGCCCGCGATCTCTTTGAGATCGACGAGACCACCGTCAAGATCGGTGGCAAGGTCTACGGCGGCGAGATTGTCTATACCGGTCCGCTCGATGAGCTGTTCAACCTCGACCTGGGCGCGCTGCCGTACCGCACGCTCGACATGAAGTTCGAGACGCTCGATATGGACCAGTTCCAGCCCGTGGGCACCGTCAACTACACCACGAGCGAGGATTACACGCGCATCACCGAGTTCAAGAACATGACCGGTCAGGTCCTGCCCGGCAAGACCACCATCATGAAGGAGTACTCCAAGGCCTATACGCCCGGCTCGGGCGAGACGCCGTATTACGCCATTCTTGAGCCCGAGAACCGCGAGCTCTATGAGCGCTATCTTGAGCGCGTCCAGAACCTGACAAACTTCCACCCGGTGGGTCGTCTGGCCGAGTATCGTTACTACGATATGGATGCCGTGACCAATTCCGCCCTCGATCTTTCGGATGAGATTATCGCCTGCCATGCATAAAGTCATAACATTCGGTATTCCCTCGTATAACGCCGCTAAGGACATGGACCATTGCATCACCTCCATCTTGGAGGGGAGCAATTATGCCACCGATATCGAGATTATCATCGTCGATGACGGTTCCAAGGACGAGACGGCCGCTAAGGCCGACGAGTGGGAGGCGCGTTACCCCGGCATTATCCGCGCGGTGCATCAGGAGAACGGCGGCCACGGTATCGCCGTCCTTTCGGGCTTGCGCGAGGCGCAGGGCACCTACTACAAGGTTGTCGACTCGGACGACTGGCTTGACGGCGCTGCCCTTTCGACCATGCTGTCGATTCTGCGTGGCTTTGAGGAGCGCGACCAGCGCGTTGACCTGTTTATCTCGAACTACGTGTATGAGAAGGTTTACGAGGGCACGCATACCGCTATCGGTTACAAATTTGCCCTGCCGCGCAAAAAGATCTTTTCCTGGGATCAGATCGGTCATTTCCGCCTGGACCAGAACCTACTCATGCACAGCCTGTGCTATCGCACGGATGTGCTGCGCGAGTCCAACCTTCCCATGCCGCCGCACACGTTCTATGTGGACAACATCTACGCCTACGTGCCGCTGCCGCGTTGCAAGACCATGTACTACGCCGACATCGACCTCTACCGCTACTTTATCGGTCGCGAAGGCCAGAGCGTCAACGAGGCAACGATGGTCAAGCGTCTGGACCAGCAGTTCCGAGTTACGCGTATCATGATGGAGTCGTACCACCTGAACAGCGATGTTGAGTCGTCGCGTCTGCGCTCGTACATGATGGGTTATTTCACTATGATGATGGCGATCTGCTCGGTGCTCACCAAGCTTTCCGACGAGGATTGCGCCGACGAGCGCCTGAAGACGCTGTGGGCGGACCTGAAGGCCTATGACGAGCGTATGTATCGTCGTGCACGTTACGGTGTGGTCGGCTTCTTCACTAACCTCCGCGGTCGTGCCGGAGACAAAACCACACTCGGCCTATACCGTCTTGCCTCAAAGATCTTCAAATTCAACTAGCTGCCGAGTAATCGCTGCTGATAGGTTGACTGGGCCCCTTGGCCTTTAGTTTGCTACTGCGAACAGTCCTGCTCGCACGGAAAGCACATTAAGTGCTTTCCGGCTCGTGCGGAACTTGTATCAAACTAAAGGCCAAGGGGCCTCTGCTATAAGAATCGATTGTCAGGTTATTTGAATTTGAAGATCTTCGACGCGCGGTACACAGGGGCCTGGGCTGAAAAAATATTAGTTGGTAGTCGGTCGGAGGCGGGCGGGCATTACGTTTGTCGCGAGTTCCGCATGCAAAGAAGGCCACTTAATGTGGCCTTCGTCTTGCATAGGACTGTAGAGCAGCAAACGTAATGCCCGCCCGCCTCCGACCGACGGTCGAGTGAGATTACTTTGCAGCACCTGGGATTCCGTGGGAGGTTTTGGCGGT
>DXZS01000011.1:0-19575 GCA_019419505.1 Collinsella sp. | reverse complement strand
CGGTCGAGTGAGATTACTTTGCAGCACCTGGGATTCCGTGGGAGGTTTTGGCGGTTTTGGCTCCGTTTACGATGGCGGTTTCCAAGGCCCTTACGGCGAGCATGCCCAGCAGGTCTAGGGGAACGGCGGCGCTTGCCTGGGCGCCCAGTTTGCCGCTGGCGAGGGTGTAGATGGTGTCGCCGTCGTTGGTGGTGTGCGTGGGACGGATGGCGTGTGCGTAGGCGTCTGCGGCCATCTGGGAGACCTTGGTGGCTTGTGCCTTAGTGAGTTCCACGTTGGTGACGATGCAGCTGATGGTGGTGTTGGTGCGGTCGAGCGGCATCTGCATGGATCCGGCGGCAGCAAAGGCTGCGAGTTCCATGTCGACGATCTGGTCGCTATCGGCTGCGGCGCGCATGCCGGCGACCCACTCGCCGGTGAAGGGGTCGACAACGTTGCCGCAGGCGTTGACCGAGACCACGGCGCCCACCTTGACGGGGCCGAGTGCCACGGCGGCGGCGCCAAGGCCGGCCTTCATGCAGGTGGCGGGGCCCATGAGCTTGCCCACGGTGGCACCGGTGCCGGCACCTACATTGCCCTGCTCGAGCGTGGTGGGGGTGTTGTCGAGTGCCTCGCGCACGGCGGCGATGCCGGCCTCTATGTCGGGGCGAACGGTGGGGTTACCAAAGGCGAGGTCGAAGATACAGCTGGAGCACACGATAGGCACCTGCGTGGGGCCGACGGGAAGGCCGATGCCGCGGCTCTCGAGTTCGCGGGCCACGCCGCTTGCAGCCTCGAGGCCAAAGGCCGATCCGCCCGAAAGGCAGACGGCGTGGACCTTATCGACGGTGTTTTCGGGACGCAACAGGTCGGTCTCACGCGAAGCGGGGGCGCCACCACGTACGTCAACGCCACCGGTGGCACCCTCGGGCGCCACGATTACGGTGCAGCCGGTGCCAGCCTCCTCGTCCGTATAGTTGCCAAAGCAAAAGCCATCGACATTGCAAACATCGATGGCTTCGAGCAGTGTGTCCATGTGTTCTCCTATCGGTTTTCCGCCGGGCCTTATGCCCAGTCGGGATCCGTACGGTACGGCAAAATTGTAGGCGCTGGGGGATACCCAGCGCCAGATGCAATTACGAGAGTTTTTGAATCGCGCGTGCGACGCGAGCGATGGGCAAGCCCACCACGTTGTAGAAGTCACCCGAAATATCGTGCACAAGCATGCGGCCGCCTGTGCCTTGGATGCCGTAGGCCCCGGCCTTGTCCATGGGTTCGCCGGAGGCAACATAGCGCTCGATCTGCTCTTCGGTAAGCTCATAGAACGTCACGTCGGTCACATCGACAAACGACAGGCTCTCGGCGGCATGCGGAGCTGTAGCGTCGCCGGCTTTAACGATGCAGACGCCGGTTGCGACCTGGTGCGTGCGGCCCGAAAGCTCGCGGAGCATGGTGCGCGCCTCGTCCCCGTCTGCCGGCTTGCCCAAAATTTGGCCGTCAAAGGTGACAATAGTATCGGCCGCGACGGTCAGTTCGTTGGGCTCGGCATGCTCGGCGGCAACGGCGGCGGCTTTGGCACGCGCCAAGCGCTCGACGAGTGTAAGCGGAGCTTCGCCATCAAAAGGCGTTTCGTCGATATCTGCGGGAATCACGCGAATGTCATAGCCCGCCTCGCGCATCAACTCGATGCGGCGCGGTGATTGCGAAGCCAAAATCATAGCTGAATGCCCTCGGCGACCTTCTCGACGGCCTTGTCGCCGGCGAGCGTGCGCAGCAGCTCAAGCGCAAAGGGGAGCGACTGGGCCATGCCGCTGGCGGTGATGATGTTGCCGTCTTGCGTAACCTTCTCGCCGGTATAGGCGCCTTCGGGGAAGCTTTTCTCAAAGCCAGGGAAGCACGTGGCGTGGCGCCCCTCGAGCAGGTCGAGCTCACCCAGGATAAACGGGGCGGCGCAGATGGCGGCGACGTGTTTGGCGGCGGCGAACTCGCAGACCACGTCGCAGACGCGCTGGTCGGCACGCAGGTTGGTGGCGCCGGGCAGGCCGCCAGGTAGCACGACGCAGTCGTACTCGTCAAAGTTGATCTCGTCAAAGAGCGCATCGCAGGTCACGGGAATCTGCAGCGAGCTTACGACCTCGCGCGTGGGCATGATCGAGACAAGCGTGGCGCGCACGCCGCCGCGACGCATGACATCGACCATGGTCAGGCATTCAATAGTTTCAAAGCCATCGGCGGCGAGAACGGCAACGCTGGGCATGAGGGTTCCTTTCATAGACGGCATACAATTAGCCGTCTTATACCCCGAAGACCTCCGCTTGCCACGCTCGATTTCCCAATGATTTTTCTGAGCAATGATTAAGTGGCTAGTTGCGCTTGAGGTGGACGACGGTTTCGCAGTGGAAGGTTTGCGGGAACAGGTCAACTGGCGTGATCTTTACGGGGGAGAAGGTGCCTTCTTCGACAAAGCGTTTGAGATCGCGCGCCAGGGTGGCCGGGTCGCAGCTCACGTAGGCGATATCGCGGGCACTCGTGCTGGCGATAAGGTCGATCGCCTCGGGGGCGAGGCCTGCACGCGGCGGGTCGACCACCAGGACATCGGCGTCCTGATCGGGGAACTCGCGCACCGCGTCGCCGCCGATGACGTCGACGTTATCGAGTTTGTTGATCTCTAGGTTACGGCGCAGGTCGCGCACGGCCGGGCCGTAGGCCTCGACGGCGGCAACAAAGTCGCAGCGGCGGGCGAGCGGCAGGGTGAAGGTTCCAGCTCCGCAATACAGGTCCACGGCAAGTTCGTCTTCCTGCGGGTCGAGCGCCTCCATGACAAGCTCGATCAAAATCTCGGCACCCTTTGTGTTGACCTGGAAAAACGACGGGGCCGAAAGGCGCATCTGGCCGTCGGCGATGTTCTCGGTCCAGGAGCCCTCGCCGGCGAGCATCTCAACCTTGGAGACGCGGCGGGCCTTCTTTTCACCCTTGCTCATAACGCGCACTATGCTCGTGGGGTGTGCGGCGTCTGCCAGCACGCGCGAGACTTGCGAGCGCGGAAACGACCCCGTGGGCGTCCAGAGTGCGACCTCGAGTGCCTTGGTGCGGCGCGATGCGCGAATGCCCACGCGTTCGAGCCCCAAGTCATGGCTGCCGCTTAGATAGTTGAGTGCGCCGACGACTGATTTGAGCGCCTTCGGGAAGCGCTTATCGAACAGAGGACACGTATCAACAGTCACGATTTTGCTGGGGTCGACACCGTGCATGCCCAGGCGCACACGACCGTTGACGACGGTCGGTTCGAGCTCAATTTTATTGCGGTAGCCCCAATCGTCCTTGGTGTGGCGGATGGGCTGCACCAGCTCGTCGACTTGCTCAGGGGTGAACTTGCCGATGCGCTCGAGCGTGGAGCGCAGGTTTTGCTCCTTGGCGGCAAGCTGAGCGGTGCGTGAGAGGTTGCCCCACGAGCAGCCACCGCAGATGCCCACGAAGGGGCAGGGAGGCTGAATTCGATCGGGGCTCGGCTCCAGAATCTCGGTGGCGCGGGCGCGCATAAACGATTTGCCGTCCTGCACGATCTCGGCCTCGACGGTGTCGCCTGCCACGGCGCCCTGCACAAAGACGGCCTTGCCGTTGTCGGCGTGCGCCAGCCCGTCGGCGCCGTAGGTCATCGATTCTATATTGAGCTTCATATCCCTGCCTGTCATTCGCGTTGTTATTCGCACCATGGTAGCAGGGAAAAGCGCCCCGCATCCGAGGCTTTCCTCAAATGCGGGGCGCTTCTACAAACTGCTTCTACAAACGACTATTTCGTCTTACCGGTAATGAGCGTCTTAAGACCCAGGCCGATCAGGCCCAAGCCCATGCGCACGCGGCCGGGGCGATGGCGCTCGATGGCCTTGGTCTTGCCGGCGGGTTTCTCGCGGCGGGCGCTTGCATGGGGCGCGGACTTGACGGTCTGCGGCTGTGGCTGGGGCTGGGGCGCAGGCTCGGGTTCGGATTCCAGGTCGGGTTCAATGACGGTTGCCTGGACCGCCTGGACCTTGGGAACGTCCGCCTGGGGCTTGGGCTTGGGGCCCAGAACAGGTGCGGATTCCGGTTTTGCTTTGGCGACGGGCTCCGAAGCCACGGCTGCGGACTCGGCGTTGCGATAAGCGCGCTCCAACAGGAACTCCTGCGAGTTAAAGGGCTTCTCGCCCTCTTTTCGCTCTACGGGAACCCAGGTGCCGTCGCTCGTCAGGCTACGTGCCTTCACGTTGTCGCGCAGCTGCACGCCCATGTACTCGTGCACCAGCGCGCGACAGGTGGGGTCGAGCACGGGGAAGGCGATCTCCACGCGATGCTCGGTGTTGCGTGTCATCATGTCGGCAGAACTCAGGTAGATCATGTCCGAGTCCACGCCGAAGGCATAGACACGCGCGTGCTCCAAGAAACGTCCGACGATAGAACGTACGTGCACGTTTTCGGTCTTGCCCGCAATGTTGGGCTTCAGGCACGAGATGCCGCGGATGATCATGTCCACGCGGACTCCTGCGCACGATGCCTCGGCGATCTTGTCGATGACCTCGCGGTCGGTGAGCGAGTTGAGTTTAAAGAACACGCGGGCGGGCTCGCCGGCGAGGGCGCGCTGGATCTCGCGGTCAAGCCCGCGCATGATGAGCGGTTTCAGTCCGACGGGCGCCACACCCAGGAAGCGGTAATCGCCGCGCAGGTTGCCCAGCGACAGGTTGCGGAAGAACAGGTTGGCGTCCTCGCCGATGCCGGGGTGAGCGGTCATGAGCATAAAGTCGCTGTAGAGTTTGGCCGTCTTCTCGTTAAAGTTGCCGGTGCCCAGCAGCGTCAGGCGCGTTAGCGCCATGCCCTCGCGATAGGTGAGCTGGCAGATCTTGGAGTGGCACTTAAAGCCCTCGGAGCCGTAGATGACGGTGCAGCCGGCCTCTTCCAGGCGCTCGGCCCACTCGATGTTGTTCTGCTCGTCAAAGCGCGCGCGGAGCTCCATGAGCACCGTGACCTCTTTGCCGTTCTCGGCGGCATCGATCAGTGACTCGCACAGGCGGCTCTGCTTGGCCACGCGGTAGAGCGTGATGCGCAGTGAGATGCACTCGGGGTCGTAGGCGGCCTCGTGCACCAGATCCAGGAAGGGGTTCATGGCCTCATAGGGATAAAAGAGCAGCTTGTCGTGCTGAAGTACCTGCTCGCGGATGGAGCGGGTCATATCGATGGTGGGGTTGGGCTGCGGCTTAAACGGCGTAAAGAGCAGCTCGTTGCGCAGGTGCTCGGGAATCTTGCTCTCAATGCCAAAGACGTAGCCCAGGTCGAGCGGGATATCGCAGGTAAAGACAGAGCGGCGCGAAAGCTCGAGCGCCTTGCGGATGGTCTTGAGCGTCGCCTTCTCGAGCGACCCCGAGACCGCGAGCACTACCGGCTGCAGACGTAGGCGCTTCTTGAGGATGCGCTTCATGTGCTGGCGGTAGTCCTCTTCCTCTTCGACGCCCTCGCCGTCCGGATCGATGTCGGCGTTGCGGGTGACGCGGATGAGCGCGCGGTCGAGTGGCTTGTAGGAGCCAAAGCAGCTGTCCAGGCAGGCGAGGATGACGTCCTCGAGCAAGATGTAGGAGTAGGTGCCGGTGGGCGAGGGGATCTCGACCACGCGGTTCATCGAGGCGGGAATCTCGATGAGGCCCAGCAGGCTCTCCTCGTCGGTGACGCCGTCCAGGCCGCAGGCCAGGTAGAGTGCACCGTTGCGCAGGTTGGGGAAGGGATGACGCGGGTCAATGACCAACGGCGAGATGACCGGCGACACGTAGGCCTGGAAGTAGCGGGTTACAAAGGTGCGCTCCTCGGGCGTAAGCGAATCGATGCGGGCGCGGTGAACGCCCAGGGTGTCGAGCTTGCCCTCGATGCTCTTAAAGATGGACTCCCATCGGGTAAGGAGCCCGGGCATTTCGGCCATGACAGCATCGACCTGTTCGGAGGCGGTCATATTGCTCTTGTTGTCGACAGGCTGTTTTTTGAGCTCTGCCAGATCGGACAGGCCGCCCACGCGCACCATGAGAAACTCGTCGAGGTTAGACTCGAAAATCGACACGAACTTTAGCCGCTCGAACAGCGGAACGGTCTCGTCGAAGGCTTCGTCAAGCACACGGTTGTCAAAGCGCAGCCAGCTGAGCTCTCGGTTCTGCGTGTACGAGAAGTCGCGCGGCGGCTTACGCAGCTTTGCAGCGGCTTGCTTTTTTTCGATTTTGCTCGGCATATGCATCTGTCCGTTCAGTCCCCGCAGGGGACGGTTGCCTAACACTATTCACCATTGTCTCAATTTAGTCGACCTATGGCACGGACGTATCGCGTGAACGGTATCTTTACCTACTTCTTACGCTGACAAGCCATAGAGCTGACGCCCTTCGCGTTGTGAAAAACGGTCTATATCCTCACTCAACTGGTGAGTATGTGTGAATAAGAATGATAGGTAGCTGAATATCATCGAATACAGACAGAAACACGAACAAGCGTCATTTATATACATAAAACCGTTTTAGATATGCAATTCTTAATCGAAAGATTGGAGTTGTAATTGCGAATGATTTTTAAGAAAAAAGAGCATTTACCTTAGAAAAGCTACTTTAGAACGCCGAAGTGCATTATGGGGGAATCATATTCGATATACCGTTCATCGAACTTTGTTGACCGTTCGGGGGCGAGGTGGAATTGCGGTTGGAATTTGGATATAACTAGAGCTGTCAGCAAGCAGCACCCGTTACGGAAGGGTGCTGAGAGATTCGGCCGAAAGGCCCGAAAGAAAGGTAGGAGGCCATGACGAAAGGTCTGCACGTGCCTTCCGAGATCGGCAAGCTCAGGAAGGTCTGCCTGCACCGTCCCGGCGACGAGCTCCTCAACCTGCCGCCCGACGAGCTCGAGCGACTCCTGTTCGACGACGTCCCGTTCCTGGAGGTCGCGCAGCAGGAGCACGACACCTTCGCCCAGATCCTTAAGGACCAGGGCGTGGAGGTGCTCTACCTCGAGAACCTCGTCGCAGAGGTGTTCGACCAGGTCCCCGGCGCCCGCGCCGAGTTCACCGACCAGTACATCGCCGAGGCCGGCATCCGCGGCCAGCACATGCCGCAGATCGTCCGCGAGAAGCTGGACTCCATCGAGGACAACCTCGAGTTCGTCAAGAAGACCATGGCCGGCATGACCAAGGCCGAGATCGACATGCCCCTCACGGCGTCCACGACCCTCGACTCCCTGGTCAACTCCGAGTCCGAGTCCGACCTGATCATCGACCCGATGCCCAACCTCTACTTCACCCGCGACCCGTTCGCGGTCGTCGGCGAGGGCGTCAACCTCAACCGCATGTACTCGGTCACCCGCAACCGCGAGACCCTGTACGGCAAGTACGTCTTCAAGTACCACCCCGACTACAAGGACGTCTCCCTGTACTTCCGCCGCGACTGCCAGTTCCACACCGAGGGCGGCGACGTGCTGAACATCAACGAGAAGACCCTCGCCGTCGGCATCTCCCAGCGCACCCAGGCCGCCGCGATCGACGTCATGGCCCAGAACATCTTCTGGAACTCCGACTCCAAGGTCGAGCGCATCCTGGCCTTCGACATCCCGGTCTCGCGCGCCTTCATGCACCTCGACACGGTCTTCACCCAGATCGACGTCGATAAGTTCACGATCCACCCCGCCATCATGGGCACCCTGCGCGTCTACGAGCTGACCGCCGGCAAGAACCCGGGCGACGTGAACATCCGCCTGATCGAGGACACCCTCGAGCACGTCCTGGAGGACGCCACCGGCGTCGACCAGGTCAAGCTGATCCCCTGCGGCGGCGGCGACCCGATCGCGGCCTCCCGCGAGCAGTGGAACGACGGCTCCAACACCCTGTGCGTCGAGCCCGGCAAGATCTGCGTCTACGCCCGCAACACCGTCACCAACGACGTGCTGTACAAGGAGGGCCTGGACCTTCTCGTCGTGCCCTCCGCCGAGCTCTCCCGCGGCCGTGGCGGCCCGCGCTGCATGAGCATGCCCTTCTGGCGCGAGGACCTCTAAGGTTTTCAAAGACCCGTACAGGTCTTACTACAAACATCTAGCTGCCATTAGATGTCTCCCATTGGGGCGGTGCGGATCTTTCGCACCGCCCCATTCATGTTTAATGACGCTAAATGAAGATCAGATAAGGTGGCCATGGATATCAAGACAATCGGTGTTGAGGAATGGCTCAACGTTTGGGAGAAGAGTGCTACCTGGGATATCGCTCAGTCGACGATCTCGTCGCTGACCATGGGCGAGCTTCGCGCACTGGACGAGCAGGACGGCGCCACGTTCTACGAGCGCCTGGATCGCGAGAAGATGAACTACGGCTGGATCGAGGGATCGCCGGAATTTAAGGCCGAGGTCGCCAAGCTGTATCGTCGCGATGTCAATCCCGATCACATTTTGCAGACCAATGGCTGCACGGGCGCCAACCTCAACGCCATCATGGCCGTTGTGGAGCCCGGCGATCACGTGATTGCCGAGTGGCCTACCTATGCGCCGCTCTACGAGATTCCGCGTACGCTCGGTGCCGAGGTCGAGTATTGGGAGCTTCGCGAGGAGCTCGGCTGGAAGCCCGATATCGAACAGCTCAAGCACCTCGTTCACCCCAACACCAAGCTCATCTGCATTAATAACGCATCGAACCCCATCGGTACGGTGCTCGATGCCGATACGCTCGGCCAGATTGCCGAGATTGCCCGTTCGGTGGGCGCCTACGTGCTGTGCGACGAGGTGTACCTGCCGCTCGAGAACACCGAGTCCTTTATGTCGATGGTCGACGTGTACGAGAAGGCCATTGTCACCAACTCGGTGTCCAAGACCTATTCGACGCCTGCGGCCCGCGTGGGCTGGGTCGTGGCCGACGAAGAGGTGTCCAACCGCATCCGCACCTATCGTGACTACACCATGATCTGCGGCGGCGTGTTCAACGACGCTCTGGCGACCTACGTGCTCGAGCACAGGGATAAGATCCTTGGGCGCAACCGTAAGATCGTGTTTGGCAACCGTGATATCGCTCAGGCATGGATCGATACGCAGCATCGTGTCTCCTGGACGGCCCCGCAGGGCGTGTCCACCTCGTTTATCCAACTGGATATTCCCGAGGACGACGAGGAGTTCTGCAAGCGCCTGTTGGCCGAGAGGGGAGTGCTGCTGGTTCCCGGTAGCCGCTTTGAGCTTCCCTGCGGCGCGCGCTTGGGCTACTGCGCGAGCGAAGGCGTTCTCCGCGAGGGCCTGAGGCTTCTGGGCGAGGCGCTGGCCGAGTTCGATCGCTAGGATTCCGACGATCTTCGAGGGCCTTATCCAAATTGGCCGAAGATAATCGAAAACGGACCCGTTTCCCTAGGGGAAGCGGGTTCGTTTTTCTATACCGAGAAGTCAAGTTGTTACAAATGGGGCCGTAAAGCGAGCCGGTATCCGCTGGGCCTTATACTGAGCTTCCGGTGAACGGTATCAAGCGTCTGGTAAACGGTAATTTGTTTACCAGAAATGAATAGGACAAACTTTTTTCTGAATAAAAATGAAAATGGTTGAGACGCGGCATGAATCGCTGATTCTATTCATAGCTTTATTAGAAATATGCAATTTGAGGGTGGTTTAATAAAGTTAAGTTCCATTTGTTATTTGGACTGAAAACGCGTTTTAGCACGTAAATACACTTTATTATATCAAAGTGTGCCATGCGTGAAGTATATGTGTATGCCGTTCACCCCTCATATAAAACCGTTCGGGGGCGAGGTGGAAGTATGGACTGATTTTGGATATAAATATGTCGTCAGCAATAACGCCTCACACGGAGGGGCGCTAACGAATCGGCCCTGACAGGGGCCCGAAAGAAAGGTAGGAGGCCATGACGAAAGGTCTGCACGTGCCTTCCGAGATCGGCAAGCTCAGGAAGGTCTGCCTGCACCGTCCCGGCGACGAGCTCCTCAACCTGCCGCCCGACGAGCTCGAGCGACTCCTGTTCGACGACGTCCCGTTCCTGGAGGTCGCGCAGCAGGAGCACGACACCTTCGCCCAGATCCTTAAGGACCAGGGCGTGGAGGTGCTCTACCTCGAGAACCTCGTCGCAGAGGTGTTCGACCAGGTCCCCGGCGCCCGCGCCGAGTTCACCGACCAGTACATCGCCGAGGCCGGCATCCGCGGCCAGCACATGCCGCAGATCGTCCGCGAGAAGCTGGACTCCATCGAGGACAACCTCGAGTTCGTCAAGAAGACCATGGCCGGCATGACCAAGGCCGAGATCGACATGCCCCTCACGGCGTCCACGACCCTCGACTCCCTGGTCAACTCCGAGTCCGAGTCCGACCTGATCATCGACCCGATGCCCAACCTCTACTTCACCCGCGACCCGTTCGCGGTCGTCGGCGAGGGCGTCAACCTCAACCGCATGTACTCGGTCACCCGCAACCGCGAGACCCTGTACGGCAAGTACGTCTTCAAGTACCACCCCGACTACAAGGACGTCTCCCTGTACTTCCGCCGCGACTGCCAGTTCCACACCGAGGGCGGCGACGTGCTGAACATCAACGAGAAGACCCTCGCCGTCGGCATCTCCCAGCGCACCCAGGCCGCCGCGATCGACGTCATGGCCCAGAACATCTTCTGGAACTCCGACTCCAAGGTCGAGCGCATCCTGGCCTTCGACATCCCGGTCTCGCGCGCCTTCATGCACCTCGACACGGTCTTCACCCAGATCGACGTCGATAAGTTCACGATCCACCCCGCCATCATGGGCACCCTGCGCGTCTACGAGCTGACCGCCGGCAAGAACCCGGGCGACGTGAACATCCGCCTGATCGAGGACACCCTCGAGCACGTCCTGGAGGACGCCACCGGCGTCGACCAGGTCAAGCTGATCCCCTGCGGCGGCGGCGACCCGATCGCGGCCTCCCGCGAGCAGTGGAACGACGGCTCCAACACCCTGTGCGTCGAGCCCGGCAAGATCTGCGTCTACGCCCGCAACACCGTCACCAACGACGTGCTGTACAAGGAGGGCCTGGACCTTCTCGTCGTGCCCTCCGCCGAGCTCTCCCGCGGCCGTGGCGGCCCGCGCTGCATGAGCATGCCCTTCTGGCGCGAGGACCTCTAAGTCTTTCCGTTTCCGGTGCGGTCTCCCTACGACCGCACCGGTTTCGCCCGTCAAACGGGCGACACTAATACTTACGTAATTCATTTCTTCGAAAGGAAACGAACCATGGGTGTTAACCTCTCCGGCCGTAGCTTCCTCAAGCTCCTCGACCTCACCACCGAGGAGATCGAGTACCTGCTCAAGCTCTCCAAGAACTTCAAGGATATGAAGCGCGCTGGCGTTCCGCACCGCTATCTCGAGGGTAAGAACATCGTTCTGCTCTTCCAGAAGACCTCCACTCGTACCCGCTGCGCCTTCGAGGTCGGCGGCATGGATCTGGGCATGGGCGTCACCTACCTCGATCCGGGTTCGTCGCAGATGGGCAAGAAGGAGTCCATCGAGGATACCGCCCGTGTTCTCGGCCGCATGTATGATGGCATCGAGTTCCGTGGCTTTGCCCAGGACGACGTCGAGGAGCTCGCTGCTAAGTCCGGCGTGCCCGTGTGGAACGGCCTGACCACTGAGTGGCATCCCACCCAGATGCTCGCCGACATCCTGACCGTCCAGGAGAACTTCAACTACGACATCAAGGGCAAGACCCTCGTCTTCATGGGTGACTGCAAGAACAACGTTGCTCGCTCTCTCATGGTCGTTTGCTCCAAGCTCGGCATGAACTTCGTGGCCTGCGGCCCCGAGGAGTGCATGCCCGCTGACGACGTCATCGAGGCCTGCAAGCCCATCGCCGAGGCCAACGGCTGCACCATCAAGCTGACCACCGACGTCAAGGACGGCGTCACCGGTGCCGACGTTCTCTACACCGACGTGTGGGTCTCCATGGGCGAGCCTGACGAGGTCTGGGCCGAGCGCATCGCTCAGCTCACCCCGTATCGTGTCACCTCCGAGGTCATGGCTATGGCCAACCCGGGTGCCATCTTCCTGCACTGCCTGCCCAGCTTCCACGACACCAACACCACCATTGGCGCCGAGAAGTGCGAGCAGTTCGGCATCACCGAGCAGGAGGTCACCGACGAGGTCTTCGAGAGCCCCGCTTCCAAGGTCTTCGACGAGGCCGAGAACCGCATGCACACCATCAAGGCTGTCATGTACGCCACGCTCAAGTAAGAGCATCTAGCATCTCGCTCGGGGTGCATTCCTGCGCACCCCGAGCGCTTTTGTCTGGTAAAAATCTCGCACCGAGCGACATGCACGGCACGGAAGAGTCGCTTCGGGCGAGATCAGTAAATGATTTATGAAGGGGGGATGAGAACTATGACTGAGACCGCTAAGAAAAAGCGCGGTATGCCTTCATCGTTCACCATTCTTCTTGCTCTGCTGGCAATCGTCGCGGTTGTTACCGTTATCGTCTCCGGTACGTCCGGTGGCGCGGTTACCGCTGCCCGCCTGAGCGATTTCTGCACCGCCCCGGTCAAGGGCTTCGCTGACGCTCTGCCCGTCTGCCTCTTCGTTATGATCCTCGGTGGCTTCCTCGGCATGATGACCGAGACCGGCGCCCTGGACAACGGCATTGCCGTTCTGGTGCAGAAGCTTAAGGGCAATGAGATCATGCTCATTCCCGTGCTGATGTTCATCTTCTCCCTCGGTGGTACCACCTATGGTATGTGCGAGGAGACCGTTCCCTTCTACGCCCTGCTCGCCGCCACCATGATGGCTGCTGGCTTCGACCCTATGGTCGGCGCTGCCACCGTCCTGCTCGGCGCTGGCTGCGGCTGCCTCGGCTCCACGGTTAACCCGTTTGCCGTCGGTGCTGCCGTCGACGCTCTGACCGGCGTTGGCATTGAGGTCAACCAGTCCATCATCATCGGCCTCGGTGCCGTCCTGTGGATTGTTACCACTGTTATGTCCATCCTCTTCGTCATGAGCTATGCCAAGAAGGTCAAGGCTGACAAGGGTTCCACCATCCTTTCGATGCAGGAGCTCAAGGACGCCGAAGAGGCTCACGGCAAGGCTGCTTCCGAGGTTCACAAGGAGGTCAAGCTCACCGGTCGTCAGAAGGGTGTTCTGATCGCCTTTGCCTTCACCTTCGTCGTCATGATCGTCGGCTTCATCCCGCTGGCCGACCTCAACGAGGGCGTCGCCAACTTCTTCGATGCTGGCGCTGTCTATGACGCCGACGGTAACGCCATCGTTCAGGGCTGGTCTGCCCTGATCACCGGCCTGCCCATTGGCCAGTGGTACTTCGACGAGGCTTCCACCTGGTTCTTCCTCATGGCTGTCCTGATCGGTATCATCGGTGGCCTCTCCGAGAAGCAGATCGTCAACACCTTCATCACCGGCGCTGCCGACATGATGTCCGTTGTCCTCGTCATCGCTCTTGCCCGTGGTATCTCCGTCCTCATGGCTAGCACCGGCCTCGACGTCTACGTCCTCGACGCTGCCGCCAATGCTCTGGCTGGCCTGTCCGGCGTGATCTTCGCTCCCATGAGCTTCCTGGTCTACTTCGGCCTGTCCTTCCTGATCCCCTCGACCTCCGGTATGGCTACTGTCTCCATGCCCATCATGGGACCGCTGGCTGTTAAGCTCGGCTTCTCGCCCGAGGTCATGGTCATGATCTTCTCCGCCGCCATCGGCGTCGTGAACCTGTTCACCCCGACCTCCGGCGCCATCATGGGCGGTCTTGCCCTGGCCAAGATCGAGTGGACGACCTGGCTCAAGTTTGCTCTCAAGCTCATCGTCGCTCTCTCCGTCGTCTGCGCCATCATTCTGACCGTCGCCTGCGTGATGCTCTAAGTACCCCTTGGGTACCCCACGGAAACCATGACGATCCTGTAAAGGATCACCTGGTCATCGTCTGTCCGGTGGGGTAACCCCACCGGTAGACTCCTACCTTTAGCCTCCTCCCGTTCCGTGCGCGGGGGGAGGCGCTCTTATGTTGCGCGGTTCTACGAACCGCGCAACCAGTCGACGCTGCGCGCCGTCCAGAACGACAATTTGTCATTCAAAAGGCAAGGCATGACCAAAAGGTCTATGCCTTGCCTTTTTCATGCCAACTTGTACGTTCTGGACGGCGCTCGCTGTCCGTCCTCTGCCTGCGGCGCTTTCCATTGTTGGTGCAGGGGCGCTTTGCCTACTCTGGCGGGCTTTCGCTGGCTTATGCTTAACCTGCGACGTTTTCATTGTTGGTGCTGAGTGCCTTGTTTCCCGTTCCAAATGAGCCACCCCGGGTCCCCGGCGGTTGCGGTGGGCGTGTTTGGTTGGTGCCTGTTGATGGTTTGGGTATCGGGGAGGGAGGGCTCCGTTATAATCGCCTAGAACATTAAATGGAAACGGGACGGGAGCCATATATGCGCCAGGGTTTCGACAACGCGAAGTATATCGAGCTGCAGGCCGCTCATATTAAGGAGCGCATCTCGCAGTTTGGCGGCAAGCTGTATTTGGAGTTTGGCGGCAAGTTGTTCGATGACTATCATGCCAGCCGCGTGCTGCCGGGTTTTGAGCCGGACAGCAAGTTTCGCATGCTCAAGAGCATTGCCGATGACGTTGAGGTCATCATCGCGATCAACGCGAACCACATCGAGAAGAATAAGGCCCGTGGCGACCTTGGCATTACCTATGACGAGGACGTTTTGCGCCTGGTCGACCTGTTCCGCGGCAACGGTTTTGCTGTCGCGGCCGTGGTTATCACCCAGTACGCCGGCCAGCCCGCCGCCGATGTGTTCCGCAATCGCCTGAACGCGCTCGGCATTCCCGCCAAGCTGCACTATCCCATCGAGGGCTATCCGCACGACGTCGACCTGATCGTGTCTGACGACGGCTATGGCAAGAACGAGTTTGTCGAGACCACCCGTCCGCTCGTTGTCGTGACGGCACCCGGCCCTGGCTCGGGCAAGCTCGCCACCTGCCTGTCTCAGCTCTATCACGAGCACAAACACGGCACCGCTGCCGGCTACGCCAAGTTCGAGACGTTCCCGGTCTGGAATCTGCCCCTCACGCATCCGGTCAACATCGCCTATGAGGCCGCCACGGCCGACCTCGACGATGCCAATATCATCGACTCCTTCCACTTGGAGGCCTACAACAAGACCACGGTCAACTACAACCGCGACGTCGAGGCCTTCCCGGTGGTCCGTGCTCTGATGGAAAAGATCCTGGGCAAGAGCCCCTACCAGAGCCCTACGGACATGGGCGTCAATATGGTCGGCTTTGCCATCACCGATGACGATGCCTGCCGCGACGCTTCCAAGATGGAGATCGTTCGCCGCTACTTTACCGCGGTCGAAAATGTGCGCCGTACCGGCGTGGGCGATGAGCAAGTCGACCGTCTCAAGATTATTATGAAGAAAGCCGGCATCGATAAGAACTACTCACCGGCACGCTCGGCGGCCCTCACCAGGGAACAGCTGACGGGTGGTCCCGTGGGTGCCATGGTCATGCCCGATGGCTCCGTGGTGACCGGTAAGACCTCCACGCGCCTGGGCGCCGCAAGTTCGCTCATTATGAACGCCCTCAAGCATGTCTCGGGCGTCGACCTTGAGCTCGAGGTCATTAGCGATGAGGCGATCGAGCCCATCAGCAAGCTCAAGACGCATTTCCTGGGTAGCAAAAACCCGCGCCTCCACACCGACGAGACGCTTATGGCGCTGTCGATCACCTCGGCCACGAGTGAGACGGCCGCTCGCGTCCTTTCGGGCCTGGAGCAGTTGCGCGGTTGCGATGCCTTCTTTAGCGTGATCATCTCGCCGACGGACGAGACGGTACTGCGCAAACTGGGTATCAACGTGTGCTGCGAGCCCAAGTTTGAGCGCCGCGGTTTCTTCCATCGCTAAGTTTGAAGCACCGCGGTAATTGCATTGCAGTTTGGCCGTATCGGGTTAGCGCCCGGTACGGCTTTTTGATCAATAAAGTGCCTATTTCGGCGAAAAATAGCCGTTTACCTGCCTAGAAACAATTTGAGCGGTATACAATAACCGTAACTGTTTCATCCTTAGCGGGATGCCGCATGATGGATATTACCTGCCATCGTGAGGTGTGTCGGTCGCGCACGGCGCGTTAGATGCTCGTGCTCGGTTTGAGGAGGCTGCTATGGCGGGCAAGGGTCGTGCGAGTGTCAACGATATGAAGCGTGTCGAGGTGCTGGTGTTGATGGAGATCGACCAGCAAACCGAAGACAATGGCGGGCCGTATGGTTTCTCGCGCAAAACGCTTGCCGAGCGCGTGGGGGTTTCGCCGTATCGTGCCCGCGCCGCAATCGATCGCTTGGATTCCGAAGGCATGATTGATGTCGTCTCGCGTTATAGCGACGACGGCGGTCAGCTTGCAAATGGCATTTGCCTCACCGAACGTGGCGAGTGGTATCTTGAGGGCGTCCGTACCGGCATGCTCGTTCAAGAAATGCTTGAGGACGAGGTTGCTGATCGATAGCAGCATGTAACCCTTGCCATAGCGACGCCGCCTGGGAAACCGGGCGGCGTTTTGTTTCAAGATCGAGAAATGCAATCGCACGCGAGAAAAATTGCGGACGGTCCGCGGCGCGAGTATTACAATGAAGACCCGTAAGATGTGGATAAACAACTTCTACGGGAAGCGCAGGTAACTCAATATGACCAAGCATGTGTTCGTAACCGGTGGCGTGGTTTCGTCCCTGGGCAAGGGTATCACCGCGGCCTCGCTGGGCCGTCTGCTCAAGTCGCGTGGCTACAAAGTAACGATGCAGAAGGCCGACCCGTATCTGAACGTCGACCCCGGTACCATGAGCCCGTTCCAGCATGGTGAGGTCTTTGTAACCGAGGATGGTTACGAGTCCGACCTGGACCTGGGTCATTACGAGCGCTTTATTGATGAGAACCTGACCCGCGATTCCAACTTTACGACCGGTGCCATCTATAAGAGCCTGATCGCCCGCGAGCGTCGCGGCGACTTTTTGGGCGGTACCGTGCAGGTGATTCCTCACGTCACCAATGCCATTAAGGATAAGTTCCGCCGCATCGAGGAGCAGACCGGCTCCGATGTAGTCATCACCGAGCTGGGCGGCACGATCGGCGACATCGAGTCCCAACCGTTTGTCGAGGCCATTCGTCAGTACCGCAAGGAGGCCGGCCCCGAGAACGTCTGCTACATCCACGTGTCGCTCGTTCCCTATATCGCCGCCGCCCACGAGGTCAAGACCAAGCCCACGCAGCATTCCGTCAAGGAGCTCCGCAGCTTTGGCATCCAGCCCGATATTATCGTGTTGCGCTCCGACCACCATATCGATGACGCTATCCGCGGGAAGATCGCAAGCTTCTGCGACGTCGACACCGATTGCGTCTTTACCAACGAGGACTGCGCGAGCATTTACGATGTTCCGCAGCTGCTTGCCGAGCAGGACTTTGACCTGCGCATTTGCGAGCGCCTGGGTCTGGACCCGCGTGAGCGCGACATGAGCGAGTGGAATGAGTTCCTGCGCAAACAGAATCACGCCAACCATCACGCCGACAAGGTGAAGATCGCCGTCGTGGGCAAGTACACGCAGCTGCCCGATGCGTACCTGTCGGTTATCGAGGCCCTGCACCATGCGGGCGTCTTCTACGATCGCCATGTGGACGTCCAACTGGTCGACGGCGAGAGCCTCGACGAGCAGAATGTCTCCGAGGTTCTGGGCGACGCCTCGGGCATCCTGGTCCCCGGCGGCTTTGGCAAGCGCGCCCTGGAGGGCAAGATCCTCGCGGCCGAGTTTGCCCGTGAGCACAAGATTCCGTATCTGGGCATTTGCCTGGGTATGCAGGTGGCCGTGTGCGAGTTCGCCCGCAACGTCGTCGGCCTTGCCGGCGCCAGCTCCTCCGAGTTCGATCCGGACGGCCCATTTAGCGTCATCGATCTGATGAGCTCGCAGGAGGACGTGACCGAGAAGGGCGGCACCATGCGCCTGGGCGCCTATCCGTGCAAGCTCGCCGCCGATACCCTTGCTCGCGAGGCATATGGCGAGGAGCTCGTCTACGAGCGTCACCGTCACCGCTTTGAGTTCAACAACGCCTTCCGCGACCAGCTTGAGGACGCCGGTTTGGTTATCTCGGGTCTGTCGCCCGACGAGCGCCTGGTCGAGATGGTCGAGCTGCCGCGCGACGTGCATCCTTGGTATGTGGCAACCCAGGCTCACCCCGAGTTCAAGAGCCGTCCGACCAACCCGCAGCCGCTGTTCCGAGAGTTCGTGCGTGCCTCGATCGGTCAGCACGAGGGCGTCGATCGCCTGCAGGTGACGCCCATGAACCTCGCTACGGACTAAGGGTGCCGGCGAACAAAGAACATACCGAAGCTACTCCCTCGTCGCTCGCCGTGGCGGCGGGGGAGTATCTCGATTACCTCGCGGTCGAGCGGGGTTTGGCGCGCAACACGATTGCGGCCTATCGTCGTGACCTGACGACGTACTGCGCGTATCTGGAGCGGGCGGGCATCATGTCTTTTGATGAGGTGACTCGTCAGGTCGTGGAGGGCTTTGTCGCCGACCGTCGCGATGGGGGCTATTCCGATGCCTCGGTGGAGCGTGCGCTTGCGGCCGTGAAGGGCCTGCATGCCTTTTTGGTGCGCGATGGGATTGTGGCCCAAAATCCAACGGCGGCGTTGCGCCTGCCTAAAAAGGCTGAGCGTTTGCCGGAGTATCTATCGGTGGAGGATGTCTCGGCGCTGCTCGATCAAGACTTCCCCGAGGGCGAGATGGGCTTGCGCGACCATGCCATCTTGGAAGTGCTCTACGGATGCGGCTTGCGTGTGAGTGAGTTGGTGGGGCTCGATGTTGGCGATATCCATATCGACGATGGCTTTGTGCTCGTTCGCGGTAAGGGCTCAAAGGAACGCCTGTCCCCGTTGGTGGGAAGCGCGGCGCGAGCTCTGACGCGCTATATAACTAAGGGGCGTTCTCGCTTGGCGGCCCATGCCCACGGAACCGAGACCTCAGCGGTCTTTTTAAATAAGAACGGCCGCCGTCTGTCGCGCCAGGGCATCCATGCCATCTGTGAGCGCTACGGGCGCCAGGTGGGGCTGGTGGGACTCCATCCCCATACGCTGCGTCACTCCTTTGCCACCCATATGCTTGCGGGCGGTGCAGACCTCCGTGTGCTACAGGAGATCTTGGGACATGCCGATATATCGACCACGCAGGTCTACACGCATGTCGATCGTACGCAACTGACCGAGGTCTATCTGGCGGCGCACCCGCTGGCACATCGTTAACACATCGCTGGCCTGCATATCTATAGGTATTTGGGGACGGGCCCCAGATTGCCGCGACGTGCTTTTGCGCGCGCATGGGCAATCTGGGGCCCGTCCCATTTTTGCCACTTGTCGTCGCGGTGGCGGGCCGCATGTGCCTTGGGTGGGGGAGTTTGGGGGCGATGTGAACGGCATGTAAAGGGACGCAAAAATCGCCTCAAGGTCAACTTGAAGGTTGAGGTTGAAAGGCGGGGTGCCACAGGTGGCATCCCGCCGTTGCTGTAAACACAACATATTGTGTTTTCGAACATATGATTGGGGGTGTTTTGCAATATATGGTGGGTGGAGTGGTGGGGCGGGGT
>DXZS01000010.1 GCA_019419505.1 Collinsella sp. | reverse complement strand
TCAAGGACGGCGACTCCGTCGTCTGGTGCTACTCGAAGTACGGCGACCCCGCGCCCGAGCAGGTTTCCGTCACGATGGAGATTATTGGCAAAAAGGCCGGGATGGCTCAGCGTTGGACGAGCCCGTCGACCCAGGTGTTTGTTAAGGGCACGTCGATCAAGGATGCCTCCGCTACCTATTTCGACGCCCTTGGCATCGAGTCCAAGATGTACGACCAATTCGGCTATTGGGGTGTCCATAGCCTCGTTTCTCCGCTTGATGGTACCGAGCTGTCCGGCGCTTGGTCGTTCTTTGTCAACGGCGTTCCTGGAACTCAACTCGATAACGACTACGTGCTTAAGTCGGGCGATAAGGTCGTTTGGGCTTACGCCCCTGGGGATACTTTGCCCGGTGTCGACAACGTTGTTCTTAATCCGAGCGCCGCACGCCCTAACTGGGATAGCGACTGGTCGGGCTTTACAAGTGCCGACAAGGTTACCGACGCACCTGTGCCCACTAAGGATGCAGATGAGAAATGGGTAAGCGAGCTTAAGACGCGTGCGGACGGCAATAAGGGTGTTTCCGATGCGTTGCTGATCGGTGACTATCTCTATGTGGCAGTTGGTTCTAAATTGCTCAAAAAGGATGTCGAGACGGGCAAGACCGTTCTAGAGTCACCTTTGGCTGCTGCAATTGATTCCACCTCACGCATGGTATATACCAATGGTGTTGTGCTTGTTCCGCTTTCAGGCGGTCGTCTTCAGGCCTTAACGGTTGATGTGCTTGCGACGGTTTGGGTTACCGATGGGTTGCCGGCCGGTCCCGATGGCGCGCAGCAGTCGCTTGCTTCTGTTTCGGTTCGCGATGGCTATGCCTATTTTGGTACCGCTTCGGCCGATTGGATTGACTCGAGTGACGGCTACCTGCTTTGTGTTCGTATTTCTGACGGTAAAGTCATGTGGCAGCACAAGAATGAAAACAGCAAGGGCTATTACTGGGCTGGCATGGCGTTCTCGGGCGACTATGGCGTTATCGCGGATGATTCAGGCACTGTCAGCACGGTTGATCCTTCGACTGGAAAGACCGTAGCAAAGCTTAAGATCGCCGATCGCGTTCGCGCGAACGTGCTTGTTGATGGGGCTACTGCTTACGTTGTGAGTGCCGATGGCACGCTCCATAAAATTGCTATCGCTAATGATGGGGCCCTTTCAGAACTGGGTAAAGTTACGTTTGGCAGCAGCTCGACCTCTACACCCGTGTTTGTCAACGGTAAGATTGTAGTTGGCGGCACGTCGATTGAGTCCTTTATGGGCGGTCCCCAAAACAGTCTTACGAGCCACTATGGTCAGCTTGCAATTATCGACGCCGATACGCTTACGGTCGATTATTCAATTTATAAGGCAGACGGTAACTTCATCCGCGAGGATTCTTCTGCAAGTGGTTTTACGGGCAGCGGCGATGTTAAGTCACAGCCTGTGGTTTCCATTCAAGATGGTCATACCTATGTATACTTTACGTCCAACAATAATCCTGGCGGCATTTATCGCTATCGCATAGGTGACGAAGAGGCTGAGCTGCTCTATAGACCGTCGGCCGAGAACCAGCAGTACTGCATGTCGTCGATTTCGGTCGGTTCTGATGGTTCACTCTACTACGCTAACGATTCGGGCAAGTTGTTCGCGATTAAGGGAAATGGCCAGAAGGTCAATCGCTATACTGTCTCGTTTGACGCAAATGGTGCAGATTCTATTGTGCTCGATTCCCAACGTATTAAGGCTGGTAAAACTGCTACGGAGCCTGCTGTAAAACCGCGTCGCAAGGGCTATACCTTCGGCGGTTGGTATACCGATGAGGCGCGCACGCAAGCGTATGACTTCAGTACGCCGGTGACGGCCGATCTGACGCTGTATGCCAAGTGGACCAAGAATGCCACCAATTCTGGTGACAATGGCGGTTCTGGCTCCAGCGGCGGCAGCGGTTCTGGTACTGGTACCGGCACGGGCACTGGTACGGGTTCCGGCGCTGGTTCCGGCTCTAAGGGCCCGCAGGCCGGCGGCGCTATCGCCCCGGGTCAGAAGCCGGTGACCAAGACGACGGTGTCGACCAAGACCGAGACCAAGGAAAACAAGTCCGACAAGAAGGGCTCCGATAAGTCCGACAAGAAGGATGAGAAGAAGTCTGAGAAGAAGGACAGCAAGTCCGACAAGAAGTCCGATTCCAAGTCCGATACGGGCGCTGCTTCCACGACCACTGCTAAGAAGTCCTCTGGTGCTTCCGAGCAGGAGACGGGCACCAACCCGCTCGCCATCGTTGGCATCGCCGCCGGCGTGATTGGCCTTGCGCTCATCGCCGTCTTCGTGCTGACCAAGCGCGGCAAGGGTGACGGTAATGCCCGATAAGCCCAAGGAGACCAACGGGCAACAGCCCGACTCCTCGTTTATCCAGCTCGATGATCCAAAGCAAAAGGGCGCCGCTTCGGCGGCGTCCGCTCCTCGACGGAAGGCGCTCCTTGGCGTTCTGACTGCCGCATGCGTCGTTCTGATCGTGGTCTCTCTGGGCTTTGTTCATCCCTCCGAGAGCGGTGCTTGGTCCATTGATTGGATCGTCCAGACCGTGGCGGGGGAGAGCATCGTCGCCAAGGATGGCAATGGGTCCGGCTCGACTGTCGCTTCGGGCAAGGCCGGGTCCAAGGATTCCAAATCTTCTGATGATACGAATGACGGGTCTAGGGGTTCTGACAAATCTGACTCCAAGAAAGATTCCGAGTCTTCGGACAAGGAATCGGACAAGAACTCGGATAGCAAGAAGTCCGGCGAAAAAGGAGCAGGAAATAAAAAGACTGACAACAGTCAGTCGGCTTCTCAGAATTCGGCAACGTCCGGTGGGCCTTCTGCCGTTCCTGATAACAGTAATGCCCCCTCGGGCAACCAGAGCGTCTCTCAGGAGTCTAGCTACGTTACCGTGACTGTCTCGGTTACTTCGAGCGCTGTGGGCAATCCTGTGTCCGCTGGTGGTACCTACACCTTTAATGAGGGAGCAACTGCCTACGACGCTCTCTGCGCGCTGGGTATTTCTATAAATGCGCGTGGCTCGTCGTTTGGCACTTATGTTGCCGCCATCGGTGGCCTGGCCGAGAAGGATGAAAACTATGGAAGCGGTAGCGGCTGGTGTTATTCCGTCAACGGCACAACGCCCATGACAGCCTGCAGCAACTACGTTCTCTCAAACGGCGACAACGTGGTCTGGTATTACGTGACAGGCTAGGGGCCTCGACATATCGCATCAAACGGGCAGTTCGGACAAACATCCGAGACGCCCGTTTTTATACGAATGGGACGTCATTTCCCAATCGAGGCTCAACCGGAAATTGCATCCCGCCCTGTAGGCGAATTCCGGGACGCAGCTTCCCGTTGGGGCGGGTTTCGGAAAGCGTGTTCCGCTCTGAGGGCTCATTCCGGGATAGACTTTCCGAAGCAGCGCCCATTGGGAAGCTGCGGACCGTATTGGGCATCGATTTTGGGATGCGCTTTCCGCTAGAGCCACGTTGCGGAAGCTGTGTCCCGTTCTGAGGCTGCAATCTGGGACGCGCTTTCCGCGGGGCGACCATGGGGAAACTACTACCCATTCCGACGCTGCGGCCCGCCTTGTGCGCTTTCCTCGGCAGGCTCTGCAAACAAAAAACCGGTTGGAACGGGAATTCCAACCGGTTATACATTCAAGCAAATAGTGAATCGACTATGACCGTGCGCCCTCGAGGAAGAAGCGGCGGCTGAAGTAGTTGTACCAGGTGACGAGGAACGTGGCGATGGCCTTCATGGCCTGGTAGCCGATGCTCAAAAACGTGACGCCCACAAACATGTACAGGTCGTTGAGGCCCAGGCCGATCACCGACAGGATGGTGAAGATCGTGAACTCGCGCTTGCGGCTCATGCCTTCGCGGTGGTCGAACACGTACTTCATGCTGAGCCAGTAGTTGACCACGACGGACGTGATAAACGAAACCGTGGTGCTCATCAAAAAGTCGAGGTGGAACAGCTCGACGAGCGCAATGAGCATGCCCCAGTCGATGCCAAAGGAGATAAGACCCACGACAGCAAACTTGAGGAACTGCTTGGTATGAGGTTGTGCCAGCGCCTTGCGCACGTAATCACATCCAATGCGTTGATGAATCGAGCAGAGGATACTTTAGAGCTTTTACAAGGGAAACGTAAGGTCTTTGCCAAGAACTATATGAACTCGCCAAATTTTCAAGAGCTAATCCGCAAACGTTGAAAATTTGCCCGTAAACGAGCGACACCCACGGACGATACTGCGCTGAGTGCGCGTCGTCCGTGGGCGCCGTAATGCTGCAGGGGTTTCGAGCTATTTTGTCTCGTCGCCCTCCAGGAAGATTTTTCGGGTCACAAAGTTGTAGACCATGACAAGCGCGGTGGCGCAGATCTTGGCGATATTGGCCTCGAGTCCCAGGCCGGCGTTGAGCGCCAGCACGATGCCGTCGTTGAGCACCAAACCGATCACGGACAGCACGACAAAGATGATGAACTCGCGGCGGCGGCTCATGCCTTCCTTGTGCGCAAACACGTACTTCATGCTTGCGAGGTAGTTAAAGATGAGTGAGATGATAAAGCCGCTGGTGTTGGCGATTAGGATGTTGAGGCCCAGACCGTAGTGAAGCAGATTCATAATGCCAAAGTCGATAACCGTGGCAATGACACCGACGACGCCAAATTTCATGATCTGCGCAAGGAGCTTTTGCATGGTACCTGCCTTAAGCTGGCGCCGAAGCGCCGCGGGGATGACAAACTCAGCAAGTTTAGCCAATCCCCGCGGGTGGTGCTAGGCGCGCTCCTCGATAGCACCGTTTCTATATGCATCGAGCAGCTGACGCAGGTCTTGGATTTGGCTGCGGATCTTGGCGCCAGTATCGGTGTCGCTCACCATGCGGCGACGGTCCGCTTGGTCAAAACGGTTGGTCTCGCTTTCGATGTCCACGTTGCGCGTGAGTGCCTCGGCAACCGTCGTAAAGGCCCGGTGCGACTTGAGGCGGCAGCCGCGCGAGCTCGAGATGAGCGTATAGCCGGCGATGCCCGTCTTGGGATGGTAAGCGCGGCAGAAGCCGCCATCGATGACCAGCAGCTTGCCCTCGGCGCGGATGGGCTGCTCGCCCTTGGTGGTTTTAACGGGCGTGTGGCCGTTGATGATGTGGCCGGTCGGCGAGCATGCCATGGGCGCGACGCCAAACTCGCGCATGATATCATCGCAGACCGAGGGCGACTTGGTAAGCGTAAAGTACGGGTCCATCGGCTCGACCCAGGTGCTCTTATCGGCGATATAGGCGCGCTCAAAGGTACGCACCAGGCGTCCGCTGGCGGGTGAATTGAAGCCAATCCACAGGTACCACATCCAGTCGAGGGCATCGCGGTCGCCCACGCGCCACGCGCGGCGGGCGATGTGGTCGCAAAAATCGAGATAATCGCGGCCAGCGTGCCAGGTGCCCAGGCAGTTCATGCTGCTAAAGGTGCCGTCTTCGTTGAGCGGAACGCAGCCGTGGAAGAGCAGGTTGCCGTTGGCGACCTTGTAAATCGAGCCGTGGGAATAGAGGAAATCGATATGGCGATGCAGGTGATCGGCGGTGACAAACTCTGACACGAGCTTGTCGATGATGTGCTGCTCCTGAGACGTGAGCGTGTAGGGGTCCGCCGGGTCGACGGTGGGGAAGTCGTTGGTCGTGAGCGGCCACACGCTGTCGTCGGCGAGCGTGACCGTGCCGGTGTCGTGGTCGATCTTGTCGAGTAACAGGCGGTCGGTCATATCGAACTCGGGGTGGCGCTGGATAATCTGGCCCTCGAGCTTAAAGAGCAGCACGTTGATGGCCTTGATCAGCGGGGTGATGGACTCACCGGCGGTGTAGGTGGCATCGGCAAAGGCGACAAGCTCACGCAGCGAGATGCCGTAGTCGTTCTCCAGGATCTCGTAGTTGTCGTAGCGTAGGTTGTTGCGCAACACCGTGGCGATGCAGGCGGGCTCACCGGCCGCAGCGCCCATCCACAGCAAGTCGTGGTTGCCCCACTGGATGTCGAGTGAATGGTAGGTGAGCAGACGGTCCATAATCTTGGCCGCGCCGCCGCCGCGGTCGAAGATGTCGCCCACCAGGTGCAGGTGGTCGACGGCCAGGCGCTTGATGAGCGAGGCGAGCGACTCGATAAAGTCGTCGGCGCTGGCGGTCTCCAGGATGGACTCCACGATGCGCTCGTGATAGCGCACGCGATAGTTGTTCTCGTCCGGGTGCGTGTGCAACAACTCGTCGATGATGTAGGCGTAGTCGCGCGGGATGGCCTTACGCACCTTGGAGCGCGTGTAGCGGCTTGAAAGTGAGCGAGCGACCATGATGAGCTGGTCAAGCATCGTCTTGTACCAGGTTGGCGAGTCCTCGCGCCGGCTGCGGACCAGGTCGATCTTCTCGCGCGGGTAGTAGATGAGCGTGCACAGCTCGCCCTTTTCGTCAAAGGTGAGCGTGTCGCCAAAAATTTCGTCGACATGCTCGCGCACGACGCCCGAGCAGTTGTTGAGGATGTGCATAAAGGCTTCGTATTCGCCGTGCACGTCACTCATAAAATGCTCGGTGCCCTTGGGTAGGTTGAGGATGGCCGAGAGGTTGATAATTTCGGTAAATGCGGATTGTTCGGTGGGGAACTGTCTCGACAGCAGGCGCAGATACTTAAAGTCTTGCGGATTGCGATCGAATGCGACCATGAAACACCTTCCGATGGGGTTGGTAAAACTGATAAACAGCGTCAAACGTTTATCAGTATGCGCCGCTTTTGTTTCGATTGGGGGTGGGAGGTCGAATTGTTGGCCGAACGGTTTGGTAAATCGATTTAGTTGAGGTAGATGTGTTGGTCGGGTGGAGACGACAGAAGGTGTTTTCTCAGATATTTATGCGTGGAGCCGGTGGAGACGATGGTGGTAAAGATGTTCGCTATTTTTGGTTCGATTTGGTAAATAGTGGACATATGTACCGTATGTAGGCTCACTGTGCGATAATTTGCGCAGCAATGAGTAAGGAGCCTCATATGAGTGATTTTGTCCTGACCTGTGAATCCGCCGCCGACCGAACCCGTGAGTTCTTTGCGTCGCGCAATATTCCTGTCGTGTGTTTTCATTACGAGATCGACGATGTTGTCTATACGGACGATCTGTATCAGTCGATTACGCCGGACAAGTTTTTTGCCCAGATTGCCGCGGGCGCCATGCCCAAGACGTCTCAGGTGAGCGTGGGTGAGTACGAGGAGTTTTGGGAGCCGTTTGTTGCCGAGGGTAAAGACGTGCTGCACCTGACGTTGTCGTCGGGTATTTCGGGCACGTATGGATCGGCCTGCGTCGCGGCGCAGATGCTTGCGGATCGCTATCCCGAGGGCGGCAAGGTGCGCGTCATCGATTCGCTGGGGGCGTCTTCGGGCTTTGGTCTGTTGCTGGAATATGCCGCCGATGTGCGCGATAGCGGGGCTTCACTCGACGAGACGGCCGCTTGGATTGAGGAGCACAAACTCAACCTGCACCACTGGTTCTTCTCGACCGATCTGTCGAGCTACCTACGAGGCGGTCGCATTTCGGCTGCGAGCGCGATCATTGGCACGGCGCTTAAGATTTGCCCGCTTATAACGGTCGATTGCGAAGGTAAGCTGTCGCCGCGTGAGAAGATTCGCACCAAGAAGCGCGCGATTTCCGAGATGGCTAAGACCATGATGGCACACGTGCAGGGCGGTACGGATTATTCGGGTAAGTGCATCATGTCGCACTCGGCGTGCCGCGAGGATGCCGAGGCAGTTGCGGCGCTGATTGAGGAACAGGTTCCGCAGCTTAAAGGCAAGATTGAGATCAATGACATCGGTACTCTGATTGGCTCGCATACCGGACCCGGTACGGTGGCGCTCTTCTTTATGGGCGACAAGCGCGTGGATTAATTTGCCCCATCACGTCGCTGCATGATTGCTCAAACGAAAACGGCCCGTCTCACGTTTGTGGAGCGGGCCTTGCTGTTGCGGCTAGCGTTTCTTTCCGCGGAAGAAAAAGCCGTGCAGCGACGGCTTGAGGCCGCGGTTGGCGCGGTGCTCCTCGACGCGCTCGTGGATCGAAGCGACGCGCTCGATGACTTCGTCGGGAATCGGCACATCGGGATTCATGTTCTCGACTTGGCTGACCTCGGCGGCGGCGACCTGGTCGATAATGGGCACGTCGTCGCGCGAGATGACAGGTGTGGCGTCTTCCTTCATCTTGCGATAACGCTGCATCATGTCGGTCTGTAGCTGCTGGGCCGAAGGCGGCGTCCAGATGATGGCGTTGGCGCCGGCGGCGATGGTCTCGCGAATGCTCTCGGGCGTCTTACCGCCCGGCGCGATAAGCGGCAGGTTGGGATAGTGCTCGCGCAGCTCGCGTAGGACCTGGGGCGTGTTCTTGCCGGCGGCGATGTTGAGAATCTTGGCTCCAGCGCGCACCTTGGCGTGGGCATCGTCGTCGCAGCGAACGACCGTGGCGATGACGGGGATGTCGGCGATGTTGGTGATGTGCTCGACCATCTCGGCAGTAGCGGGGGAGTTGACCACGCAGCCCGCCGCGCCCTGCATCTCGGAGACGGCTGCCATCTGCACGGAGCGCTTACCGGTCGTAGTTCCGCCACCCACGCCTACAAAGACCGGGCACTCGGCGACGGTCAGCAGCGCTTGCGTGATGGCGGGCTGCGGCGTGAAAGGGTAGACCGCAAAGACGGCGTCGGCGTTGGAGTTGCGGATAACCGCGACATCGGTGGTGTAAATGAGCGACTTGATGCGTCGGCCAAAGAGCGTGAAGCCGCTGGCCTCCTCGATCTCGTCGGGCATGCGAAGGGCCGCCTTGCGCAAACGCCCGTCGATGGGCAGCGGCTCCATGGGGAGCAGTCCGTTGGGGGTCACGGCTACCTGGGGCTCGGTGAACTCGTCTGCGAGCTCGACCTCGGAGAAATCGACCGAGGCGACGATGCCCTCGTGAACCTCGGCGGGTACATCGATGGGAGCTTGGTCGTTTGCCGCGGCAGGCGTGTCGAAGGAGCTGGTGCCGACGAAGGCGTCGACGCGCTCATTTAGATCGTTGAGGGTATCCATGGAGACTCGATTCTATGTGATGACGGCCGGCGCGATGCAGCCGGAATTGCGAATGCTAAATCGTTTGACGAGTTGATTTTTCCCCGCCGTGCCATCCGTTAGACCGAAGGGCAGGCGAACGTGAAGGAGCTGTGGTGGCGGGGATCGAGGTGCTATCTTGAAAGTCCCGTTTAAAAGAGAGGTGACGCGGTATGGAATTGACAGCAATGTTTGGCTCGATTGGCCTGTGTGTGGGCGCAATCGTTGCCGCCGCGGTCATCTACTTTGTGGTCACGGCCATTAAGGGCAAAAGGGCCGAACGCAAGGAGCGTGCGATGCTTAAACAGCATCGCGACCAGCAGGGCAAACGCGCACGGAGATAGCTTGTTGAGTTTTTGATCCGTGCGCTAGCTGCGTTTTCGGATCAGGGCAATGTAGAAGCCCTCAAAGTCGCGGCTAGGCGGAATGGTCAGCGTGCCGGGCATACCGTTGGCGACGGACGAGACGTGGCCGGCGGCGATGGCCTCGGTGAGAGCGTTGCTCTCGATATGCGGCTCCTCGCCGGCATCCTGGGCACGGCGCGTTTCGCTTTCGCTCGGCGTGCCGTCGAGGGGGATGAGCTCGCAGTCCATGTGCTTGTCGAGGGCCTCTTGCAGGGCGTCCTCGTTTTCCTGCGGCAAGATCGAACAAGTGGAATAGACGAGCGTGCCGCCCGGTTTGAGGGCACCCATGGCGCGGTCCAGAAGCGCGCGCTGCGAGCGTGCGCACTTGCAAAGCAGCTGCTCCGTGAGCCCGTGCAGACTTTTCTCGTTGCCGCTGATGACGGTGCCCGTGCCGGTGCAGGGAGCGTCGAGCAGGATGCGGTCAAAGCGGAAGAACTCGTCGAGCTCGCGTGCGTCGATACGCATGACGGGCACGTTTTTGGCACCCTGGCGGTGGAGGTTGGACTCAAGCTTTTCGGCGCGGGGAATGCTCATCTCACAGGCGGTGAGGTGCGCCTGTCCCTGGGTGAGGGCGGCGATCTGCGTTGTCTTGCCGCCGGGGGCTGCGCACATGTCCAGGATGTCCTCGCCTGCCTGGGCGCCCAGGACCAACGGCGGCATCATGGATGACAGGCTCTGCAGGTAGATCTTGCCGTCGCGGTAGATGTCGAGATCCCACAGATCGGAAACCTGGGCCTCGGGCAGGATAAAGGCGTCCGGATACCAGGTAACGGTTTGGTGCGCGATGCCGGCGGCATCGAGCGCCGCAGCGATGTCCTCGGCGGTTGCCTTGAGCGTGTTGGCGCGCAGCGTGACCGGGCGTGTGGCCGCGGCGCCGAAGCCCTCGATCATGAGCTCGGCATCGGTGGGGGCATAGGCGCCGGCGACCGTGTCGACCATAAAGCGCGGCAGGTCGGCGGCGCAGGGAAGGGCGGCAAGCTGGTCGGAAAGCTCGGTGGCGGCAAATTGCCTGAGCTTGAGCTCGGGCTTGACCTGCTTTTTCTGCTTACGACGACGCGGCTTGGACATCCGTCTTTCCTTCCCATTCCATTAAAAGTAGTCAATTTGGGACGGGGCTATTTTAGCTGCCCGTCCGTTTCGGCAGGCGTTGCAGTTAAATTTGGGACGGGGTAGCTAAAATAGCCCCGTCCCAAATTGACTACTCTGCCTTGGTGTTGGCTTAGTACTGGCTCTCGTGCTTGCTGAAGAAGTCGAAGCGCGGGGGCAGTGGCTTCACGCGGTGCTCGCCGGGCTTCTCGCCCAGGCTCTCCACGAACTCGTCCGTGGAGGCAAAGATGTTATCCCAGCTAAAGAAGGCGACCGGGTCAACGTCGAAGTACTCGCAGATGAGCTCGCAGCCGGCCGGCACGATGCCGTGCATCAGGACGGTGGCCACGCGCAGCTCGGTAAAGGCGTCGACGAGGGCCTGCGTCATGGCGGCGTTGGCCGGCTCGCCCTCGAGCTTGTTGGCGGCCTTGGAGGCATCGCTCCAGCGCTTGTTGGCGGCGCGCAGGTAGTCGTCGCACACAGCGAGCGCTCGGTGCGTCTCGAACTTGTACATGGCCTGCTCAAAGGCGAGGGCTGCCTGCTGGGCGGCTTCGACCACGGTGTCAGAAGCGGCACCGGCGGGGATGCAACCGTTGCGATAGGGACTCTCGTCGCCCTCCTTGACGGCGACGCCGTAGAAGCAGCTGCGGGCCAGGCGGTTGAACACGCCGGTCAGCAGCGCGCTCTCCTTAAGGGCGGGGTCGATAACGCGATTGTCGTCGCAGGCGCGCACCTCGTTGCCGTCCTTGTCCTTGCCGGTCACGCGCGTGTCGTATGCCTTGGGGCTAAAGCTCACCGGCTTCTCGGACAGGCCGAGCGACAGCCAATGCGCGCGCATCTGCTCGCAGGTGTAGTGGTTGAGCAGGTCGTCTGCCGGCGGGGGAGGAGTCTGCGAGGACGAGCTTGCCTTTTTGCCCATGTAGAGCAGGTGGTAGCAGGCGCTGACGGTGCTCTGCGTGAGGTTCCAACCCAGGGCCTCCCACATGGCGGTCTGCGCGATGCAATAGAAGTAGATGTTGTCCTGGCCAATGAACTGGTAGATCTGTGCGTCATCCGAGCACCACCAGTCGCGCCAGTCGAGCGAGCTGTGCTGGTAGGTGGGCGCGGGGACCTGCGTGGAATCGGCGGCGGGCTCGCCCATGAGGGCGGCATCCTGGGCGGCGACGCCCTCGGTCACGCCGGCGGCCTTGGCATCGCGTGCGAGCACGGTGCGCGTATAGCTGATGGGAGCCCACAGGCTCTCGGGCCAGCACCAGCAGGTGACGTCGGAGACGCCATCGACCTCGGGCACCGGAACGCCCCAGTCGATGTTGCCGGTGATGCGGAAGGGTACGAGCGCCTTGCCGCTGCGGAAGCGCACGCCGCCGTTGGCGAGCACCGCGTGGGCATCGTCGCGCTCCTTCCAGCTGGGGAAGGTGACGGTAAAGCTGCTCTTGTTGCCCTCGGGCTCCAGCACGGTGTGCTCGGGAAGCTGATCCTCGACGGCATCGAAGGCCTCGCGGAACTTGTTCTGGATGTAGAGCTGGGCCGGCAGCAGCCACTCTTCCATGGTCTTGGAGACCACGGAGCGAACCTGCGGGTTCTGGGCGAGCTTGGCGGTATAGGTTTTCATAAAGTCGAGGTAGGCCGGCAGGTCGAAGTAGAGGTTGTCGACCGGGCGCAGCTCGGGCACCTCGCCGGTGAGCTGGCTTTTGGGCGCGATGAGCTCCTCGGGCTCAAACTGGTGACCCAGGTCGCACTCGTCGGCATAAGCCTTCTCGGACTTGCAGCCCTGGATGGGGCAGCGGCCGATCACCTGGCGGCCGTTGAGGAACGTGCCGGCCTTGGCGTCGTAGAACTGCAGCGTGGAGCGCTTGGAGATGGTGCCCTGTTCGTGCAGACGCTCGATAATCTCGGCGGTCACCTCGTTGTGAATCTGCGCAGCCGGATCAAGGCCCGAGCCGCCGTAGATATCGCAGCTGATGTTGTAGTTGTTGAGGGTCGCGGCCTGGCGGGAGTGATTGGACTCGACATACTCGGCGATGGACTTGTCGTAGCCCTCGTTCTCCTTGAGCTTGCGGTAGCTCTCCATGATGGGCGAGCCGTAGCAGTCGGTGCCCGAGGTGAAGATGACGTTCTCGCGGCCCAGACGGTCGCGCAGGAAGCGGGCGAAGAAGTCGGCCGGGACAAAGACGCCGCCGACGTGGCCAAAGTGAAGGCCCTTGTTGCCGTAGGGCTCGCCGGCGGTAACGATGGCGCGGCGAGGCCAGCTGGGACGGTCGTTCATGGAGTATTTGGATGCCATGGGACTCCTTCGCATATGGTGAGAGCGCAGCCGGGCGCAAGGCCTGGCGACGCGGTGGTCAATTCGTGCATATCGTTCGACATTATCGCACATGCGGACGGGTACGTGGCAGGGGCGCTATCCTAAGATGCTATGAATGAGATTTCCAACATACATGCGTTTGAAGACGAGGATTTTCTGCACGCCTGCTTTGTGTGGGGGATGGCCGTGCTCGGCGCATTTGCTGTGTGCTTGGTGCCGGTGTTTATGCTGATGGGCGGGCCTGCGGACTTGGATGCGGCTGACGCGGGCGGCTGGACCACGGTCTTGGGCTGGATAGTCGGCTTAGCTGCGGTTTCGGCGGCGTCATTTGCCGTGCACGAGCTGGTGCACGGTGTGTTTTTTAAGCTGCTGGCGCCTGCGGGCGCGCAGGTGACCTTTGGGGCGAATCGCGAGACGGCGATGATCTATGCCTGCGCCGAGGGCGTGGTGTATTCGCGCCGGCGGTACGTGGCAGTTTGCCTGGCGCCGACGGTTGTTGTGACGACAGCGTTTGCCCTGGGGTTTGCGTTCTCGGGCTATCCGCTGCTGTGCTACCTGGCGGCCGGCTTGCATTTGTCGGGCTGTGTGGGCGACTGGTACTACGTGCGAACCATTCTGCGCGATCGCCGCATTGTTGCCTGCGAGGACACGTCCTTTGGCGTGCGCTTTTTCGCAAAGTAGTCTTTTTGGAATGATTTTTCTGGGACGGGGATTAAAAAATCATTGCGGGAGAGGAGATGTTGATGAAGCCGTTGTTGTTGCACGCTTGCTGCGCACCGTGCTCGCTTGAGCCGGTCCGCCTGCTGCGCGAGGAGGGGTTTGAGCCCACAATCTGCTGGACCAACCCCAATATTCAGCCGCACGATGAATGGCAGCGTCGCCTGGACGAGCTGCGCCGGTGGTGTGCCGAAGGCGGCATCGAGCTCGTCGAGGCGGGGGAGGACCGGGAGCGCTGGGAGGCCGGCGTGGCCCCGCTGGGCGCCGATCGAGCCCGTCGCTGTCGCGCATGCTATGCCCTGCGTCTGGCCGAGGCGTGCCGTGTGGCCCAGGAGCGCGGGTTTGAGTTTGTGGGCACGACGCTCGCCGTCTCGCCGTACCAGTTGTTCGAAACCTGCAATGATGTGTTGGAGCGTCTGGCTGCTGCCCGCGGTCTCACTCCGGTGATTCGCGATTTTCGCCCGTATTATCCCGAGGCTACGCGCCGTTCGCGCGAGCTGGGCATGTATCGGCAGAACTACTGCGGCTGCCGATTCTCGGCCGTCGAGGCGGCCATGGATCGCGCCCGCATCCGCGACGAGCGTAAAGCCGCCAAAAAGTAGTTCATTTGGGACGTCAGCCTGCTAGGATGTAGAGCGGACTTTAGCTATATAAGGAGTATCCGACGTGTCTATGCGTACCGATGATTTTGACTACAACCTTCCCGAGGAACTGATTGCCCAGGCTCCTGCCGAGCCGCGCGATTCCTGCCGATTGCTGGTGGTGGATCGCAAGGGCTCTCAGGCGGGAACGCCGCTGGAGCACGGCGGTACCGTTGAGCACCGCATCTTCCGCGACATCATCGACTATATCGAGCCGGGCGACGTGCTCGTCATCAACAAGACGCGCGTGATGCCGGCCCGTCTTATCGGTCGCAAGGCGGGCTCGGGTGGCGTGGTCGAGACACTGCTGCTCAAGCGCCGCGAGGATGTGGATCCGCTGGGCCATGTCTGGGAGTGCCTGGTCAAGCCGGGTAAGCGCCTGAAGCCCGGTGCTCAGATTGAGTATCGTGCGGGCGGCGCCCATGCGCCCGAGGGCGCGCCCGTGGTGCTGACGGCCGAGGTCGTCGACTTTGTTACCGATAGCCGCGGTGGCCGTCTGGTGCGCTTTGAGCCGGCCGGTTGCAATGCCGCCGGCGACCCGCGCACGCTCGACGAGGCCATCCACGCTGCCGGCCACGTGCCGCTGCCGCCCTACATTACCGATTACGAGGGCGATCCCGAGAAGTACCAGACCGTCTACGCCATGAAGGAGGAGCACTCGGCTGCCGCTCCTACGGCGGGTCTGCACTTTACTCCCGAGCTCATGGCCGCTATCGAGGCCAAGGGCGCGAAGTTTGCCGCCGTCGAGCTCGAGGTGGGTATCGATACCTTCCGTCTGGTGGAGGAGGACGACCCTACACAGCACGTGATGCACACCGAGCGCTACCACGTGTCGCAGGAGGTTGTCGACGCTGTGCATAAGGCGAAGGCCGAGGGCCATCGTGTGATCGCCGTCGGCACTACCGCAGTGCGCTCGCTCGAGAGCGCGTTTGACGCGGACGCGCCGGTGTCCGATCCGGCTGTGACGGCGCGCTATTTTGAGGGCCGCGAGGACGGGGCCGACACGCTCGGCCGCGGCGACATCGTGGTGCGCGAGAACGCGACAACGCAGCTCTACCTTATGCCCGGCTCGACCTATCACGTGGTCGACGCGCTGATCACGAACTTCCACGTGCCGCGCTCCACGCTCATGATGCTCGTAAGCGCACTTGCCACCCGCGACCAGATCATGGATGCCTACGCCGCTGCTATCGAAGAACGCTACCGCTTCTTCAGCTTTGGTGACGCCATGCTCATTTTGTAAGTTACGCGGTTCTACGAACCGCGTAACGGCTCGACGCTGCAAACGCCCCTAAGCGGCAATCTGACGTTCAATCGTCGGGCATGACCAGAAGGTCAATGCCCTCCTCTTTCACGTCACCTTGCTCGCTTAGGGGCGTTTTCGCTGTCCGCGCCAAAACATCGGCGTTGCCGTGGTTGTTGCTGTAGTCATTGGGGACGTTCTTAAATGACTAGTCGTTTAAGAACGTCCTCAATAACTACCTTGCACCACTAAAAAAGTTGCGGTGAGATAGTTCTTGAATTGGCCTTTTTTAGGGCTAAACAGGAACTATCTCACCGCAACTGCGTTGGGCGTTTTTGGCAGCTGGCTTACTTGTTTGCGAACAGCCAGATTGCGATGATCACCAGGATTGCGGCGACGATGCAGACGATGGCGCCGGTGAATTTGATGCGTGAGTCGCGGGTACGCTCGCGCACCGCGTCCTCGGTGGCTTCGAGCTGGGTAACCTCTCGCTCGGTCTCGGCGTGTTCGGCTTTGTCTCGGGCCAAGGATCCTGCAAGCGACTCAGTGATCTCTGGGTGGTCGTGCACCTCGGTCGCCTGTTCGATAATCGACTGCGCATGCGCGGCATCTGCTTGGGCGTTGGCTATGCTCTGCTCTTGGTCGCGGCGTGCCTTGTCCTCGGCAGCGATCTTCTCGCGCAGTTCGCGCTGGCGCGTTGCAGCGGCGGTTTTTGCGGTCTGCAGCTCGTCGCGCGCGGCATCGGCCTCCGCCGTCACGGCCTGATGGGCTCGCTTGGCGTCGGCGATGGGGGCTTGCGCCTGCTCGACGGCCTGCTCGGCTGCGGCAAGCGAGTGTTCAAGGTCGGCGGTGATGCGCGGGACATCTTCTTCGGCTTTACGCAGGGCATCTGCCGTGTCGGAGATCTGCATCGAGAGCTCGCTGGTGCGCACCGTATAGTTGGCGGGATTTGCCGAGGGATTGCGTTGCAGCTCGGCATACTCATGACGCAGCGTCTCGAGCTGGGCGCGCGTGGCGTCGACGGTTTGTTGTGCGGCGGCAATGCCGGCGTCTCGCTCGGCCTTTACCTTGTCGCGGATGCGCTTGGAATCCTCAAGACGTCGAATGAGGCGGTTGCCGGTCTCGCGCGAGCTCGCCTCGCGGGCCTCCACGGCATCGAGCGCGGCCTTCAGGCGGAGCTCAGTCGCGTCATCCTCTGTCTTCATTTGTTCGAACTGACCCTTGAGCTCTGTCGCTTTGGCGGCGTGGGCATCACGGTCAATCTCGGCGGCCGCTGCAGTCTTTTGGGCCGTGGCAATCGCCTGGCGCTGGTCGGCGACGATCTGGTCGTAGCGGCCTGCGATATCCTGGCGCGTCTCGAGTTCCTCGGCCTGATCGGCAATGCGCTGCTCAAGTTCGGCCAGGTGGGCGCGGGCATCGGCAAGTGCCTTTTTCGCGGCATTCATCTCGCGCATGGCCGAGGCACCCTGGGCGATAAAGGCGCCCACGGCGTTCGCTGTGTTCGAGACAGCGGTCCCCAGATCGCGGCTCGCGGCGGGGGAGTGCGGGGCGGTCGGGCGAGCGGTGTCGGCGGCGTCCGCATCGGCAGCCTGCGGCGCGGCGATATTGCCGGTACCGCCCTCGACCACAGAAAAGCCTGCTGCGTGCGGATCGACCGCATCGGCGCCAATCGTGGGGTGCTCGAGCTGCAGAAACGAGGGCATGGTGCTGCCCTGGTCGGCAACCGGAGTCTCGCCGGGCACAAAGGTCGAGGCCGCCTCGGCGGCCTCCTCTTCCTCGGCATCAATATCGGAATCGGCGACGGCGTCTTTCATCGCTTTGACAGCATCCATCATGGAGTCCATGACGGCATCGAGCTCTTCTTCCGAAGACACCTCGATGGGGCCCGCTGCTTGCGGGGCGTCGTCCTGTACAGGGGCGTCGTCCTGAGCGGGCGCATCGTCGTTTTGCTCATCGGCGTTTTCTGTTTCGGGGGTTTCCGCCGTAGCGCTTTCGTCCAAGATGGGGTCGTCGATGTCGATACCATCGCAGGTCACAGCGTCAGTATCTGCGGTGACGTCTGCGGGATCATCAATATGCTGTTGAGTCTGGGGGTCCAGCTCGTCTGTCATAGGCATGTGCTCCTCATCGTTGTTTGTCACCCTATGATAAAGTCTCGCGCCGACATCCCGCGCGCCGCAGCAAAGTTTCAAAACGTGTTCGATGGCTCGTTTGGCTGACAAAAATTCGGCCTCTTTATCCAGTTCGTGCTTGACATTCCCTTCGCCGAATGACGTTGTGCCGTTCGCCTGCTGCGGTCTTTATTTTTCACTTGAACCCGCTAAAGTTGCATTTCAGCTTTTGGCGCGTGAAGTTGGATGCGCGCAGTCGGCGGGTGGGCCCGTCGCGATTTGAAAGGACTTTGTATGGGACTTTTCACTGGTAAGACCGTGATCGTCACCGGCGGCGGCAAGGCCACGCTTAAGGACGGTTCCGCTGGCTCCATCGGCTACGGCATCGATATCGCATTTGCCAAGGAGGGCGCGAACCTCGTCATCACCGGCCGCAACGTCGCCAAGCTCGAGGCCGCCAAGGAGTCTCTCGAGGCCGAGTACGGTGTCAAGGTTCTGCCTGTTCAGGCCGATGTCTCGGCTGGTCAGGACAATGAGGCTGTCGTCCAGAACGTCATCGACAAGGCCATTGAGGAGTTCGGCCGCATCGACGCCGTCGTCAACAATGCTCAGGCCAGCGCCTCGGGCGTGACCATTGCCGATCACACTATGGACCAGTTTAACCTTGCCATTTACTCTGGCCTGTATGCCACTTACCTGTACATGCAGAAGGCCTATCCGCACCTGAAGGAGACCAAGGGCTCCGTGGTCAACTTTGCCTCGGGTGCCGGCCTGTTTGGCAACTATGGCCAGTGCAGCTATGCTGCCGCCAAGGAGGGCATCCGCGGCCTGACCCGCGTTGCCGCCAACGAGTGGGGCAAGGACGGCATCAACGTCAATATCGTTTGCCCGCTTGCTTGGACCGCTGCGCTCGAGAACTTCCAGGATGCCTATCCCGAGGCGTTTAAGGCCAACGTCCACATGCCGCCGGCTGGTCACTACGGCGACGTCGAGAAGGAGATCGGCCGCGTGGTCGTTCAGCTTTGCGGCCCCGACTTTAAGTATATGAACGGCGAGACCGTCACCCTCGAGGGCGGCATGGGCCAGCGGCCGTAGGGGGTTACGTCTCAGGTTCCGCCGTTCTAACGAACGGCGGACCAGCCGACGCTGCGCGGTCACCAGAGCGACAACTTGTCATTCAAAGAGGACGGCATGACCAGAAGGTCTATGCCGTCCTCTTTTCATGCCAATTTGTTCGCTCTGGCGACCGCTCGCTGACGTTGTCAGAGCATCGGCGTTGCCTTGGCCGTTGGAAATAATCCCAGATGTAGTCGTTGGGGACGTTCTTAAATGACTAGTCGAAAGGGACGCTCTTGCCGGCACCTGGGGACGGTCCCTAAGTGCCGGCAGATTGGGACACTTCTTTGCAAGATGGCGCTGAAGATTGTCCCCGACGACTAGTCGTTTAATGCATCAGTTTCTGTCGAGTCGGTGCTCCTTGCGGGTTGCCCGTATAATGGTTTGCGTATGAACCGCAACCAAGGAGTTCCAGTTTATGGACCAGAGCCTTTTTAAATTCGACCTGATCGCCGAGGACCCGACGACGCACGCGCGCGCTGGCGTGCTGCACACCCCGCACGGCGACATCGAGACGCCGATCTTTATGCCCGTGGGCACCAAGGCAAACGTCAAGGGTATTCCTACCGAGACCGTCAAGCAGCTCGGCGCCCAGATCGTGCTTGCCAATACCTACCACCTGTCCATGCGTCCCGGCGAGGACACCATCGCCGAGCTGGGCGGACTGCACAAGTTTATGAACTGGCACGGCCCCATCCTCACCGATTCGGGCGGTTTCCAGGTCTTCAGCCACAACGACGCCGTCAAGCTCACTGACGAGGGCGTGCGCTTTATCGTCAACGACTACGACGGCCGCCACGTGTTCTGGACGCCCGAGGACAACATGGAAATCGCCATGAAGCTCGGCTCCGACATCTGCATGCAGCTCGATCAGTGCCCCGGCTATCCTGCCACGCGCGCCTACGTCGAGCGCGCCGTGGAGCTGTCAAGCATGTGGGCCGAGCGCTGCTACAAGGCTCACACCCGCGATGACCAGGCACTCTTTGGCATCGTCCAGGGCGGCATGCATCTGGACCTGCGCCTTCGATCGCTGCGCCACCTGGAGGAGTGCGGCGACTTCCCCGGCTACGGCATCGGCGGCTATTCGGTGGGCGAGGACCACGAGACCATGTTCGAGACTCTGGCACCGCTGGTTTCCGAGTACATGCCTAAGCACAAGCCGCGCTACCTCATGGGCGTCGGCAACCCTACCACGCTCGTGCGCGGCGTTGGCGTGGGCATCGACATGTTCGACTGCGTGCTGCCGACGCGCACCGGCCGCATGGGTACGGCGTTCTCCAGTGAAGGTCGCCTTAACTTCCGCAACGCGCGCTTTGCGCACGACGACGGCCCCATCGACCCCACCTGCACCTGCCCGGTGTGCACGGGCGGCTACAGCCGCGCGCTCATCCGTCACATGGTCACGCAGAAGGAGATGCTCGGCGGTATTCTGCTGTCGATGCACAACATCTACTACCTGCTCAACCTTATGCAGCGTGCCCGCCAGGCCATTATCGAGGGCCGTTACGGTGCGTTCGTGAGCGACTGGATGAACAGTCCTGCGGCGGTGGACTACTAAGAGCGGCGCGGGCGCTTGCGGAGCGTGGGCAACGGCAAGGGGCGAGCGCTGGCCGGTCATCACGTTTGCTAACACCGTCTGCGCGACCGCTGACCGATGCCTTGCAAGTGCTTGATGCATCGTGGGTACCATACCGAATAGTTGATGTTCGGGCGGGTGTTTGGCGCATGGCGTCGACCCCGCCCGTTTTTCTTTTTCTCGATAGGAGCACCCATGATTAAGAACGAGAATGTCGAGGGCGAGCTTGCCTACGACGAGACGTACCGCCGTGGTCCCGTGGTCATGCGCGGCCCCATGATTCCTAAGGACAACACCTACGCCAACCTGCTGGCGCCCGAGGAGTCGACCGACTGGCTGCATGCCGATCCGTGGCGCGTGCTGCGCATCCAGGCCGAGTTTGTCGATGGCTTTGGCGCACTTGCCGAGTTAGGGCCTGCGGTGACCATCTTCGGTAGTGCCCGCACGCCCAAGACGGACCCGGCCTACAAGGCGGCGCGCATGGTCGGCCGTAAGATTGCCCAGCGCGGCGTGGCGGTTATCACCGGTGGCGGCCCCGGCATCATGGAAGCGGCCAACAAGGGGGCGGCGAGCGTCAACGGCAAGTCAGTTGGTTTGGGCATTGAACTGCCGCACGAGCAGGGGCTCAACAAATACGTGAACCTCGGTATGGACTTCCGCTACTTCTTTGTGCGCAAGACCATGTTCGTCAAATACAGTTCGGGCGCTATTGTGTTTCCCGGCGGGTTTGGCACGCTCGACGAGATGTTCGAGGTGCTCACGCTGGTGCAGACGCATAAGGTCAAGCGCATGCCGCTTGTACTGGTAGGCAGCGAGTACTGGCAGGGCCTATTCGACTGGCTTAACGGCCCGGTGATGGACGCCGGTATGATCAGCCCGCTCGATCCGGAGCTGGTGCACATCACCGACGACCTCAACGAAGCCGTCGACATCGCCCTGAGCGGGCTGATGTAGGGCGCTGTGACTGTTGTTATAGTAATGTGAACGGCATACTGATGCTATTTAACATCAGTATGCCATCAAAACGGGGTATACTGATGCAAAAGACGAGGCGAGGAGGTCGCGTATGTCTACTGCAACGGTTAAGCCTACGACGGTTCGCATCGAAGAGGGGCTCAAGGAACAGGCGACTGAGTTCTTGGATTCGGTCGGCCTCAGCCTCAATTCCTATCTCAATCTTGCCGTTCGGCAGCTTGTAAATCAGCGAAAGATTCCTTTTGAGATTGTAGGAAGGGCGGAGGTGCCCAACGAGGCGACGAGGCGTGCCATGGTGATCGCCGAGGCTCATGAGTTGGGGATTTTGCCGGACGATAGCCCGTCATTCAACAACGCTGATGAGCTTATGTCATTCCTCGATGAGGAATAGCGATGTTCGAGATTAAAGTCGAGGCTCAATTTAGGGCGGACTACAAACGAACGATGCGCATGCATCCGCAGCTAAAGAGTGAGTTTAAGGCGGCAGTCGCAGAGCTTGCAGCTCACGGCTCGCTTCCCGCGGAATATGGCGCCCATGAGCTTTCAAACCCGGGCGGAAACTACAACGGCCACATCGATTTCCACCTATCCGATGGCTTGGTCGACGTGGTCGTTCTCTACTTACCGCATAAGACTAATCCTGTGATCCGGCTGGTCAGAATGGGCTCGCATGAGGAGCTGTTCCAGGGCCCGCAGGGCTGATTGCCGATTTCTAAGTTGCGGTGGAATAGGGATTGATTGACGGCTAATAAGTCAAAAACAGTCCCTATTTCACCGCAACTGCTGGGGGTACCCCGTTCGTCGCCGCGGCCTCCGGTTCCACTTTTCGCTGAATTTCGCTCAAAAGCTCGGCTGCGACTTCGCTGCTTTTGAAACGAATGCTGCAGTCTTCTTTCTTTGGGAAAGCCAGCAACGGAATAGCTCCGTACCAGACAGTTTCCTCGTCAATCACTGATGCGCACAGGCGTCCTTCGGCTTTGATGAGATAGTTGACGTTCATCTCGGCAAAAATCGCTTTCACGTCATCGCGTGGAGTTGAAGCAATAGAAATCTCAAGGGCAATTCCACGGGTAGCGGCATCCGCGAGTGCAGCGGCGAGCTTTTCAAGGCATGCGGCGGACGCGTAGGGTGCGGCAATAAAAATGCTTTTCGATGCGTTCTCGATGTCATTCACTAAAGCCTCCACGGCTCTTGCCGACCTAACGAGGATGTTTCGATCGTCCTGTCTGTTGTCGTTTGCCGCAAAGACTTCATACCCCAGCTTGGCGTAGGTCTTGAGCCTCTTTTGGTACATGCGCGCGAACATGGGTATCGACAGGTCAACATAGTCGAATATCTCAACCCGCTGTTTGCCCTCGTGGCTTCTGTGTAGCCTACCTGCCTGCTGCGTTATGCTGCCGTCCCAAGATATTGGAGTGGCAATGAGCAAAGTGTCAAGGTAAGACAGGTCGAAGCCCTCGCCCAGAAGACTTTCAGTTGCGACGATGATTCGATGATCATGCTCAAAGCTGGGAAGACTCTTCAGTATTGCTTTTCTTTCTTTGGCGTCGATTTCTCCGGTTAAGAGTATGGGTTCGTGTCCACGGCTTTGAAGTAGCCTGCATAGCTCTTCGGCATGCTTTTTTCTTTTAGATAGCACAAGCGGATGCCGGCCGTTTGATGCGGCCTCGAGGGCGTCCTCGATAATTGCTTCGTTTCTCGCGGCGTGTACACACAGGAGATCGAGAATTTGGTTAAAGGATGCTCCTGGTCCGTAGGTGGGTAATCGAATTCCGGTGAAACGCGGTCTAACAATGCGCTGAATCCCCTGTTGGATTGCTTGCGTTTTTGGATCGACGACATAGCGAACCGGGCCGCAGAGCATCGAGAGTGCCCGCGTGAGTCCGTCCGAACGCTCGGGCGTTGCGGAAAGGCCATATACATATTTGGCAGGAGCGGACTTGAGGACAAGCTCAAGCTGTGGCGCGGCCGCATGGTGGCATTCGTCACAGATGATGAGACTGTAATCGCGAACGAACTCCTTGGCTAATGACTCGCCGGTTTGGGGATCCTTGCCGGATAGCGACTGGAATGAAGCAATGTCGATGAGACGGCTTATGGCGGTCTTGCCTCCTCCGATTTGCCCAATGAGCGGAGGCTGTCTTTTGCTGATTCGTCCCTTTGGGGTTCGGACGGGCTCTCTGTTGTCCGTGATGTCGAGAAATCGTTCGAGTTGGGATTTCCATTGGGCAATGAGCGCAGTTTTAGGAACGATGACGAGCGTTGGAAGACCAATGGCAGCAATAAGATAAGCTCCGATGACGGTTTTGCCGAACCCCGTCGGTGCGGACATGATCCCGTCTTCATAGCTGAGCATCTGTTCAGCGACAATTTGCTGTTCAGGGCGAAGAGTCCCTTTAAATGCCATCGCAATTGGATGGCTCGACTTGCGTTTGTCTGAATAGTGGGCAGAAACGCCGGCTTCTTGAAGCAGCCGCTCAAGTTGAACCTTGCAGCCTCTGGGAATCGCGACGTAGCCATCTCTAAGTTCGCTGAGGTCTATGAACCGCGGTTTGCCGAATACCGATTGATGCATAGATTGTGCGCGGAAGAATTCTGGGTTGGCAAATGTTGCAAGCCTGCGGACTTCCATTTGAGCTGCGGGACTCAGAGATTTTTCGGGGATATAGAGCATATCGGTCTGCGTGACGGACAGCGATGACGGGAAGTCCCGCGGTGTGAGCGGAAGCCGCTTTCGCAGTCTCTGGGAATGTGGCACACCGGTGTTTGCCGCCGCAACAGCTGCTATTCCATGTGACCTATTTTCGATGCTCTCGATCAGATTTTGCACCGTCACGCGCGGGATTAACTGGATTTGCGAAAGGTAAAGCCATTGATCGGGAAAGGGCTCAAATTGCTCGTCAACAAATACGCTGTTCCCTTTTCGCTGCGCTTTTCCTTGAAAAGGCAGCGCTATGAGATTTCCAAAGCCGCCCTCAGGAATGGTGGACTGCGCGGGCAGCATTCGGTCAAATGCTTTGAAGGTGATTGTCTTGTTCAGTATCGCCGCTTCGGTGATAAGGCTGCTTCCAAAATCTCGTGCGGTCTTTGCGCTGACGAGCTCTAGGAAGAAAAACCAGACATGTGCGCCGTCGCCCGATCTCGATCGCTCAACTGCGACATCGATTCCGTGGCTTTTTGCGACATGTCGAATGGCTTTCGTCGCTTCTTTCCAATCGGCTCCGTCAAAATCGATGACCAGGACTTTCGTGTTACTGTCTTTATCGAGCACATATTGGCCTATAACGTCTCGAAGCCTATCGTCATTGCCTCTGAAATGGGCGATGATCGCGGCATCGCTCAACTCGGGGAAGACGCGGCTGCTGCATTCCGTGCATTTGACTCTCTGGTGGCTTGCTTTGGGGCAAATGCCTGACTTCCACTCATTTGCGCAGGCGGGCGTATAGCCAATTCCTCCGTCTTTTCTGCGGTACCCATGAGCGTAGACATCTTTGCGACCAGTAAAGAGATTGCGGAAGAGCTCGAGTTTGTCGCGCGCTGGGCTTGCGCTGGTGACGATATCTTCGATCTGCGCCCGTCTATCGAAAGAATCGCCAGCTTTCTCCCATTCTTCCAGCGTTGTATAACGGATGTCTGGACCGCTGCTGCAGATAACGATTTGCTTGCGCGGATCCGAAGCGTGGACGACCGTTTTATTGAATTTGAATAGGGCGCTCCCGAAAAGGGCGTATTGATGCGTGCCGTTGCTCATTTGAAAGCCATTCTTATCAGCGTTCATTGGGATGAGGGTACGTCATTTCAGCTTTATGAGATACGCGACTTCGATTTTGGTTCGGTAATAGTGGGGTACCGATCCGTGAGTGGCAATCAGCCGGTGCCAAAACGTGCGGCGGCTGTTGTTAAAGGTTTTTGACGGCTATGGGGCGGGTTGGCGGCGTGGGGAGGGGTTTTCGAATGACCCCGTGGTCAAATAACGTCAAATGTGAGTACTGCTGTTAATGTAGTCTCATAATATTTGGCAAGAATAGAATACCAATTCGACATTATTCTATATATCTAACCCACCAAACACGGCATTTTGAGCCTTGGCAAGGCGTGAAATTAATCGAAACGATCGATTCCGGCGAGATTTTGCTGCTACTAATTTGGTGGCAGTACTCATATTTGCCATTTTTGTCCAGTGGGTACCGCGAGGGGGTCTGTTCGACTGGCCCAACGGCCCGGTGATGAGCGCCGGTATGATCAGCCCGCTCGATCCGGATCTGGTACACATTACTGACGACCTCAACGAGGCCGTCGACATCGCCCTGAGCGGGCTGATGTAGAGTAGCTAAAATGGGACGGGGCTAAAAAGACTGGTCTGAAACGTTTGATACCAGTCTTTTTAGCCCCGTCCCAAACGAACTGCTTCTAAGTTGCGGTGGAATAGGGATTGATTGGCGGCTAATAAGCCAAAAACAGTCCCTATTCCACCGCAAGAGGTAAAGGTGCCCCTAGTGGATGGGCTGGTAGCGGGGGCAGTAGCTGATGGCGATGGCATCGACGCCCACGTGGGTGGCGATGGTGCAGCCGATGGGGCCGGTGCCGGCGTCTACGTAGTCCTGGCCCGCGAGTGCCTCGTTGACAAGCTCCTGCTCCTCGGCGGCGCCGGTCGTGAGCACGCGCACGCTGGAGCCCGGATACTCGGCCAAAAATGCGAGGCAATCGGCCATGGTGTTGGTAACGATGCGCTTGGCACCGCGGCCCTTTTTTATGGCCTTGATCTCGCCCGATTTCCACTCCGGCGAAACGGCCAGGCGAATGTTGAGCATTTGCGTGAGCTGGCCGGCGAGCTTGGGCGCGCGGCCGTTCTTAACGAGATTCTCGAGCGTGCGGGGAATCAGCAGCAGGTGGGCGTCGGGCAGCGTCGCGCGGATCTGCGCCTCGGTCTCGTCCAGGCTGCGGCCGTCCTCGCGCATGGCGAGCGCGTACTCCACCAGCAGGCCCTCGGCACCCGAGCCGGTGCGCGAATCGATGCAGCGCACGTCGAGCTCGTGGGTCTCGGCGACCAGGCATGCATTGGAATAGCAGGCGGACCACTCGCTGCACAGCGAGATAAAGATCGCGCTGTCGTGGCCATCGGCGCGCACGCGGTCAAACAGCGCCTTGAACTCGCCGGCACTCGGCTGCGAGGTATGCGGCAGCTGCTCGGAGCCGGCCATGCGGGCGACGTACTCCTGGGCGGTGATCTGTACCTGGTCGAGCAGGTCCTCGCCTTCGATAATCACATGCAGCGGAATGACGTAAATGCCGAGCTCTTGGGCGCGGGCGGGGGAGATGTCCGACGTGGAGTCGGTTATGATGGCAAAAGACATAATTGCACCTTTCGTTGGGGCGCGGCAGCGCCGCCTTCTGAGAGCAAAGTGCGACAAGTATAGTGGAGTCGTTCCACATTTATAGGTTCAATTGTTGAATAGTCAACAGTTTGAAGTGTCGGTGTGGAAATCATCAACTGGGGAAGAGGAATGCCGATGGAGGCGTTGGAGATATACAGGCGGCCGGTTGTGCTGTTCGATTTTGACGGCACGGTGGCCGATACGGGCCGGGCGGTGATGAGCTCGACGCGCAAGACGTTGGCCGCGCGCGGGTTTTCGGAGGCGCAGATGGGTGACCTGCGCCGCATGATCGGGCCGCCCCTGTGGAAGAGCTTTCACGACTTTTATGGCTTCTCCCGCGAGGAGTCGCTTGTGGTGGCTGACGAGTACCGTGCCTTTTTTGATGAGCTGGGACCGGAAGAGTATCCCGTGTTCGATGGAATCCCCGAGCTGCTCGATGGCCTTGTCGCGCAGGGGCATCGCTTGGTCGTGGCGACGTCACGCATGGAGGCAAAGTGCATTGACATGGTGGGCGAGCTGGGGCTTTCGCAGTTTGAGGCGGTGGTTGGCATGAATCCGCCGCAGGGACGCGAGACCAAGGCCGATTCGGTTCGCGATGCCCTGGCGGCGCTCGGCGCGACGGCCGACGATGCCGTGATGATCGGCGATCGCTTTAACGATGTGGAGGGCGCACACGCGATGGGCGTGCCGTGCATCGGCATCTATTCGGGCGCGGCAGCGCCGGGGGAGCACGAGGCCGCGGGCGCCGATGCGGTGGTGCACTCGGTGGCCGAGCTTGCTAAACTTTTCGCTATCTAATAGACATAATGTGAGGGGCGGGCGTACCCGTCGCTCATTGGTAAGGAGGTCGTTCATGAATCAGGTGGAGCAGAGCGTTGCCGAGTATGTCGACGAGGTCTGGGAGGATGTCGTTGCCGATATCGAACAACTGGTGAGCTATCCGTCCGTGGCCGTTGCTGCCGATGCGGAGCCCGGTGCGCCGTTTGGCCGCCCGGTCCGTGACGCGCTCGATTGCGCGCTCGGCATTGCGCAAAAGCTCGGCTATCAGACGAGCGACGACGGGGGCTATGTGGGAATCGCCGATATCCCGGGTCGCGGCGACAAGCAGCTCGCGACTATCTGCCACGTGGACGTGGTTCCCGCTGGCCCCGGTTGGAACACCGACCCGTTTGCGATGGAGCGCCGCGAGGGCTGGCTGCTCGGCCGTGGCGTGATCGACGACAAGGGCCCGGCGGTGTTGTCGCTCTACGCCGGCGCTTATCTGCTCAAACACGGCATTGTGCCGCGCTATACCTTCCGCGCGCTGCTGGGCTGCGATGAGGAAGTGGGTATGTCCGACGTTCACCATTATCTGGAGAACCACGCGAACCCCGACTTTCTGTTTACGCCCGATGCTGAGTTCCCGGTCTGCAATGCCGAGAAGGGCCAGTTTGGGGCGACGTTTGTGAGCTCCAAGATTGACGGCGGGCGCATTGTGTCGTGGAGCGGCGCCGAAGCGAGCAACGCCATTCCGTCGCAGTCTATCTGCGAGCTTGCGATTGCCGCCGATGAGCTGCCGGCGCCTGTTGAGAACGCCGACCGCCTGGAGATCACGGCGCTCGGCAACGGGCATGCGCAGATTTTCGCCCACGGCATTGGCGGTCATGCCTCGATGCCCGAGGGAACAATCAATGCCGTCGGCCTCATCGTGGCGTATCTGCGCGAGGCCGAGGATGCGTTTGGTGCGCGCGACGAGCGCCTGCTGACGCCTGCCGAGCACGAGTTTGTCAAGTTTCTGGCCTTTGTGCATGCGGACGCCTATGGCCGCGGCCTGGGTATCGACGCGACGAGCCCGGCGTTTGGCCCGCTCACCTGCAACCCCGGCGTCATCCGCGTGGCGGATGGCCATATCGAGCAGGTCATCGACGTGCGCTTCCCCGACAGCACGAGTGCCGATACCATCCGCGAGCAGCTCGATCCGCTCGTGGGCCGTTTCGGCGTGACGTGCCAGCTGGGTCGCGCGAAGGTGCCGTTCTCGGTCTCTGCCGATGATCCGGCCGTGAAGGCGCTTATCGATACCTATAACGAGTTCACCGGCAAGCATGCCGAACCCTTTGCCATGGGCGGTGGCACGTACGCACGCAACTTTGCCCGCGCCGTCTCGTTTGGCCCCGAAGAGACCGGCCTTGAGTTGCCCGAGTGGGGCGGCCAGATGCACGGTCCCAACGAGTGCGCCAACGAAGAGCAGCTCAAGCAAGCACTCAAGATTTACATCGTGGCAATCCTGCGTCTCAACGAACTCGAACTATAGTTACGCGGTTTTACCAAACCGCGTAACCAGTCGACGCTGCAAGCCCGCCAGAGCGGCAATCTGCCTTTCAACTTCGGCGGCATGACCAGAAGGTCAATGCCGCCTTGTTTCAAGGCACCTTGCTCGCTCTGGCGGGCTTTCGCTGTCGTCGCCAAAACATCGGCGTTGCTGGGGTAGTCATTGGGGACGTTCTAAAATGACTAGTCAAACAAGAACGTCCCCAATGACTACTTTGCTCTGGTGTAAAAGGTGCGCCATGTTCGGCGCTGGATTGTTATCCGTTTGTAAAGGCTGGGCAGAGCTTGCGGTAAGGGTCTATCAATAGCCCGTAAGAAACCGCAGATAACGCGGTTGTCGCCTGATCGGGGTCGTATCTTTCCAAACAGCAAAGCGGGCAGGGTGCCCGCGAGTCGCATGTACGAAAGGAAGATCATGCTCGATCAGGCTTATTCTCGTCGTCAGTTCCTCGGCCTCGCTGGTGGTCTTGCCAGCATCGTCGGTCTCGGTCTCGTTGGTTGCGGCGGCTCCGGCGCTTCCGACGCCGCCGACAAGGGTAGCGCCGCTGCTGCCGAGTCCGTCTCCGGCGAGGTGACCTACGACGGTGCCTCTTCGTTCCAGGCTCTCGTCGAGGCCGCTGCCGAGAAGTTCATGGACGCCAACCCCGATGTCTCCGTTTCCGGCTCGGGTAACGGTTCGGGCAAGGGCCTGACCGCTGTCGCCGCAGGCACCGTTACCATCGGCAACTCCGACGTCTTCGCCGAGACCAAGCTCGAGGCCGATCAGGTCAAGAACCTCGTCGACCACGAGGTCGCCGTCGTGGGCATGGGTCCCGTCGTCTCCAAGAACGTTGAGGTCGATGACCTGTCCCTCGAACAGCTCAAGGGCATCTTCTCCGGCCAGATCACCAACTGGAAGGAGGTCGGCGGCGACGACGCCAAGATCGTCGTTCTCAACCGCAAGGCCGGCTCCGGTACCCGCGCCACCTTCGAAGCGGCCGTCTTTGGCGACGAGGCCGTCGACTTTAAGGGCGACGCCGAGCTCGACAAGTCCGGCGATGTCCAGACTCAGATGGGCAGCACCGACAACGCCATCTCCTACCTCGACTTCTCGCACTTTGATGACTCCAAGTTCAACGCCATCAAGGTCGAGGGCGTGGAGCCCAAGAGCGCAAACGTCACCGACGACTCCTTTAAGATCTGGGCTACCGAGCACATGTACTGCCCCAAGGACGCCGACGAGGCTACCAAGGCCTTCCTGGAGTTCATGCTCTCCGACGACGTCCAGGGCAAGCTCGTCGAGGAGCAGGGCTTTATCCCCGTCTCTGCCATGAAGGTCGTCAAGGACGCCAGCGGCAAGGTCTCCGCTAAATAAGTAATCGCCCCGGAAAGGTTTGCAATGGCAAAACAGCTGCCAAAGCGCGACCTCGAGAACGTGGGCCTGGGCGTCACGGGCGCGTGCGTAGCGCTCGTGACGCTTGTCGTTGCCGCGCTCATCTTTATGGTCGCCCAAAAGGGCCTCTCGGCTTTCGTTAAGGACGGCGTCTCGATCGTCGAGTTCTTCACCGGCACCAAGTGGGACCTGGCCAACACAGCCGAAAACGGCCTGCCCTACACCGGCGCCCTGCCCCTGATCGTCACCTCGTTTGCGGTCATGGTGCTCTCCACGCTCATCGCGCTGCCCATCGCCATCGGCTCTGCCATCTTTGCAGTCGAGATTAGCCCTAAGTTTGGTTCCAAGGTCTTTCAGCCGCTTATTGAGCTTTTGACCGGCATTCCCTCGGTCGTCTTTGGCCTGATCGGTTTTCACGTGGTCGTCGGCTTCATGAAGAGCGTTTTCCACGCAAGCACGGGCTTGGGCATCTTGCCCGGCGCCATCGTGCTGGCCGTCATGATCCTGCCGACCATGACCACGCTTTCGGTCGATGGCCTGCGCGCTGTGCCCGATAGCTACCGTCAGGGCTCGCTCGCGCTGGGCTACACCCGCTGGCAGACCATCTGGCACGTGGTGCTCAAGTCCGCCATGCCGTCGCTCATGACTGCGGTCATCCTTGGCATGACGCGTGCCTTTGGCGAGACGCTCGCCGTGCGCATGGTTATCGGCGGCATAGAGGCCATGCCGACGTCGCTGCTGTCGCCGGCGTCCACCATCACCACCACGCTCACCACGTCCATGGCGGTCTATGCCGAGGGCTCGGCCCAGGACGATGTTCTTTGGGCGCTCGGTCTGCTGCTGATGGGCATGAGCCTCATCTTTATCCTGATCATCCACCTTATCGGCCGCAAGGGGGCGAAGACTCGTGGCTAGCACGCGCATCCATATCGACGAGGCGAGACTCGGGCGCGTCCAAAGGCAGGACCGCATCGCCACGGGCGTGTTGACGGCGATTGTCGCCATCGTCATGCTCATCGTCGTCTCCATGGTGGCCTACATCCTGTTCGAGGGCATCTCGACGCTGCTTAAGCCGGGCTTCCTCATGCAGCCCGCGCGTGCCAACGGAACCCAGGGCGGCGTACTCTATCAGCTGTTCGACTCGTTCTATCTGCTGCTGATCACCTTGATCATCTCGGTGCCCATCAGCCTGGGCGGGGCGGTCTTCCTGGTTGAGTACGCGCCGAACGGCCCTATCCGCGACATCGCCTCCACCGCTATCGAGACCTTGTCCTCGCTGCCTTCCATCGTCGTCGGCATGTTCGGTTTTCTGGTGTTCTCGGTGCAGCTGGGCTGGAAGTACTCCATCATCTCCGGCGCTGTCGCGCTCACCATGTTCAACATCCCCATCCTGGTGCGCGTGATCCAACAGGCGCTCGAGGACGTGCCGCAGGCCCAGCGCGATGCGTGCCTGGCTATGGGCCTCACCCGCTGGGAGGCCACGCTGCACATCCTGATCCCCGAGGCCATGCCCGCTATCGTGACCGGCATCGTGCTTTCGGCTGGCCGCGTGTTTGGCGAGGCCGCGGCGCTGCTCTTTACCTCGGGCATGAGCTCGCCGGTTCGCCTGAACTTCTTGAGCTTTAACCTGTCGAGCCCTACCTGCGCCTGGAACGTGTTCCGCCCCGGCGAGTCGCTCGCCGTGCATATCTACAAGATCTATGGCGAGGGCAGCCCCGAGGCCCAGCAGATCGTCTGGGGCACCGCTGCACTGCTGATGATTTGCGTGCTGCTGTTTAACGTAATCGCCCGTATCGTGGGCAAGCAACTGGCAAGGAAGATGACGGCTGAATGAGCGAGATGAATGTAACGCCCGCAACCGAAGCGGCATCGTCCGAGACCCAGGACTTCCTGTCGAGTGTGGGGGAGAGCGAGAAGCGCGTGCGCGTGAGCGGCAAGGCCGTGAGCGACGAGGTCGTGCTCTCCACCAAGGACGTCAACGTGTACTATAGCGACCACCATGCGCTGCACGATACGTCGCTCGACTTTCATAAGGGCGAGATCACGGCGCTCATCGGGCCTTCGGGCTGCGGTAAGTCGACCTTCTTGCGTAGCCTCAACCTGATGAATCGCGAGATTCGCGGCTGCCGCGTGGAGGGCGAGATCAACTACCGCGGGCGCAACGTGAACACCAGGACCGAGAATACGTACGAGTTGCGCCGTTCCATTGGCATGGTGTTCCAGCAGCCCAACCCGTTCCGCAAGTCCATTCGCGACAACATCACGTTTGCGCCTAGGCGCCACGGCATCACCGACCGTGACGAGCTCGACCGCATGGTCGAGGAGAGTCTGCGCGGCGCGGCGCTGTGGGACGAGGTCAAGGACAAGCTCGACAAGAGCGCCTATGCGCTTTCGGGTGGTCAACAGCAGCGCCTGTGCATCGCGCGCACGCTGGCGCTCAACCCCGACGTGATCTTGTTCGACGAGCCCTGCTCGGCGCTCGACCCCATCTCGACGCTGGCGATCGAGGACCTCATGTCGTCGATCGTTGCCGACCGCGCCATCGTCATCGTGACGCACAACATGGAGCAGGCGTCGCGTGTGTCCAACCGCACGGCGTTCTTCTACATGGGCGATATGGTCGAGTACGACGAGACTGACGAGATTTTCCAACGGCCCAAGGATAAGCGGCTGAATGATTACCTCACCGGCATGTTCTCCTAGTCCGGGACATGCTTGAGGCCCGCGGCGGCCACGGTTGCCACGGGACTGATTGGAGAGGCGGGTCATCTCTTTTGCGAGATGGCCCGCCTTTTTGTGTCGCGTGCGGCCCGCCTTTTCGCTGCTATCATGGACAACGTTGAATTTCTACGAAGGAGCAGGGCACATGGCGATTCTTTTGGGATGCGATTCCGTCAGCCTAGAGTTTCCCACCAAGCATATTTTCGATAGCGTGACGCTCGGCGTGGGCGAGGGCGACCGTATTGGTATTGTCGGTAAAAACGGCGACGGCAAGTCGACGCTGCTGAGCGTGCTCGCCGGCACGCTGGAGCCCGACGACGGCCGCGTGACGCATCGTCGCGGCACCACGATCGGCCTGCTCGGCCAAAAGGACCAGCTTGTCGACACCGACACCGTGCACCATGCCGTCGTGGGCGACACGCCCGAGTATGAGTGGGCGTCGAGCCCCCGCACGCGCCAGATCCTCGCCGGTCTCATTAGCGATGTGCCCTGGGAGGGCACGGTGGGCGAGCTTTCGGGCGGCCAGCGCCGTCGCGTGGACCTCGCGCGTCTGCTGATCGGCGACTATGACGTGCTCATGCTCGACGAGCCCACCAACCACCTGGACATGCGCACCATCAACTGGCTCGCGCGTCACTTAAAGGCCCGCTGGCAGCGCGGCCAGGGCGCCATGCTCGTGGTCACGCACGACCGCTGGTTCTTGGACGAGGTCTGCACCAGTATGTGGGAGGTCCACGACGGCCAGGTCGATCCCTTCGAGGGCGGTTACTCCGCATATATCCTGCAGCGCGTGGAGCGCGATCGCATGGCCGCCGTCACCGAGGAGCGTCGTCGCAACATGGCACGCAAGGAACTCGCGTGGCTGAGCCGCGGTGCCCAGGCGCGCTCCACCAAGCCCAAGTTTCGCGTGGATGCCGCCCGCGAGCTCATCGCCGACGTGCCTCCCGTGCGTGACGAGCTGGAGCTCAAGCGCCTAGCCGTGAGCCGCCTGGGCAAGCAGGTTATCGATGTGGTCGACGTGGACGCTGGCTATGCGGATACCGATGGCGCGCCCAAGCAGGTGCTCTCTGACGTGACCTGGCTCATTGGTGCGGGCGACCGCTATGGCCTGCTGGGCGAGAACGGCGCCGGCAAGTCCACACTGCTTGACGTGATCCAGGGTAAAATTGCGCCCACGCGCGGCCGCGTGAAGATTGGCCAGACGGTACGCTTTGGCGTGCTGTCGCAGCAGCTCGAGGAGCTCGAGCCCTACATGGGCGACACGATCCGCGAGGTGCTCAGCAACTATAAGAAGTACTACGTCATCGACGGCAAGGAGACTTCGCCCGAGAAGCTCTGCGAGCGTCTGGGCTTTACGACGCAGCAGCTCTGGAGTCGCATCGGCGATCTTTCGGGCGGCCAGCGCCGTCGCCTGTCGCTGCTACTGACAATCCTGGACGAGCCCAATGTGCTCATCCTGGACGAGCCCGGCAACGACCTGGATACCGACATGCTCGCGATTGTCGAGGATCTGCTGGACGGTTGGCCCGGCACGCTGATCCTGGTGACGCACGACCGCTTCTTGATGGAGCGCGTGACCGACCAGCAGTGGGCGCTGCTCGACGGCCACCTGACGCATATGCCCGGCGGCGTGGACCAGTACCTGCGCCTGTGCAACGCCACCGCCGAGGGCGAGCCCGTGGGTGCGCCGAGCGCCAAGACCGGCACGTTCGACACCGGTGCCGCGGCAGCTGCGGCCGAAAAGCCCAAGTCGAGCGGTCAGCCCAACGGCCTGTCCAACGCCGAGCGCCAGAAGCTCCGCCGCGAGGTGAGCTCGCTCGAGCGCAAGATGGAAACGCAGCGCGCCCGCGTGGAGGAGGCCGAGGCCGCGATGGCCCAAGTCGATCCCACCAACTACACGGCGCTCGGCGAGCAGCAGGCAAAGATCGACGAGGCTCACGCTGCCATGGACGAGCTGGAGATGGCGTGGCTCGAGGCAAGCGAAAAGCTCGAGGGCGAGGAGTAGGCGAGAATGATCAAAGCCGCGTTTTTCGATATCGACGGTACGCTGCTGAGCTTTAAGACCCGCCGGATTCCGGCGTCGGCGCAGCAGGTGCTCGACAGCTTTCGCGAGCAGGGGATTGCGTGCGTGATCGCCACGGGCCGTCCGACCTACCAGATGCCGGATTGGCTGCTCGATCTTGGTTGGGATGCGTACATTACGCTTTCGGGCCAGCACTGTTTTGATGCCAAGGGCGTCTACCGCAGCTGCCCGATTGATCCGGACGACGTTGCGGTGATTGTGGACCAGGTGGCGCAGGGGTGCTATGACTCGCTGTGTATGCAGGGCGAGAACTCGTTTGTGAACCGCCTGTCCGAGCGCGTGGTGACGGCCGGCAGCAACGCGGGAATCGTTTACCACGAGGAGCCGTTTGAGCACGCCTTTGACGCGCCGGTCTACCAGTTTTGCGCCTTTGTGGACCCTGCCGACGAGCATATCGTGACCGACGCGGTGTCGCATTCGCTCACTACGCGCTGGTGCGATCTGTTCTGCGACATTATCCCCGCTAACGGCGGTAAGGACCTGGGTGTTGCGGTGACGCTGGAGCGCCTAGGCATCGACGCGAGCGAGGCGATTGCCTTTGGCGATGGCGAGAACGACCTGTCGATGTTTTCCGCCGTGGGCACGAGCGTGGCCATGGGCAATGCGCAGGATACCGTGAAGGCCGCGGCGACCTACGTAACGACCGCCGTGGACGACGACGGCATCTACAACGCCGCGAAGCACTTTGGACTCGTGTAGCTGCGACCCGGCACTTAGGGACGTTCCTTATCTGCCGGCAGCTGGGGACACTCCTTGCGGGGCGTCCCCATTTTGTTTTCGTCCCGCACGTTTTGTGAAACACGGCTAACTTTTAGACAAAGTAGTAAGACATGGGCAACTTTTGCGGTAAAGTTAGCCGTGGAAAGTATCCAAAGGCTAACTAGCAATCATCGCGAAAGGCGGCCCATGGCCCTGCGTGAATCCGGAGAAGACTATCTCGAATCGATCTACGTTCTGTCGGAACGTCAGGGCATCGTGCGCTCGATCGACGTTGCGGAGTACCTCGGCGTAACCAAGGCGAGCGTTTCCAAGGCCATGGCGACGTTGGAAAGCAACGGCTATGTCGAAATGGGCAAGCGCGACGTTCATCTGACGGAGCGTGGTCTGGAGGTCGCTCGCCAAATGTGGGAGCGTCACTGCTTTTTCGTGGGGCTGCTAGAGGATGCGGGTGTTTCGGCTGAGGTCGCGTCGCAAGAGGGCTGCCACATGGAGCACTGCCTGAGCGAGGAAAGCTTCGAGAAGTTAAGATCGATGCTGGGGCGGGATGGTGTTTCGGCGCCAACAATGACCGACTAGCACTCCCGCAGCGGCGCGCCTCCCGCGCCGGAACGGCGCGGGACAGCGACCGGGACGAGTGGTCCCACCAACTAAGTCCAACTCAGACAAGGAACCCCGCCAGCAAACGATGCCCAAGAACCGTCAGCGACGTCACCGCAGGCCGGGGCCGGGCTTGGTTTTGAAAACACTCCGCAGCGCGAGGCCCGCCTTTCCGTTGCTCCGCAGGAGCAGGAAAGGCGGGCCTCATGCGCGAGGACGTTTTCAAAACCAAGCCCGGCCCCGGCCGGACAGCACTACAGGTTCTTGACACCCATCGCGCGCATGGCGTTCAGGATGGCGATGATCGCCACGCCCGCGTCGCCGAACACGGCAAGCCACATGTTGGCGATGCCCAGTGCCGCAAGCACCAGAATCAGCAACTTAATGCCCAGCGCAAAGATGATGTTCTGCCAAACAATCGTCATGGTCTTGCGCGCCACGCGGATCGCGAGGGAGATGTTGGACGGCTTGTCATCCATCAGCACGACGTCCGCCGCCTCAATTGCGGCGTCCGAGCCCATGGCGCCCATGGCGATGCCCACATCGGCACGGGTAAGCACGGGTGCGTCGTTGATACCGTCGCCGACAAAAGCGAGCTTGCTCTTGCCGCTTTCGCCCGCGAGCAACGCCTCAACACGCTCGACCTTATCGCCCGGCAGCAGCTGCGCGTGGAACTCGTCGAGACTGAGTTGCTTGGCCACAGACGCCGCAACCTCCTCGCGGTCGCCCGTGAGCATGACGGTGCGCTTGACGCCGGCGGCGTGCAGGTCGCTGATCGTCTGCTCGGCATCGGCCTTAACGGTGTCTGCAATCACGATGTGGCCGGCGTACACGCCGTCAACGAGCACGTGGAGGATTGTGCCGACAACCTCGCAATTGGGAGCGTCGATACCGGCCGCAGCAAGCATCTTGGCATTGCCAACGACGACGTGCTTGCCGTCGATGGTTGCCGTCACGCCATGGCCCGCGTCGTTGGTGGAGTCGCTTACGCGCTTGGGGTCGACCTCGCCATGGTAGGCGGCGCGCACGGACTGCGCGATGGGGTGATCGGAGAACGACTCCGCAAGGGCTGCGACCTCGAGCAACGACTGCTCGGTATAGCCAGACTCGGGGTGCACCGCCACGACCGAAAACGTGCCGTTGGTGAGCGTGCCGGTCTTGTCGAAGACGACGGTGTCCACGTCGGCGAGCGTTTCGAGGTAGTTAGAACCCTTGATGAGAACGCCTAGTTTGGATGCGCCGCCGATGCCGCCAAAGAAGCTGAGCGGCACGCTGATCACGAGCGCGCACGGGCAGCTGACGACCAGGAAGGTCAGGCCGCGCAGGATCCAGTCGGACCAGGCGCCGGTGACCAAGCCGCCGCCAAGCGCGAGCACCGCGGCAGCGCCGGTGACGGCGGGCGTGTAGACGCGGGCGAAGCGCGTGATGAAGTTCTCGGTGCGCGCCTTCTTTTCGCTGGCGTTTTCTACGAGCTCCAGGACGCGCGCGACGGTGGACTCGCCAAATGGCTTGGTGGTGCGCACGTGGATGAGCCCCGTCATGTTGATGCAGCCGCTGATGATGTCGTCGCCGGACTTGGCGGGGCGGGGAACTGACTCGCCCGTGAGTGCGGCGGTGTCGAGCTGGGTTTCGCCTTCGACGATGACGCCGTCGATAGGCACGCGCTCACCGGGCTTGACCACGATCACGGTGCCGACGGCGATGTCATCGGGGAAGACCTGCTCGAGTGTGCCGTCGGGCTGCTCGACGTTAGCGTAGTCGGGCGCGATGTCCATCATGGCACTGATCGACTTGCGGCTCTTGCCCACGGCGTACGCCTGAAACAGCTCGCCGACCTGGTAGAACAGCATGACGGCGGCGCCTTCGGCCATGTGCGGGTCGGTATCGGGGAAGAGCACCATGGCAAACGCGCCGATGGTCGCGACGGCCATGAGGAAGCTCTCGTCGAAGGCCTTGCCGCGGCGGATGTTATTGAATGCCTTTTGCAGTACGTCGTAGCCGGCAATCAAAAACGGCACGAGGAACAGCACAAAGCTGGCGTAGATGTCGCCCGGGGTGCCGAATGCGGCAGTGAGGGTGCCGAGCTCATCGAGGGCGTACACCACGGCAAAAATGCCCAGCGCTACCAGGATGCGGTTGCGCTTATGCTCGAGTGATTCTTTTTTCTTGCGCTTCTTCTTTTTCTTTTTGGGGTCGGTGGTGGCCATGACTCGTATCCTCCCATTTGAATGAATGAACACTCGCTCATATAATTTCGCGAGCAAAGGCCGCGGCAAGCGCGGCCTTGCAGGTTGGCGTAAACCTGGGCTAGAGAATGATCTCGCAGTCCGGCTCGGCGTCGGCCGTAAACTCAACAACGCGGTTGAGCACCTCGTCGAACTCAGCATCATCGGCCTCGAGCGTCAGCTTCTGGGTCATAAAGTTGACGGACACGGATTTGACGCCCTCGAGTTTGGCCAGCTCGTCCTGAAGCTCGCGCGCACAGTTGGCGCAATCGATCTCATCGAGCTTGTACTGCTTTTTCATGGTGGGTTCCTTTCCCGTTTTTGCGGCTTGGGTGCAGGCCGCGCTGGTACCGTGGTTGGTTGCTATTCGCAGATATGGCTCATGCCCTGGTTGAGCATGGTGTAGACGTGGTCGTCGGCGAGCGAGTATAGGATATTGCGCCCGTCGCGCCGGAATTTAACCAGGTGCGACTGCTTGAGTGTGCGCAGCTGGTGCGACACCGCGGACTGCGAGGTTTCGGTCGCTTCGGCGATGTCTGCCACGCAGAGCTCGCGGCCCATGAGGGCGTAAAGGATCTTGATGCGCGTGGTGTCGCTGAAGACCTTGAACAGGTCGGCGAGGTCGTAGAGAAGCTCCTCGTCGGGAAGGTCCTCGGGCGAGCAGGTGGTGGGGATCACTGGCTCGGTGGCCTCGGTGTCGGGTTTCGTTTCATCAACGCGGATGCTCATTGCAATATCCTTTCATATGAACATGCGCTCATATAACTTGCTTCCGATTATATGAGTGTATGTTCATATGTCAATGACGTTCAGGTAATTCGTTGCACAAAATGATGGGGAATAGTGGACGAGATTCCGGACTGAGCGGTTTTGATAGCCGATGCCGGGGTGGGTGCCCCTGAGCCGTGCAAAAATTGGAGTATTCTGCAACGATAGGGGATCTGGTAATTTATTGCAGGCCATATAATGCAGTTCAAGAGTTATCTTAGGGTGTTAATCCGATGAGTTCTTCCTCAAATGCTGCCTAACGCTCTCACGCAAGAGTGATTTCGCTTCACATTTGGATCCACTCGAGGGTGATAGACACCCGGCTCTGCTGAATACTCGCAATTTTGCACGTCGCTAGGGTACCCACCTTGTTAGCCGGCCTAGTTTCCGGCACCGAAGATCCTGCCCTCGGGCGCGAGGCTGCTTGTTTGGGCAAATGATGGGCTGTCGGATTCGACTGTCTGCATGTCATCGATTGCCGGAACTTCATTAATTGTCGGGTCATCCAGCGTGATGCCTTCGAGTGTTGCTTTTTCGAGGTCGATTCGTTGACGATCTTCGGAATCCTGGCGGAGCTGCTTCTGAATTCGCTTTTTCTCTTCTATAAACCTTCTGAGCAAAAACTGTCTCAGGTCCTCTTGCATGATTTGAAAGTCTTTTGGCAGACGCGAGGGGCGTACGCCCTCTTTCCGCTGGATTGCTTCCATGACCCTAACAAAAGAGCTGGCATGCATAAAGGAATAACGGCTGACGGTGATGATTCCGTATCCCATGGACGCAAGCGCATTCTTGCGCTCCTCATCGATGGCGCGGTCTTCTTCCGCGTCATGATAAAAACCGTTGTATTCAATGTCTGTGCGAGATTTCTTTAGATATGCATCCATAAAGAACTTTTTGCGTCTCGTGAGATTCTTTGCGGCAGAGGTGACCTGCACCTCGTAATCGGTCTCAATTCCCTTAATACCAAGTCCTCCTTCGCTTTTAGGCAGCGTTAGCATCATGACAAAGGCCGTTTCCATAGGAGACCGGCATCCATCGCGTACACATTGGATCGCCTTTCGGGCAAGGGCCAAACCGTCGCATCTGGTAATGGAATTAAAGAACTGCTTTAACCTTTCGGTCGAGGTGAGCGCGAAACGCTCGGTATAGGAGGTGGAAGAGTCGGTTCCAAGGGAATAAGCGCCGCACAGTTCAAAGTAGTACTCCACTAGTTCGCGAAAAGAAAGATAGGTGGCGGCCTGAAGTGCGCAAAGCTCAACGCCAACAATGAAGATGCCATCTTTGAGCTCTATAAAGCGTGAGTTCGAGAATCGTTTTGAAGAAACGTGGCACTGACAGTTCATTGCATAGCGCGCATTCCTGCGATCAAACACCATCACCTCGAGGGAATCATTTGCGTCGAGGGAAACATCATTTTTGGTGAGCCATTCTGTGGCTGCGTCAAGGAGCGTTCCGGTGGGACATGATCCGTAAATCGCGGCAGGACTACAGGATTCGATGCCTTTCGCAGACACCGAATGCGCGGCCTGGTAGACCGCTTTTGCAGTGGTATGTGACAATACGATACTCATGGTATATATCGTGTCAGCTAATGTCGTGTTGATGGCGCTGAGTGGAAAAGCCGTTTTAGAGGTCTAACCAAATGCTGTCCAAAAGCTTGACGCAATTATGGGCTGGTATGCCCTAAATAAAAGTTTTCGCAGCTTAGCTATAGCATATAAATACTCAACTGCCGCACATTTGATAGTGATGCATCACCATCCGACAACGAATTACGCGTCGGGAATTGGCCGAAATCGTTCAAAATGAGGGTTCAGAATTTGTGATGGCAAATCTATCTGTGGAACGTAGGGCGGCCCCGCTGCGGGGTTTCCCGCTGCGGGGCCGCTCGTGATCTACGCCGTGTTTGTCGTAGACGTTTCTACTTGGCAAATAGGTTCTTGAGGTTGAACTCGGCTTGGACGGTGCGGAGCATGAGGTCGGTGTCGTCCAGGCCCAGATGCTGCTCGTTGGCGTCGGCGGCGAGGGTTCCACGGCGGCGCGCCCAGTTCTCGAGCGCGGCGGGGGCGGATTCGCGGGGGAGCGAGCGGACGTCGGCATCCAGGCTGCGGCAGATCTGGCGCGAGTCGATGACGATAATCTTGCCGGCACGACGCGCCTCGGCGTAACCGTCCAGGTGAATCTTGAACCAGCTGTCCTCGAACGCGGCGTTATGCGCCATGTACGGGTACTTCTTCATAAGCTTGAGCAGCTGCTTCTGCAGTCCCTTGTTCTCACGGAAGGGCGTTTTGCCGTCGATGTCGTCCCAAGTGATGTGGTGGATATTCGACAGCGGCACGTCCTCGCCGCGATAGATGTCGGGCAGGCCGCAGTAGTGTGCTTCGGCGTCATGCGGCACGGCGTCGCTGGTGAGCTCCATGATTTCCCAGCCCACGTTGATGATGTAGCCGCGCTCGGGCGCGCGACCGGTGGTTTCGATGTCGATGCCCAGCACCGTGCCTTGGATGGGCTTGCGGGCGTAGGCCACGCCGAGCGCGTCGCGGTCGCCGCGGATTTCGCGCATGACGGACGCGGCGGTGCGCTTTTGCATCTTGCCGATGGCAGCGCAGGTGTCGGCATCGGACAGGCCGCGCGAAAGCGTCGCGGGCGTCACGTTGCGCAGGCGCGCCTCGCCAATCTGGTCGCACAGGTCGCGGTTGCGGTCAGCCAGGCCGCGCACGGTGGCAAAGTCGAAGCTGGGGTCGCCCTCGGCGGTAAAGTACTCGGTTTCGAGCACCTTAAGGGCCTCCTCGCCCTTCTGGCGCTCGGACTCCATGGCGCCGTGATCGCCATAGATAAACATGGGGATAAACGGCTGGCGCTCGTATTCGAGTGCTTGTGAAACGTTCATATAACTGCTCCTTGGACGGGCCGTGTCGCGCGGCTCGGTGGCATTGAGTTATGGCGAGATGATAGTTTACCATGGGCAACTATTGGCATCGCGCCTAGGACAACTACAATACCCTAGTTGACCGCTAGGACTTTTACAATGCTGCCGAAAGACATGAAAGGTTCCATCCGTCATGGATTTGCTGATTGATATTCTGCTCGACGCCGGCAAGGACACGCTCTCGCTGGTGCCGTTTTTGTTGGTGACGTATCTGGCCCTCGAGACACTTGAGCACGTTGCGGGCGACCGCGTCAACGGCGCTATCAAGCGCGCCGGCGCTGCGGGTCCCGTGGCTGGCTCGCTGCTGGGCATTGTGCCGCAGTGCGGATTTTCGGCCATGGCAGCAACGCTGTACGCCGGCCGTGTCGTGACGCTGGGCACGCTGGTCGCCGTGTTCCTCTCGACCTCCGATGAGATGCTGCCGCTGTTGCTCGCCGAGCAGGTGCCCGTGCAGACCATGGCGATGCTTTTGGCTTCGAAGGCACTGATCGCACTGGTCACGGGTTTTATCGTGGACGCTGCCATTCGCGGCCTGCGCCGTAACGCCCGCGCGCACGCGGCGATTCGCCGCACCGTGCTGGGAACCGCGGCCAATCCTACCCATGTGAACTGCGCGCACGACGACCATACCGGGGGCGACATCATTGATGAAGTGGCCGAGGCGGGCGTAAGTGCTGATCACATCCACGAGCTGTGCGAACGCGACCATTGCGGTTGCGATGATGATGAAGATGAACACGAGCGCGACCACGGACACAGCCATGACCACGGTCACGCAGGCGAGCATGAGCACCACCACGGCCATGGGCACGACCACGGTCACTCCCACGAAGGTGCGCCCGTCCTGTCGATTATCCGCAGCGCGATCTCGCACACCGTGCAGGTTTCGGTTTTTATTTTCCTGGTGACGCTGATTCTAGTTGCCGTGCTCGAGACCTTCGGAGAGTCCGCGATCGAGCAGTTCCTGCGTGGCAACGAGACGCTCGCCGTCTTGGGCTCGGCACTCGTCGGCCTGATCCCCAACTGCTCGGCCAGCGTGGTCATTACGCAGCTGTACCTGGAGGGCGCGCTACAGCTGGCGCCGATGCTCGCCGGCACGCTCATTTCCGCCGGCGTGGGCTATCTTGTCCTGTTCCGCACCAACCGCAGCGCTCGTGAAAACGCCGTGTTCCTGGTCATGATGTACGTCATCGGCGCCGGCTGGGGCCTTATCCTATCCGCCTTCGGCCTCTAAGTAGGCCTAAAAAATGGGCTTCAAATAGCCATGCTCGGCGCCTGCGCAATGCGGCGACGCATGGCATTTTGAAGCCCGTTTTTTGTTGAGCCATGGATTCCGAGCGCTCACACCGCGCAAAACAAAAAGGTAGATTTCCGGGCATGTCCCGAAAATCTACCTTGGTTAGCGCAGCAGCTCGGTGAGGTTGCGCTTAAAGCGGGCCCGGTCTTCGCTGGTAAATGCCGCCGGACCGCGAGTGCGACCGCCGGCGCGGCGCACCTTCTTTTCCTCGTGGCGAATAAACAGTTGCATGTCGATGGTCGCCTTATCGTAGACGCGCCCGCGCACGCCGATGGCGGCGGCATCGCGCCCGAGCACCATGCTCGCCAAGCCAATGTCCTGCGTCACGACTACATCGCCCGCCTGCAGGCGTTCGACAATGGCAAAGTCGGCGCTGTCGGCGCCCATGCTCACATCGAGCGTCGTGACCCAAAATCCGCGTCGCGCATGCTCGACGTCGCGCGGATCGTCGCGGCGAATGTGGCGTTCCAGGTTCTGTGTGCTGTTGCCGGCGATAACGACGGCGACGCCCGCCCGCCGCGCGCAGTCAATCGACTCGCGCGTGACCGGGCAGGCGTCTACATCAATAAAGAGCGTTCGCGGCATCTAGTGCACCAGTTTGCCAAATTGAATAGCGCGAACAATCAGCGTTACGCCAAACACCAGCAGTGCGGCGCCGCTAAAGATGACGAGCATCTTGGCCGACCACAGCGGATAGATAAACACGAACATGCCGGCGATGATGGAGAGCGCGCCGCTCAGGATGGCGAGGGCACGGTTGGACGAAAGCTCGGACTCCAGAATGGACATGACACCTTCGACGATCCAGCCAAAGCCGGCCACGATAACCACCATCGTGGTGAGCGTCGCGGTCGAGAAGGCCTGGTTGCGCAGGATTATGACGCCGCCCAAGATAATGAGTAGGTTGGAGATGATGCTCGTCACGCGCCAGCCGGTGGGCAGCAGTGGCTCGAAAACAGCGGTAAACAGCCTGATCGCGGCCGTGATCACAAAGTAGAAGCCCAAGACGGTCGTTAGGAAGACGAGGGACTTGGCGGGCGCAAACAGCAGTGCGATGCCGGCGACGAGCGCCAAGACGCCCGTGATGGCGTAAATCCAGCGCACGGCCTTGACGGCCTTGCCTGCCATGCTTTTCTCGTCAAATCCAAACTGGCTCGATTTTTGGTCATCGTTCTTAAAGATGCCCATAATGTCTCCTTTCCGTGCGGCGTAAGCCTTGATCGTTACAACCAGTATCGCCTAAAGGCGCTGGCGTATGGGTCGGGGAGGGCGAAACGTAACCCAAAGGCCCCGAATTGTTTCCGTTGTTCCCCACGTCGCGATTTTCTATTCAACAGGTGTAGAACATTGCAGCCCTGTTCGTTATTGCCTACGTTTTAGGTTAGATTTTCCTAAGAACAATTGCCCGAAATTGGGGGTCCCTATGAACGAAGCAGTTCCCGCAGCGCCGGTAAGCGCTGAGTCGATGGCAAAGCAGGGTTGCGAAAAGCTCGGCTTGGACGCGTTTGATGCGTTGGTTCGCTGCGCCCGCACGTGCCGTCGCTTTGACGAGTCCATGCGCGTGCCGCGTGAGCTTTTGCTTGAGCTGGCGGAGCTGGCGCACCTGACTCCCTGTGGTGCCAATGCTCAGCGTCTGCGTTTTCATGTGGTAAGCGGTGCAGAGGACTGCGCGCGTGTATTTGACGAGCTTGCATGGGCCGGTGCGCTCAAGGATTGGCCGGGTCCCGATGAGGGCGAGCGCCCGACCGGCTACATCGCGATTCTTGCCGAGCGCGCCGTTCCGGGTAAGCCCGCCGCTCCTATTACTGAGGTCGACACGGGCATTGCCGCGCAGACGATGATGCTCGCCGCCCGCAGCGCCACGCCCGAGGTGGCTGCCTGCATGTTCAAGGCCTTTACGCCCCACGCGATCGATGCCATGGGGCTCGATAGCGACAAGTATGAGCTCAAGCTGATCATGGCGTTTGGCGTTCCGGCCGAGACGCAGGTGATCGATGCGATCGATTCCAACCCCGACGGCTCAATTAATTACTGGCGCGACGAGGCGCAGGTGCACCACGTACCCAAGCGCCCGCTTGCCGACGTACTGGTGTAGCTGAGCGTCACCGCGGTGTGATCCGGCGGTAAACCACCACAAAGGTACCTGTCCCCTTTGCGGTGGTGCGAGGGGAGGACGTGTGGCAGATTTGTATTTGGTGCGGCATGGGCAGACTGAGCTCAATGTGCAGAACATTTTGCAGGGTGGGCACGATTCGCCGCTTACGGCGCGCGGGCGCGAGCAGGCGCTGGCGACGCGCGCGGCGTTTGAGGCGCGTGGCGTGACCTTTGACCGTGTGTATTCCTCGCCGTTGGGCCGGGCGCGGCATACGGCTGAGCTAATTGCTGGTGAGGGCCGCTCGATAGAGCTGGTCGATGACCTGCGCGAGTGGCATTTGGGCTCGCTGGAGGGTACATCAAATCGCGAGATGCCGCCGCAGCCCTGGGGTGATTATCCGGTGGCCTTTGGTGGCGAGTCTGAAGGCGAGCTCCAGTCGCGCATGGTCGCGGCGCTGTCCCACATCATGGCCAGGCCGCAGCACGACTGTGTGCTGGCAGTCTCCCACGGCTCTTCCTGCCAGGAGTTTCTTGAGTATGTGACTGGCAGGGGAGAGCTACCCGACAACGGTGCCGTGCTTCATTTTGGCTATTGCGACGGTGCGTTTTCGCTCCTTGATTGGTAACGAACGAAAGGACCCCTATGAATAAAGACCTGTATCTGGTTCGTCATGGGCAGACAATATTCAACCTTAAGCGCATTATTCAGGGTTGGAGTGACTCGCCGCTTACGCAGTTGGGTTGCGACCAGGCGGCGCGCGCCGGCATGTTTTTACGTGCGCGCGGCATTGAGCCCGATCATGCCTACACCTCCACGCTTCATCGCACCGAGCAGACTATCGCCAACTTGTGGCCGGGCTTGGCGTACGAGCGCCTGGACGGCCTGCGTGAGTGGTTCTTTGGCGACTTTGAGGCCGAGCGCGTGATGCTTATGCCCGAGCGCCCGTGGCGCGATTTCTATCGTCAATTTGGCGGCGAGGGCCAGATCCAGGTGCGCGAGCGCATGGTGGCGACGCTGACCGAACTCATGCAGCGTCCGGACCATACGTGTGTGCTCGCGGTAAGCCATGGCTCGGCTATCAAGGAGTTTATGGATCACGTGAAGGGTGCGGCGGCCGACGAGCGCGATCGCGTGCCGGGCAACTGCTCGGTGCTGCACTTTGCGTTTGACGACGAATCCGACACGTTTGAGTTGGTCGAAGTCTTTACGCAGGAGGATTACGCGCGCGAGCTGGGGCTTGAACCGCTTGTAGCGGCAGTAGGCCCGCAGCGCGGGTAGCGCTGGCGTTGCGGCGCGGTTTGCCGGCGAAATTGTTTGATGCGAAAGGGGCGGGGATGCATGCACGGGCATTGCATCCCCGCCCCTTGTTTGTTTGGATGCTGGGTTTTCCAGCTTCGCGTTTGAGTCCGCTAGAACCGTGAGATCTGGTGAGTGAGCAGACCCGTCGGAACCTGCGGCGCGCCGCCGCTGACCTGCGCGGCGGGGAAGAGCGCAGCTACGGCAAAGTTGAACGGCTCTTTGCCGGTGTACGTTCCGGCGGCACGGGCCTCATCGGCCAGAATCTGCGATGCCCCAGCCAGTGCGGCGGCATAGGCGGAGTCACCGGCGAACACGGGGTCGGGTGCCTGATCGAGCATGGCACGGATGGCAGCAACGGCGTCCTCGCGCTTGACCTCCCACACACGGTGCGTAATGCCGGCGGGGTCGGTGACGGCATATAGCGACGCGCCTTCTTTGGCGGCGCCGAGGATGATATCCATGACGGGCGAGGCTTCGTAGGCGAGCGTTACAGGGCGAGGCTGCACCTTAAGCTCGGCGATTGCGCGGGCGGCTGCGGCCGCATCTGCGGAGGACGCGTTGTCGTCCGTCAGTACACCAACCGGGTAAATTGCCACAACGCCCGTCACGCGTCCCAGCTCTCCCGAACACTCGTACACGTAATACGCCGCGCCTGGATCCTTGAGCATTAGGCCGTCAGCAATGGCGCCGCGCAGGGCGTCGTTGCCGCTCAGGATACCGCCCATCGCAGGCAGCGCCTCGAGCACGCGGTCCTGAGCTGGGCGGATGCAGGGAAACGGAAGTGCTTTCATGGGCGGTCCTAACGCGCGAGTCGGTTTGTTCGCGGCTTATTATGCCCCAACTTGGCCGCTTGCGTCCCAGAGCGTGTTATCGGCAAGCGCGATGAGCACGTTTTGGCAGCGAACGATATCGGCATGGGGCACATACTCGTTGGGCTTGTGCGCGAGCGCCAACGAGCCGGGGCCGTAGCTCATACAATTGCGGTTGCCTGTCTTGCCGGCAATGACGGCAGTGTCGGTGTAGCCGGTAAAGAAGCCGACGGTCGTGTCTGTGCCCGTCACGTCATCGGCGGCACGCTTGAGTGCAGCCAGAAGGGGAGAGCTTGGATCGCGCTCGATGGCGGGGCGGTCGCCTGTCACGGTATAGCTTCCATGGCAGCCGGGGACCGCGGCTTCGGCGCCGGCGATGGCCTGCTCTACCATGCGCGTCGCGGCGGCCGTATCAGTCGGCGGGGCCAGGCGCATATCGACCCAGACCTTGGCATGGTCGGGCACGACATAGGGGCGGTAGCCGCCCTCGATCTGTCCAAACGTGATGGTCGATGGCCCCAGCTCATCGTGTACGGGCAGCGCCATGAACGCGCGGCGCAACGCGCAGACGACCTCTGCCATGGCGGCGACGGCGTCGGCGCCCTTCCAAGGCTGGCTCGCGTGCGCCGTGACGCCTGCCATCTCAATCTCGAACCATGTGCGCCCCTTGTGCGCCACCTGGATCTGTCCGTCGGTGGGCTCGGTGTCCAGCACCCATTCGCGCGAACCGACCCAGCCGGCATCAATGGCCGCCTCGGAGCCACGCATAAAGTCTTCCTCGTCGACCGAGCAGATGAGCGAAAAGCCGCGGCGGGGCAACGCGCCATCCGCCGCCACGCGCTCGAGCGTATGGACCAGTGCGGCAATGGCGCAGGCCAGGCCACCCTTCATATCGCAGGCACCGCGGCCATAGAGTTTATCGTCACGCACGATTGCCCCGAGCGGCGGAATGCCTGCGTCCCAGCCGTCGCCCAAGGTGACGGTATCCATGTGGCAGATGTAGACGAGCCGTGGCTCGTCGCTCACGCCCGGTATGGTAATCATAAGGTTGCGGCGTCCGGGGAGCACCTCGAGTTCCTCAACCTGCACGGCATGGAGCACCGGATGACTCAACCGCTCCAGCTGAGCCTCAACCAGCGCTTTGATATACCGCTCAATTTCATCCTCATACGCGCCCGGGTCTGAGCTGTCGATCCGCACGAGCTCCTGCGCAAGCCGCCAGGCAAAGTCCTCATCAACCATATGCAACCTCACAATCAGTCTGCTTTCCAAACCGATTGTAAGCCTCTTGAGAGATCCGCGGCGTGCGCGCAGCGGTATTTACCGTTCGCAGGCCGAGCCAGCGCGTTTGCCGTCCAGGCGGGTTTACAAACGACGCGGTGGGTACGTACCCTTCATGGACGACATGCTGTGCGACATATCTGCCTTTCGGTATCACCGGATACCCCCACAGGTCTTGGCAATAATGCCGGACCTGCCCGATTCTGCGGACGATCCGCGCAGGGAGCACCTATGTGAGCATCCGCTCGTCAAGCATTTCCTGGGCACCCCGTTACACGTGTTGGCGCGGGGCGTCTGCGGGCGCAAGGGCGATCGCATTGTCAGGCATGTTTGGAACGGGGAGAGGCCGTTTGATTCCATGCGACAGACAGAGTTTGGCCTCGATGTCGCGTCCCCGCTCTTTACCCTGCTGACCCTGGCTTCCTCGGTCTCAAACGAGCGTTTAATCATGTGCATGTATGAGATGTGCGGCACCTTTGCCGTGTGCAAGATTGCGCCTCAGGTAAAGTCGGCACTTGTGCAGGCATATGGGGACCGGTGGGGTGACGCACGGTTGGGTTGGGAAAATGTAAAGGATGTCTCGGGGAATCCAACGGACCTGTGGAAACGACCGCCCTTGATCGAGTTCTCTGAACTTACAGAGTTCGCCGATAAGATCCGGGGGCTCCGCGGCGCTAAATCGTTCACACGTGCCGCGAAATGCATTACGGGGGTGGCGGCATCGCCGCTTGAGGTCCAGGCTTCGATGCTGTTTGGCCTTACGAGGTTGCGCGGCGGCGAAGGGCTGCGCCTTACCAATAACGTTGAGATTCGTATGACGCGCAGCGCCCGCCTGATTTCGGGGCTTGATAGGCGCTATGCCGATATCCTGCTGGCAAATAAGGACGGCAGTCGAGAGTGTCTGGTTGAATGCCAAGGTAAAGCCATTCACGGATCCATTGAATCCAAGATTTCGGACTCCGATCGAACGACGGCGCTGCAAGCGATGGGATATCCCGTCATTCTGATGACCTATGGTCAGCTGGCCGACTCCGATGCCTTCCGCGTGGTGATGGAGCTCATCATGTCCTATCTCGATGTGCCGCTGAAAGACAAGACGCCGCGACAGCAGGAGCTCGAACGGCGGCTTCGTGAGGAGATTTTTATCGATTGGGCAGGAATGTAGCCGCGCGGGTGGAAAACGGTCGCGCGGACTAGAGTTTTGGTCACAAAAAGACTTATATTTCGCCTTGGAGGGGCCTTAAAAATGCTATCTAGAATAAGTTGTTTCGGAAAATGGACAGTCAACTTACATTCGGCACATAGAGATCGATTTTTACCTACTAAAGTCCCTGATAAAGCTGTTTATCAAAGCGGGTGTGCTTAGCGACTTGAGCCTCACTATCGATTATCTGAAAAAACTTATTCTGGGTATCATTTTAAAGTCGTCCGGAGCAACAAAATCGGCCCCCGTTTCGTGAAAACGGGGGCCGAATGGGCTTCATGGCCTGCCTGGCAGGCTTGGCACCGGCGCTATTTGATCACACGCACGCGATACATCGACGGAATCTGCTTGAGAGCCTCGATGGTGCTGCTGTCCAGGTGCTCGTCGGTGTCGAACATAGTGTAGGCGTTCTCGCCAGCGGACTCGTTGGTCATGCGCTGCACGTTGGCGTTGTCCTTGGCGAGAATGGCCGTGATCTGGCCGATCATGTTGGGCACGTTGGCATGCAGGCAGGCAATGCGGCTTGCGGCGCGCGCCTTGCCCATGCTGCAGGCGGGGTAGTTGACGCTGTGCGCGATGTTGCCGTTTTCCAGGTAATCCTTGAGCTCGCTGATGGCCATGTCGGCGCAGTTGGCCTCGGCCTCGCCGGTGCCGGCACCCGAATGCGTGGTGATAAACGTGTTGGGCATCTTGACGGTCTTGGGCGTGGCAAAGTCGCAGCTAAACCAGCTGAGCTTGCCCGCGCGCAGGGCGGCGTCGACGGCGTCCTCGTCAATGATGGTCTCGCGCGCGTAGTTGATGAGCACGGCGTCCGGGGCCAGCAGGTCGATCTGCTCGGTGCTGATCATGCCGATGGTATCGGCCTTGCTGGGCACGTGCACGGTGAGGTAGTCGCAGCCGCGGCACAGATCCTCGAGCGTGCCCACGCGCTGCACCTCGCGGCTCAGCACCCACGCGTGCTCGACGGAAATGAACGGATCGTAGCCGTAAACGTCCATGCCCAGGTCGACACAGGCGTTGGCGACCTTGGAGCCCACGTTGCCCAGACCGATGACACCGATGCGCTTGCCCTTGAGCTCGCGGCCCACAAAGGCCTTCTTGGCCTTTTCGGCATCGACCTGAATCTCGGGGTCGTCGGCGTTGTTGCGCACCCAGTTCATCGACTGCACGACGCCGCGGCTCGAAAGCACCAGCATGCCCAGGACGAGCTCCTTGACGGCGTTGCTGTTGGCACCGGGGGAGTTAAAGACGACGACGCCCTTCTTGGCGTATTCCTCGACGGGAATGTTGTTGACGCCGGCGCCGCAGCGGGCGATGGCGCGAATGCCCTCGGGCAGCTCGTAGCCGTGCAGGTCGGTCGAGCGCATCAGGATGGCGTCGGCCTCCTCGGCGGTGGCCACAAACTCGTAGCCCTCGCCAAACTCAACCTTGCCGTCTTTGGTGATGTCGTCGATGGTCTTAATCTTACGCATGGAAAACTCCTTAGCAGGTTTGTTGTAAACAGATGGTTTGAAGTGGCTGGTCGGCCCGCGCGTTGCGGGCTAGTTAGATCGCGGACTCAAACTATGCTGTGCTTCGAAGTCCTTCATGTATGTGGCCAGTGCCTGCACGTCCTCTAGGCCCACGGCGTTGTAGACGCTGGCGCGCATGCCGCCCACCAGGCGATGGCCCTTGACGTTTTGAATCTGGTGCTCGGCCGCGCCCGCGACAAAGGCAGCGTCGAGCTCGGCGTCGCCGGTGCGGAAGGTGACGTTGGCGATGGAGCGGCTGTCGGCCTGCGTGGTGCCATGGAACAGCTCGCTGTGTTCGAGCAGGTCGTAGAGCAGATTGGCCTTGGCCCAGTTGCGCTCGGCCATGGCGGCAAGTCCGCCGGTTTGCTCAACCCAACGGAACACCTTGCCGCATACGTAGATACCAAAGGTGTTGGGGGTGTTGAGCATGGAGCCCTTGGCGTCCTGGGTCTTAAGGTCCATGTACTGCGGCGTCTGCGCAAAGGCGGGGCCATCTGCGATGAGGTCGTCGCGCACGATGACCACGGTCACGCCTGCGGCGCCGGCGTTTTTCTGCGCGCCGGCGTAGATGAGACCGTAGCGTTCAACGTCGAGCGGCTGCGACAGAAAGCAGCTCGAGACATCGGCGACCAGCGGCACATCGCCGCAGTTGGGCAGCTCGTGGTACATGGTGCCAAAGATGGTGTTGTTCTGGCAGATGTAGACGTAGTCGAGCCCGTCGCCCGCGGCCTCGGCGGCAATGCGCGCGTTGATGTCGGCCATGGTGGGAATGCGGTCGAAATTGGTGTCCTCGGAGCTCGCGAGCAGAACGGCCTCGCCGTACTTGGCGGCCTCCTTGTACGCCTTGTTGGCAAAGTTGCCGGTCACGACGTAGCCGGCGCGGCCGCGGCGCATGAGGTTCATGGGGGTGCCCGCAAACTGCAGCGTGGCGCCGCCCTGCAAAAACAGGACGCGGTAGTTGTCCGGAATGCTCAGCAGACGGCGTAGGGTTGCCTCGGCGTCGTTGATAATCTGCTGGTACATGCTAGATCGATGGCTCATCTCGAGCACGGACATGCCGCAACCGCGGTAGTCCATCATCTCGTCGGCGATCTCGGCGAGCACGCTTGTAGGCAGCGCGGCCGGGCCAGCTGAGAAGTTGTGCACACGTGCCATCTTCTAGGTCCCCCTCATAGTCGTTTGAACGTTCGGGATACTTTAGCACAGTGGAGCGCCAGGCGCGACCGCATCTCGGTAAAACTCGACTGCGCCGCTATGATTTACAGGATGGTTACATGGGGGAGGGATTATCTCGAGGCTCGTATCCGATCCGCCTCGGCCTTTGCTTGTTTCCAGGGGCGTACGCGACCGTTGGTGAGGTCGTCGTAGCCACGAGCGATGGCACGTTGAATGTGATCTTCGCGTTCCTGAATGGTAGTTAGTGCGCGCGTCTGATCAGAAATAGACTTTACGACAGACATATGAAGCTCCTTACATAGAAGCATGTGTATAACTCTATGTTGAATATAGCGGAGGATGGCGTTGGGCGTGTGCGTGCCTGCATTCGTAAGCGCGGTTGTCTGGCAAGTGTGATTTGGGGCGACCTCGTCAAAGCTTCTGAGCTGCGAAAATGACCGTTAACCGGATTTAATTTTGTTGCTCAACATTTGACACTCTGGGCGTGGTAACTTTTTTACCAACAGGTATGATTATTGTCATGTGCGCCGCACCTGCCTGCCGGGTTGCGGCGCACTTGTGACAGCCTTTGACACCCTTGGAGCGTGTACTGTGGATATAACCACAAAAAGCGTTCGGGGGGGGGGTGCTCACCCGCGAGCAATTCCTCCCGCATGAGATGCGCATCGTCGCTGCCCTTCGTATGCAGGGCGCAAGCGACGAGCAGGTCATTGTACGCGTAAAGAGCGAGAACCTCTTTCAATATCCCACGGAGCGCATGGTCGCCAACCGCGCAACCGTGTGCCTTCGCCGCCTCGACGCCATGGTGCCCACGGACGCCGTATGCGCCGCGCGCGGCATCGACGCCAATACCGCCGTCGAGGCTGCGTCATCCCTAACCAGGCTCATGGCATCCGGCACTCCCACGCAGGCGGACCAGGCCATCTTCTACAGCATGATCTGCCGCTACGATATCGTGCGCGAGCTCGTGCTCGTCGAGGTAGGGGAGCGCCTACAAAACTTCGATTATGCCTTTACGGCGGTTGACCTCAACGCCTTTATGACACGCTTTACCACGGAGTATCCGGACGCGGCCCGCTGGACTGAGGCCACGGTCAAGCGCATTAAGGGCTCGCTCCGCCAGACGCTCCGCCATGCCGGCCTTATCGGCGAGGGCCAGGGCCCGGAGTCCGAGCGCCTGTCACCACTCTTCCTCGATTCCGATGTCGAGCGAGCCTTGGTTCTGCTGGGCGAGCAGTCGCTTATCGCGGCCCTTACCGGCAGGGTGGTGATGTAGCGTGGCTCCCGTCAACAACGCCGCCGAACCTGCTATCACCCTGGCGACCGATCTCACCACCAATATCGGCATCCATTCCCGTAAGAGCGTCGTGGCGGCGCATGTCCGCTCCGAGCACGCCCGTCAGGAATTTGAGCGACGCGCTCAGCTTCTGCGCGAGTGCCTGTGCAGCGAGGACTTTTTGGCCAACAAGGGCATAGGCAATGAGATCGGCTTCCACACCTTTTGCTATGACCCCGCGCTGGAGTTTGAAGCGCGTGCATTATTTGACGCCCTTTCACGCGATGCCGAGGCCGACAAGCTTCCGTGCACGCTCAAGGTCGTGAACCTCTACGACGCCGTGCTGGCAATTCTCGAAAAGCGCCGTGTCCTTAAGGCCATCCCACGCCAAGAGGAGCGCCGCGGTACCCAGCGCGTGCTCGAGGACGTGGCCAAGTTCGCCTCGCCCGAGAAAGTCGCCGCGTACATCCTTGAGCAGACCGAGCCGCACGCGCCTGGAGACGTCGTTCTCCTCACCGGCGCGGGCGAGGTCTTCCCATTCTTTCGCATGCACACGCTTCTCCATTGCATGCTTGCGGATTTTGATGAGGTGCCTGTGGTCGCCGCCTATCCGGGCAGTTTCAACGGCTCTTCTTTCCAGCTCTTTAACCGTCTGCCGGCCGATAACTACTACCGCGCCATCGATATCTCGTAAGCACGGCTCCCCGCAGGCAAGTCCCTGTCGCCGGTAACAACCCTTTGCCATAACGTTCCCAAACCCAAAGGAGCACCCATGGACAACACGATCATTCGCGACCTCTTTGCAAAAGACATCAACCGCTCCATCAACGGCGTGGTCAAGGTCCAGGATTCAAAAGATGGGTCCATCCGCCAGGAGCTTGACGAGTACGTGGTGACGCGCGAGTTGCAGAGGCACTTTGCCACGTTCTTCAAGGCCTACGGCGATGCCATCTATGCGCGCACCGACAAGATCGGCGTGTGGATCAGTGGTTTCTTCGGTTCCGGTAAATCGCACTTCCTCAAGATGCTGAGCTACCTGCTCGAGAATCGCCAGATCGGCGGTAAGAGCGCCATCCGCTACTTTGACGGCAAAATCGTCGACCCCATGGTCGCGGCTGCCATGGAGCGCGCGTGCTCGGTGCCCACGCAGGCCATCCTCTTTAACATCGATAGCAAGGCGGGCCAGTGGAAGCAGGGTGATACGGCTCCCACGGCGCTGCTTCGCGGCTTTGAGCGCATGTTCTACGAGGCGCGCGGCTTCTACGGCGAGGACCTCAAGCTTGCAAAGCTCGAGGACTACATCGATTCCCTGGGCAAGACCCAGGAGTTCCGCGAGGCTTTTGAGCGCGTCAACGGCGAATCCTGGCTCCAGGCCCGCGACACCTACAGCTACTTTGAGGACGACGTCGTCGAGGTGCTGCAGAGCGTGCTCGGCATGAGCGAAAAGGCCGCATGGAACTGGCTCGAGGGTTCTGAGGACGAGGTTTTGGCCCCCGATGTCTTTGCCAAAAAAGTCAAGGATTATGTGGACGCTCAGGCAGCGGCCCACGGTGGCAACTTCCGTTTGCTCTTTATGGTCGACGAGGTGGGTCAGTTTATTACAAACGACCGGGATCCAAGCCTTATGTTGAGTCTTCAGACCATCGTCGAGGAGCTGGGTGCCGCCTGCGGTGGCCGCGTGTGGGTGATGGTCACGAGCCAGGAGGCCATCGACAACCTGAGCCTGCCCGTGGGCAACGACTTTTCAAAGATCCAAGGCCGCTTCAATACCCGCCTTTCGCTCTCCAGCTCCAGCGTGGACGAGGTCATCCAGCGCCGTGTGCTCGAGAAGACCGCGCCGGCGGCCGATATGCTTGCACAGGTCTACGAGCAAGACGCCGCCGTCCTCAAAAACAACTTTACCTTTGAGGGTGGCTCGCGCTCCGACCTTGCCGGCTTCGCCAACTCCAAGGATTTTGTGGCCAGCTACCCGTTTGTGGGCTACCAGTTTAAGCTTCTGCCCGACGTGATGACCGAGGTACGCAAGCACGGTGTTAAGGCCAAGCACATGTCCACGGGTGAGCGCTCCATGCTGAGCGCGTTTCAGGAGAGCGCTCAGGCCATCCAGCATGACCAGACTGGTGCACTCGTGCCGTTCTGGCGCTTCTTCGACACAATCTCCAAGGATTTGGAGCACGGCATCAATCAGGTCGTCGTCTGTGCGGAGCGCGCGGCTGAAAACGCAGAGGGTCTTGAGAGCTACGATGTCCGGGTGCTTAAGCTCCTGTACTTGATCCGCTACATCGGCTACGTCAAGGCCACGGTCGAGAACATCTCCATCCTTATGATCGATAGCCTGGACGTGGATAAGCGCGCCCTTAAGGACCGCGTCAAGGAATCTCTCGCCCGCTTGGAGCGCGAGAGCTACGTGGCACGCCAGGGCGATACCTATAGCTTCCTCACCGACGAGGAGCAGGAGATAGCGCAGGAGATCGCACGCACCCCGATCGACAACGCGAAGGTGATTGAGTACATCAAGAAGCGCCTGTTCGAAAGCATCTACACTGCGCGCAAACTCAACCGCGGGACCAACGACTTCCCCTTTGACCGCTACGTGGATGGCTCGATTCATGGATCCAACATGGGCGGCATGGAACTATCCGTGGTGACCATGGCCAGCGATCTGGGCCGTGCGGACGATGCCGAGCTGGCATTGAAATCCGTGGATAAGGCCATCGTGGCCTTGAGCGACGAGGTGGATTATTGGGCCCCACTCGTCAACGCCGCTAAGATTCGCATGTACGCCCAGACGCGCAACCTGCAGGAGCTACCGCTGAGTACCCGCCAGATCGTCGAGGCCAAAATGCGCGAGAAGGACTTTAACGAGAAAGAGGCTGACGCCCTTTTGGCTGAGGCGGTGCTCCATGCACGATGCGCCGTCAACGGGCGCATGATTGAGATCCGTGCTGCCAAGCCCGCCCAGGTCTTTGAGCAGGTGCTGGCGCAGCTGTGCGATGTGGTCTTTGAAAAGGCCGGCTATATCGGCGCGCCGGTCACGAGCGATTCCGATATCCGCTCCACTCTGGCGGGTAACGTTCAAGCGGGGCTCGCTGGCATGAACGCGGGTAACACGCGTGCGCTCAAGGAGGTCGAGGACTACCTCAAAGTGCAGCACCAGCGCCATCTGGATACCGCTATGGGCGATATCCAGCGCCAGTACCAGCAAAGGCCCTTTGGCTGGCGCGAGGTCGACATCGCAAATGTGGTGGCGCAGCTTGTGGTGGAGCAGCGCGCGCAGGTGCTGTTTGGCGGCCAGACGGTTCAAGCTAACGATAGCCGCATGGTGGCACTCCTGCGCAAGGATGCCGATAAGGCCCAGGTGCGCTTGCGCGTGCGCATGAGCGACCGGTTGCTGCGCGCCACGGGCGAGCTCATGCGTGATCTGTTTGATCTCAAGACCGTGCCCTCCAACGAGGATAAGCTCGTGGCCGAGCTCAAAGAGCGCCTTGAGGGCTTGCGCGAGGCGTGCCTCGCCATGGCACGCGACTACTACACGGGCATCAAGCCGGCCTACCCGTATCCCGGTGAGGACGAGTGCGAGAAGATGCGCTCGGAGGTGGCCGACGTCCTTAAGGACCAGAACGAGGCCGAGGCGTTCTTGACCACGTTCACCAAGCATGAGGAGCGTTTGCTCGATGCCAAGGAAGACTTTGATAAGGTGGTTGAGTTCTTCGAGTCCAACCAACGAACAGCGTTTGACCACGCCAAGGATTTCTTGAGCCGCACCGAGGGTATCGAGTATGGCTCCGATGACATTCCCAGCGCGGTTGATAATGTGGCAAAGGTGCGTGAGGTTCTCAAAGATCCCAAGCCCTACGGCCGCATTAAAGACCTGCAGCCGCTTATGGATCCCGTCGAGGACGACATGAAAAAGCTGCTGGGCATCCGCCGCAATGAGTTTTTGTGCCGAATCGAGAGCGATCTGCAAGACCTGCAGGCACAGGCTGAGAGTCAAAAGGGCTTTGTCAATCAAGCCAAGGATGCCATTGCAGACGCCGGTGCCAAATACGAGTCGTTCAAAAACCGTGCCCACAGTGCTCAAAGCCTCAACGAGCTGAGTGTTGCCGCGACTAACTGGGCCAACTGGCTCAGCGCAGCAACCAACGGGATGTACGACGCTGTGGATGCGGCCCGCATGCGTATGGACAACGAGCGCCGCACCACCGAGGTCACGAGTACGGGTGAGGTGGTCAAGAAGATCTCCAACAAGGCCGTTGCGTCGTCAGCGCCCACGCCTGCACCCGTGCCCCAGCGCAAGATCAAGACTGTGCGCCGCGCCGATCTGGCCAAGCCGAGTCGTCTCTTGTCCGCAGAGGACGTGGAGCGCTACGTGGACGACCTGCGCTCCCGCCTTATGCAGGCGCTCGCTGCAAACGACGAGATCCGTATCAACTAACCCGCGGAGCCACCGGTGCCAAAGCGCGCACCGGTGGCTTATGGCGTTTAGAAAGGCTCATCAACCATGAACGATTCTGCTCTTAAGAGCTTCTGCACCTGGGCCCGTGCGGAGCTCATCAAAGGCGTGGAGGCGCAGATGGTGCGCTACGGCATCACCGAACCTGCACCCGCGCTCGTTGGGTCCGAGACCGTCAACGGCCTGCCCCTAAGTCCGGCTGAGATTGAGCAACGCGACGAACTGCTGCGTATGCAGGCAGAGGTGGGTCACGAGGCGCTGCGCGACCGTGCGGCCTACACCTGGTTCAACCGCATCGTGGCCATTCGCTTTATGGATGCACGCGGATGGCTTCCCAGCCGTATGCGCATGCTAAGTCGTGCGGACGGCAGCCATGGCAGCGAGGCCGTGGAGAACGCACTGGATGTGGAGATAACGACGGCCGATACCGATCGCATAGCCGAGCTCAAGATGGCGGGCTTGGATGAACCGTTGTGGCGCTACCTGTTTGTTGCTCAGTGCGAGGAGCTTGCCGATTGCCTGCCGGGCGTCTTTGATCGCGTGGGCGGAGCCATGGAGTTGCTGTTGCCCCGGGGTCTCATGATGGCCGACGGCGTGGTGGGCAAGCTCAATGCCGTCCTCGCTGACGAGGACTGGCGCGAGGGCGTGACCGTTCTGGGCTGGATGTATCAGTACTACAATGCCGACGTTAAAGACGAGTTCTTCAAGTCCAAACGCAAGGCAGCGGCGGCGGACATCGCGCCCGCCACGCAGCTCTTCACCCCCGAGTGGATCGTACGCTATATGGTCGAGAACTCGCTCGGCCGTCTGTGGATGCTCAACAATCCGGGGAGTTCGTTACGCGAGCGCATGGAGTATTACATCGAGCCCGATGCTGAGCACGAGGACTTCATCCGCATCTCGAGCCCCGAGGAGATAACCCTCTGCGACCCCGCATGCGGCTCGGGCCATATCTTGGTCTATGCGTTTGAGCTGCTCTTCCATATGTACGAGGAGCGCGGCTATCGTGAGCGCGAGATTCCCGAGCTCATTCTTACTAAAAACCTTGCAGGTATGGAAATCGATTCCCGCGCGGCACAGATCGCGGAGCTGGCGCTTGCCATGTGCGCCCGCGAGCACGACCGTCGCTTCTTTAGGCGTGGCGTTCGCGCCGATGTTACCGTGCTCTCGAGCATCCCGCTGGGGGAGGATGGGCTGCCGGGTAACAAGAAGCTCGTCGAGGAACTGAGCCATTTGGGCGAGATCGGCTCGCTTCTTAATCCTTCAGAGGAAGAGGTTGACGAGCTTAAGGCCGCCGCCGCGAGCTGTTCCGACAATCTTTTTGCTTCTGCGACCAAAACTAAGCTCGAAAGCGCTGCCGTCATCTGCGAGAAACTGTCCCGTCGTTTTACCTGCGTCGTGGCGAATCCTCCGTATATGGGCAGCAGCAGCTTTAATCCCTTTATGAGCAAGTGGGTCAAGAAGAACTACCCCGACGTGAAGAGCGACCTCTTCTCCAGCTTTATCGTTCGCATGTTCAGTCTCGCCAAGGACCACGGCGAGTGCGGAGTCATGTCGCCTTTCGTCTGGATGTTCATCGGAAGCTATGAGAAGCTCCGCAACGAGATTATCGACAACAGAACGCTGACCTCTCTCATCCAACTTGAGTACTCGGGCTTCGCTGGCGCGACCGTGCCCATCTGTACCTACACGTTCCACAATTCGTTCGTCAAGGGCTACAAGGGCGGCTATGTGCGCCTTTCGGACTTCGTTGGTGCTGCTGTCCAGGCCCCGAAGGCCCTCGAGGCGATCCGGAACCCCGACTGCGGTTGGTTTTACCGCCGCGACGCCGATACCTTCAAGCAAATCCCCGGCACCCCCATAGCCTACTGGGCCAGCGATGCTCTTGTTGAATCGTTCACAAAAGGAAAGAGGCTCGATGCCATTGCTACTCCGCGACAGGGCTTGGCGACGAGCGATAATGGCCGCTTTTTGAGGAAATGGTGGGAAGTGGTGCCTTCCAACACATCGCGAGATTGCAGTGGCAGGCCCGAGGCAAAGCAAAGTGGTTCCCGTTGGTTTCCGATTATTCGGGGCGGCTCCTATCGAAAGTGGTGGGGTGACTACGATGAGGTGGTTAATTGGTTTGATGACGGTCGGGAGATGAAGGAGGCAATTCTGTCCAAGTATGCCTATCTCTCTACACCTGATTTTGTGATCAAGAACCAGAACGACTATTTCAAGCCCGCAGTTTCCTGGTCTAAAATTTCTTCCAGCCTCGCCTCCTTTAGGTTTGCACCTCGAGGGATGCTTTTTGAGGTAGCTGGAGCATGTCTTTTTGCGGAGCCGAACGAGCTTCGATACATCCAGGCTTTCTGCAACTGTTCCATTGCCGAAATTGATTTGGCGTTTATGTCGCCGACTCTAAACTTTGAGGTAGGCCAAATCGGTCAGTTACCGATCATCCAAGATAAGGCCGCCGAACCGACTGTTTGTTCACTCGTTGAAGACTCTCGCTCAATTTCAAAGGCTGACTATGACTCGTTTGAAACTTCTTGGGATTTCAAGCGTCATCCTTTAATTTAGCTGTCTTGTTAGGACTCACCTATCTTTAACAAAAGAACGTCATTGGATAGATTGGATTGAAATTAAATATGTCTGAAAAAAAGAAAGATGACAAGAAAAGAAAAGATGAAGGGGCGGGAGCAAAGAAGCCGGTCACGATTCCTGGACCCATAACAAGGTTAACGCAATTTACTTATGAAAAACCGGCGGGTTTACCTGATCGAAAAACCAAGTAGTAAAGGTGACTTTCATGGGCAAAAAGAACAAGCGACATGACGTCGATAAAAGCGCTCTCTCCAAGGAGGGGCAGATTAGCGATTACTTGAGAGACATTGTTCTTTCCTCACTTGAATTTGAAAAAGAGAGGGGGGATAGCTTAAATCGCTACGTTGATAACCTTATGGTTACCATCACGATTCTGTCCGTTGCGTACCTGGCACCTCTCGACTATATTTCAAATATTCAAGGTCTTGAGGAAGTTTATGGGATTTCAACGAGGCAAATACTGTTTGTCTATTTGATTCTTCTTGGTCTTCTTGGCTGTGCTCTTGTTATAGCTGTCAGTGCAATATTTTTAAGGAGCAATATTGCACTCGCATCTCCTTCTGAACAATTTGATAGGTATTCGACTACTTACAAAGAGGCTTGCGACGAGGGCGGGCAAATTAGGGAACGGGACTTGCTTAAGTCCTACTGCTCTTCCCTAAACATTACCTATCGGGCTTACCTTTTGAAACATAACAACATGTGGAAGCGATTGAAAATATCAACTGGCCTGACTGTTCTGTCGTTAATCATGGCATTCGTTTTTCTGTCCCATCTTTTATTGACTTTATTGTAGTTGTCGTCTCTCATTTATGGGATTTATTGATAGCCAGACTTGTCCTGAAGATATCGGTCGAGCATCGGAAGGCTTTCGCTGTTTTTCAGCTCACGAGTCTTGGTGTTAATTGATTGATGGAATGGGCTCGGGTTTTCTAACTTCTACTGTATTGATAAATTGAAAGGTCTGTAGTTATGGCCACTTTACTTCAAGATAAATACGAGGCGCGCAAGGCCGAGGTTAATGCTCGCTTTGAGCAGCTTCGCGCTAACGAGGAAGAGCTCAACCGGATCTTTGCCAAGATCTACAACATGGAGGGCGAGGTGCCTATCGAGGTCGAGGATAAGTACGTCTCGGTGGCGCGCATCTTCGACACCGCCGACGAGATTCCCGAGAGCTATAAGGGTAACAAATACGTGCGTACCAAGCGCGACGAGATCACCTCGCTCATTAGCTATGCCGTGGTCTGCATGTTTGGCCGCTATTCGCTGGATGTGGACGGGCTGGTCCTGGCCGATCAGGGCGCCACAGTCGATGACTATCTGGCCAAGATGCCCAACTCTGACCATGTGACCTTTATGCCCGATAGCGATAACGTGCTGCCCATTACCGATGACGAGTACTTTGATGATGACATCGTGCGCTACTTTATCGACTTTGTGCGCACCGTGTACGGCGAGGAGACGCTCGAGCAGAACTTGGCCTTTATTGCCGAGGCGCTCGGCGGCAAGGGTACCCCGCGCGAGGTAATCCGCACCTACTTTTTGAAGGACTTCTATAAGGACCACTGCCAGACCTATAAGAAACGCCCCATTTACTGGCTGTTCGACAGTGGCAAGAAAAATGGCTTTAAGTGCCTTGTCTACATGCATCGCTATCAGCCCGACTTGCTGGCTCGCATCCGCACCGACTATGCGCACGAGCAGCAGGAGCGTTACCGTGCCCAGATCGGCTATGCCAACGATGCTCTTGCCACCGCCGAGCGCGGCGAGCGCGTGCGCTTGGACAAGCGCGTCAAAAAGCTCAACGACCAGCTCAAAGAGACCATTGCCTACGAAGAGAAGCTGCACCACTTGGCAGACCAGATGATTAAGATCGACCTGGATGACGGCGTCAAGGTCAACTACGCCAAGTTTCAGGATGTGCTGGCAAAGATTAAGTAACTGCAGATACGGTAAGGATATTCATGCCCAAGATCGATGTAGAAGAACAGCTCAAGCTGCGGTTTTTGCAGCCGTTGCCCTCATGTGCGCCGCGCCGTGTGGTAGTTTGGCACGATGCGGACGGCGAGTTTGCTCCTGAGTTTGAGCGATTGGCTGCCGAGGGTTTCGACGGCGCGGGGGCAGATGACGGCGTTATGCCCGCTCACGGTGACTTTGAGCGCCCGGTGCGGTTTGTTGAGGCCTGCGAGGGCCGCATGTTTGCCGTTAAGAAGCTTATCAACCGCGATGACCTTGCGAGCGATATCTTGTTGTATCGCCGTTGCCCGCGCGGCAGGCTTGAGGGCGATTGGCTTGCCGATGTTGAGCTGTATGCCGATCAGTTCCAGGCTGACTACCTTTCACTTTTGGCCGATCAGCTGGGTATCGAGAATATTGACGCCGTGCGCGAGAGTCTGCGCGAGCACAAGACGTTCTTTGATGCCAAGACCCGCTGCGCTAAGTTTACCGCGTGTGTTCCGCATGCCTCGTGCGCATCCGTTATCGAGCTTGGAATCCTTACGGTAATCTTTGGCGGCAAGGAGCCGGGCGACGCGCGGCCCGCGTTTGTGCTGCGCGGCTGCATGACCACACTGCTGCACGAGGGTCCTGAGGCGCTGGCCGCGCTGGTGGATAAGTACAGCGTGCGCGACGTCCTCTCTGCCTTTATGCTGCGCTGCTATGGGTTTGATGGGCCGCTGTACGAGCGCGACTCACTGCTTATGCTTGCATCCCATGTGCTCCTTACGGCGGCATCCACCGTGCTTCCCGAGGGAGCGCTCAAGGGGCTCGAGAGCTATGTGGCTCCCGCCTACGGCCCCTATTGTCTTGAAGCAGTGCGTACGTGGGACCAGGCCGCCGATGCCCAGGCATCGAGCGAGGACCTATTTGAGATCTGCCGTTTGGTAGAGGATGCCCGTGGACTCTTTGCGCGGTTCGAGACCTTGCCAGTTGATGCGTTGGTCTCGCTTGACGTGTTCCCGTGCGTCAACGAGGCTGTGCTCTCACAGTTGTTCAGCTCGTTTGCCCAGGGTGCGGACCGTGTTGAGGATGCGCGCACCTTTGCTGCGCGTCGCTGCGACCTAAGCTGGTACCGTCGTGTTGAGAGCTACTTTGACTTGCTTGCCGCTGTGGCCGATATGTGCGCATTTAGGCAGGCACACGCGGGCGGGTTCCATCTGGCGCAGCCCCAGCAGGTGTGGGATGCCTACACGTCCGATTGGTATGCCATGGATGCCGCCTATCGTCATATGTGCATCGCGTATTTGCGGGCGCGCTCCGTCGAGTGCGATGTACTCGAGGAACCTGCCCGAGCTGTGGTGGATTGGGCGGAGAATCTCTACAGTAACTGGTTCTTGGCCGATGCCAATGCCTGCTGGACATCAGCTGCGCAAGGGGAGTGGGCCGATTGCGGCTACATCGATGGCCCTGCACGGCAGGATGAATTCTACTGGCATGTGCTGCCCACCTTTGTGGGGTCTGCCAAAACGACGGTCGTTATCGTAAGCGACGCGCTGCGCTATGAGGTGGCCCGTGATGTCGCGGCGCTTCTCGAGCGCGAGCGCGGCGGCAACGTCAGGGTTTCTAGCATGCAGGCGGTCTTTCCCTCCATCACCGAGGTGGGCATGCCCGCGCTCCTGCCGCACCAAGCGCTTGAACTTGCAACGGATGGCTCGTTTGTGTTGGCTGACGGCATGCCAACTGCGACGACTCCGCAGCGCGAGACCGTGCTTACCCACGTTGAGCCCACGGCCCGCGCTTTGCGCTCGAGCACATACCTCAACATGGCGGGAACCGAGCGCAAAGCGCTGCTCAAAGATTCCAAGCTCGTTTATCTCTATCACAACAAGATCGATGCCACGGGCGAGAAGGCAGCTACGCAGGATGACGTTTTCGATGCCTGCGCGGACACCGTGGAGGAACTTGCCGCGTTGGCGCGCCGTGTGTGCACCGACGCCCCGGGCGCGCGTGTTGTTATAACGGCGGATCACGGCTTTATCTACACGCGTCGTGAGCTCAACGAGTGCCAGATGCTCGGCAAGTCAGACCTTCCCTTCCTTGACGCTCCTGTCATGCACGGCAAGCGTCATCTGGTGGTGCCCAACGAGGCCGTGGCCAAGCTTTCGGATAAGGCGTGCGGGGTGTTTGTTAATGTTGACACGGGACGTTTGGGTGCCGGCTTTGAGGGGTTTGCCCCGCGCGAGAACGTGCACTTTAAGCGTCCAGGTGGGACTAACAATTACGTCCACGGCGGCATGAGCCTGCAGGAGCTTTGCGTGCCCGTTATCGGATTTTGGCGTGCGCGCTCGGGTTCCAAGGACTTTGCCGACACGCGCGCAGCGACGCTGCGCGTACTTAGTGAGGGACGCCGAGTGGCCAACTCGCTCTTTTCGGTCAACTTGATCCAGGAAGAACCTGCCCAAGGTAAGGTCTTGCCGTGCGAGTACGAGCTGGTGTTTACCGATGCAAGTGGCAACGAGGTGAGCGATACGGTCAAGGCGCATGCCAACAAGACTTCTGTTAACTCGCAGGAGCGCGTGGTGCATGCCAAGTTTGCGTTGCATGCGGCGGATGGATTCTCGGCCAAGGGTCCGTATTATCTGGTCTGCCGCGAGCGCGAGACGGGCAAGATCGTTTGGCGCGAGACGTACACCATCGCTGTTTCGTTTGCCCCTGTTGCTGACTTTGGTTTTTAGGAGTGTGCCCTATGTTTGATAGCCATGACGACGATCTGTGGGAAGTTCCCTCGATTGATGTGAATGCGCCGGTGCAGGCTGCGGTGCCTGCCCCGGAGCCGGCGGAGGCCGCCGCGCCCGTTGATGCCGCCGCGCCCGCCGAGGACGAGTCCTCGACCGATGGCTACGCCCAGGCCGCGGCCGAGGCTCCCGAGGACGACGGTTACGACATGGATGTGCTGGACGGCAAGCTGCTCGAGCACTTTGGCGGCAAGATCGTGCGCAAGGACCTGACGGCCCTTATGAAGCGCGGCGCCAACGTGCCCACCTTTGTGCTGGAGTACCTGCTGGGCATGTACTGCTCAACCGACGACGAGGACGCCGTGGCGGAGGGCCTGGGGCGCATCCGCAAGATCCTCACCGATAACTACGTGCGTCCCGACGAGTCCGAGCGCATTAAGTCCAAGATTCGCGAGCTGGGTCGCTTTACCATCATCGATAAGGTGACGGCCAAGCTCGACGAGTACAAAGACATCTACGTGGCGTCGTTTGCCAACCTGACCATTGAGCCGTTTGTGATGCCGGCCGAGTACGTGCGCGACTATTCCAAGATTCTCCAGGGTGGTATTTGGTGCATTATGAGCATCGAGTATCGTCGTCCCATGGAAGAGGAAGACGAGTTTGGCATGGAAGTCTTTGGCGACGATGCGCCGCGCCGCTCCAAGGCTAAGCGCAAAAAGCGCGGGCCCGAGGACTCTCCGTTTAGCGTGGCGTCGCTCACGCCCATCCAGATGCCCAACCTGGACCTGGACGCCATGATCGAGGAGCGTCAGTATTTCTCGCGCGACGAGTGGCTCAACATGCTGCTGCGCTCTGCCGGCTATGAGCCCAGCGAGCTTTCGGAGAAGGAGCGCCTGCACTTTATCGAGCGCATGGTGCCGCTGATCGAGCGCAACTACAATCTGTGCGAGCTTGGTCCTCGCGGCACCGGCAAGAGCCATATCTACAAAGAGGTTTCGCCCTACGCCATTTTGCTTTCGGGCGGGCAGACCACCACGGCCAACCTGTTCGGCCGTATGAACTCCATGCGCGCCGATCGCGTGGGCTTGGTGGGTCATTGGGATTGCGTGACGTTCGACGAGGTCGCCGGCATGCGCTTTAAGGACACCAACGCCGTACAGATCATGAAGGACTATATGGCGAGTGGCAGCTACGCGCGCGGCCGCGACCAGATTAACGCCGATGCCTCCATGGTTTTTGAGGGCAACATCAACGACACCGTGCAAAACGTCCTTAAGACCACGCACCTGTTTGATCCGTTCCCGCCGGAGTTTAACAACGATTCGGCCTTCTTCGACCGTATCCACTATTACCTGCCGGGCTGGGAGATTCCCAAGATGCGTTCGAGCCTGCTGACCGGGCATTACGGCTTAATCACCGACTGTCTGTCGGAGTTTTGCAAGGAGATGCGCCGCAAGGACTTTACGCATCATATCGACCGCTACTTCCGCTTTAACAGCGACTTTAACAAGCGTGACGAGATCGCCGTGCGCAAGTCCTTTAGCGGCCTGGCCAAGCTGCTGTTCCCCGACGAGGCTATGGACAAGGACGACGTTCGCTGGCTGCTGGACTACGCCATCGAGGGCCGCCGCCGTGTAAAGGAACAGCTCAAGATTATGGCGGGCGTCGAGTTTATCGACGTCAACCTGGGCTATATGGATGCCGACAATCCGCAGGACGTGCACGTGGTGCGCGTGCCCGAGCAGTCCGAGGATACGCTGATTCCCGACGGGCCGCTGTTGTCCGGCCACGTGTTTGGTGTGGGCAGGTCGCAGGGCGGCGAGGTTGCCGTGTACAAGCTGGAGAACAAGGCCGTTGCCGGCGAGTGCAAGTTTAAGCACGAGGGCGTTGCCTTTAATAAGCCGGTGCGCGATACGCTGGAAGCCGCGTTTGACAACTTTGTGAACCTGGCGAACCGTGTGGCGCCGGGCATGCACATTGGCTCAAAGGACTACCTGCTGTTCTATAACGACCTGCAGAGCAAGGGCCTGTCCGAGGAAGTCTCGCTTGCCGAGTTTGTGGGCCTGTGCTCCGCGGCGTGCAACCGCCCGGTGATGTCCGCGCTGGCGGTTCCGGGAATCCTGCGCATGTCGGGCTCTATGGATGAGATCCGCGGGCTCGAGGACATTATGCGCGTGGCCAAAAACGCCGGCGCCAAGCGCGTGATATTGCCGCTGAGCGCCATCGCGGGCCTGCAGAGCGTTTCCTCCGAGATTATCTCGGGGTTGAGCCCGGTGTTCTACATGGATGGCGACCCGGTTGATGCCGCGAAGAAGGCGTTGGATCTGTAGGGGTGCGAGCGTGCGGGCTTGCGTGCGTGAGACGTTTGATGCGCACGTGAGCCCGCGGGCATGTTGACGCGCAGCGCGTGAGGAGGCCTTGCCATGATAGAAGAGCGTTCTATTGGTGAGCTGCTCGATGAGCTTTTTGGCTTTGAGTCGGTAGCAAAGCGTCAGACGGCGCTTGAGCAGTACGATCGCGGGGAGTTATTGCGCAAGGCGCGCTCCCGCGAGCTGCTGGGCGTGATCGGGGGCGTCGAGGCCGCCGAGCGTGCTGCGCGCGAGTCTGCCGTGCGGGCCGTTGACGGGTATGTTTGCCGCGTTGAATCTGAGTCTCTTGCGCGGGCTCGCAAGCAGGTAGGCGTTGTGGGTCCGTTGCAGATGGAGCGGCGCTACGCTGCCTTTTTGCGTATGGAGGACAAGGCCGAGCTGCTGGCCCGTTTGGAGCAGACGCTTGCGTTTATCGAGGTAAAGCTGCGCGCCAATACGGTGGACAGGGTTCGTGCGGCGTACGATGCTGCGGGGGCTATGGTGCTGCAGGACGTGGCGCGTCTGAGTGACGTGCGCGTTGTGGATGCCGCGCCTTTGGATGCCGACCTGCTGTGTACGCAGCTGGAGCAGTTGCGTTGTGCCGCCGATGCGACGGACCTTGCGGGCATGATCACAGCGACGTTTGAGTCTGAGCTGAGTGCGACAGGCCCGCAGCGCGCTGACGGGTTTGCGGGCGATGTTGCTGGTGACGTGGCGTTGGAGCGTGAGCTTACCAACGTGCGCGGCGCTGCGCAGCGAGCACGCTTGGCGTCACAGGCATATCGGGCCGAGCACGCCGCCCGCGTCGCGGGGAGCACGGTGGAGCCGGTATCGTTGCCCGAGCTTGCACGCGTTGCGATCGAGACTGCGTGCGATGCCGGGGAGCTTGCCGAGTTGCTCGCTCAGGTTAAGAAGTCGTTTGAGACCTATAGGCGCGTTGTTACCGACGGCGGGTTGTTCTGTGCGTTTGGCTCTGGCTCGCCGCATGGGATTTGCCACGGCAGTAGCTATATCGACTACGATTCTCGGCTTGACGAAGATGTGTTGGTGGGCGAGTACGACGGTGCTACCAGGCACGATGTTCGGCGTGAGGCTCCGATTCCCGAGCTGGTGGAAGAGGCTTCGGCCGATGGCGGTGACTCACTCGAGGTTGCTGTGGCGCGCATGCGTGAGTTTAACGGGCGTCGCTACGATGGTGTGCTGGATGAGGATCCTGCGCGCCATGTGAATGCGTTTTGGTATGGACTCAAAAAGCTCAGTCAGTATTGCGAGGCCGCCGTGCGTGTGGATGAGCGTGCCTGGGATTGCTTTATCGATAAAGTACAGTTTGCCTACGACGAGCCCGTGGGGCGTTTGGCCACACAGATGGATGACAAGCAGGTTGCGGCTTTCGTTGCAGCCGTGAATGTGCTCGGCGCTGCTGAGTAGGGGTCTGATCCGGTAGGGGGTTTCACAGTGAAGATCGATGTTGATGTTGACCAGCTGCGCGAGAGTCTGCTCGACCGTGCGGGGAGTGCAGCCGGCGTGGGCTTTCCGGCCGCTATGCTCGAAGTGATGGATATCGAGGACGAATCGCCCCAAGAGCTGCTAGCACGAGCCGAGCGCGAAGGCCTCGATCTCCGCGACTTTGCCGTCGACGATGACTAGGGTAGCTAATTTGAGACGGGGCGTCTGCACCCGCGGCTGCGCGAAGATGAACGATAAACCGTCGCAATGGAGTCTAATGATCTCGCGACCGTTCTATTTTGACTGCACGCTGGCTAAGTGAGTAGGCTTTATTGGAAATCCTGAGCACCCGACAAATTTGCTTCAACAAACCAGCAGGTCACAGACTTATGCTTTGGTGACGTGGTCGGCGATTCGGCAAAAGTCTACTCACTTAGTTTTGAGAGACGCTAATTGTCCGCAACGAGATCCTAGCCGGGGCGATTTATGCTCAAATATGGCCAATTCGGGACGGCTACCCCTAGCCACTACGATGCCAGCGTGGCGATGACGGCTTCGTCGCCGGCGTATATTAGGGTGTTGCCATCGGGAATGATCGTTTGGCCGTCGCGCTTGAGCATCACGACGATAAACGGGTGCTTGCCCTGCGGCACGTCGCGCAGACGCTGTCCAGCTAAGCGGCCGTGGGGAGTCACGGTGACCTCGCGCAGCGTAACCTCGGCACGCTCTTCGAACGTTGGGGCGGCCATCACCAGCAGATCGCCTTCCTGGATCACGGTGTCGCCATTGGGCAGTACCGGATGCGCCCCGTCGCGCAGCACCAGGACCACGAGCATATCCGTCGCACTGCCAATATCCGCGAGCGAGCGTCCGGCAAACGGATGGCCCGCGCCCACCTTGAGCTTGACGAACGACATACCGTCCTCGTCGCGGTAATCGTTAAAGGTGCGGCGCACATCGCCTTCCGCGTCGATCATGTCGAGCTTCTTTGCCACCGCCGGCAGCAGCGAGCCCTGCACCACAATGCTCGACACAGCAATCACAAACACCAGGTCAAATAGGTCGTGACCGCCGGGAATACCGGTCACCACGGCAAAGAGGCTAAATACGACCGAAGCCGCGCCGCGCAGACCCGCCCAGCTTATGAGCGCTACCTGGCGAGGGTTCGTCTTAAAGGGCGCCAGCAGCACGCCAACGGCGATGGGGCGGCTCACGAAGAGCATAAACGCCATGAGCGCCAGACCCGGTAGCAGCATTTGCGGCAGGCGTGCGGGCGTCACGAGCAGGCCCAGCAAGAAGAAGATGGTCATCTCGGCCATTTCGGTGAGGGTATCGAAGAAGTGCGCCATCTCGACCTTGCCGGTAATGTCGCTGGCTCCCAGCACAATACCGGCCAGGTACACGGCCAAAAAGCCATTGCCGCCCAGGTAGCTCGGCAGCGCGTAGGCGACGATGGCCACGGCGAACAAGAAGATGGTCTGCGCGCCTTCGGCCGTTGCGTGTGCGCGCTCAATCAGACGGCTGGATGTCCAGCCGATGGCAAGGCCCAACCCCACGCCCAGGATGATCTGCTTGGTCAGCAGCACGGGAATGTCGATATTGCCGCCCGCCGCGAGGGTCGCGAGCACGGTGGTGAGCATGTAGGCGACGGGGTCGTTGGAGCCCGATTCGACCTCGAGCAGCGAGTCGGTGCCGCCCCTCAGCGAAAGGCTGTGCTCGCGCAGAACGCTAAAGACGCTGGCCGCGTCGGTGGACGCCACGACCGATCCCAGCAGCAGGCCGCCGATCCAGTCGAAGCCCAGCACAAAGTGGGCGAACACGCCGGTGATGCCTGCGGTGATGACGACGCCGAGCGTGCTCAGCAGCACCGCCGGCGCGGCGACGGGCTTGGCGCGGTCTATGTTGGTGTTAAAGCCGCCGTAGAACATGATGAACAATAGCGCCGTGCTGCAGACGGTTTCGGTGAGTGCGTAGTCGCTAAAGTCGATATGCGCCGGGCCGTTGACGCCCAACAGCATGCCGAGCGCGATAAAGATAAGCAGGGTGGGGAAGGGGAGCTTTTTGCCGACGGGTTTGATGGTCAGGCACAAAATGATGACGAGGCCGATAAAAAGAAGGATCTGGTTCATGGATGGTGTCCGCTCCTGGGTGGTTGGCGTGGCGCGGTCAGTTGTCTGCGGTTATTTGTACCCAAAGATGGTGGGTTATGGGCTTGGATTGCGGGCGTGCGCATTTTCGACACGAGGCTGCGACGCGGGCGGCGCTGGTCGGGGCGCTGGGCCAGACGGCGTGGCGTGAGCGGTGCGGGTTGGCAGGCGTGCGCTGGCGACTGTTGACGGTATGCAACCCTTTCCAGCTTTATTGCAACGGAGTACAATGGGTAACGTTTAAGTTCAACTTGAAGTTTTAGTTGCGGCGCCGGGCTTTGGCCGCAATGCAAGGAGAGGCGTACCATGGCGATCTATGTGACATCTGATGCTCACGGGCACGTGCGTGCGCTTGACGAGGCCCTGTCCAAGATTTCGTTGACGTCCGACGACACGCTGTACGTGTTGGGCGACATGATCGATCGCGGGCCCGATCCGGTCGGCGTTATTAAGCTCGTGCGCTCGCTGCCCAACGCCCGCGTGCTCAAGGGTAATCACGAGCAGATCATGCTCGATGCCATCATTGGCCAGGATCCGCTCGATGCCGAGACCTGGGATATCAACGGCGGCTGGACCACGCGCCAACAGCTCAACGAAATGGAATTTGAGGCATACGAGGAGCTGGTGCGCTGGGCTGCTGCCCTGCCGCTCTACGCGGTGGCCGAGACCGAGGAGCGCCCGTATCTGCTGGTACATGCCGGTATTGAGACTGAGGCGGCCCGGGCGTTTTTGCTTGAGCATGGCGTCGATTGTGCCGATGGCGTCGGTGCGGTGAGTGCCGATCGCGAGCTGCTGCAGCAGATGCTCGCAGTGCAGTCGTCCGATGACCTGCTATGGATTCGTCACGGCTACTGGGATGCGCCGACAGGGTTGCTTTCTGCCGACGGCAAGGGCCCGGTCGTGGTGAGCGGCCACACGCCCACGGTGTCGCTCGGGCGTTATTGCGAGGTGGGCGGCCTGGCGGGGCTCGATGAGGAGTCGGGTCGCGGGCAGATTGTGCGCCTGGGCGGCGAGGATACCGCCGGTGTGCCCGATCGCATCGATATCGACTGCGCCGCCGCCACCGGCTCCGAGTTCGGTCGCGTGGGCATCCTGCGCCTGGACGACGGGGCGGAGTTCTACGCGAACATCAACCCGGGCGAATAATCGGTGCAAGGGGTAGCTAATTTGGGAAGGGTTTTTTGACCACTTTTGCCCTTCTGCCCGCTAATTGATTTCTCTGGGACGGGGATTTTAAAATCATTTGGCTGCCCGCTGGCTAAGTGAGTAGGCTTTTTTGGAAATGCCGAGCACCCAACATATTTGCCTTAATAAAACCGCAGGTCACAGACTAGTGCTCTGTCGGTATGGTCGGGGATTCGGTAAAAATCTACTCACTTAGTTTTACGTGATGCATATTGTCTTCAACGAGACCCCAGCCGGGGCGATTCCATCGCAAATTCCGATGACCGGGGCAGCTAATTAGGCGCCGTATGGGTTGCGGTCGCGTTCGATGCGTTGGCGGATGTGGGCGTACTCGATTATCAGCAGCACCAGGAGTAGGGCCATGATGGCTAGGTAGCTCACCACGGCGCCCATCAGACCCAGCAGCTTAATCAGGATCACCGGCAGCACCACGCTTACGGCGAAGCAGATCAGGTAGATCTTGGTGACGTCTCCAGCGTGGCGCAGCACCGTGATGATGGCGTAGATAAAGTCGATGGCCGCGGTGACGCCGCCGGCGACGACCATCAGCAGCGCCAGCGTACGGTAGCGTTCAAAGCTGAGGCCGTACATAAAGCTCATGAGGGAAATACCGGGACCTGCCATAAATGCGGCGCACATGCCGGTGATGACCACGATCAGCGCCATAACGGCAACAATAATCAGGTCAAAGCGACGACGCTTGCGAGGATTAGCCCAAATGCTCGACAAGCGCAGGAGCTGCGGTTTATAGATAAATCCAATGCTCAGCAAAATAGCCTGCGCCGGAAAGAACAGGGCATTAAAGTACAGCTGATATTTGTATGCCAGCGTGCCTTCCATCACAAACTTGGGCATGCTCTCGATAAGGTTGAACAAGAACAGTGCACCAAAGAGTGGAGCGCACTGGACAAACAGGTGGCCGACCTCGCGAAGGCTCACGCGGCGCGATTTTTCGGTCTCGAGCAGGGCGAGCGGCGCGGTGACCAGCACGAGCGAGGCGATCGCGGCGATGCCCATGGCCATGGCCGCGATGGGCATGCTGCGCGTGAGGAACAGCGCCACGCTGAAGACCGCGATGACGCCGACGGAGCGTAGCGTTTGGCTCATTCCAGCCAAGTAGAGTTTGTCGCCCTGCTGCAGGCGGCCTTCGTACACGTCGGCGACGCCGTCGATGACCTTATACAGGTAGACGCCCAGGCCGATCGTCGCCATCTGCGCGTCATAGCCGCGGGCGCTGCTGTACATGAGGCCGCAGCCTAGGGCGAGCGCTCCACAAAGCCAGCGGTTGAGCTGGTAGGAGGCAAAGGACGTCTTTTCGTCGATGTCCGAGACCTGGAAATTGCGCACGCCGTAGTTGCACGCGATCATGATGAGCGTGCCGGTGACAAAGGCGATGGAGAATTTGCCTGCTTCTTCGGCGCCCACGAGCTGCGTAGACACGATGGTGAGCAGCGGAAATGCCAAGCCCCACACGGCGGTGCCGAGGGTGTTCCAAAGATAGTCGCGACTGGTGGCGTGCTCCTCGTATTCCGCTTCCTGCATGGAGAAGCCGCCGCCGTAGACGGCACCGAGCAGACGGTTCCACCAAGCGTTGACCATGCGGCGGACGGGGCCGGGCTCCCGATCGCGTTCGCGCCGGCGACGGCGCGTGGCCTGGCTGCTGTCGGGGCCGCCGGCGTTGCGCTGGCTCAGCTCCTGGATGCGCGCGAGCTCTTCGGCCGTGTGGGAGGCGGGGAACAGGCCATTCTCGATGCGTCCGCCCTGGGCCCTTGCGGTGCCGCTGCCCGCTACGGCGGGGTTGGCGACGCCATTGCGGCGGGCGATGGCGCGGCGAATGCTATCGAGGGGCGTGATGCTCAAAGCGGGGTCCTTTCTATTGCTGCGCTCTAGTATAGACGCGACGGTGTTCGCTCGTGTTTTTGAACGGATTGTTCAATATTTTCGGCAGGCGGCTGTAATTTGTCGGTAAGTGTGCGGTATCCTGTTGAAGTTTTGTGACACCCCCCGATGCCGCCCACGCGGCACCAAGGAGCTTCTACCTATGGACGTCGCCGCATTCTTACTGGCTCTTGTGCCGATTATTTGGCTGGTCGTGATGCTGCTGTGCTTTAAATGGCCAGCTTGGAAGGCCGCTATCGGATCGTTTGTCCTTTCGTGCGTGCTTGCCTTCGCATGGTGGCACCTGCCGGCAGCGCAGATCGCGACCGCCTCGCTTGAAGGCTTTTTGATGGCTCTGTGGCCCATCGTCCTGGTGATCATCGCCGCGGTATTCACGTATAACCTGTGCGTTCGCACGGGCGCCATGGACGTGATCGGCAGCATGATCACCTCCATCAGCAGCGACCGCCGTCTGCTGGCGCTGCTCGTGGCCTGGTGCTTCGGTGGTTTTATGGAGGGCATGGCCGGTTTTGGCACTGCCGTCGCCATTCCTGCCGGCATGCTCGCGGGCCTGGGTTTTGAGGCCGTGCCCGCCGTGCTCATCTGCCTGTTGGCCAACGGCGTACCCACACCCTACGGCTCCATCGGCATCCCCACGGTTTCCGTTGCCGACTTGGTGGGTCTGGATTCCCTGCACCTGGCGACCGTTCAGCTGGTGCAGTTGGCGCCTTTCTTTGTGATGATGCCGCTGTTTATCGTGCTGGTTGCTGGTCGTGTTGCCGAGGACCAGGGCAACGTTGCAGGCGTTGCCGAGCGCCTACGTGGCGCGGCGGGCATCGCCGTGCTCTCCGGCGTGTCCTTTGCCGGTGCGGCTCTGGTCGTTGCTAGGTTTGTGGGTCCCGAGCTTGCCGTCGTCGTCGGTTCTATCGTTTCGCTCGGGCTGACAGCTGCGCTTGCTATGCGTGCCGAGAAGTCGGGGCATCTGGACGCACGCTTTCACATGAATATCGAGGCCGGCGAACAGCTCACCGTTAAGTCGGCGCTTTCTGCCTGGTCGTGCTTCATCCTGATTTTTGTTCTGCTGCTGGGTACGTCCAACCTGGTGCCCGTTGTACATGCCGCGCTCGCGCCGTTTGCGAGTCACGTGCAGGTATATTGCGGCGAGAACCCCGGTACGCTTACGTTTTCGTGGATCAACACGCCGGGTGTTTGGATTTTCCTGGCTGCGTTTGTCGGCGGTGCCATTCAGGGCGCTTCGCCGCGCTTGATGGGCGAGGTGCTGGCCGCGACTGTCAAGCAGATGATGCCGACGGTCATTACCATGCTTTCGGTGCTGGGCTGCGCCAAGGTGATGGGCTATGCGGGCATGATCTCGTCGATCAGCGCGTTCTGTATCGCCGTCGCCGGTAGTTTGTACCCGATTCTGGCCCCGTGGATCGGTGCCGTCGGTGCGTTCGTGACCGGTTCGGGCACGTCGTCGGGCATGCTGTTCGGTCCCATCCAGAGCCAGGCGGCTACGGCGCTGGGCGTGAGTGACTACTGGATGGTCGCGCTGAACGCCCTGGGTGTCGCCGCCGGCAAGATGATCTCGCCGCAGACGCTCGCCATTGGTCTTGCCGCCGTACGCGTGCGCGGCAAGGACGCCGAACTCCTGAGCGCCGTGCTGCCCTACGCCGCCGGCATGCTGGTCCTCATGAGCGCCATCGCCATGCTCGGACAAGGCCTGCCACTATAGTCGGCACTTAGGGACGTTCCTTATGTGCCGGCACTTTGGGAACGTCCCTAAGTGCCGGCATTCGGGGACACTCCTTGAATGTTGCCTGTTCAAGAACGTCTCCAATGACTAGGCCGCTTGCGTGCGATTTTTGACCGTTGGGCGGGCGCTTCGCCGTTGCCGCAAAAACGTTTTTGCATATCGGGTACAACGAGCTTTACTTGAGTAAAGTGCGCGTCGCGTCCACGTGTCGCGTTTTTAAAGGAGGCCCCATGCCTGGTGTTACCCCTGCAGATGTTTTGTCCAACTTTGGTATTACGCTGGTCGAAGATCCCGCCGAGAATCAGCCCCGTCTGCTGGTCGATCTACCCGCCGCGGAGCTCGTCGAGCACGCTATCCGCCGCGAAGAAGGCCGCATGGCATCCAACGGCGCGCTGGTGATCGAGACGGGGGAGCGTACCGGCCGTTCCCCCAATGACCGCTTTATCGTCGACACCCCCGATGTTCACGACAAGATTGCCTGGGGCGCCGTCAGCCGCCCGCTGTCCGTCGAGAGCTATGAGGCCATCAAGGCCGGCATCGTCGACTATCTCAACGAGCGCGACGTGTTCGTCACCCGCGGCATGGCGGGCGCCGACCGCAACCACACGCGTCGCCTGCTCGTTGCCTGCGAGCGTGCCAGCCAGGCACTCTTTATTAAGCAGATGCTCGCCCGCCCGCTCGCCCGCGAAATCGCGCGTGCCTGCGAGCCCGACTTCTGCGTGCTCGCAGCGCCCGGTTACCAGTGCGACCCTGCCATCAAGGGCCTCAACTCCAGCGCCGCCGTGGTCATCAATTTCCAGGAACGCGTGATTCTGGTCGCCGGCACCGGCTACTCCGGCGAGATTAAAAAGTCGATCTTTAGCGTTATGAATTATTTGCTGCCCGTCGAGGACGACGTGCTGCCCATGCACTGCTCGGCTAGCATGGATCCCGTCACGCATGAGACCGCCGTGTTCTTTGGCCTGTCGGGCACCGGCAAGACCACGCTTTCGGCCAACCCCACGCGCCTGCTGATCGGCGACGACGAGCACGGTTGGTCCGATATGGGCATCTTTAACATCGAGGGCGGCTGCTACGCCAAGTGCGAGGGCCTGGACGCGTTCCACGAGCCTGAGATCTTCAACGCCGTCCGTTTTGGCGCCATTTGCGAAAACGTGGTGCTCGACGAGAATCGCAAGCCCAACTACGATGACGTCTCGATCACGCATAACACACGCGTGGCCTACCCTGTGGAGCACATTCCCAACGCGTGGACCAAGGGCATGGGCACTACTCCGAGCGTCGTGCTGTTTTTGACCTGCGACGCCTTTGGTGTGTTGCCGCCCATCTCGCGTCTGACGGCCGACGCCGCCATGTACCACTTTGTGACGGGCTTTACGGCCAAGATTCCCGGCACCGAGGTCGGCGTCACCGAGCCCACGCCCACGTTCTCTTCGCTGTTCGGCGAACCGTTTATGCCACTCGACCCCATGGTTTACGCCAAGATGCTCGGCGAGCGCATTGCCGACGGCCGCACGCGTGTGTACCTGGTCAACACCGGCTGGATCGGCGGCGGCTACGGCGTGGGCCATCGCATCGAGCTTGCCTACACGCGCGCCCTGGTGGCCCGCGCCCTCGACGGTACCATCGAGGACAGCGAGTTCTTGCACGACGATATTTTTAACGTCGACATTCCCACCACGTGCCACGGCGTACCCGACGGCATCCTGGTGCCGCGCCAGTATTGGCAGAGCACCGCTCGCTACGACGAGGCCGCGCACAACTTGGCCGTGATGCTCGAGGAGAACTTCGAGAAGAAGTACTCGCACCTGCCCGAATCCGTCAAGGCCGCCGGTCCGCATGCTCAGGTGCACGCCGACGCCCGTCATCGCGGCCACGGCCTGCTGGGACTTCGCCACTAGCGTCGCCTCAGACCCAAAACCACCATAAAGGGGACAGGCGCCTTCGTGGTGGTTTTACTCGCGCGGATGACTCGGGTTACAATACGCCTGACATATCGCTCCCTTCTCCGGATGGGGGCAGCGTAAGCGCTCTTGTGGCGGCACCGTAGGACTTTGAAGGTGGCCGTCGTAAGGGCGCTTTTTGTTTAGGCACCCGGGCTCGGGCGCATGCTATGAAGGGAGAGCACATGAAGAGCTTTATTGCCGAGGATTCGTTTTGGGAGCTATTTCCGCAGGCGGCTGTCGGTGTTGTGGTCGTAAAGGGCATGAAGCCCGCGGCTCAGATTCCTCAAGAGGACGTGGACGCGATTGCGGCGTTGCTCGACCGCGCCAATATCGACGCGGAGCGTCATCTGACCAGCGATACTATCAGCGAGAACGCACCGGTCAAGGCATGGCGCGAGGCTTATCGGCTGTTCAAGACCAAAAAGGGCGCGCGTTGCTCAATTGAGAACCTGCTCAAGCGCGTGCTCAAGGGCAAACCGGTGGGCCACATTACGCCCGCGGTGGACATCTACAACACGGTGTCGCTGACCTACGCGCTGCCCGTTGGCGGCGAGGACCTGCATGCGATTGAGGGGGATCTTCGCTTGAAGGTGACTGACGGCGGCGATGCGTTCCTGCCACTTGGCGAGGAAACGGATGACCCGACACTGCCCGGCGAGCTCGCCTACATCGATGATGCGGGCGCCGTATGCCGCTGCTGGAACTGGCGCGATGGCGTTCGCACGGCGCTGTCCGACGATTCGGCCGATGCATTCCTGGCGATTGAGTGCGTGGAGCCCGAGCGGATGGGGGATTGCCAGGCTGCCGTTGATCGTCTCGCCGAGTTGCTCGAGCGCTATCTGGGAGCGACGGTTGTCGTTAAGACGCTTGTGACCCGCGACAATCCCTGCGTGGAACTGTAGCGACGCCTGCGGATCATGTTCGCCGGTCAAAACCACCACAAAGGTGCCTGTCCCCTTTGTGGTGGTTTTTATGTTGATGGGTTAACAAATGGGATATTTGGGTATGGGTGTTGCCTCGTGCGGCTAAGATGTTTACCCGTTAGCATCATGTAAGCGAAAGGCGGTCGTCTCCCATGCAGCAGAACGACGAGACACGTTTCGAGGACTTTGTCGGACTGATCAGCGGGCTCTACAAGGAGATCCAGCGCATTAAGACATCCGAGGGCGCAAGGCTGGGCCTCAAGGGCTCCGACGTTATGTGCCTGTACTATCTTGAGCGCAGCAAGGACGGCCTGACTGGCGCTGACCTGGCTCGCATGGCAGGCGTGACCCGTGCCGCCGTCTCGCGCACGCTCGCGCATCTGGAGGAGGGCGGCTACGTCGAGGTCGACGACTCGGGTGATGCGGCCGTTAAGTATCGTGCCCCGGTGCGCCTGACCGCTCTGGGCGGCGAGAGCATGAGCGAGGCGGACCGCATCATTCGCGAGGTGCTCGACACCACCGGTAAGGCTATGGGTGTGGAGCAGCGCGAGCAGATGTATGCGTCGCTGCGTACGATTCTCAACACCCTGCGTGAGATCTAAGGCCGCCAAGGCATTTGCTTCCCATTAAAAACTGCGTCGTCCCGTTTGAGCGCGTACGCCGTGCCGGGACATTGCTGTCAAAATTCCCTGCGCGAGACCTGCGCAAGAAAGGATTCGCTATGTCCGTCCGCATTATTACCGATTCCGCCAGCGATATGTCGCCGGCGGAGCACCCGGCGCTGTCAGTCTTGCCGCTGTCCGTTACCTTTGGCACCGATGTGTATATGGATGGCGTCGACATCGATCACCAGCGCTTTTACGAGATGCTCGTGGAGCGCGACGAGCTGCCCAAGACCGGTCAGGTCAACCCGTACGCCTTTTCGCAGGCGATTGCCGAAGCACGTGAGGCCGGCGACGAGGCGGTGATTATTACCGTGGGTGCCAAACTTTCGGGGACCAATCAGAGCGCCCGTACCGCACTTGCCGAGGCGCCGGGCGGCGACGTGTATGTGGTTGATAGCAATAACGTTACCCTGGGTGAGCGCGTGCTGGTCGAGTATGCCCTGCGCCTAGTGGACGAGGGCCAGGGCGCGGCCCAGATCGCGGCGGCTGTCGAGGCCGTCCGTGACCGCGTGGTGGTTATTGGTCTGCTCGAGACGCTGGAGTACCTGGTGCGCGGCGGTCGCCTGTCTGCTGCTGCCGGTGCCGTGGGTACGCTGCTCAACGTAAAGCCTGTTGTGGCTGCCGAGGACGGTCTGATCGTGCTGCTGGGCAAGGCGCGCGGTTCCAAGAACGGACGTAACCTGCTCAACCAGAAGGTCGAAAAGGCAGGCGGCATCGACTTTTCCATGCCGCTGGCGCTCGGCTATACGGGCCTTTCGGATGCGGTGCTCAAGAAGTATATCGAGGACAGCGCGGCACTGTGGGCTGGCCACACCGAGGGCGAACTGCCCGTTCACACCATCGGTGCCACCATCGGCACCCATGTAGGCCCCGGCGCCGTAGCCGTGGCCTTCTTCCAGCCCGTTAACTAGCCCACCTGCCAAAACCACCACAAAGGGGACAGGCGCCTTTGTGGTGGTTTATGCTATTCCGGGTGGAAAGGAGCGAGCAATGGCGTCTGAGGGCTTTTTTGAGCGGGTGTACGAGGTGGTCGAGCAGATTCCCGAGGGGATGGTCGCCACGTATGGTCAGGTGGCGCTGCATGCTGGACGTCCACGAAGTGCGCGGTACGTGGGGTATGCCCTGCATGGCAATCCGCGCCCCGGCGAGATTCCCTGTCACCGCGTGGTGTTTGCCGATGGCCGCATATGCGATGGTTTTGCTTTTGGCGGTCCCGATGCTCAACGTGAGCTTTTGCTAGGGGAGGGTGTGGCGTTTAAGGACGACATGCACGTCGACTTGGCCGCCTGTCGCTGGCCTGCAGGGCTCTAGCGGCTCTGCCGTGGCTTAAACCACCACAAAGGTGCCTATCCCCTTTGTGGTGGTTTTGGCAGGTTTACCGAGGTTAACTTATGGAGAAGGTATGGCGGCGCGGTTTGTCGCAGCAAAGTAAACCACGGTGAACTATATTGGTTTCAGCAACGGAGCAGGCAATAGGCGATGAAAAAGCCTGCCCTGTTGAGTTTGATTCGCATTCCTCCCCTCTGTGCGATTCAACGGTGTACTTCGGGAACAGGCCCGCTGGCAACTAACTGCCAGCGGGCCTGTTCCTGTTTCGGGGAGAAATCTAATCTCACCGTTTATGTTGTGCGAAAGCGCTTTGCCTAGTACACCATGCCCATGGCGTCCCGAACCTCGGCCAGAGTCTGCTCGGCGATCTCGTTGGCACGACGGTTGCCCTCGTGCAGCACGTCCTTGACGTAATCCAGGTCGTTCTCGTAGCGCTGGCGACGCTCACGGATCGGGGCGAAGTACTCGTTGACGGCCTCGGTCACGTACTTCTTGAGCTGGCCGGAGCCGCCCATGCCGATCTCCTCGGCAATCTCGACTTCGGAACGGCCGGTGCAGATGGCGGCGGTCGAAAGCAGGCCGGACACGCCGGGGCGATTCTCGGGATCGAACGTGATCATGCGCTCGGAGTCGGTCTGGCTCTTCTTGATGCGCTTGGCCGTCTCCTCGGCGGTCATCGAGATGTTAATGGCGTTGCCGTAGCTCTTGCTCATCTTGCGCCCGTCCAGGCCGGGCAGCAGCGGGGTCTCGGACAGCAGCGCGTCGACCTCGGGGAACACCTTGCCGTAACGGTTGTTAAAGCGGCGGGCGATGGTGCGGGTGAGCTCGATGTGCGGCAGCTGGTCGCGACCGACGGGCACCACATTGCCCTTGCAGAACAGGATGTCGCAGGCCTGGTGCACCGGGTAGGTGAGCAGAAGGCCGGTGAGCTCGTGGCCCGAGGCCTCCATCTCGGCCTTGACCGTGGGGTTGCGCGCCAGCTCGGCCTCGGAGACCAGCGACAGGAACGGCAGCATGAGCTGGTTGGCGGCGGGCACGGCGGAGTGCGCGTAGATCATGGTCTTGTCGGGGTCGATGCCGCAGGCAAGGTAGTCCATGACCATGTTGTACACGTTGTCCTGGATGTGCTCGGTCGTGTCGCGGTCAGTGATGACCTGGTAGTCGGCGATGAGCACGTTGGTCTTGGCGCCCATGTTCTGCAGCTCAACACGGCCCTTGAGGGTGCCGAAGTAGTGACCCAGGTGCAGACGGCCGGTGGGGCGGTCGCCGGTGAGCATGGTGAACTTCTCGGGCGTTTTGGCCAGGCCCTCGCGAATGGCGTTGCTCTTTTGCAGCGCGACTTCGTAGCTGTTCTCGTTTGGCATGATTGCTCCTAACGTATGTTCATGGGTCAAGATGATAACGCGTTTATTGGAGGGTCGGGGCGTAAGTACGCGAGGGGCGGGAGAGCGGCGGCATGTGCGATGGGCGCGGCGTGGCTGCGCGTTTGGCCGGCGGCGCCTGGGCGCATCCTCGGCAGCTTACCCTAGCGCCTGTGGTGGCGCTCCTCCCTGCGTTCTTCTGCCGCCTGCTCCTCCTGCTTAAAGGCGGGGTCGTCGGGGGTGACGAGCTCGTCCTCGTGCGTGCGCTTGTTGTAATGGTGGCGCAGCACGGGCTCAAACAGGTGCAGGTGCTTGGCAAAGGCCGCCGAGCCAATGGCGAGTACGGTAAAGATGAGCACGCGCATGGGCACCTCGACCTGGTTAATCGCGGCGGCGCCGGCCGAAAGCATGATGCACCAGGCGTAGATGAGGAGCACTGCCTGCTTTTGGTTGTAGCCCTCTTGGATCAGGCGGTGGTGGATGTGGCCCTTGTCGGCCTGCCCGATGCTAATGTGGGCGCGCTTGCGGCGCACGATGGCGCTAAACGTGTCGATGATGGGCACGCCGGCAACGATGAGCGGGATGATAAGCGAGGTGAGCGCGGCGGTGCGGCTCACGTTGAGCAGCGAGATGGAGCCCAGTGCAAAGCCCAGAAGCAACGACCCCGAGTCGCCCAAGAAGATGCTTGCGGGGTTGAAGTTGTAGCGCAAAAAGGCCAGACAGGCGCCAAAGAGCGCAATGGAGAGCGCAGCGGCGTCGATACGGCCCGAGAGAACGGCCATCGAAAACATGGTGAACGAGGCGATGCCGCAGATGCCCGTGGCCAAGCCGTCGAGGCCGTCGATGAGGTTAATGATGTTGGTGAATGCCACCAGATAGATCACGGTGATGGGGTAGGCGAGCCATCCGAGCATGATCTCGCCGGGGGCAAACGGGTTGACGATGACGCCGATGCGCAGGCCGCCCACGCAGGCGATGAGCGCAGCGAGGACCTGTCCGGCCAGCTTTTGCTTGGGCTTGAGCTGGATGACGTCGTCGATAGCGCCGGTCGCAAAGATGACGGTAAAGGAGAGGGCCAGCATAGGATAGCTAATGTGAAGGCGCGGGTGCGGCACCAGGACGGGCGGCCAGCCTAGGTGCCAGGTGCCTAGGATTTGCACAATGCAGGCAACGACCAGGCCCAAAAACACCGCCGTTCCGCCCAAACGCGGGATGGGCTTGGTGTTGATGCGGCGCTTGGAAGGATAGTCGACGGCGTCGAGCTTAATTGCCAGGCGCTTGACCAGAGGCACCGTGAGGAAGGTCGTGATAAAGGCCGCCGCTGCCACGCATAGGTACGGTATGTAGCTCGGGGATGAAGCCATGAATCTAAAAACCGCCAAGCGTCGAAGGGAAAGGTCAGAAGAACGCCATGCGCAAAGGGCATAGCCGAATCATGATACTCGACCAAGGGGGGTGCATGGAATTGCGCGCAGCGATAATCACGCGCTTACCAGATATTAGGGTATTGTCGATGGATTGTTGGGATGCCGGTGGGGATCCATATGGACTGTAATGGCGATTTTCGGCAAAAGAAAACCACCCCCCACGTTACGAAAATGAACCCACCTAAAACAGGTGGGTGCCCTCATCGACTGTTCCAGCGTCCTTAACAACGAAGGATACCTGTACTAGGTACGACTGTGTGGGCTCCCTAAATAAACGCGACGGTTCACCCAGTTGCTCCGCGGGGGGCGGAATACCTACATCATAAAGCGGCACTTTATCGATTCCAGTCTTGACATTACAAAAATCGTGTCGGACGATTACGGCGCCTTGGGCTCGAGCCGTCTGTGCGGTTGGTCCCTTTACGTTTGAGCTGCTGAATCGTTGTTTTGGAGCATGTTTTTATGCCGACGCCGTTGACCGAACTTTTTTCGCCCGCCTGCCATTTGTGTCCGCGTCGTTGCGGTGCGGTGCGCGACGAGGGTGCGCACGGCGTATGCGGTGCCGATGACACGCTCAAGGTGGCCCGCGCGGCGCTTCATATGTGGGAGGAGCCGCCTATCTCGGGCGAGGCCGGTTCGGGCACGATCTTCTTTAGCGGCTGCTCGCTCAAATGTGTCTATTGTCAGAACCACGAGATCTCGACGGGCAATTTTGGGCTTGAGATTTCGCCCGAGCGCCTGGTCGAGATTATGCTGGAGCTGCAGGACCAAGGTGCCAATAACATCAATCTGGTGACGGCGACGCATTATGCTCACCTGCTGCCGGTCGCGATTGCCGCAGCTCGGGAGCGCGGACTGGTCATTCCAATCGTCTACAACACGAGCGGTTATGAGCGCGCGAGTGCCGTGGCGGCGCTCGGCGATTTGGTCGACGTGTGGCTTACCGACTTTAAGTATGCCAATGCGGCGCTTGCGCAGTCACTCTCTCATATTAAGGACTACCCGCGCGTGGCTGTGTCGGGTCTGGCCCAGATGGCGCGCGAGATTGAGCGCCGCGGGGGAGAGCTGGTAGACGGGGACGGGCTCATGAAGCGCGGCATAATCGTGCGTCATCTGGTGCTGCCGGGGCATGCGGACGATTCGTGCCGCGTGTTGGACCTGGTGTGGCAGACGGTGGGCGACGTGCCGATCTCGGTCATGAACCAGTACACGCCCAATGCCCTCATGCGCGAACAAGGCGGCGACCTGGCGCGCGCCGTGACGCGCGAGGAGTACGAGCAGGTGCTCGACCATGCCGACGACCTGGGCTTTACGACGATGTTTTGGCAAGAAGGCGGAGCGGTAGACGAGAGCTTCACCCCAGCCTTCGACACCACCGGCGTCCTCACCAGCGCAAAGTAGCACATTCGCCGATGATTTTTCTGGGACGGGGATTAAAAAATCATCGAGAGGATCGCCTGCTCGAAAAGTTGTCAAAAAAGCTCCGTCCCAAAAAGACTGGGTATTGGGCGTTGACAGTTGGCGAGCCGTAGGTAAAATATCAACTTGTCCTGGGGACGTAGCTCAGTTGGGAGAGCGCTGCCGTCGCATGGCAGAGGCCGAGGGTTCGACTCCCTTCGTCTCCACCCTTGGATTTGATAAGCCGCTGACATTGTGTCGGCGGCTTTTTTTAAAAGAAAGGGCTGTACCATGGCCGAGCTTGAGTCCCAACCACTGTCTGCCGAGGAACGCGCCGAGTTGGAAGAGCTCCGCGCCGAGAAAGCTCGTCGCGAGGCCCAGGAAGAGGCACGCCGCGAGCGTGAGGAGCTGGCCGCCCTGCGTGCCGAGCGTGCGAAGGCCGAGGAGGCTGCTGCGAAGGGCGCATCCGAGCCCAAGCCCGCCGCCGCGAAGCCCGCGCCCGCCGCACCTAAACCTCAGCCTAAAAAGGCCGCTCGTCCCAAGTCCGTCGATCCCAAGCCGAGCCGTGACGAGATGAGCTTTGCCCAGCGCATGGTTACCTCCAAGGAGCCTGCGGGTGAGAACGAGATCCCTGGCATGGCGCCGGCTCAAAAAATCATCATTGTCCTTGCCCTCATCGCGTTTGTCATCTTTATGGGCTACACGATCCTGACCAGCATGGGCCTGCTCTAGCCGATTCGCGCCGGGTGTCATGCCCGAACACTCTGCCCTTCTCCAACCCTCAACCTCTGCACAACGCATCCGAAAGGTCGCCCCATGGCTTTGACCGACATCTCGCATCCCACCGACATCGCAATGCTCACTGATCTGTACGAACTCACTATGGCCCAGGGCCTGTGGGAGAGCGGCAAGGCCAATGAGCAGGGTTGCTTTACGGCGTTTTACCGCGACCATCCCTTCGGCAGCGCGTATGCCGTCATGTGCGGCACCGCCGAGCTGCCCGAGCTTGTCGAGAATCTGCGCTTTACGCCCGAGGATATCGACTACCTCGCCTCACTTCAGGCCCCGGCCGGCGGCGCGATGTTCAAGCCTGCATTCCTCGACTACCTGCGCGATTTTCGTGCGCACGTAAACATCGACGCCGTCCCCGAGGGAGAGCTCGTCTTTCCGCGCGAACCCATGGTGCGCGTCACCGGCCCCGCGCTTGAATGCCAGCTGCTCGAAACGGCGCTGCTCAACATTGTCGGTTTCCAGACGCTTGTCGCCACCAAGACGGCGCGCGTGGTGCTGGCGGCGGACGGCCGTCCCGTTGCCGAGTTTGGCCTGCGCCGCGCTCAGGGTCCCGATGGCGGCTTGGCCGTCGCGCGCGCGAGCTACGTTGCCGGCTGCTCCTCTACGTCCAATGTGCTCGCCGGCCGCCGCTACGGTATTCCCGTCTTTGGCACGCATGCGCACAGCTGGGTGATGAGCTTCGATTCCGAGCTCGAGGCCTTCCGCGCCTTTGCCAAGTCGAGCCCCAAGAACTGTACGCTGCTCATCGACACCTATGACGTGCGCGAGGGCTGTGAACATGCCATTACGGTTGCCAAGGAGATGGAAGCGGTGGGCGAGCGCCTGTCGGCCATTCGCATCGACTCCGGCGACCTCGCCAAGCTCTCCAAGTATGTGCGCGGCCGTTTTGATGCCGAGGGCCTGCCCTATGTGGGGATCTCGGTTTCCAACGATCTTGACGAGTACACGATTCAGTCGCTGCTCGACCAGGGTGCGCCCATCGACAGCTTTGGTGTGGGTACCAAGCTTGCGACCTGCTATGACCAGCCGGCGCTGGGTGGCGTGTACAAGCTTTCCGCCCGCCGTGCGAGCGAGGCAGATCCATGGACGCCGGTGGTCAAGCTCTCCGAGCAGCCCTACAAGCGCACGATCCCGGGTGTGCAACGCGTGCGCCGTTATTACGACGGATTTGGCGGCCCGGTCTGCGACATGATCTACGACGAGGACCATCTGGCGGGGGAGGGCGCCGCGCGCGGCAATACCCTCGTGGCCGTGAATGATGCCGCCCTGGTGACCGACGTGTCCGAACTTGAGTATCGCGAGCTGCTGGTGCCGATCGTGCGCGACGGCAGCGCGGTGGCTCCGCGTGAGAGCATCCAGGACGCGCGCGAGCGCTGTGTTTGGGCGCTCGATCATCTGGACGCAGCTTTCAAGCGCTTCCTGTACCCGCAGACCTATGTGGTGGGCATGGAGCAGGGCCTGGCTCAGGTGCGCGACGAGCTCGTGCGCAAGAATATGGCCGCGGCTTCTGCTTTTCCCTGGGCTCACTAATTCTTTGGGCGGTAGGGGCGAGTCACGCTCCCTTGGCCGCCGCTCGGCCGTTCGCTGAACAGTTGATTGGTTTGACGTATGACGACTTCTTATAAAACGATGGTGGTAAAGATCGGTTCGTCCACGGTGGTGGGCGCCGATGGCAAGGTCAACCGCGCCTTTATCGGCGGACTTGCCGATCAAGCCGCAGCGCTGCGCAAGCTCGGCTGGCGTCTGGTCGTGGTGAGCTCGGGCGCTATTGCCTGTGGCTATCCCGTGCTGGGCTTCGACCGCAAGCCGGTCGGTGACCTGCCGAGCTTACAGGCTTGCGCCTCGGCCGGTCAGTGCATCATCTCGTCGGCCTACGACGAGGAGTTCCATGCGCGCGACCTGCTCACCTCGCTCGTGCTGCTCACGCGCCACGACACGGCCCGTCGCACGTCCTACCTGCATGCGCGCGACGCCCTGCTGCGCCTCGTGGAGCTTGGCGTGGTGCCGATCGTCAACGAGAACGATACCGTTACCGTCGATGAGATCAAGTTTGGTGACAACGACACACTGGCGGCGCTTGTGAGCTGCCTGGTTTCTGCCGATCTGTGCGTGACGCTCTCGGACATCGATGGCCTCTACACCGCCAATCCGCATGAGGATCCGACGGCCGAGTTTATCCCGGTCGTGCATAAGATCGATGCCAAGATTATCGCCTCGGCGGGCGATTCTTCCACATCGGTGGGTACGGGCGGCATGATCACCAAGATTCGCGCGAGCCGCATTCTCATGACGGCGGGCATTCAAAGCGTGATTTGCTCGGGCGAGGAGCCCGATGCGCTCGTGCGTCTGGCCCGCGGCGAGAGCGTGGGTACGCTGTTCGATCCGCCGGCGGAGCGCCTGGACATTGCGCCGCGCAAGTTGTGGATTGCACTGGGCGACAAGGCGCACGGCTCGGTGACGGTCGATGACGGCGCCGCGAAGGCGCTGGTCAGCCGCGGATCGTCGCTGCTCGCGGTGGGTATTCGCGAGGTCGATGGCCAGTTTGCCGAGGGCGATGTGCTCGACGTGTGCGACCCGAGCGGCATGGTTGTCGCCCGCGGTATCGCCGAGGCCGATTCGGACGTGCTGGAGCTTGCCGCCGGCCGCCGCCAGGACCAGATTGCCGGCAACCGTCTACTGGCAGACCTAGCCGAGAAGCCGGCGATCCATAGGGACAACTTGATAGTGTTCGCCTAACCAATTGACGCTGCAAACGCCCCTAAGCGGCAATCTGACGTTCAATCGTCGGGCATGACCAGAAGGTCAATGCCCTCCTCTTTCACGTCACCTTGCTCGCTTAGGGGCGTTTTCGCTTTCTGTCCTCTACCAGCGGCATTGTCGTTGCCGGCACTTGGGGACGTTCCTATTGTGCCGGCAGACGGGGACACTCCTTTGCTAGAAGATCTGGCGCAGGTCTCCGCGGTTGAGGGCTTCGTCGAAGAGGTGCTTGAACACCACGCTGCCGTGCAAGCCGTCGTGCTCGAACTCGTTGGTCACCCAGGCATGCGAGTTGCCCACGCGGCTGAGCGTATCGAGCTGCATGCCCGAGTCCACGTACATGTCATCGAAGTACACCGCGGCCTGCAGGGGCACCTCGTTGCACGCCAGGCGCTGCGGGTCGTAGATCTTGTCCCAGCTTGTGTCTTCCATAAGCAGATCCATCGCCGGCTTGAAGGGCTTAAGTTCGGGCATCTGCTCAAACATCCACGGGAACATGGCCTCGCCGGTAAACATGAGCGGTCGCGTGAGCGTGTCGAACTCGGCACGATGGGCCTTCTCTTCTGCCGCGGCCCAGCGAATGGGCATGGTGTCGCCGTCGGCGTAGATGAACTCCTGAAGCGTCCAGTACAGCGGATTCGTGCGCGTGTTGGTGCGCTCGAAGGCGCGCATCAAAAAGCTGTCGGATACCGAGGCGCCGCAGGCCAGCGTGCCGTCGCCGTCAACAAAAGCATGATCGATAATCCAATGCATGCGCTCAAAGCTCGGCTTCATGCCAAAGTCGCTGCCCATGAGCTGCAGGCGTTCGACCGTCATCGGCGAGCCGTCGGGTAGCACGGGCTTTTGCTCCTCGAGGGCATCTGCCAGGGCCGCCACGCGCTCGACGTCGGCGGGGTAGCGGTTGTAATACTGCTGCGTCTTGGCAGCCATGCGCGGGAAGGTGTGCGCGTAGACCTCGCTTGCGCTCGCCGGTACGTGGGGGATGCCGCCGCAGGTAAAGCTTGCCGCCATGCCCTCGGGGAAGAGCGACAGGTAGCTCAGCGTCAAAAAGCCGCCGTAACTCTGCCCGAGCGTGACCCAGGGCCTGCCGCCAAAGCCCACCAGGCGCAGGTACTCAAAATCGCGCACGATGGAGCTGGCGAGGTGGCGCTTGAGGAAGTCCGCCTGCGAGCGGTCCGCATCGGCGCCGGCTGCCTCGGCACGCTCGCCCAGTGCGGCAATCGTGCGCCCGTCTACACAGCTGCTGCGTCCGGTGCCGCGCTGGTCGGGCAGGACGACGCGGAAGTGCTTGACGGCCTCCTCGATCCAGCCGTCGCTTGTGGGTGACAGCGGACGCGGGCTCTCGCCGCCGGGGCCGCCCTGCAAAAACAGGAGCAGTGGCAGATCGTCGTTGATGCGGTCGGGCGCGCAAACCACACGGTAGAAGAGCTTGATGCTCTCGGGCGCACCTGCGATGGGCGCCGGCATGGCGCCGCGGCGCATGGTGCTGCCGACGGCCAGGAGCATCGGCTCCAGGCCGCGCCAGTCGAGGGGGACGTCGATGCTGTGGTCCTCGACATACAGGCCGGGGACGTGGTACGAAGTGATGAGGGCCATGTGAGTCTTCCGTTCGTTGCGGTGTTTCGGGTTGACCAATTCTACCGCCGCGGGCGAGGCCATGCGCAAATCGGCTACCATGGTTGCAAACTTCTAGGAGAAAGGGCCGCCCATGTCGGTCGATATAGCCACGTATGTCCACGATCTTGCCGTTGCCGCTAAGGCAGCGTCGGCCTCGCTTGCCACGGCGAGCGACGAGCAGCGCCAGGAGGCCGTGCGCGCCATGGCCGCAGCACTGCGCAACGGTGTCGACTCCATCGTTGCCGCCAACGAGCTCGATATGTCCGCCGCGCGCGATGCGGGGACCTCGGCGGGGCTCCTCGACCGTCTGCTGCTGACGCCCGAGCGCGTTGAGGGTATGGCCGCCGGCCTGGAGAAGCTCGCCGAGCTGCCCGATCCTGTCGGCCGCGTGCTCGACCACCGCGTGCTCGCAAGCGGCGTGGACCTCACCCGCGTGAGCGTGCCGTTGGGCCTGGTCGCCATGGTGTACGAGGCGCGCCCCAACGTGACGGCCGACGCCGCGGGCATCTGCATCCGCACCGGCAACGCCTGCATTCTGCGCGGCGGCTCGCTGGCCTATCACTCGTGTGCCATGATTTCTGAGCTGCTGGCCGATGCGCTCGAGACCAAGGGCTTCCCGCGCGAGGCTATCTCGATGATCGAGTCCGAGGACCGCGAGGCCACTGGCGAGCTCATGAAGCTCCGCGGTATTGTTGACGTACTCATTCCGCGCGGCGGTGCAGGCCTGATCCAGCGCTGCGTGCGCGAGTCGCTTGTGCCGGTGATCGAGACGGGCACGGGCAACTGTCATATCTACGTGCATGAGTCCGCCGACTTTGATAAGGCGCTCAACATTATCGTTAATGCCAAGACCCAGCGTGTAGGCGTGTGCAATGCCGCCGAGTCGCTGCTGGTCGACCATGCTGTGGCCAATGTGTTTTTGCCTGCGGTCGTTGCCGTGCTGCACGACCACGGCGTGCTCATTCACGGCGACGAGGCCACGTGCGCCGCATGCGCCGACGCCGGGCTTGCCGAGGGCGATGACTACGTTGCCGCGACTGAGGAGGACTGGGGTCGCGAGTATCTGGCGCTCGAGATGAGCGTGAAGGTCGTGGCGAACGAGGACGAGGCCATCGCGCACATCAACCGCTACGGCACGATGCACTCCGAGGCCATCGTTGCAGAGGACACGGATGCTTGCGAGCGCTTCCTGGACGAGGTCGATGCCTCGGCCGTGTATGCCAACGCCAGCACGCGCTTTACCGACGGCGGCGAGTTTGGCCTGGGCGCCGAGATCGGCATCTCGACCCAAAAGCTCCACGCCCGCGGCCCCTTTGCCGCCGAGGCCCTCACCACCTACAAATACAAGCTCCGCGGCACCGGCCAGGTCCGCCCCTAAACCTACCAAAAAGGGACAGGTTTATTTTGGCAGGTTTTATCTGCGGTTTTGCCGGGCGACACGTTCGCCCGGCTTTTTTCTCCGCATAACTTTTTTGCCTTTCGGCTTGAGTCGCGGCGATATACGATAGTGACACCGTGTCCTAACATCGACTCACCTGGAGGTATTGCCATGTCCCAGACGCTTTCCGCCGGAATCACCCGCGACCGCGCGTTTGAACTGCTTAACGAGCACAACAAAGACCCGTTCCACATCACCCATGGCGAGACGGTCGAGGGCACCATGCGCTACTTTGCGCGCGAGTTCGACCCCGAGAACGAGGAGTTTTGGGGCATCGTCGGCCTGCTGCACGACTTGGATTGGGAGGAGCATGAGGACGACCCCATGAACCACACCATCTATGCTGCCGAGATTCTTAAGGGTGAAGGTGCCTCGCCCGAGCTCATCCGTGCCATTCAGTCGCACACGTCCGATTTCAACACCTCGCTGCCCAAGCCCGAGCTACAGATGGAAAAGATCCTGTTTGCCTGCGACGAGCTTACCGGCCTGATCGGAGCTGCCGTCATCATGCGCCCGAGCAAGAGCGTCATGGACTTTACGACCAAGTCGCTCAAGAAGAAGTTCAAGGACAAGCGCTTTGCCGCCGGCTGCTCGCGCGACGTGATTTCGCAGGGCGCCGAGATGCTGGGCTGGGAACTCCCCGAGCTCTTTGACCGCACCATCGCGGCCATGCAGTCCTTCGCGCCCGACCGCGACACCTTCCAGGCCTAACCTGCCAAAAAGGGACAGGTTTATTTTGGTAGGTTTTATCTGGGAAAACGCTTCCGTTGGACGTTATTCAGCGGAAGCGTTTTCTGTTTGACATGGTGAAGCTGGCGAATGGCGGCGCCTCGCGGCAGACAGCTGCGCTTCGCCGTATCCGTAACTCGGCAAACGCGACGCTACGACGCGTTCTTGATAATCCATGTTCCCAGTCCGGTCAGCAGCTGAACCTGCTTAATCGTTAGCCCTTGTTTTCGAAGCGCGAGAATCGCCTCATTGCGAAGTGGCTTGGAGGCGGATTTAAGTACCGTCGGAGCACATCCTGCGACACTCTGCACGATTGCCGTGCCAAATTCGCATAGATCTTCCTCGCGAACCTTGGCTGTTGCGCTGGGGCGATAGGGAAGCGACGGCGTACTTTCCATGAGCCGAAGGTATGAGCGAGGTGTTGGGAATATAACACCGACAACGCTGCCGGTAACATGCGGCCGTGACCTGGCACTCATGAGATACTCGCGATGGCTGCTCCAGGGATATTCGTCGTATGCTGCCAGTCCCGCTTTTTGTGGATTCAAATGAATGTATCGAATTGCCTCGAGTAAATATACTTCTGACTTAATGGGCGAATCCCAAAACCGCTCCTGAAACACGTGGCCGATATGCCCCGTCCGCGCATTGTACCTGCCCGCATACGATACGGCTATCGCATGCATCGCGTCGCTCTTGCGGTCGTCCGGATCGTCGATGAGCAGATGAATGTGGTTTCCCATAAGGCACCAAGCGATTAGCTCGATATTGTGTTTGGGGAGGATCGCATCGAGGATCTGAAGCATGGCGATTCGGTCCTCGGCATCGTCAAACAGCAATTGCCCTCCGTTTCCACGCAACGTGATGTGGAAATAACCGGTTGGTGACTTTGAACGAGGTTTTCTCGGCATGGCCCCTCCTTTAGCTTGGATGGGCTGAAGATACCTCATTCGGGGGTTTCGGTTGTCGAGATTCAGTTCACCGACTATAGCTGCTACCTGCCGAAATATAATTGCGTTTTCAAATTGATGCTTTTTAATGGTAATTGAGTAAGACGGGCGCGCTTGTTGTGGATGCGGGCGTTGGCTACGTCGATCTGGACGGCCCTCGCGTGATGTCATCGCAAATGGGCTTCACGCATTTTTACGGCGATAGAAAAATGGTCGGGCGCTCTTAAACAAAACGGAGCACCCGACCATTTACTGATTGTTTGTTGATGTTTGGCCAGATAAAACCTGCCAAAATAAACCTGTCCCTTTTTGGCAGGTTAGTTGAGGGCGGCTTGGGCTAGGCGGGCTTCGGCGTCCTCCTCGGTGACGCCCAAGGCCACGGCAAACTCCTCGATGGAGCGGCGCTTGGCCTCCTTGAGTACGCGCATGTAGTAGGAGCTGGGCTTTTTATCAGCTTCTTCGGCCTGGCGAATGCGGTGCATCATGGTCTTTGCCACGCGGACCGTCTCAGGCGCGCCCAGCTTGAGCTGCTGCTTAAAGTGCGTCTCCTCAAGTGAGCTGTTGCGCTCGGTAAAGGTGTCGCACTCCAGCTCGTCATAGTGGCTCAGCAGGTGCTCGGCATCTTGCTGCGAGATGGCGGCATGCAGACGGTCGGCCTGCGCCACGGGGTACATGAGGATCGTCTGCGCATGTCCCTGCTTGGTCTCGAGCAACAACATGGGCTGCGGCGTGTCGTCCCTAAAGCCGACGACGGTGCAGACTCCCTGACCCGGATGAATGACGTGTTGACCGATTGAGAACATGCTACCTCCAACTTATACGAATTTACGTATGTTAAGAATACCACGCTGACGTGCGCAAACCATCACTTTATGCAGGAAAAGCACACAACTCCGATAGGTAAGAGTATTCGATAAAAGACGCAGCTCATTCACACCTTTATGCATTTTCAACGCGTGCATAATCTGCAGGCAGACTGGCATCTTTGAGTGACTCCATACAAGCTGTAGTCAATTTTGTGCATATGCAATATCGATTGGCTTTACCCTGCGACAGTGCCCGTCGCTTGTGATAGAGTGCTACAAACTCTGGCTTTTGCCCCACGAGTGACCAAGAGCTCGGGGGCTTTAACACAAGGAGGATCTATGCCCGAGAAGATTGAAGAGCTGGTACGCGCTGCGCTTGCTGCGGCCCAGGAGGCCGGCGACCTTTCCGCATTTGAACTTGACGATTGCGCCATCGAGCGACCGGCTGACACTTCTCATGGCGAGTGGACCTCTACCATGGCCCTGAAGTCCGCCAAGCTGGCCCACTGCGCCCCGCGCAAGATCGCCGAGGCCATCGTTGCCCATATGCCCGAGGACCCCGCGATCGAGAAGGTCGAGATCGCAGGCCCCGGCTTCATCAACTTCTACCTCTCCGTTGCCGTCAAGAATGCCATCTTTGGCGAGGCTCGCGAGAAGGGTATGGACTTCGCTAAGTCTAACGTCGGTGGTGGCCTGAAGACCCAGGTCGAGTTCGTTTCCGCTAACCCCGTCGGCCCCATGCACATCGGCCACGGCCGCTGGGCCGCGCTGGGCGACTCGCTCTGCCGTGTTATGGACCACGCCGGTTACGACATCCAGCGTGAGTTCTACATCAACGACCACGGCTCTCAGATGAACACCTTCGGCAACTCCATCAGCACGCGCTATATGCAGCTTGCCGACATCATCGCCAAGCAGGGCGTGGATATCGACGAGGCTCACAAGCTGCTGATCGCCGACCGCGACGCCTTTGTTGCCGACGAGAACGACGAGCACCCCGAGACCCATCCGTATCAGGACAACTTTGCCGAGACTCTGGGCAAGGACTCCTACGGCGGCGACTACATCATCGACGAGGCTGCCGAGTTCTGGCGCACCGACGGCGATAAGTGGGTCGACGCCGACCCGCAGGAGCGTATGGAGAGCTTCCGCGAGCGCGGCTACGTAAAGATGGTCGACAACATGCGCGACCTCTGCCACGCCGTCAATTGCGACTTCGATCGTTGGTACTCCGAGCGTTCGCTGTACGTGAAGGACACCGAGGGTGAGACCGCCGGCACCTCTGCCGTCGACCGCGCTTTTGAGAAGCTCGACAAGATGGGCTACCTCTACACCAAGGACGGCGCCCTGTGGTTCCGCTCCACCGACCTGGGCGATGACAAGGACCGCGTCCTGATCAAGTCCGACGGCGAGTACACCTACTTCGCCTCCGACGTTGCCTATCACTGGGATAAGTTCCAGCGCGTCGACCACGTCATCGACATCTGGGGCGCCGACCACCACGGCTACATCGAGCGCGTCCGCTGCGTCTGCGACGCTCTTGGCTATCCCGGAAAGTTTGAGGTTCTGCTGGGCCAGCTCGTCAACCTGCTGCGCAACGGCAAGCCCGTCCGTATGTCCAAGCGCAAGGGCACCATGGTGACCCTGCAGGAGCTCGTCGACGAGGTCGGTTCCGATGCCGCTCGCTACACGCTCATCTCCAAGAGCTCCAACCAGATGGTCGACTTCGACATCGAGGCCGTTAAGAAGCGCGACAACTCCAACCCGGTGTACTACGTGCAGTACGCTCACGCCCGTGTGTGCTCCATCCTGCGCCGTGCCGCTGACGTTACGCCCGAGCAGGCTGACGAGATGGGCATGAAGGCCGTCGCCGCCAAGGCCATCGGTGAGAACGTCGATTACTCGCTGCTGACCGACCCGACCGAGCTCGCCCTTTCGCGCAAGCTCAACGAGCTTACCGACCTCATCGCCAGCTGCGCTCGCGACCGCGCCCCGTTCCGTCTGACGCACTTTGCTGAGGAACTCGCCGGCGACTTCCACAGCTTCTACGCTGCCTGCCAGGTTCTGCCGAGCGAGGGCCGTCCCGTCGACCCCGAGCTTTCGCGTGCCCGTCTGGCCGCTTGCGATGCCGTCCGCGTGACGCTCGCCCTGGTGCTCACCCTTGTTGGTGTCTCCGCTCCCGAGCAGATGTAATCTGCGGGTCATTTGACCGTGTAGGTTCGGCTTTGCTGAGCCCTATAAGCCCGATCTCCATGCGGAGGTCGGGCTTTTTGCATAAACGCCGGCGTATTGACGAATTTGGGGCTGCTGGAAATACGAAACTATGCCGGTTTACTACGATGAATTGAGAAATGCCAACCACGCCGGCTTTTCGCTAAAAAGTGCAAGGCATCTACCTGCGGTTTTAGTTCAACAAGTTTCGGAGTGGTCGCGGTTGAGCGATTCATCGTAGTAAACCGCCATAGTTTTGGCGGAGGCAGTCAGATTTGTGGGCGGTAAACCAAAGAGTGTCCCTTTTGAATAGTCGTTTAAGAACGTCCCCAATGACTAAGTTGCAGGTGACGGCGGTTGTGTTACACTAACGCTGCGTATATGACGCAAATATCTCGATACAGATCAATGATGTCCGTCGGTATTTGACGGAGCTAGACTGTTTAGCCGCCCTGAAGGTTTATGCAGGGAGCATGTGATCACAGGGCTTGAAAAGAAAGTTGAGCAAACACTGTGTCTGATCAACAGCAAGAAAACGAAATAACGACGACGCAGGCCGCTCCCGCTGCACCGGTTGCGTCGGACCAGGTCGCGGCGCCCGCGCAAACCTCGGCTCCTGAGACGCCTAAGGCTGCAACGGCTGAGAAGGCCGTGCCTGCAACTGGTGAGGAGGCTGCTCCGGCAAAGCCCAAGCGCACGCGCCGCGCGGCCAAGCCTGCCGCTGACGGCGAGGAGGTCACCAAGCCCAAGCGCCGTACCGCGCGCACGACGCGCGCCAAGCGCACCGTTGCAGCTGACTCCTCGGCGCCGATTTCCGATGAGGTCGCGCAGGCACGTGCGTTGGCGCAGATTAGCGAGGCTCAGGTGGTGCGCGCCCGCCGTCGTGCTGCCGAGCGCGAGGCCGCGGCTCTGACCGAGCTTGCAGCTCCGTCTGTGCCCGAGACGCCTGCCGCCACCGAGACCCCTGTCGCCGACCAGCCAACCGAGAAGCCGGTACCGCGCACACGCCGTCGCACGGCTGCTAAGGCCGAGCAGGTTGCCGATCAGGTAACCCCCAAGCTCGCTGAGGCTTCGGTCCGTTCCGCGGCAGGGGAGGGCACATCGCCTGTCGAGCCCGCTGCGCCTGCCGAGGCCAGCGAAGTTCCCGTTGTCGATCCGGCTTTGCGCCCGCACCGTCGCGGTCGCAAGCCCAAGGCTTTCGTCGAGGCCGAGAAGGCCGCAGCCGCAGCCGCCGCCGCTCGGGATGCTGCGGCGACCGCCGAGCCTGCAACCGCTGCCGACGCGCCCGTCCAGGATGCTACGACTTCCGAGGCCGTTTCTGCTGATGTCGAGCCCGCCGACGTCCGCCCTGGTCGCAGCCATCGTACTGCTGCTAAGCGCACGTCCAAGGCCAAGGCTGCCAAGAAGGGTGCGTCCGAGGATTCCGCCGAGACGACCGCCGATGCATCGATTGATGCCGCCGAGCCCCAGGACGTCGAACAGCCTGCGTCCGAAAAGCCCAAGCGTGGTCGTAAGAAGTCCGCTAAGGCCAAGGCGTCCGAGCAGCGGGCTGATGTCGAAGCGCAGGTCGATTCCGGCGCCGAGGCCAATGACGCCGCTGCGGCCAATGCCGACGCCGCCGCAACCGATGGCGCCGCGCCCGCCGAGGCCGAAGACGGCGCTCGCCCCAACCGTCGCCAGCACAAGCGCAACGAGGAGCGCAACGAGCGCAAGGACGAGCGCAACAACGACCGTCGCAACCGCCAGCGCGATCGCAAACAGCGCAACAAGGAGCGCAACGCCGCCCCCACCGAGCCCACGCTTTCGCGCGAGGAGCTCGCTGCCATGAAGGTCGCCGAACTGCGCGAGAAGGCCAAGGGGTTCGAGATCGAGACGACCGGCAAGAAGAAAGCCGAGCTCGTCGAGGAGATCTACGTCACCGCCGCGAAGGCCGAGGGCTTCCGCGACATCAAGGGCATTCTGCAGATTCGCCCGGACAGCTCCGGCATCATCCACGCCCATGGCTACATGAAGTCCAACGACGACGCCTTCGTGCCCGCCTACCTCATCCGCTCCGCGCGCCTGCGCACGGGCGACGTCATCGAGGGCTCGCTGCGCCCTTCGCGCGGCGGCGACAAGCGCGCCGGCCTCGCCAAAATCACGACCGTCAACGGTCTGGATCCCGAGCAGATTCGCAATCGCCCCAAGTTTGGTGACCTCACCCCGGTCTATCCCAACGAGCCGCTGCGCATGGAGCACGGCAAGGACTCCATTACCGGTCGCGCCATCGACATCGTGTCGCCGATCGGCAAGGGTCAGCGTGGCCTGATCGTGTCCCCGCCTAAGGCCGGCAAGACCACGATCCTCAAGAAGATCTGCCAGTCTATCTCGATTAACAACCCCGAGGTACACCTCATCTGCCTGCTCGTCGACGAGCGCCCCGAAGAGGTCACCGATATGCAGCGTTCCATCAAGGGCGAGGTTGTGGCGTCGACCTTCGATATGCCCGCCGACAACCACACTCGTGTGGCAGAGCTCGTCATCGAGCGCGCCAAGCGCATCGTGGAGCTGGGTGGCGACGTCGTGGTGGTGCTCGACTCCATCACGCGTCTTGCCCGCGCCTACAACTTGGCGGCGCCCGCCTCGGGCCGCATCCTTTCGGGCGGCGTCGATTCGGCGGCCCTGTATCCGCCCAAGCGCTTCCTGGGCGCAGCCCGTAATATCGAGAATGGTGGCTCGCTCACCATCCTGGCCTCTGCCCTCATCGACACCGGTTCCAAGATGGACGAGGTCATCTTTGAGGAGTTCAAGGGCACCGGCAACATGGAGCTTAAGCTCGACCGCGACCTGGCCGACCGTCGCATCTTCCCGGCTATCGACCCCGTTGCCTCCGGTACGCGTAATGAGGACCTGTTGGTCGACGAGCAGATGCGTCCGTTTGTCTTTGGTCTGCGTCGCATTCTTGCCGGCATGAACAACACCGAGCGCGCAGCCGCATCGTTTATCAAGGGTCTTAAGGGCACCAACACCAATCAAGAGTTCCTGGTGCGTTCGGCCAAAAAGCACAGCGACTACGAGCAGACGTTCTAGGTTGTCATCCACACGCAGCGATAGCCATCAATGCGATAAAGGGTCGGGGCTTGCGCCTCGGCCCTTTTCCATATCGCCGCTCCGCACTTATTTTTGACCATAAGACTGGCAAGCAGCAGGTTTCCCGTTTCAATCCGACATCGTCGCTTGCAATCGACAGGGCGGTTTCGCATAATAGCTTTTAAGCTTCGCGACGGAAAACGCAGATGAAACGAACCATATACCGTTGCTTTGGGGCATAGCCCCGCTTCATCTTCTCTCGCGCAGCCAACTGAATGATGCGATTTGGGTGCTGGAAGATGGGGAGAGCTCATGGCTTCTTCTGATGCAACACAACGAGCAGTCCTTGCCGGACTTTCGTGCGGGATCGGCCTTGCCGCTCCCGTGGTTATGTATGCCGCGACGCTGCCGTTTTCGTCGGTGAACGAGACGGTCGTGGCGGGTGCGGTTCCCTTCGCCGTGGGCGCGGTGGCGGGCGTGGGTATCTATGCCGCCTCGCTGGGTATCTCCGAGTACCGTGCGCAGCGTGAAGAGCGTCTGTTCCAGCCTGATGCCATGGGCGGTGCCGCCAATCTCAATCAGCATCAAAGCGAGTTCAAGACTGCCTCGATTCCAGCTCAGCAGCAGGATGCGACTCCTTACGCTGCTGTTTCTGCTTCTCAGGCTCAGTCGGAGCAGTCTGCCTCGGCATTCCTTTCCGGCCTGACTGGTGCGTTCCAGCGCCGTCATGCCGATGATGGTGTCCCTACCATCGCTCGAGCCGCAGATGCTATGGACGAGGACGAGGCTTGGTCTATGATTGACAGCATGCTCGACGACGATTCGCCGGTGAGCTGCGACCCTGCACACTCGCGCGACGTCTATCAAGTCGCCATCGACGAGCTCACCAACGGCGGGCAGACCGGCTCCTTCAATCGCGACGACATCGCCGCCGCGGCACGCGCCGTGTCGGGCTCCCAGGCCGCCCCTGCGGGCAGCACGGCGGCTTTCGTGGCACTCGTTGCCAACGCGGCAGCCAATAACGCCTACAACGCTACCTCGGGCGACGCGAATGCTTCTGCCGACAATTCGTACGTTGATGAAGCCATGACCGCTGACGAGGAGGCCGTCGCCGCCCGCCGTGCCGCCGAAAGCTCGTTGTGGGGCGCTCCTGCCCAGCAGCAGGCGGCTGAGGCTGCGCCGTACAATGCAAACCTCGCCAGCATGCCTATCATCTCCGGTGCCGCGGACATCGATCTCGATGACCTCGATGAGCCTGCAGCCATCACCGCATCGATTGATGTCCAAGATCGCATCGACACCGGCGACCTTCCAGATGCCTCGCTCGAGGTTGATGTCCCCATGGCCGATTACTCGGGCCACGAGGACATGTGGGCCGCCGCCACCGCGATCCTGGATGAGATCGACGAGCCTGCTCCTGTTACGGCCCCCGCTCCCGTCGCTGCCCCTCAGCCTGCTGCCCCCGCCTATGTCGGCCGTCACAGTGCTGTGTTCCCCGAGAATACTGCCCGTATCTCGCGCGAGAGCATCGAGCGGGCCGAGGCTATTGCCGCCGGCATTATGGAAAACCGTCGTCACGAGCGCGTCAATCAGATCCTCGAGGAAGAGATCGAGCGCCTGCAGTCCTCAACCGCCAAGCGTACGGGCCGTGCCTATCTGAGCGTTATCGAGGGCGGTACCGCCAGTTTCGCGCCGCTCCGCGCGGAGGCATAACTTCTGCATGGTTAAGATCAATCGAAAATGGGCGGTCGCGACCTGCCTGATGGCGCTCTTGATCTGGGGCAATTCGCTGGTTCCCGGCTCGGGATCGGGCTCGCTGAGCCTAACGGTCATGGAAGCTATCCGCGGTTTCCTGCACGGCGTGGGACTTCCATATGAATGGGTGACCAACTTTGTTGTTCGCAAGTGCGCGCATTTTACCGAGTATATGGTGCTCGGCATCCTGGCAACGCACGCCTTTGATTTTGAGGGCCGGCGCACCTTTGACGTGCTGCTGCCCACGGCGGTGTTCCTGCTGCTGATTCCTTCGATCGACGAGACGATTCAGCTCTTTGTGCCGGGACGCGCCGGCATGATCACCGATGTGATGATCGACTGCTGTGGAGCGGCAACGGGCGTTGTGCTCCGATATCTCTTACGGTCGCTGATGTGCGCCAAAAAAGCCACCTAGGACGTATTGTTTGGTCCAAGGCGGCCTTTTTTATTTGAGGGCTTATATGAGTCGTGGTGGCGTCGTTCCGTAGGTCGGATTTGCCGGGCGCGCCACGCCCTGTGGGTGCGTCTGCTACTGAAGCGCCTGTGCGCCCAGGGCCAGGCAACCCATGATGCCCTGCTTGCCCTCGAGGCTGTTGTTGACGATGTAGCTATCGATGTCGTTGACCTCGGGCGTGACGATATAGCCGTTGAGCATCTCAGCGCACTTTTTGCGTGCGAGCGGCACGATGGGGGTGTGGTCGGCCACGCCTCCGCCGATGATGATCTTTTGCGGCGCGTAGCACAGCGTGTAGGTCATGAGCGCCTGTGCCAGATAGCCGGCGAGCAGGTCCATGGCCTCCGGGTCATCGGCCATGTCTCCGGCGCTCTTGCCATCCCAGCGCTTTTTAACGCCGGGGCCGGCGATGAGGCCCTCGAGACAGTTGTCGTGGAAGGGGCAGGCGCTGTGCTCGCCAATGGTGTCGCGCGGGTCGCGCGTGACCAGGATGTGGCCGGCCTCGGGATGCATCATGCCGTGCACGAGCTGGCCGCCCGAGAGCACGCCGGCGCCCACGCCGGTGCCGATGGTCAGGTAGACAACGTCAGTGAGGCCCTGGGCGCAACCAAAGGTGACCTCGCCCAGGCAGGCGACGTTGACGTCGGTATCGTAGCCACAGGGAATATTGAGCTTGTTTTGGATGGTGCCCAGCAGGTCAAAGTAGCGCCATGCCGTTTTGGGCGTCTCCAGGATCTTGCCGTATTGGGGCGACGCGGGGTTGACTGCGGTGGGGCCAAAGGCGCCGATGCCCAGCGCGGCGATGCCCTTGTCGGCAAACCATGCGTTGACGGCCTCAACGGTCTCCTGCGGGGTCGTGGTCGCGATCTGCTCGCGCTCTAGGACCGTACCGTCCGCATAGCCCGTGGCGCAGACCATCTTGGTGCCACCGGCCTCGAGCGCTCCGATAAGCTGCTGCTCTGCCATAGTATTCCTCTCTCTGGGACGAGTTGCTCCGTGACTAAAGTATAGAGCTCTAAATCATTTAAGAAAGCGCTATAGAAAGAAGCCTCGCAACGCGGCGGGCGGTGCGGGGCTTCTTTGGTTGCTTTAGTTGCCGGGCCGTCCTTACCCGCGCGGCTTGATTTTATCACGTAGCGACTTGAGGTTCTCCAGCGCCGCGTTAAGCGTCTCGTCTCGCTTGGCAAAGTGGAAACGAATCAGATGGTTGACGGGCTCGCGGAAGAAGCTCGAGCCGGGCACGGCGCCCACGCCCACCTTTGAGGCCAGGTCCTCGCAGAACTCGAGGTCGCTGTCGTAGCCAAACTCAGAGATATCCATCATCACGTAGTAGGCGCCCTGCGGTACGTTGTGCTTAAGTCCGATACTATCGAGCCCTTGGCAGAACAGGTCGCGTTTGGCGGTATAGAGGTCAAGGACCTCATCGTAATAGCTGCCGTCGAAATTGAGGGCGGTGACGACGGCTTCCTGCAGGGGAGCGGCGGCACCCACGGTGAGGAAGTCGTGGACCTTCTTGATGCGCTCGGTGATCTGGGCCGGGGCAATGGTGTAGCCAAGACGCCAGCCGGTGATGGAGTACGTCTTAGACAGCGAGCTGCAGCTGATGGTGCGCTCAAACATGCCGGGCAGCGTGGCCATATAGACGTGCTCGTGGGGCGCGTAGACGATGTGCTCGTATACCTCGTCGGTAATGCAGTAGGCGTCGTACTTTTTGCAGAGGTCGGCGATAAAAGTGAGCTCCTCGCGCGTAAAGACCTTGCCGCAGGGGTTGGATGGGTTGCACAGGACGATGGCCTTGGGGTCGTTGTCGCGGAAGGCCGCCTCGAGGACCTCGCGATCGAAGTCGAACGTGGGCGGGTTGAGCGGCACATAGATGGGCTCGGCTCCCGAGAGAATGGTGTCAGCGCCGTAGTTCTCGTAGAACGGCGAGAAGATGACGACCTTGTCGCCGGGGTTGGTGACCGTTATCATGGCGGCCATCATGGCCTCGGTGGAGCCGCAGGTGACTACGATATTCTCGTTGGGGTTCACCGGCATGCCCATAAAATGCTCCTGCTTGGCGGCGAGCGCCTTGCGCATGGCCTGGGAGCCCCAGGTGATGGAGTACTGGTGATAGAGCGGCTTGGGGTCGCTGGCGATGGCGCTGAGGCTATCGAGCAGCTGCCCCGGGGGATCGAAGTCAGGGAAGCCCTGCGAGAGATTGACAGCGCCGTACTTATTGGAGATGCGTGTCATGCGGCGGATGACCGAATCGGTAAATCTTGCCGTGCGGTTGGAGAGTTCTTTCATGACGGTCCTTTCGAGGATTTGCAGTGGGGCAAGTTTACTCCTATGAAACCGGTGGGATTTGCTCGAAATGGTCTCGAAAAACTCTTTTCAAAATTCTTGAAAATTGGGGCTTGCATCGCGTGGCGTTCCTTGCAATAATAGTCGAGCGCGAAGCGCACAGGACACGGTGGGTGTAGCTCAGTTGGCTAGAGCGACGGGTTGTGGTCCCGTAGGTCGAGGGTTCGAGTCCCTTTACCCACCCCAGTTCTTGCTTCGTGTTGATATCGGGTCGTTAGCTCAGTTGGTAGAGCAGGGGACTCTTAATCCCAAGGTCCAGGGTTCGACCCCCTGACGGCCCACCACACGATATCTCCTCTAAAGTCCGCCACAACGGACTTTAGCTTTGGGTCGTTAGCTCAGTTGGTAGAGCAGGGGACTCTTAATCCCAAGGTCCAGGGTTCGACCCCCTGACGGCCCACCCAAAGATTGTTAAAGCGACTGGCTCAGGCTGGTCGCTTTTTTGTTGACCTCGCATGGGGTCGAACCCGAAAGGGCGCGGAGCTGAGGAAACGCGTAAGCGTTTGTCAGCGCAGCGCGCAAGGCGCCTTGGCGCCGCAGCGGCCGCCTGCGCAGCAGGCTGACCCTCTGACGGCCCACCAAAGCATTGTAAAGCGGCTGGCTTCGGCTGGTCGCTTTTTTTTGTTGACCTTTCATGGGGTCGAACCCGTCGGGGCGCGAAGTTGGGGAAACTGCACCGTGATTCCCTTAGGGAAACACGGCTAAAGCCCCATAAACGTGCTCTCCTTATGAGAATTATGCTCACGGGGCTCGATGCATGTTGAGAAGTTGTGATCAAACTCAAAGTGAGAATCGATTTAGTCTGCTCGATAGTGCGATCCGAGACTTTCGGTTCGCTTGCGCATGGCTTTGACCATCTCCATCGACAGCTGAATCTGCGACTGTAGGCGGGCGAGGGCTGCGATCTCGCTGTCATCGGCATGCGGCTTGTTCAGCGCCATGGCCTTGTCTTGCAGGCTTTCAAGCTGTTGCAGAGCCTCGGATAGGCCCGTCTCGGTGCGGTTGATCATGCAATAGGTGCTCATCGTGTGCTTAAGGCTGTGTGTCAGGCGTTCGGCATCTGTTGTGGCAATGCCATGCTGGGGGAGGTCGATATCCGTCTTCGGGGCCATCTCAGGTGCATTCTGCGCTGCAAGGGCTGCCGATGCTCCTGCGATGCGTCCGAACACGATGCCGTTGGCGCTTGACAAGCCACCAATGCGGTCGGCGCCGTGCATGCCGCCTGTCGCCTCGCCGCAAGCGTAGAGGCCCTCAACGCCCGTGTACGCGGTCTTATCGATCTTGATGCCGCCGTTAGCGGCGTGGGCATACATCGCAACGCGCATCTCGTCAGTCGGGGCGATGCCGTGCTCGTCTTGCAGCCAGGTGGCAAAAGTCTGCACAAATTCTGGGACATCCTCACTGGGGAAGTCGTAGTGGAGTGCCAGGCCTTCGGCACCTGCCTTATCGATGACGAGATCGATAGCGCGGGAGGCCAAACGTGACGTGAAGGGACCATATCCAGAGCGCTGCTCGAGCAGTTCGTCCAGCTTGTCGTCGGCAATATCTGCCGGCTGGTCTACATGTACGTAGCGCCAGGTTTTCTCGTTGAAGACCAAGTTACGCCTGGGCTCGATGAAGCCGGGCATCATCTGCATGAACTCTATATTAGTAAGTGTTGCGCTGTGCGCCAGCGCGATGGCCTGCGAGGAGCTGAGCACATCAGCCGACGTAAGGCTGCGCTCGAACAGGTCGCCTGTGCCACCGGCTGCGATGATCGTGGCCTTGGCAGCAAAGGGCACGATTCGATTTTCGGTGAGGTCGTAGAGCACGGTTCCGGTTATTCTGCCGTTCGTGTCCTCAACAAGGTCGATAAGCTCATGGCGGGGGAGCAGGCGAATGCCGAGCGACTCGATCCGGGTCGTCAGAGCGTCCTCAAGGGGCTTACGGGTGAGGCCGCGCCACATGCGCGTCTTGTGGTCAAAACAGGGGATAAATTGCTTTTGCTGGGCGCTCTCAGCGCTTTGCGGACGCTGGAGCTCAACGCCTAGGTCTTGCTCGAGCCATTCAATTGCTTGGGGAATGCTGTGGACAAACGTCTGGACAAGCTCGGGGTCGGCGACGCCGCCACCAACGGTCTGGATGGTATCGATGAGGTCTTGTTCGTCGTCTTCGTTAACGGGTCCGATAAGCCCCAGGCCCCAGGTTCCGGGGAAGAAGCTCGATCCACTCATAGTCTTTCCGGCGCTTGCCACAGTGACGGTTGCACCCGTGCGTGCCGCTTCGATGGCGGCGCAAAGGCCCGCAATGCCAGATCCAATTACCAGTACGTCAGTCGATTCCATCGGATTCCTTTCTCGTCCGGCGCATTGTCGCACGGGTGATCGGCAATGGGGCCGCAAAGACTCGGCAAATCGGTAAAGGGCACATATGGCAGGTGGGCGTCATGGACGCTCTGGCGCTCCGTCTCATCACATCTCGTATTTCGCCCCAACTGATATATCGGCATTCGCTACCCTGCGACAGCGCAAACAAAAAGAGCCGCTACCCGGGTGGGTAGCGGCTCTAAAGCTCAACTATATGAGCATCGCGCGGGCGCGATTAGGCCTTGAGGGCCTCCTCGACGGCGACAGCGCAGGCGACGGTGGCACCGACCATGGGGTTGTTGCCCATGCCGATGAGACCCATCATGTCGACGTGCGCAGGCACGGAGGAAGAACCGGCGAACTGGGCGTCGGAGTGCATGCGGCCCATGGTGTCGGTCATGCCGTAAGAGGCAGGGCCGGCGCCCATGTTGTCCGGGTGCAGGGTACGGCCAGTGCCGCCACCAGAAGCGACGGAGAAGTACTTCTTGCCAGCCTCGAGGCGCTCCTTCTTGTAGGTGCCAGCGACGGGGTGCTGGAAGCGCGTGGGGTTGGTGGAGTTACCGGTGATCGAGATGTCGACGTTCTCGTGCCACATGATGGCAACGCCCTCGCGGACGTCGTCGGAGCCGTAGCAGTTAACGGCAGCGCGGGGACCATCGGAGTAGGGGATGGTCTCGACGACCTTGAGCTCGCCCGTGTAGTAGTCGAACTGGGTCTTCACGTAGGTGAAGCCGTTGATGCGGGCAATGATCTGAGCGGCGTCCTTGCCCAGACCGTTGAGGATAACGCGCAGCGGCTTCTTGCGAGCCTTGTTGGCGTTCAGAGCCAGGCCGATAGCGCCCTCAGCGGCAGCGAAGGACTCGTGGCCGGCCAGGAAGGCGAAGCACTCGGTGTCGTCGGAGAGCAGCATAGCGCCCAGGTTGCCGTGGCCCAGACCAACCTTGCGGTCCTCGGCGACGGAGCCGGGAACGGTGAAGGCCTGGATGCCTTCGCCGATGATGGCGGCAGCCTCAGAAGCGGACTTGGCGCCACGCTTGACAGCGAGAGCGCAACCGAGGGTGTAGGCCCACTCGGCGTTCTGGAAGGCGATGGACTGGGTGTTGTTGACGATCTCACGCGGGTTGAAGCCCTTGTCGGTGCAGATCTGCAGAGCTTCCTCGAGGGAGGCGATGCCGTTGTCGGCGAGGCACTTGTTGATCTTGTCAGCGCGGCGCTCGTAACCTTCGAACGTAACAGTCATAGTTATTTCCCTCCCTTTCTACTCGTGAACCGGGAACACGCTGGCGACGGAGTGAGTCTCCTCGTCGGTGCGCGGGTCGATGTACTTGGCAGCGTTCTCCCACTGACCATAGTGGCCCATAGCGCCAGCGATGGCCTCCTCGGGGGTCTTGCCGGCCTTGACGGCGTCGGTGAACTTGCCGAGGTTCAGGAACTCGAAAGCGATGATCTCGTTCTTGTCGTTGAGAGCCATGCGGGTGACGTAGCCCTGAGCGAGCTCGAGGTAACGAGCACCCTTGGCCTTGGTGCCGAACATGGTGCCGACCTGAGAGCGAAGGCCCTTGCCGAGGTCGTCGAGGGAGGCGCCCACGGGCAGGCCGCCCTCGGAGAACGCGGTCTGGCTGCGGCCGTAAACGATCTGCAGGAAGATCTCGCGCATAGCAACGTTGATGGCGTCGCAGACGAGGTCGGTGTTGAGGGCCTCGAGGATGGTCTTACCGGGAAGGATCTCGGAAGCCATGGCGGCAGAGTGGGTCATGCCCGAGCAGCCGATGGTCTCAACGAGGGCCTCCTCGATGATGCCGTCCTTGACGTTCAGCGTGAGCTTGCAGGCGCCCTGCTGAGGTGCGCACCAACCCACACCGTGCGTAAGACCGGAGATGTCGGAAATCTCCTTAGCCTGGACCCACTTGCCCTCCTCGGGGATGGGTGCGGGGCCGTGGTATGCACCCTTGGCAACGGGGCACATGTTCTCCACTTCCTGTGAGTACTGCATGCCTCTCCTCTCTATCGTGTTGGCGTCCCGTCTGGGGGTCGTGGCTGGCGATTGCCGGGCGACCCTTCGAAAGGGACATGACATGCAGCCCCTATAATACCGCGAAATGCACGGAATATTCGGCGAACGGCTCAGTTTTCGTAGCGAGAAGTCCGGAAGTTTTAATTGAAACGGTTTAACTCTATGTTCTGTGGTCGCGAACTTCCGTAGAGGGGGTCCGTCTTGGGCAAGCTATTGGTCAGCTCTTGTAAGCATTGCGGGGGTTGACCTGTTGCAACGGTGCCGTTCGCCGCCTGATTACTGCCTTTGGCCGCGCGAGTGTATTGTTTTGCGTGAATGTTTTGATGGCGCGCTTCAATCGTGCTGTATTGGATGGCAAGCAGATCCCGGCGAAGGGAGCGCCATGCAGCGCGTTTGGAGAACGGTTACCGGCTTTTACCATGTCTGTGCCCGCGGTACGGGCAAGCGGCTCATCTTTGAGGGCGATGACGACCGGTGGGAGTTTTTGGAGCTGATGCGCGAGTGCTGCCGCGAGGAGGGTGTGACGGTTATCGCCTGGTGCCTTATGGGCAATCACGTGCATTTGGTGCTTGCAGATTACGAGGACAGGATGAGCGCGGCAATGCACCGGCTGCTTTTGACATACGCGCGGCGGTTCAATAAGCGCACGGGGCGCACAGGCCATCTGTTCCAGAACCGTTTTGACCGGCGTTCGCTCGATACCGATTGGCAGGTGATGGAGGCTATTCGCTCCGTACACGCCGATCCGCAGGAGGTGGGCGTTAGCCTAATCGAGCGTTATCCCTGGAGCAGCTTTGCGGAACATCTGCGCTCTTACGACTGTGATGCGGCCGATGCCGCGAGGGGATTTTCTGATCCTTCTTGCGTGCTTGAACTTTTTGGTTCTGCCGAGGGCTTTATTGCCTATTCGCTTTCGACACCCGACGGTAGCGAGCCGGCGCTGTGCGATATGAAAGAGACAGAGTGTGAACGCCACGCCTTTGCCGACAAGATGGCGAAGAGCCTCGGGGTTCCGCTCAATGTGGTTAAAACTGCACCGCCGGCGCAGCGCGATACCGTTATTGTTGGATTGAACAATGCCGGCTTTACGGTGCGCCAGATTGAGCGGTATACCGGGATTGGCAAGAGTACCGTATCTCGTATCGTGCGCGCCCGCGCGCGAACGGCGATGCGGGCTGGCGGAAACGTGATGTAAGGTCGCCTGTTCACCGCAGCTGGGGTCGTTCATACGCCGCAACCAGCGTTCAAAAGCTTGGTACGGTAACTGCACTTCTTAATATGCATAGAACAATCGTCATCTTGCATAAAATAACGGCTCGGTCCGGGTTTGCCCGTGCCTACCCCCGTCTGCGCCGTGCAAAAAACGGAGTTTTCAGCATCGTGTTGCTGTCGGCACCGCCGCAATCTTGCAACATACGGGTCCCGAAGCTATTGATTCCCGCCGTTGCGCCCCCGAAGCACGTGCCTGCGTCCCGTCAGACCGCGATGCTTGTTCTAAAACACAATATATATGCGCCTAAAGACGTTGATTAACGCTTTCGATGCGTATACACACAGCTTGGCGTGCTGAATACTCGCAAAAATGCACGCCGCTCCCTATGGGACCCGTCTGCGGCAGGCGCGAAGCGAGTCGGAGCTTCGCAGAACGGGGCTTGGCGAATTGCTTGGCGGGTCCGGGGCCCTGCCGCAGGCCTTTGGTGCTGTGAAAAACGCCCGTGTTCGCGTCTGCTGTGTGGTAAATGACAGACGGAGCGTCGGACGCGCGGACTTCGTGCGTCCGCGCTCATTAGGAAAAACAGAGCCGCCCGTATCGGGCGGCTCGGCAATCAAAAACCTTGGATTCGGGGCATACGCTACTGGTTAGTTTACCCCTCGAGCATGCCGTCGAGGGTGCGCCAGGCGAGCTCGGCGCATTTGACGCGGGCGGGCATGTGCGAGATGTCCTGAAGCTGGGCGGCCTCGTCCAGGTCTTCCAGGTCTTCCTCGGAGAGCTGCTCGCCGCGGATCATGGCGAGGAAGAGCTCTGCCAGGCGGTGAGCTTCCTCGACGGTCTCGCCGGTGATGAGGTCGGCCATGATGTCGGCACTGGCCTGGCTGATGGCGCAGCCGTGGCCGGTAAAGGAGGCCTCCTCGATCACGTTGTTCTCGACACGTAGCTGCAGGGTGAGCTCGTCTCCGCAGCTGGGGTTGATGCCGTCGTGCTCGTGCGTGGGAGCATCCATCTCGTACTTATAGTCGGGGTGCGAGTTGTGCTCCATAAATGTGGTGGAGGTGTACAGATTATCCATTGAACGTGCTCCAAACGTGATGCAGGCCGGCGATGAACTTGTCGATGTCGGCCTTGTCGTTGTAGAAGGCCACGCTGGCGCGGCAGCAGGCAAGGTTCTCGACGCCCAGCCAGGTAAGCAGCGGCTGCGCGCAGTGGTGGCCGGCGCGGATGCAGACGCCGTCCATGTCCATGATGCTCGCGACGTCGTGCGGGTGGATGCCCTTGACGTTAAAGCTCACGACGCCGTGGTGGTTGTCCCAATAGATGGAGCCGATGATCTGGACAAAGTCGAGCTGCATGAGTTCGCCCATCAGGTAGTGGACGAGTGCCTGCTCGCGGGCCTGAATGTTCTCGTAACCCACCGTGTTGACCAGGTAGTCGAGTGCCGCGCCCGTGGCGAAGATGCCGGCGGCGTCCTGCGTGCCGGCCTCGAACTTCTCGGGGACGGGCGCCCAGACGGCGTCCTGCTCGGTGACAGAGTCGATCATTTCGCCGCCGGTGAGCATGGGCGGCATGGCGTTGAGCAGGTCCATCTTGCCCCACAGCACGCCGATGCCCATGGGGCCCATGGCCTTGTGTGCGCTAAAGGCAAAGAAGTCGGCTCCCAGGTCGGCCACATCGACCGGCATGTGCGGCAGCGACTGCGCGCCGTCGACGACCAGATAGCCGCCGTACTTATGGACGAGCTTGCCGAGGTTCTTGACCGGGTTCTCGACGCCCAGCACGTTAGAAACCTGACCCACGGCCAGAATTTTGGTCTTGGGACCAACCTTGGTAAGAACCTCCTCGGTGGTGAGCTGGCCGGTCTTGGTGGGGTAGAGGTAGACGAGCTTGGCGCCGGTTTCGCGGCAGACCTGCTGCCACGGGATTAGGTTGGAGTGGTGCTCCATGATGGTGATGACGACCTCGTCACCGGGCTCGAGCACCGTGGGTGCAAAGCTCTTGGCGACCAGGTTGAGCGACTCGCTCGTGTTGCGGGTGAAGACGACCTCGTTGGCCTGGGCGGCGCCGATGAGGTCGGCGATCTGTTGGCGGACCTTCGCGATGGCGTCGGTGGCCTCGACGGACAGCGAGTACAGGCCGCGAAGGGGGTTGGCGTTCATACGCTGATAGAAGTCGCGTTCGGCGTCGAGCACACAGGCAGGGCGCTGCGCGGTGGCGGCGCTATCGAGGAAGGCGATCTCGGGGTGCTGCTGGAACAGCGGGAACTGGCCCTTGTAGGGGTTGGTCTCGATGTCCACAGTGGGCCAGCCGCGCGAAGCCTCGTCGCTGGCGTCGAGCTCCATGGGCTCGGGGGCAGTACAGGTGTCGCATTTAACGTGCTCGGTGTCGATCATGCGAGCTCCTCTTCAAAGTTGTCGATCAGGTTGTTGCCCAGGCGGACGACGGCGGCGCGGGTGCGCTCGTCGGTGGCGGAAAGCGCGGCGTCCTCCAGCTTGGCGCGGATGAACAGGTCCTCGGCGGCGTTTTGGTCAAGGCCGCGGCAGGCGAGATAGAACAGCTGCTCGTCACGGACGTGACCGATGGTGGCGCCGTGGTTGCCGGCGACGTCGTCCTCGTCGCAGAGGATGACGGGAACGGTCTTGTTGTCGACGCCCTTGTTGGCCAGCAGCACGGTTTCGCGCTCGGTGCCGGTTGCGCCCTTGCAGCCGTGCACGAGGTCGATGGTGCCGCGGTAGACCTTCTTGGACGTGCCGGTCAGCACGCCGTTGGCGTCGATCTCGCATTCGGTCTTGCGACCGCGGTGGCGCAGCTCGTAGTTAAAGTCGCGAACCTGTTCGCGAGCACCCAGGTAATCGGTATCGATGGTCACCTTGGCGGTGTCGCCCAGCAGGTCGCCGGCAAGGCCGGTGGCGCTGGCGCCGGCACCCAGGACGGTGTGCTGTACGTTGACGCGCGCGCCCTCGTCCAGGAACAGGCCGGTGTCGTCGAGTGCGATCCAGCTGTCGTCGAGCGTCTGCGTGCAGGTCACGTTGACGGTGGCGTATTCGTGGGCACACACACGCAGCACGGAGCCCACGGCACCTTCGCCGGCAACGGGGGAGTCCAGCGCGATGGCAAGGTCGAGCGTTGCTTGCGGGCGGGCGACGACATCGATGGCGGCGATGACGGCCGCCGCGTCAACGCCGCTCACACGCACGGTAACCGTGGCGTGCTTGTATGCGGGCACATCGATGACGATGCGCTTGGTAGCGTGCTCGGCCAAGTAGGCGTAGGCAGCCTCGCCCATGCCGGTCTCGAAGGCCTCAGCGGGGGAGAGCTCCTCCTCGAGCTTGATGGCGCCGGCCTGGTAGATGGAGGTGGCGGGCACGTCGAGCTCGGTCTCGGGCGTGACGCGGGCGCGGTCGGCGGCGTCGCCGGGGGCGGAGGCGCGGCGCTCGGGGAAGCGCTCGGCCATGGCGTCCATGGCGGTATCGAAGGCGTCGGCCGTGCCAGCAAACTGCTCTTCCAAGCCCTCAACCTCAACGGCCTCGGCGGGAGCGGCGGCAAGTTCGTCCGAAAGCTCGAGCTTGGTCTGGTTCATCTTGAGCCAGCCCCAAGTGGCGGCCGGCATAGCGTTGACCTGCTCGAGCGTGGTAGCAGCGGTGTTGGTTTCCTGTTTCATTATCCGATCGCTCCTTCCATCTCGAGCTTGATCAGGTTGTTCATCTCGACGGCGTACTCCAGCGGCAGCTCCTTGGAGACCGGGTTGGCAAAGCCGTTGACGATCATGGTACGGGCCTCTTCCTCCGAGATGCCGCGGCTCATCAGGTAGAACACCTTGTCGTCGCCGATGCGGCCGATAGTGGCCTCGTGGCCGATGTCGACGTTCTTGGCGCGGATGTCCATGGCGGGGATGGTGTCGGAGCGGCTTTGGTCGTCGAGCATGAGCGACTGGCAGCTCACGGTTGCCTTGGAGCCCTCGGCCTTGGGCGTGGCCACGATGGAGCTGCGGAAGGTCTGGATGCCGCCGCTCTTGGAGATGCCCTTGGTCTCGACGGTCGCCGAGGTATCGGGCGCGTTGAGCACGACTTTGCAGCCGGTATCGAGGTTCTGACCGGCGCCGGCAAAGGTGATGCCGGTAAAGCTCGAGCGGGCGCGGCGGCCATTGAGCACGCTCATGGGGTAGAGGTAGCCCACGTGGCTGCCGAAGGAGCCGCTGATCCACTCGATGTCGCCGTCCTCGTCCACGCGCGCACGCTTGGTGTTGAGGTTGTACATGTTCTTGGACCAGTTCTCAATAGTCGAGTAGCGCAAGTGCGCACGCTTGCCCACAAAGAGCTCCACGGCGCCGGCGTGGAGGTTGGCCACGTTGTACTTGGGCGCGGAGCAGCCCTCGATAAAGTGCAGGTCGGCGTCGTCCTCGACGATGATGAGCGTGTGCTCAAATTGGCCGGCGCCCTTGGCGTTGAGGCGGAAGTAGCTCTGCAGCGGAAAATCGAGCTTGGTGCCCTTGGGCACGTAGACAAACGAACCACCCGACCACACGGCGCCGTGCAGGGCCGCAAACTTGTGGTCGGTGGGCGGGATGAGCGTCATAAACTTCTCGTGGATGAGCGGCTCCCACTGCGGATCGTGCAGGGCCTCCTCAATGCCGGAGTAGACGATGCCCATCTTGGACGCGGTGTCCTGCATGTTGTGGTAGACCAGCTCGGAGTCGTACTGCGCGCCGACGCCTGCCAGATAGCTGCGCTCGGCCTCGGGGATGCCCAGGCGCTCAAAGGTGTTCTTGATGTCGTCGGGCACCGACTCCCAGTCGTGCTTTTGGTCGGTGTTGGGCTTGACGTAGGTGACGATGTTGTCCATGTCCAGGCCCTCGATGGAGGGGCCCCATGTCGGATCGGGGAAGCGGTTGAAGATCTCGAGGGACTTTAAGCGCAGGTCGAGCATCCACTGCGGCTCGTCCTTCTTGGCGCTGATCTCGCGCACGATGTCGGGCGTGATGCCGGCGTCGAGACGCTCGAATCCCTCCTCGCCATAGGTGAAGTCGTAGAGGCTGCGGTCGATGTCCGCGACCTCGGTGCGGTTCTTGGTCATTGCGTCGCCCCTTTACGCCTGCTGCTCGGCAGCGGCGGCATCGGCCTGGGCGCGCTGCTCGGCGGCCTCGCGCTCGAAGGTCTCAAAGCCGTTCTTGTCGATCCAGGGGATCAGCGAGGCGTCGTCCTCGCGTACGATATGGCCCTTGACCATAACGTGGACGCGGTCGACATCCAGGTGCTCCAGGATGCGCGTGTTGTGCGTGATGATGAGCATGGAGCCGTCGCAGCTCTTGCGGTAGGCGTCCATGCCGTGGCTGACGGTAGACAGGGCGTCGACGTCCAGGCCGGAGTCGGTTTCGTCCAGGATGGCGAGCTTGGGCTGCAGCAGCAGAAGCTGGAGCATCTCGACCTTCTTTTTCTCGCCGCCCGAGAAGCCCACGCCCAGCTCACGGTTGAGGTAGGCGGTGTCCATGTTGAGCTCGGCCGCGAGCTCCTTGACGCGACGGCGGAACTCCTTGCCCTTCATCTCCAGGCCGGGGCGACCGGCGATGCTGGCGCGCAAAAAGCTCGACAGCGGCACGCCCGGGATCTCGACCGGGGCCTGGAAGCTCAGAAACAGGCCGGCGCGCGAACGCTTGTCGGTGGTGAACTCGGTGATGTCCTGGCCGTCAAAGACGATGCGGCCGTTGTTGACGGTGTAGACGGGGTCGCCCATGACCAGGTGGCCGAGGGTGGACTTGCCGGCGCCGTTGGGTCCCATCAGCACATGGGTCTCGCCGGCGGCGACGTTGAGGTTGACGTTGTGGAGGATGGTTTTCTCGTCCACGGAGGCGGTCAGACCTTCAATGGAAAGCAGCGGATTTGCGCTCATGCTGTCCCTCTCTGTATATGGTGTACTCATAGGTGTACTAAACCCTAGGAATCTTCTCGGAATAAAGTTACTATGGGTTCGGCGTTAGTCAAGGGATAACCCGACTAATCCACTCGACTTTTTAGATGTGGGACATAATAATCAGGTTTGTTTGCCCCGCGTGCATAAGATTTGGGACAAACACTCCTGGTATTTTGTCCCAGTAACAACGGGAGGGTAGGTATGCTCATTTCTTCTAAGGGCCGCTATGCCCTCCGACTGATGATCTATATCGCAGCGCTTGGTGACACCGAGGGCAAAATCGCCCTGCGCGAGGTCGCCGACCGCGAGCATATCTCACAAAAGTATTTGGAGCAGCTGGTTCGTCCGCTTATGAAGGCGGGCCTGCTTAAGAGCGTACGCGGCAAGGGCGGCGGCTACATGATGGCGAAGGACCCCGCCGAGGTGCGCGCCGGCGACATCCTGCGTGCTGTCGAGGGCAGCACGGCCCCGGTGGCGTGCGATGGCATCGACAACAGCTGCACCCGCAGCGACCTTTGCTCGACCGTCAAGTTCTGGCGCGGTCTGGACGACGTAATTGAAAAGTACGTCGACGGCGTGACGTTGGCAGACCTGGCCGCCGTCCCCGAGATCAACTTTGACATTAAGCTGTAGGTTGAGCGCAATTCCTTAAGATTTCGCGGAGGGTTGTTGCCGTTTACCGAGGGGTTGTTGTGCAACAACGGGCGAGCTGCAATACTTATTTCTATCTTTGCAAACTGCACTTTAACTACACCAATGCAGGGAGGATCTTATGCAGCCCAAGCATTCTGCTATTGTCGCGGGCCTGACGCTGGCGCTTTCGTTTGGCGCCGTTTCCGCGCCGGCACCCGCCGCTGCCGAGGAGCCCACGCCGGGCGTTGCCTCGGATGCCACCGATATCGATAAGGGTCTCTACACCCAGCAGTCCTTCTCGGGCGTGCTGAGGTCGGTCCAGGGCGTTTCGTTTGTCAACGTGACTCCCGAGATGAAGTACTTCACCAAATATGAGAGCCATGGCAACTATAACCAGGGCTTTTCGTATGGTGACGGCTATAACGCGCTGGGCTATTACCAGTTCGACCGTCGTTGGTCGCTCATTCCGTTTATGAAGCAGGTCTACAACTACAGCCCCGAAAAATACAGTATGCTCAAGGATGCGATTGATCGCGGCAGCGAGATTTCCAACACGAGCAATGCCATGTACGAGAACGGCCAGCCCACCGAGCTGGGCCATATCGCGCAGGATGCCTTCCAAGGTGCTTATAACACCGATCCTGTTGAGTTCTCAGCACTTCAAGATGCCTATGCGTACAACTCGTACTATGCGGTGACCGAGGCGTGGCTTAAGAGCGCTCTTGGCATTGACATCTCCGGCCGCGCCGATTGCGTCAAGGGTATGGTGTGGAGCATCACCAACATGTGCGGTACCGGTGGCTGCAGAGACTTCTTCCGCTGGGCGAATCTTTCCAACGATATGTCCGACCGCGAGTTTGCGACGGCGCTCTCCAATAGCGTGGTCAACAATGTCGCCACCAAGTTTTCAAGTCAGCCCCAGTATCATGAGGGCTGGAAGAACCGCTACCGCAACGAGCTGAAGGACTGCTTGGTTTATATCGCCGAGGACGAGGCCGCTGCCGCTGCGACGCCCGTGCAGCCCGAGCCTGCGCCGGCGCCCTCGCCGACACCTGATTCGAATGACGGCTCGAGTGACGATGCCAACGATGACAGGATGGATGCGCCCTCGACCGATGCTGACGGTAATGGCTCTGCTGGTGGCACTACCAACGACGGCTCTACCTCGAACGGCTCCGATTCGAACGGCTCTGCTGCGAGCGATTCGCCTTCAAGCTCTGCCGGCAATACGGACAGCGACGCTTCTGGTTCGACCGACGCTGGCACCTCTAACTCATCTACCGGCTCGAGCGATTCGTCCGTTGACACCGGCTCTAACAACGGCTCCGGCTCTGACACGACCCCTGATTCCGATGCTTCCAAGGACGACTCGAATAAGGCGCCGGACGCTCCCGTTGCTTCGCCGGACAAGAAGCCTTCTTTCTCCGAGCAGCTTGGTTCTACGCTGGGTTCTTCGCTGATGGCTGGCGTCAATAACGGCTCGGCCCAGAACAAGGACAACTCTGATCAGGTTTCCACGGAAAAGACCGAAGCCGCAAAGGGCGACTCCAAGGACAAGGCTTCCGAGAAGGCTGAATCCGATAAGGGTCCTAGCTCTGATGAGAAGGGCGACAAGTCCGGTCAGAAGAAGGACGAGAGCAAGACCGAGGGCGAAAAGAAACAGCCCGAAGACGACGACAAGAGCGGTGCTGACAACCAAGTCCAAGAGCAAAATGACTCCAAGACGGTGACCACTACAACCACGACGACTACAACGACCAAGTCATCTGGCGGTAACATGCCCAAGACGGGCGACCTTATCGTTATGGCGAGCCTTGCCAGTGCAAGCTTGGCCACGCTGGGTGCCACGTCTATTGTGAGTGGCAAGCATAAGCTCGATCAGCAAAAGAAGGCTGCTGGGCAGAACGACTCCGAGGAGTAGTCCCTTTCGGTTGCCCGACAACTAAAGATTCGCAATGGGGGCCGGTGCAGTTGCATCGGGCCCCATTTTGTTGCACAACGATTTGTTATGCCCCCTCAAGGCCTTTGTTCCTACCGTTGCCCGATGCCTTTGCACGGATCCAGCGTTGCACTTGAACTGCTCGCTACAATGGGCTTCGTGCTGCGTTTTAGGGAGAAGTTACGGTGTCTGAACAGGAGTATTGCAACAGTGCCGATACTTTTGGCGTACGGCTTGTCAACCATGTCGATGATGCGGTTTTGCCGGTCGGTGTGCATGATTTTGCCGATGCCATTGGTCGTTGCATGCTGGTTGACAAGACCATGTTTATTGCCGATGTGTTGGACTGCGACGCGTCCGTTGTGGTGTGCTGTCGACCCGAGGGTTTTGACAAGAGCATGAACTTGTCGATGCTCAGGGCTTTTCTGGAGCGTCCAGCGGTCGGTCGCTCTGGTCAGCGTTTGTTTGCCGATGCTCAGATTTGGGATGCGAACGGCGGGCGCTATCGGGATGAGTACGCTTGCTATCCGGTGATATCGCTGGACTTTTCTGGCGCTGCGAGGCGTGGCCCCGCTGTTGCCGACGTCGTGCGCGATGCCCTTTCGGGCGAGTGCGCTCGCTTGTTGGCGCTCTTGGAGGCTCCGGATTTAGCTCGAGATAAGGTGCGTCACATCGAACGTGTCGCGCGTGGCGTGGCGAGCGCGGACGAGGTTGACTCGGTGCTCGGTGTGCTCATAGAGCTGCTGGAGATTGCCTGCGATGAGCAGGTTGTATTGCTCGTTGATGGGTACGATGCGGCGTGGTCTCGCCGTGCGAGCGCGAGGAACGCTTCCGACGCCGATCCGGCAGAACTACTTGACCGTGTGCTGTTTGACGCCATTGCCACTGCGCGCGATTCGTTGCGGCTGACGTGTCTGATGGGGGAGTGTCCCGGTCCTGCCGAAGCGGCGCTTTCTTCGCGCGGCTGCTCGTATTGTCTGACGACGCCGCTGTCGGCGTGGTGTGACCGATGTTTCGGTTTTTCGGATGCCGAGGTCCAGGCTCTGTTGAATCATGCTGGGCGCGAGGAATACCTGGAGGATGCGCGTGAATGGCTCGAGGGATATCGGTTTGGCAGGGCCTATTGCTCGAGTCCGGCGCGCGTGATCGGTTTTCTGGACCGAGGCTGCACGGCGCCTGTGCGCGCCGATCTGTATGGGTATGCGGATTGCCTGAGTAGGGTAGTTGCCGGGTGGAATCTCGACCGCCTTTCGGTCTTGTTTGATTTGCTCGAGGCCCATGGGTGCGCTGAGGTCCCGCTTTGTTTGGGCACTGCAGAGCCAGATTTCTCGCCTGACGATGGCATGTGGACAGCGCTGTATCTGTCCGGTTTTCTCACGACGGATATGACTGAGGAGCCAGAGCATGGCGATCGCCTCCGTGCTTTGCGATTGCCCAATAACGAGCTTCGCCAGGCCTTGCGTCTAGTGATTATTGAGTGGTTTGAGTGCGCTGCCGAAGACATTCGAGACGTCGATGCGTTTCGCGACGGGCTGTGCCGTGGGAACGAGGATACCGTGAGGCGGGCGCTAAGCCGCATCCTGGGGGATGCTGGAATCGGTGAGACCGACCCAGATAAGCCGCTGCCATATCATCTGCTCTTGCAGGGGCTCTGCTTTGGCTTGCCGGGTTATGCCAATCCTGCCTCGAGGCGAAAGTGTGGCGCGGGTCGCTGGGACATCCAGGTTTTCCCTACGGGTGCCGTGTTCGACGTAGCAGACACGATTGGCATGCTGGACGAGCGCCCGCTGATAACGATTAACTTGATGTATGACCCCGATGTGGATGCGCTGGGCCTGGAATTGCTGGCCGTGCAGTCGCTACTCGACATAGAGCGCGACGGCATCGACGAAATCCGTGTGCCACGCCCCGGCGTGGGTCGCATGCGCTGGGGGTTCGGTTTTGATGGGCAGCATGTGGCTACGGTGTGCCAGCGGCTTTAAGCGCCGAGGTGTTTCCGACTTCCGTTACTCGGTGTCCTTCATGGGCGGCATGGGCTTCCAGTTGGGGTCCTTGATGATCTTGCGGGCGTCCTTCATGCCGCGGCGCAGCGCCGGAATTCCGGTCTTAAAGCACTTGTCAACGGCGGCCAGGCGAACAAATTCCTTGCAGAAGGTCGCGGCGTTGCCCAGACGGAACAGCACGGGGTGATAGTCGCCGTAGATCTGCATGTAGCGGGCCAGATAACCGCGGTTGCGCATGATGTAGTAACGGTTGGTGTCGCTCGTAGAGTTGAGCTGGCGCTTGCCGGCGATATCCCAGTTAGAGACAGCGCGGGCGCGCTTGAGAACCACGTCGGCAACAACGGCGGCGGGGAAGTGCTGGCTGGCCACGTAGCCATAGCAGGCATCGTCGCCGTAGATAAAGAAGCGCGCGTCGGGCAGGCCAATCTTGTCGACCACGCGGCGCGAGAACATGCCGCCCTCAAAGCACAGCTGGTTCATGGTGCGGTAGCCCTCGGGACCCAGATCCCACTTGGCGACAGGGTTTGGAATGCCGAGCGAAAGGATCAGTTGGTACTGCCAAAAGAACGCGCCGCCGTCGAAGTCCAGGCGCGAACCCTGGATGACATCGTAGCGGTCGGTCCACTTGGCCAAGCGCTCGATGCCTTCGGGGATGACGAGCACGTCGTCGTCCATCACCCAGAACCACTGGGCGCCCAGGTCGTAGGCGCATTTAGTGCCGGCGGAGAAGCCGCCCGCACCGCCGCCGTTTTCGAGCTGCGGTGCGTAGATGACGCGGTCGGTGCCGCCCTGCGCGTCGGGCTGCTCGGTGTCGATGCCCCACAGGTTGGCCAAGCGCTCGTTGAATGCGGTGCACATGGCCTCGGTCTCGCGCGAATTCTCGTTATCGACAATCACGATGCGCCAGGGCGTTGCCGTGAGCTCGGTCATGGAGTCGAACAAGTTGGCCAGGAGTTCCTGGCGCTTGTACGTAACGACGACGATGGCGAGCTTATCGATGGGGGCGGGGAGGGTTGAAGGCATGGGGCAATATATCCTTTCACGCGCGGCGGGCGAGTGCTGCGCGGAAGCTATCGAATACGTCCTTGGGACTGTCCTATTGTAAAGGCTCGGCGCACCTTGGCGGCAAGCTTTGAATAAAACGCAGGAACCTGCCACGGCTGTAGCGGCTTTAGCGTCTTACGGCAGCGTGTCTATTGTCGCTTGAGCTTGCGAGCGATAAGGCTTCTAGCTGCGTCGATGATGAGGAGCACTAAGGCAAAGACGATGCTAATGACGGTACCCGTGACGATGCATATAGCTGCCGGGCTGTTTTGGCTGACCAGTATGTTTGCGAGCAACGTATTGAAGACGGGACGCCACAGGCTACTGGTGAGCGACTGCATCACATAGAAACCGAGCGTGGCGGTCGAAAGGGTGACGATGACGCCTGCGGCTCGTGGATTGTCCGAGGCGCTGCGTCGGGTAGCCGCAAAGAGCAGGGAGGTGGCAGCGAGGACAAACGAGATCAACGAGGTCGATTTGTAGGAGAGGGCTGCCATTGCTGTGAGGTTGCCGGTGAAGGAGAGTTCGCCTTCCAGGATGGTGGCGAGCACCAAAACCGCTGCGAGCGACCGCATGCCTAAGGCGCCCGCCCTGTCCGAATCCATGACATCGGTAATGTCGCGGAGCAGCCCGCCGATCAAAAATGCGACTACGTACGTGGTAGCGCTCATGGACTTCTGGAGCCAAGAAAACTCGCCAGCGCTTGTCGCACTCATGGCGGCTAAATACCCGTTAACAACAAATGCGAGGATTCCAACGACGATGACCGCTGCCGTGTAGCTCCTCTTAGAGAGTCGACTCTTGGCCAGGCCAAACAGCGGCGCCATGAAGACCGTGGCGGCATAGACCCAGATAAACTCAAGCCCCAGCGTGTACCAATAGTGCGCGTGCAGGGAGACATCGGGAATGGGTGAGACGACCGTGGACCACGCGAGCGCCATGAGGCAATAAAACGCAGTAGGCAAGATGACCTTGCCAAGGCGCTGCGCCGCCCGTTGCATTTGCGACTTCCACGTTGCTCCACCGTCCCAAGCACGCGCGGCCGAAGCGATGAGAAAATAGCCCGAGATCATAAAGAAGACCTCGTTGGCCCAGCAGCCCAGCAAGTTAATGAACCCCAGCAGTCCCGAATAGGGGAAGGCGGCGAGCGGTGCATATTCCGGCACGCTGATGCAGACGGCCTGGAAGGTCCACTGAAACGTGTGGAATACCGCGATGCCAGCGACCGCTACCAAGCGCAGCGCTTCGATGGAGGTGTTTCTGCTTGTTTTGCTGCCCATCAGACTATTTTCCAGCGCGTGCGTTGTATGAACCAAAGTGCGATGTGATCATTTTTAGAGTTTGCTTGGGCCCCTTGTTCCATACGTTATACAGGCCCTCGCCCACGAGGTCCTTGGCGTATGCGCAGTAGCTGATTTTAGGGTTGGCGATGCCCATATACTCGGCATAGAGCTTTTTGGCCGCAGGGGTAATGCGAGGATTGGCAAATACCAGCTCTTGCGGCATGCGTTCGAACATCCTGTGGATCGCCCGCTCGATTTCGGGGTGGCCATCAATTCCGGTGTGCTCAATCATGATGCCCATATAGGTGAAGCCACGTGTGATTTGGGGTGTCCAAACGGCGGGGTCGGTGACGTTGAGCCGCTCAAGAATATCGACCATGTCGTTCCAGCGATTAAACGGCATCAAGGGGTCACGCTTTGCCAGAGCAGCTGCCTTTTCGGGTGTTTCCTCGCGGTAGCAGTAATACGGCTTGGGCCAGTAAGCGATCGCCTTTGCCTGACAGAGCGTTTCGACAAGGAATGGATTGTCGGCCCAGCCCGCACCGGGGATTTCCTTAAACCAGATATTGTTTTGCATTAGGAAGTCGCGACGATAGATTGCCGACCAAATGGACGGATGATGGGCCAGCAGGTGTGGAGCGTCGTGAATGGTGAACGGTTGCCGAGACGGTTTGATGCGACCACGATATGCGCAATGTAGTTTGACCTCTTGGGGGGTATCGGGGTTGCGAATGATCCAATACGGGGTCTCAATAATATCGAGCTTGTTCGGACCGCCAAATTCGCGCTTGGCAAAGGCAAACATGTCGGAGTACATTCCGGGCTCGATCCAGTCATCGGGCTCGAGGATGGCAATCCAGTCGCCCATTGCCTCGCGAATGCCCAGATTGCAGGTTGCGCCGTAACCCTGGTTTGCCTTATCGATCACTCGAACGCGTGAGTCGCGCGCAGCGAAATCTTGCATAATGGCGAGCGAGTTGTCGGTGGATCCGTCGTTGATGGCGAGGATTTCCAGTTCGATTTTGTTTTCGTTTAATAGGCTGCCTATAGCCTGAGAAAGATACGGCTCGGCATTGTAAGTAGGCACGATTACGGTCAGCATTCAAACACTTTCTCTAGGCGATTTGGAAGAATTATACCTAATTGCATTTGCAACGGTTTTAGTTGCGTTCGCCTAATACTGCCAAGGGCTGCACGACTATTGCTGACGCTGCGCCTGTAATGGATGTCAGCGATCGGCTGCAATAAAAATGTCGGCAGTGGCGAGACGGTTGTCCTTCCCATTCTTGCTCGTTATGGGACCGATCGATTGTGGACGCGGACTGAACCTAAAGACCAATCGTTGCCCAACAGGACGCGTGGGTTCGAAGGTGCCCTACAGGCATCTTCGAACGATGCACGTATGAATGCATGGTTTAAATCTCAATCCATTTGGGAGTAGCAGAATAGGCGTGACAGCGCACTGTTCTCTGCGGTTAAAAAGGCACCGGCCTCATGTTTTGATGCCGCTGCTTCTACCGTGGACGCGATGGTCGATTTTGATGCCGAACTCGGCCAGCTGGTGTTTACATATAAGCACTGCCGATGGTAGTTACCATCGCGATAGGATTCACTCTATGAGCGACGGATATCGTGGCACGTCGAGCCTTTTTGCGGACATCGCATATCGCATGGCGATGTTGAACCCCGCACTAGGGGATCGTGTGCTCAAGACGCCGGGCGTGGTAATGATTGACGAGATCGACCTTCATTTGCACCCTCGTTGACAGGCACGAATTCTGGAGGACCTCGTTCGCATCTTCCCCAACGTGCAGTTTGTCGTGACCACGCATTCGCCGGTTGTCGTGGCTTCAGTGCCTCGTGACAATATTTGCATTCTTGATGGCGAGACCACGTCGGTTCCTGCGACGGAGACACACGGACGTGATGCGGGAGACATTCTCAACACTGTTTTAGATGCTTCCTCGCGTCCCGAGGAAGCAGCCCATTTGTTCGATGCATTTAACCGTGCTGTAGACGAAGGACGTCACGCCGACGCTAACTGTGCGGGCTTGGCCCCCGTCCCCCCAATCTAGTAGACTCTAAACCGTTGCTAGATTAGGGGGATTTTCCATGAAACGCTCCATGAAACGAGTTTCCGGGGCCGCCGCCGTCCTCGCGGTCGCTGCCGCCCTGGCCCTGTGCGGGCCCGCGGCCTACGCCGCCCCCGCCGCGGCGGGGGACACGCAACCGCTCCCCGGCGAGGCGCAGCCCGCCGGCGGGGAGTCCGGCGCCCAGGACGAGGCCGCCCAGGCCGAAACCGCCCAGGCCGACGGGGGCCAGGCGGAGGCCGCGCAGTCCGATGGGGCCACTGCCGTCTCGCTGTCTTATTCCGCCCACGTCTCCAATATCGGCTGGATGGGCGCCGTCGCCGGCGGCGAGACCGCCGGCACGACCGGCAGGGGGCTCCCCCTCGAGGCGCTGCGCCTCGTCCTGTCCGACGCCTCGACCGGCGAGCCCCTCGGCGCCGACGCCATATCCGTCGAGGCCCACGTCTCCAACGTCGGCTGGCAGGCCGCCGT
>DXZS01000001.1 GCA_019419505.1 Collinsella sp. | reverse complement strand
ACAGGCACCTTTGTGGTGGTTTGGGCTCCAGCGTTTGCCCAGATAAAACCTACCAAAATAAACCTGCCCCTAATTGGCAGGTTTTGACACCCTAGGGGCGGGCGATGCTACAATCTGGCTTGTACTTGAAACGCATCAAAGGGGCCGCTATGGCAAAGGTAAAAATCAGCGACGTCGCGCGCGAGGCCGGGGTTTCGTTGGGCACGGTTTCCAACGCGCTCAACCATCCCGAAAAGCTGCGCCCCGAGACCCTCAAGCTCATCAACGAGACCATCAATCGCCTTGGCTACCTGCCCAACCAAAGTGCCCGTCAGCTCGCAGGCGGCACCACCAAGTCCTTTGGCCTGGTCCTCCCCCGTCTCGATCACGGCTTCTCGCTCCAAATTGCCAGCGGCGCCCATAACGAGGCCCGCAAGCACGGTTACGACCTGCTCATCGCCAACGCCGATAACGACGGCATTCTCCAGGACCATTACCTGCGCTACTTTATGGGCACGCAGATGTCCGGCGTCATGGTTCAGCCCATGGCGTCCCCCGACTGGCACCCCGCTATGACCAAGATGCCCGTGCCGATCGTCCATCTGGACATCCACTGTTCCGAACCCGGTTACTACGTGGCCGCCGACAACGAGGCGCAGGGGCGCATTATCGCCGAGCTCGCCGTTGCCCGTGGCGCACGCCATATCACCGTTGTGGGCAGAGCGGCATTTATGCAGCTCACCCTGCGCGTACTTGGCATCCACAAGGCCCTTGCCCTGCACCCCGATATCAAGATCGAAGTCATCGACGCCGGCGAATGGAATACCGCTGCCGACGGCTACAGCATCGGCGCCCAGATTGCCGAGCGCTCCGGCGACGAGCGCCCCGATTTTGTCATCGGCCTGACCGACGTACTGGCGTCGGGCGTTATCTCGGCGCTGATAGACAAAGGCATCTCCGTCCCCGAGCAGGTCCGCGTGGCCGGCTGCGACGGCAATCCACTTGCCTGGAGCGGGTCGGTCCCCCTTACCACCGTGGCGCCGCCGGGCTACGAAATTGGCCGCAAGGGTGTTCAATTGCTCATGGAGCAAATCGAGAACAAGGCGCCGGCAAAGACCAAGCACGTCCGCATCGGCTCTGCAGCGCGCACCGTCACCGCGGTCACAGCCATCGAGGACATCAACCGCCAAGAACTCGTGCGGCCGTTCCTGCTGGAACGCGCCAGCACCCAGGCAAGCAACCACGCCGAAGCCACCGCCATCAACCTGGGCGCGTATCTATAGCACGCGCGCAAGTATGCCAAGTCGCCGCTTAAGCAAAAGGGGCCCGACCATTGCCGGGCCCCTTTTGCTTAAGCGCAAACGTGGGTAATTGCTCGTTTCAACACCGCAATTGTCTAGAGCACAGCCTTGACCGCCGCCGTCAGGTCGAACAGCGTATCGAGCACGACCTCGCAGCCATCCACCACGTCCTGCGGCAGCGGCACGATGTCGGGAACGGCAAAGACGTGGCAGCCGGCCGTGATGCCCGAGACGCAGCCGTTGCGAGAGTCCTCGACCACGGCGCACTCCTCGGGGGCAAAGCCCGCGCGCTCGCAGGCGAGCAGATACATCTCGGGGTCGGGCTTGCCGTGCACGACGTCCTCGCCGCAGGTCACCGTTTCAAACTTGTCAAAGAGACCGACCATCTTAAGGTTGCGCTCGGCCGTGACATGGCGCGATGACGTTGCAAGGCCCACGTGATAGCCCGCAGCCAGCAGCTCGTCTATGCACTCGGCGGCGCCGGCCTTAAGCTCCAGATCGGTCTTGACCATCTCGTCGCGAATCTCCTTGTGGCGATGATAGATCGCCTCAGCGGTTTCCCTACTGCCGCAATGCGCCTCAAGGATGTCCATGACATCGGGCAGCGTGCGACCGATAAATTGATGAATCAGCGTGTCATCAATCGCGACGCCCAGCTCAGCGGCGGGCGCTTTCCATGCCTTGATGCCCAGACGCTCGGTGTCGACCAGCGTTCCGTCCATGTCAAAAATAACAGCCTTGATCATATCGGTCCCCCATCGACTCTCGCTGTCGCATTGCCGTAACTCTACCGCATTTGGCAACTTGTATATAACGTATATACCATATTGCACTTTCGTTACATAGATAGAAGTCTTATGGCAAGTAACGCATTAGGATTATAGTTTTCGATCGAGTACTCAACGATAAGGATCGTTTCATGATTTTAGACACCACGGCACCCGCAGAGGAGCTTCAAGACAAGCTATCGGCGCTCGAACAGCTGCTTTTGGCATACGGGCGCGTGGCTATCGGGTTTTCCGGCGGCGTTGACAGCAGCTTTTTGGCCGCCGTATGCGCCCGCATCATGCCTACCAATACCCTCCTCGTCCATCTCACCACGCCGCTCATCGGCACACCCGAGCAGGCTTCGTTTGAGCGGTCCGTTGACGGACAAACCGATGAGGGTCCGCATTTTATGCTCCCCGTGCTCAATCTTTCGGTCGATCAGCTGCAGCTCCCCCAGGTAGCCTGCAACGATGCCGACCGCTGCTACCACTGCAAGCGCGCCGGCTTTACCGCTATCGTCAACCACGCCAAGTCGCTAGGCTTTCCCACCGTCATCGATGGCAGCAATGCAAGCGATCGCGGTGACTACCGCCCCGGCATGCGTGCGGCAGAAGAGCTCGGTGTACGCTCACCCCTTATGGAGGTCGGCTTTACCAAGGACGAAGAGCGCGAGCTGCTGCGCGCATGGGGCTACCCCGTCTGGAACCTGCCGGCAGGCGCCTGCTTGGCCACGCGCATTCCCACGGGCGAGGAGCTTACGCGCGAGAAGGTCGATTTAATCCGCGCCTGCGAGGATTATCTGCACGATCTTGACCTGGCGCAGGTCCGCGCACGCCTGGTCGGCGGCTGCATGCATATCGAAGCCGCCCCGGCAGATGTCGCCAAGATCGCCGCCCTCGGCGGTACCGTGGTCAACGACGAGGGAAAGACCCCGCTGCCCGCCGCCATCGAGTCCGCGCTGCGCAACCTAGGCTGCGGACACATCTCCCCCGAGGTCGCCCCCTACATCCACGGCAACATGAATCTTTAAGTTACGCCGTTTTACAAACGGCGTAACCGCTCGGCGCTGCGCAGGCCCCGGGCACGGCAATCTGCTCGCTCGCGCATGCTCAACCTGAACCACATAAATTGTTGCCGACCTTCTAAAAGGGGACAGATTTATTTTGGCAGGTTTTATCTGGGGAAACGTCGAGCCCCACACGTCCCAACCATCGCAACCCCTTCTAGGGCAAATGGATCGGTAGCGCCCCCAATCTTTAAGAATCTGTTCGGCAAAACTGCCTGCGGCGGCACCTGCTAGACTGGTAGATTCCCAACCGTCTAGCCAGGAGCCTCAATGTCGCGCAAGTCCGCCTACAAGCAAGTACTTTCCATCGGCACCGCCGTGGTGCTGGGGTTTGCGCTGTTCACAGGGTCGCTCGACGGAGCGCCCAAGCTGCTCTCGCCGCAAAGCGATGAGCAGGCGGCTGCTCTGGCCGAGAAGCAAAGCGAGAGCCCCAACCGCACCGACGACGAAGCAGACCTGGTTGCCCGGCTCGAATCGGGAACAGCGAGCTCCACGGACTCCGAAGATGATCAGGACTCCGGCGATGGCTCTGAATCCGCCACGACCGACACCGCTGACGATGCCTCTTCAAACGTCACCCCCATCGACGAGGTCGAAAACCCCGACCTCAACCGCGCCCGCGGCGTTTATCTCAGCAGCACTCCCGACTACGCCGGCAACCCCTACGTTGCCCTTCGCGCCGACAGCACGCACCCGCTCGGCACGCCGTCATTCACACTCGATGAATACGGTCGCGCCACCGAAGAGGGCTGCTTTAAGAAATTCTCCAAGCTCGACAGCCTGGGTCGCACTCGCAAGGCGCTCGCCTGTGTAGGCCCCGAGTCGCTCGGACAGGGAAAGCGCGGCGATATCTCGCGCATCCATCCTGCCGGTTGGCACCAGCAGCGCTACGACTTTATTCCGGGCCAGAGCCTCTACAACCGCTGCCACCTTATCGCCTGGTCGCTCTGCGGCGAAAACGCCAACCGCAAGAATCTCCTCACCGGCACGCGCTATCTCAACGAGACGGGCATGCTGCCGTTTGAAGAGCAGATTCTCAACTATATTCGCGATACGGGCAACCATGTGCTCTACCGCGTCACGCCTATGTATAACGAAGAGGAACTTGTCTGCCGTGGCATGCGCCTTGAGGCGCAATCGGTCGAGGACCACGGCAAGACCCTCTGCTTCCACGTATATTGCTACAACCTGCAGCCGCACGTGCAGATCGACTACACCACCGGCCGCAATCAGGCCTCGGGAGACTAGGACCGACCGCACCGCCCGTAACCCAAAAATGATTCGTTTTCCTCCGTACCCATGGGATCAAAAAAGGCCGCCCTGGATTACCCAGGGCGGCCTTTTCGTCAGCGTCCACATTGCAGGCAACGCCACACGCTACTTGGCGCGGCCCTCCTCATAGCGCTCGACCAGCTTGGCCTGAACGTCATAAGGCACCTGCTCGTAGCCGGCGGGCTTCATGGTAAAGTCACCCGTGCCGCGCGTGATAGAGCGCAGGCGCGTCGAGTAATCCGTCAGCTCGGCGAGAGGTGCCTGGGCGATGACCACGGTGTCGCCGCGTTCATCGGTCTCCATGCCCGTCACGCGACCGCGCGATGCCGAGATGTCACCCATCACGGCGCCGGCGTAGCTCTCGGGAATAGTCACCGTGATTTCCTCGATGGGCTCCAGCACCACCGGGTCGGCATCGGCGCATGCCTTGCGCAGGCCGATGCGAGCCGCCGCGCGGAACGCCATCTCGTTGGAGTCGACGCTGTGATACGAGCCGTCGTACACAGCCACGCGAATGCCCGTGAGCGGGTAGCCGGCAATGATGCCGTCCTTCATGGTCTCCTGGACACCCTTGTCCACGGCGGGGATCAGCGAGCGCGGAATGCGGCCGCCCACGACCTCATCCACAAACTCGTAGCCGTCGCTCGTGCCGTCGGGCCCAATAAGCGGCTCCACGCGCAGCCAGCAGTCGCCGTACTGACCGGCGCCACCGGTCTGCTTCTTGTGGCGACCCTGGGCGCTCGCCGTGCGGCGGATGGTCTCGCGATACGGAATGCGGATCGGCACGCTCTTGGCCACGACCTTGGTGCGATCCTCCAAACGGTTGAGCAGCACCGAAACCTGCGCCTCACCAACGGCGGAGATGATAGTCTGGCCCGTCTCCTCGTCACGATCGATGCTCATGGTCGGATCAGCCTTGCACGCCTTCTCGATAAACGTATAGAGCTTCTCTTCGTCGCCACGGTTCTCGGCCTCGATGGCAATGCGGTACTGCGAGTTGGGGAACTTAAACGCCGCAGCCTCGACCTTACCGGTAATGGAGAGCGTATCGCCCGTCTCGGCCGCCAGCTTGGGCGCCACGATGATGTCGCCGGCATAGGCGTGACCGACCTCGGTCATGTCGCGGCCGCACATCACATACAGGTGGGCCAGACGATCGCTCTTGCGGGTACGCGCGTTGATCAGCTCAAGACCCGGCTCAAGCGTACCCGTCAGCACCTTGATAAAGCTGATGCGACCCTGCTGCGGATCGGCCAGGGTCTTAAACACAAACGCCACCGGGCGGTCGTCGTCACTCGAGATCTTGAGCGAATCGCCGTCGATAAGCGGCATCTCACCGTAGTCGGTCGGCGCCGGGAAGTACGTGGCAATGTCGTCCATCAGCGAGTTGACGCCCTGCTCCTTAATGCAATCGCCCGCAAAGACCGGCACAAAGATGCGCTCGGCGATCGCCTTCGACAGCAGGCCTTCAAGCTCCTCCTGCGTCAGCGTCTCCTCGCCTTCCAGGTACTTCATCATCAGCTCGTCGTCGGCCTCGGCCACCAACTCGCACAGATGGTCATGGGCTTCCTCGGCCTGGGCACGATACTCCTCGGGAATCTCCGACTCAACGGCTTCGGTGCCATTGCAGTGGCGCGCCTTCATGCGCACCAGGTCGATGATGCCGTCAAAGTCCTCGCCCTCGCCCCAGCCCAGGGTCACGGCGCCCAAGCGTGTACCAAAGCGCTCCTGCAGCAGTTCCATGGTGGACGCAAAGCTGGCCTCGGGACGCGACAGGCGGTTTACAAACACCGCACGCGCCAGACGCAGGTCCTCGGCGGCATACCAGAGCTTAACCGTCGTAGGCTGCGGGCCGGCCTCGGCGTCGACAACAAACAGAGCCGTCTCGCAGACGCTCATCGCGGCATAGGCGTCGCCGATAAAATCGGGATAGCACGGGGCATCGAGCACGTTGATGCGCGCGCCCTTCCAGTCGATCGGCGCAATGGTCGTCGAGATGGAAAATGCACGCTTGACCTCTTCGGGGTCATAGTCGAGCGTGGGCTTGGTGCCGTCGTGGCCGCCCAGGCGGGCGGTCTTGCCGGAAAGGTGGAGCATGGCCTCGGCGAGTGAAGTCTTGCCCACCCCGCCTTGGCCTACGAGCACCACGTTCCTTACGTTACCGGTCTTGGGAGCACCCATGATGACCTCCTTGCAGGGCCGCGCGCAATGCGCGACGCCAACGGGGAGAGTTCGCGGTCGGTGCCGTCCTGGGAGCAGCATGGTCGGCAGCCGAGCCGACTCACCCTCCAAATGTCCTATGCCACCACCCTACCCTCACGGGTGACTGTCCATGCACACCTTTCGGCGCACGTGTGAATACAGGCGGCGAGAGGACAGGACGAGCACGCCAGGCGATTATTAAACCCCGTCGATACAAATAGAAGCCGCCACAGACCATAAGACCTGCGGCGGCTTTTTCTCAATACATAGCTGAGCCTAGCCCTCGATACGGCTCAAGAACTCACGGGTACGTTGCTCACGCGGATGATCGATAACCTGCTCGGCCGGGCCCTCCTCGACAATGCGACCGCCGTCCATAAAGACCACGCGATCGGCAACGTCGCGCGCGAACTGCATCGCATGGGTCACGATCACCATCGTCATATTCTGTGCGGCAAGGTCTTTAATGACACGCAGCACCTCAGCCGTTAGCTCGGGATCGAGCGCCGAGGTCGGCTCGTCAAAGAACAAGATCTCCGGGTCGAGCGCCAAGGCGCGGGCGATACTCACACGCTGTTGCTGACCGCCCGAAAGCTCACATGGCACCTTGTTCTCGTTGCCCGTAAGCCCCATCTGCGCGATCAGCTCACACGCGCGTGCTTCGGCCTGCTCGCGCGGGCGCTTGAGCACGCGAATCGGAGCATCGGTGATGTTTTTCATCACCGTATAGTGCGGAAACAGATTGTAGTTCTGAAACACCAGGCCAAATCGCGAGCGCGCCTGCTTGGGCACGTCGCCTTTCGCATATACCGCACCCGACCCCGCGTCCATCGCAACGGCAAGGTCGCCAAACGAAAGCGAGCCACCGTCGAGCGTCTCGAGCAGTGTGGCGCAGCGCAGAAGCGTGGACTTACCGCCGCCCGAAGGCCCGATAATCGCCACGACCTCGCCGCGCTTGACCTCGAGCGAGATATCCTTGAGTACCTCATTGCCGCCAAACGCCTTACGCGCGCTTTCGATTTTCATCACTGAGTTAGTCATGATAATAGTCCAGCTTCTTTTCGGCGGCGCCAAGCAGCATCTCGACGACGAAGTTAAAGACCCAGTAGATCAGCGCCGCAATCGCAAACGGCACCATGCTCACCTGCGAGGCGACCAGCGCCTTGGCCGTCGAGAACATCTCCCCCACGCCGATGGCAAACGCCAGCGACGTGTCCTTGACCAGCGTGATGATCTCGTTGCCCATCGCCGGCAAAATGCGTTTGGCGACCTGCGGCATCACGATGTACAAAAACGTCTGCAGACGAGAGTAACCCAGCACCTCGGCGGCCTCGTATTGACCGCGCGGAATGGACTGCAGGCCCGAGCGATAGATCTCGGCAAAGTAGCCGGCGTAGTTGATGATGAACGCCACAACGCACGCCGTCCACTTGGAATCGGGCGTGAGCGAGATGCCGAACACGTAGTACGGGGCAAAGTAGATGGCAAACATCTGCAGCATGAGCGGCGTGCCGCGCATCACCGAAATGTAGATGCGCGCAATCCAGCGGAGCGGCGCAATTTTGCTCATGCGCATAAACGCCACGGGGATTCCCAGCGGAATCGACCCGAGCAGCGTCAACACAAACAGCTGCAAGCTGACCAAGAATCCCTGGCCAAGCATCTGCATCATGACCTGAATAGACACCCCAAGCTCTCTTTCACAGTAACGGAACAGCAGGTGTTAATTGAAATAGGCACAGTGCCCAAGATTGCGAGCGACAAGCCCGACGAAGCGTACTTTGGTACGCGAGGAGGGTTGGAGCCGCAAGGTTGGGTGCTGTGGCTATTTCAAAACCCAGTTGTCGAAGGATAGACCGTAGCTTGAATACTTGTCGCACAGGTCCTTGACCGTGCCGTCCTCATAGAGTGCCTTGAGCGACTCGGTCACGGCATCGGCCGACTTGGTGTCGCCCTTCTTAAAGCCGACGGCGTAGTGCTCGCTGGACAGCGGCTCATCAAGCTGCGTATAAGCATCGGGCTTGGCGGCAAGCTGATACTGGGCAATCGAAAGGTCGCAAGCCACGGCATCGACCGCGCCGCTCTCGAGCTGCATAAAGGCCGTGTTGTACTCGCCGATGGTGTCGAGCGTGGCAAACGTCGCCGCCAGATCCTTCTGGTCGCCCTCGAGCACATCCTGAGCGGCGGAATCGGTCTGGGTAATCACGGTCTTGCCGGCAAGATCGTCCCAGCTCTTGATACCCGCGTCCTTCTTGACCACGAGCACCTGCTCGTTAAGCATATAAGGCTCGGAGAACGTGTAGTCGTCCTCGCGGCCCTCCATGGTAAAGCCGTTCCAGATGCAGTTGATGGCGCCCGAGTTGAGCAGCGTATCCTTGGCGTCCCAGTCGATAGCCTCGTATTTGACCTCCCAGCCCTGCTTATCGGCAACAGCCTTGGCCAGATCGAGATCAAAGCCGGTGTACTCGCCGTCGTCGCCCACAAAGCCGTACGGAGGGTAGGACTTGTCAAAGCCCACCACGAGCTTCTTGGACTCCGCAGCGCCCTTCACATCCTTGGCTGCGGTAGATCCAGCAGCAGAGCCCTTACCGGCACCACCGCCGCAGCCGACAAGACCAAGGCCGAGCACCGTGGCAAACGAGCCGGCTAGACCAACAAACTGACGACGAGACATATCGGTATTCATGGTATTCCCCCTTGGTGGCACTTTAGTTAAGTAAAGTGGGTTATGTAACGTTCAGAATCATACACTTTAGCGTGATAGAGCACAAGGCGAGTTTGCCCGCCGCGTGAGGGGTGTGGGGGTTAAGTTTCCTGCTCTACAGTCCTGCTCACGACGGAGGCCACATTAAGTGGCCTCCTGTTCGTGCGGAACTCGCGATAAACTTAACCCCCACACCCCTCACGCGGCGGGCAACCGTCGTTGGGCTTATCACTGACACGATTAAACCGCTTGTATATCGTCTGCTGGCCTGGCACGCTACAATACTTGCAGCTTTAATTCATGAATTAGTGGAGTTATTGATGGCAGAATCTCGTGCGGAGCGTAAGGCTCGTCGTGCTTTGATCGAGGCGGCTGAGGGGCCGGAGGAGAAAAAATCTTCCAAGAAATCCAAGTCGTCTCAGGACGCGAAAGGTAAGTCGGCCAAGGGCAAGGCTAAGGCCAAGCGCCCCAGCTTTCGTCGGGGCGAGGATAAGGCACCTCAAGCTCGTTCCAAGCATTCGCATAAAGAGTCGTCCCGGTCCGCTCATAAGGCCGTTGATCCCAAGTTGCCTTGTTCCATTATGAAAGCTTGCGGTGGGTGCACGGCGCTCAATCGTCCTTATAAAAAGCAGTTGGCAGCTAAGCAGGCTGTTATGGAGGAGCTTTTTGCTGCTCTATGCGAGCGCGAGGGTATTAGCGTCGACCCCATTCGCGGTATGGGCGTCACCCTGGGCGACCCGGGTAAATATCCTGCGCCGCGCGGGTTTCGCCATAAGGCCGCCACTCCCTTTGCCCCCGGTAAAGAGGGCGCTGTCCGCTGCGGCTTTTTTGAACGTGGCACGCACAGAATCGTTGCTGTTCCCGAATGTCCCGTCGAGGCGCCGGGTGCCCGTCAGATTCTCAACGGCATCGCGCGTGAGGCTGAGCGCCTGCGCATTCCCGCCTTTAACGAGGACAAGCATCTGGGCCTGCTTCGCTATGCCGTCGTTCGCTGCGGCTGGCGCACCGACCAAATCATGGTCACCCTCGTGACCGCCCAGCGCGACCTGCCGCATGCACAGGATTTCTTTGAGGCCGTCGCCGCACTCGATCCGCGCATCGTCACCGTCGCCCAAAACATCAACGGACGCACCGGCAACGCCATCCTCGGCGAGGAAACCCGCATTGTATATGGCGCCGAGTGCATGCGCGACCAGCTGCTCGGCTGCGAGTTCGATATCTCCCCCACCGCGTTCTACCAGACCAACCCGCAGCAGACCGAGCTGCTCTATCAGCTCGCTATCGACGGCATGGATCTGCACCAGGGCGATGTGCTTATGGATGCTTACTGCGGCAGCGGCACCATCGGTCTTTGCGCAGCTAAAGAAGCCCAGAACAAGGGTATCGGCATCATGCTGCTCGGCGTAGAGCGCAACCCGGCGGGCATTGCCGACGCGCGCCGCAATGCCGAGCTCAGCGGTCTTACCCGCAGCGCCTGGTTTATGGCCGACGATGCCACCGACTACATCCTGGATGCCGCCGACAACAACGAGCGCGTCGACGTCCTTTCCATCGATCCGCCGCGTGCTGGCTCCACCCCCGAGTTCCTCGAAGCCGCCTGCGCGCTTAAGCCACGCCGCATCACCTATATCAGCTGCAACCCCGTGACCCAAGAGCGCGACCTGCACCAGCTCCTCGGCGGAGGCTATCGCCTGCTCAAGATCACGCCCGTCGACATGTTCCCCCATACCGACCACACCGAAACCGTAGCGGTCCTCGAACGCCGCTAACCAACCTCAGTAGATTTTTGGGACAAGAAAGGGGGCGACCCGCCTGGGCCGCCCCCTTCGCTTGGTTTATAAATTCCGCTACATCCCCTTGCACAGGTCGCACACGCCGGCTGCCGCCATCTCGCGCAGCAGCGTCTCGCGATCGCGCGTCACGATCAGATCCAACGGGAAGTGAATCTCGTCGAGCATCTTGCGAGCGTAATCGAGCTTACCAATTGCCATGCCAATGTGCGCATCGGTCGAAACGCCAATGCCCACGCCCAGCTCGGCGCAGCGCTCGGCGATCTTGCGGCATACGGCCCAATGCTCAGTGTCGACACCGTGTTCAAGACTATGGTTGTTGATCTCAATAATCTTGTGCTTGGCCTTAGCTGCCAACAGCACCTCGTCGATATCGAACGGCACGCCCGAACGCCCCGTGTGACCCAGCATGAACACCTTGGGGTGCTCCAGGGCATTGATATACATCTCGGTCGTCTGGGCCAGCGTCGCGCCCTCGGCAATCTGCGGATTATGCACGCTTGCAACCAAATAATCCAAATTACGCGTAACCAAATCGAACAGCGAATGCTGACGGCTGTACGAATCGCCGGCAATATCGAGCGTGACAAGAGTGTCCTCGCCAAACAGGCTTCCGTCCAGCGAAACGATATCGGCCTCGGCACCACGCAGCACCAGCACGCCGCTCCAAATGCGCGGCCAGATATCCTGGTTGATAAAGAACTGGTAACTGCGCAGGTCATTGGGGCAAGCCGTAACCATAGAGCTCAAATGGTCGGCAGATCCGAGCACCTGCAGACCACGCTCTGCCGCCCAGTACACATTCTCCTCAATGGTCGAATATGCATGCGCAGAGAACATCGTATGGGTATGAATGTCACAAGAAAGCAGGTAGGGCATCAGGTCTCCTTATCTGGCACGGCCGTCGCTTATATTCATTGTACGCATAGCCTTCGATAGTCGTAAAACCACTCCATCCCAAAGACACAACGTCCATGACAACGGGGTCCGGCTTAACACCAAACCCCGTTTCACGTAAAACATTGTAGGCAGAGCGCTTTACTTTTAACGATACTCGTCCGCCAACTGTTTCCAAGCGGGTAGCGAATTGACAATCGTTTCGTAGCTCACGCAATAGCCCAGGCGGAACCAACCCGGCATACCAAAGCTGTCCGAGGGAACCGCAAGCAACTCATACTTCTTTGCGCGCTCACAGAACGCATTCGCATCGGGCTCCAACGCTTTCACCCATAGGTAGAACGCGCCATCCGGCTCAACATAGGTGTAGCCATACTCCGCTAGTGCGTCGGTAAGCGCGGTGCGGTTGCGCGCATAGGCCTCGACATCGCTCGGCTCATCGATGCAATCGATGATTACGCGCTGGAAGAGTGCCGGTGCGCATACAAAACCCAGCGTACGGGCAGCGCCCGCAACAGCCGGCATCAGACGGGCAGCCTGCGGATTGGTGTTGGGAACCAAGATCCACCCCACGCGCTCACCCGGCAGCGACAGCGACTTGGAATACGAGTAGCACACGATGGTGTGCTCGTAGATCGAGGGCACCCAAGGCACCTCGGCACCGTACACGATCTCGCGGTACGGCTCATCCGAGATGAGCATAATCGGATTCTCGGGATCGCGCTGAGCGTTGGCCTCGCGCAGAACATTGGCCAGTCGCGTCAGCGTGTCGCGCGTATACACGGCGCCGGTCGGGTTATTCGGCGAGTCGATGATGACGGCAGTCGTCTTATCGGTAATCGCCTTGAGCACGTTGTCCACGCTCAGCTGGAACGTATCTTCATCGGCGAGCGCCTCAACACACGTACAGCCGGCCTTCTCAATCCAAACGCGATACTCCGGAAAGTACGGGGCGATAACAATAACCTCGTCGCCCGGGTTCGTAACGGCGTTGAGCGTGCAGGTGAGCGAAGCCGCGGCACCCACCGTCATAAAGACGTCCTTACCCTCATAGTTCGTTCCAAAGCGGCGGTTGAGCGATTCGGCGACGGCTGCTCGACATTGCGGCAGGCCCGGAGCGGGGGTGTAGCCGTGCAACTGGTCACTCGGCAGCTCCAGGGCCTTCTTAATGGACTCCGCCACAGCAGCGGGTGCCGGAACGCTCGGATTGCCCAGCGAAAAATCAAATACGTTTTCCGCACCGATCTGCGCCTTGCGCTCAAGGCCATAGCTAAAAATCTCACGGATGATGGAGCTTTCCGCACCGCGAGCATACATAGTTTCGTTGATCATCTGTTCCCCTTTCGCATAGGCGCTATTGTACGCTTTAGCCGAGCAAAGTGCCGCAGCAATGTTGATTGGGGACAGACTTAAATGCGTGAAAACGCTCATTTAAGTCTGTCCCCAATCAACAGACGGCCCCATATCGCTCAAAAGGAAAAGCCTCCACAGGTTTCCCCGCGGAGGCTTTTGTTACAAGAACTATTTGTCGGTGTCGGTGTCGGCATCGACGACGGCATGGTCATCGTCAGCATCATCGGATGCGGCTTCGGCATCCTCCTGCATGGCCGCCTGCGCAAAGGCCGCGGCATCAGCCGCCAGCTCCTCCTCGCTCATGCGAGGCGCGCGCTTCTTGGTCGGCATGCCGGCCGCCTTGGCATTGCGCTCCTCCTTGGCCGCCAGGATATCGCCCTCGCGCTCAAGGTAGGCATTCCACTCGTTGTCGAGCAGGGCGTTCACGGCGTCGCCCTCGACGGTCTCGCGCTCAAGCAGCACCTTCGCCATCAGATCGAGCTGATCGCGACGGGCGTCCAGGATCTCGACCGCACGACGATGGGCCTCACGCATAATGCGCTGAACCTCGATATCGATGCGGCGCGCCGTCTCCTCGGAGTAATCCTGGTGATCAGCGTAATCGCGACCAAGGAACACCTGATGTTGCGCCTCGCCAAACACTTGCGTGCCCAGCTCCTCGCTCATGCCCAGGCGCGTGACCATCTCGCGCGCCATCTTGGTTGCGCGCTCCAGATCGTTGCTCGCGCCCGACGTAATATCATCGCACATGAGCTCCTCGGCAACGCGACCGCCCAAGAACACGGCGAGCTCGTCGAGCATCTCGTTCTTGGTCTTGAGGAAGTGGTCCTCCTGCGGAAGCTGCAGTGTGTAGCCCAGCGCCTGGCCGCGGCTGACGATCGAGATCTTGTGGACCGGATCGGAGTGCTCCAGGATGTGGCCCACCAGGGCGTGACCGCTCTCGTGGTAGGCAATCGTGGTGCGCTCGGCCTCGGTCATCACGCGACCCTTGCGCTGCGGTCCGGCAATCACGCGCTCCATCGATTCCTCGACCTCGTCCATCGAGATCACGGAACGATGACGGCGAGCGGCCAGCAGCGCAGACTCGTTGAGCAGGTTCGCTAAATCGGCACCAGTAAAGCCAACAGTCATCTGGGCGAGCTTCTCAAACTTAACGTCCTCGTCCATCGGCTTGTTCTCGGCATGCACGCGCAAAATCTGCTCGCGGCCCTTCACGTCCGGACGGTCGACCGTAACCTGACGGTCAAAACGGCCGGGACGCAGCAGCGCCGGATCCAGAATGTCGGGGCGGTTGGTGGCGGCGATCAGGATGACCGACTCGCTCTCCTCAAAACCGTCCATCTCGACCAGCAGCTGGTTGAGCGTCTGCTCGCGCTCGTCGTGGCCGCCGCCCAAGCCGGCTCCGCGCTGACGTCCCACGGCATCGATCTCATCGATGAAGATGATCGACGGGGCCTGGGACTTGGCCTCCTTAAAGAGGTCACGCACACGGCTGGCGCCGACGCCCACGAACATCTCCACAAAGTCAGAGCCCGAGATGCTAAAGAACGGCACGCCCGCCTCGCCGGCAACGGCCTTGGCCAGCAGCGTTTTACCGGTGCCCGGAGGGCCAACCAGCAACACGCCACGCGGGATCTTGGCGCCCAGCTTGCGATAGCGATCCGGATCGCTCAAAAAGTCACGGATCTCCTCGAGCTCCTCGACTGCCTCGTCCACGCCGGCAACGTCCTCGAACTTGACCTTGGGACGCGTAGCCTCGTTGGTCTTGGCGTTGGTCTTGCCAAACTGCATGTTCCTATTATTGGCGCCCATCATCTGTCGCATAAAGTAGAACATAATGGCGATCAGGGCAATCGTCGGCAGCACGCTCATCGCCAAGTCGCCCCAAAAATCGGGGTCATTGGTGTTGACGATATACTTGGTGTCGGGATGCTCCGCCATGAGCTCGGCAAGCGAATCGGAGCCGACATAGGTCGAGGAAAAGCTCTTGAGCTCGCTCGTATCGCCCTTGTCCTTTTTCGTCTTCCAGTAATGACCCGTCACGCTTCCGTCTTGAACCGTATAGGTCAGATCTTCGACGCGATCCTGCTTGATGGCGCTGACCATCTCGCTCGTCGCGAGCTTAACGGTATTGCTGGAGTTGGCAAAGCCGGAACCCATATTAAAGAAGGCATAGCCCAGAAGCGCGCAAGCCAAAAGAAAATACAGCCAGCCCGTACGCGTGGGCTTCTTGCCTCCGGGCATCCCCGGGATCTTTGGGTCCCGGGGAGTCTGGGAATTGTTGTCGTTACGGTCGTCGGGCATCTTACGAATAAACCTCCGGTTTCAAAATGCCCAGATACGGAAGGTTGCGATAGCGCTCGGCATAGTCGAGGCCGTAGCCCACCACAAAGGCATCGGGGCAATGGGTTCCAACATACTTGGGCGTGATGGCCGAGACGCGGTCCTCAACGTCCTTCCACAGGAAGGCGGCGACCTCCAGAGAAGCGGGCTTGCGGCTCTCGAGGTTCTTCATCAGATACTTGAGGGTCAGGCCCGAGTCCAGAATGTCCTCGACGATCAGCACGTCGCGACCGCGGATGTCGATATCCAGGTCTTTAATGATACGCACGATGCCCGAGGACTTCACACCGTCGCCGTAGCTCGAAACAGCCATGAAATCGATGTTGGTCGGCAGCTCGATCTTACGCATCAGGTCGCCCATAAAGACCACGGCGCCGCGCAGGACCGCAATCAGCACCAGATCCTTACCCGCGTAGTCGCGCGTAATCTCCTCGCCCAGGCGAGAGACGATACCGTCGATATCCTCCTGCGTGAACAGAACCTTCTCGATATCCGGATGTTGAGAAGCCATGACAACCCTTTCTTGTGCTTATCGCCCACACACCGCCGTATGGACGCGAACTACACATTCTAGCAGCGCACGGGGTAAATTTACCAGCCCGTGCGCCATCAGCGCGGGAATACCGTCAACGTCGCACAGAATAGCAGGCGTGGGACGCTATTCCGCATCGACCACGCGGAGCAGATATGCCACGCGCGTTGCGGCCGTGCACTTAAAACGCTCGTCCGCGCGAACTCCGGCGACCCACACCACGGCACCCCCCGGCGCCGTCCTCACCATGGGCACGCCGGCGCGCTCGGAAACGGGAATGCGAGCCTCGCCTAGCAAATCGGATACTTTCTTGCTTCGGCCACTCATCCCTAACGGGCACATCACGTCTCCCGGCGCGGGACCGTCCACCCACAGGCGCGCCAATCGCGCCTCGGCAGGGATCTCGCCACGCGAGCCCGCCAGGATCCGCTCACTATCGCTGTCGGCAAAACCCAGGGCAGCCGCGTCTACCAAAGCTGTCACTTCCCCGGCAGCCGCAAGCTCACGGGCGCGGCGCACGATATCGCATCCCGGCTCAACAGCCATCGGTTCTGTGACCAGCATACGTCCCCCGCCCAACGGCAAACGACCGGGTACGGTAACCCAGTCCGCGACCAGGCCCTCGCGAGCCGCCGGCGCCTTAAACGCCAGCATGCCAAACTCAATGCGTGCGTCAATCCCCGCCGGAAGCGTGACCGAGCCGGTGCCCTCGGCAACGCAGGAAAGGACTCGCTCCACATGTCGCATCTCGGGACGAGCGTCCGGATCGATGCGCTTAATCGCCAGTCGCACGATGCGCCGCGCGATTACCACCTCAGCCGCAGCCAGGCGCCTGGCATCGAGCACCAGTGCGCCCGCTGCCTCTTTGCGCAAACAGCTTCGAAACGCCTGTGCCGAAAGCTGAGACAAAAACGCGTCCTCATCGCCTAAGATCTCGCAGGCGGCGCCAATCGTCTTGCAGACGCTCGCGTTGCGCTGCGCCACCACTGGCATTACTCGATGGCGCACGTAGTTTCGCAGATACGAGATATCCTCATTGCTCTCGTCTTCACGCCACGGCTGACCATGTACCTGTAGATAGCCCACGAGCTCGCCATGAGTTAGGTCGAGCAAGGGACGTACCACGATATTCCTCCGGCGAGGAATGCTCGATAGGCCAGCGGGCCCCGAACCCTTAATCGCGTTCATCAAAAACGTTTCCGCGCGATCCGAAGACGTGTGCGCGGTGCAGATACGAGCCGCCGTTCGCGGTGCCCCCGTCTGGGCGCAGAGCTCGCGAACATACCTCCGCGCCGCGGCATAGCGCACTTCGCGGGCCGCGGCCTCAATATTGCCCGACTCCCCATCAAAATAAGCGTGCTCCACGCACAGCGGTAAACCATATTTCGCGCAGAGCTCACGCACAAAGGCCTCGTCGCCATCGGACGCCTTGCCGCGCAGATGATGGTTTACATGCAGCACATGCAGGCGCTCGCGAGCAATGGGGGCAACACCGCGCCCGTCTTGGATATCCAGCTTTGATGTGCACGCCATAAGAAGCAGTGCCGTCGAGTCCGCGCCGCCTGATACCATGAGCACGACAGGAGCAGCCTGCTGCCTCGTTCGGGTCTCATCGACTGCCCCGGGCACGGCATGGTGTCCGTAATGCTGTGATACCGTAGGCATTTGCTTCCTCCTCTATTCGTCCGCACCCATTGTATCCTTTGGAATCTTATGTCTCGTCTGCACCTTCATATCCTTGGCAGCGGCTCAAAAGGCAACTGCGCGCTCATCGAAGGCCCCCGGGGGCTCATCATGATTGACGACGGTCTTTCTCGCCGCGAGACATTAAAGCGCATGGCAGAACTGGGACTCTCGGCAGACAACGTCTCGGCTCTTCTCATTACTCATGAGCATAGCGATCACATCAAGGGTCTCGATGTCTGGTGCAAGCACTGGCACGGTCACCTCTTTGCCAGCAGGGGCACACTTTCGAGCAAAGAAAATCTTTCGCATCTGCCTGTCGAGGAATTCGACCCCGGTGACACCCTATCCATTGCCGGCATCCACGTGCAAACCTACTCAACATCACACGATGTCATAAATCCAATCGGCTTTCGATTCGACGCCCTCGATGATTCCATCGGCTTTGCTACCGACACCGGAGAGCTATCGAGCCAAGCCATGAACACCCTCAAAGATTGTCGAGTCCTCGCGCTCGAAAGCAACCACGATGTGACCATGCTGCGCGAGGGAGAATATCCCCGCTTTCTTCAGGAGCGCATCCTGTCTGCAAGGGGACACCTCTCCAACGGCCAAGCCGCCGAAGCCGCGCGCGAACTTGTTACCGATCGCACCGAACAGCTCATTGCCATGCATATCAGCCAAGACAACAATCGTCCGAGCCTTACCGTCAAAAGCTATGCCAAAGCTCTAGCCGCAACCCTGGATGACGAGCTCGGCAGCTCCGCCACCCTTCTCCAAGGATCGCGAAAACTCTCGATACGCCCCGCAAGCCAGTATCGGCCAGCAACCATTCAATAGACTGTCCTAAACAGCAAAAGGGGCCGGGAATCGCTTCCCAGCCCCTTTTGTTGTCCTTTAATAGCGAAGAACACCAACGAAGTTATTCGATGGAGATCTTCGTAACGTTCTTCTTCTCGACGATCTTGGGAACCGTAACGGTCAGGATGCCGTCAGCGTACTTAGCCGAGAGGCCCTCGCTCGAAGCGTCCTTAAGATACACGCCACGCGTCGCGCTGTACGAGCTGAACTCCTTCTGCAGGAAGTTCTTGCCCTCGTTCTCCTCGTCTTCCTCGACATTCACGCTAATGGACAGACGGCCCTCGTTAAGCTCGACATCGATATCGTCCTTGGCGACGCCGGTCAGATAAGCCTTGACCTCATAGCCATCGCCCTTATCCTCAACGTCAACGGGGAACGCCTTAGAGGCAATCGAGCTGTTCGCTAGGTCGCTCATATCATCAAACAGATCGAACAGCGAGCTTGCAGAGGGACGAACGCCAAAAACCGAACGATAAGGAACCATGCTTGCCATGTTTACCACTCCTTTATAGGACTGCCGAGTCATCCTCCAGGTGACTGGGACTTCTTTTGACGCTCTTATATATGCCCACCCAGTGCTCATATATACATCGACTATAAAGTTTTTTGAGTCCAGTACTATAAGCATATCTAAGTGCGTATGACTCAGGTTTTAGGAAGGTTAAGGTTCTTTGAACCAGAGCTTAAATACCGAGTATGTCCCCAGCTACAAATAACAAGGGGCTTACAATGAGCGCGTACACGTTGTTGGTAACGAGCTAAAGGGCATCATGGACGACCAAAACCAGAACAATATGTTTATGCCGACGCAGGGGGAAGATACTTCCACGCAGCCGCCACGGTTCCATCGCCCCCACATCTCGCAAGAGCCCATTAATGATCCGGAGCCCGAGTATGTGACGAGAAATCGATATCAAACGCTCGAGGATGCCCAAACGGGACGCAAACATATGGGCGTCGCCTCGGGAGACCCTGTATATCTGAAAGACGCACCATTATCTAAAAACAGCGCAGCTAGTGATGAGCCGATGAAAGCATCCGCCGCTCATCAACAAAGAGGTCCTCGACCAAAGCAAACCTTGACGCATTCGGCTCGCTATCTCGAAACGCCAAAACAGGGAAAATCAATCTTCGTTTCGTCAAGTAAACGACGCAAGCAGCATCGACTGACAATCCTGCTTTTGATCATTGCATCCATAGCAGTTGCCCTTGTTATTCGTTTTATTGTCTTTAAATAAAAGCTCAATACCAAAAAGAATTAAATCGTCTGGCGTAAATGAGTCATTTATGCCCGGTAAACGCAAAAAAGGGGGAGGCCGCGAGGCCTCCCCCTTCCAAGTTCAAGCGTACGGCTCGGTGCCGTCCACCGGTCAGCGGCGCCCTGGCCTCCCA